>CAZLQY010000001.1:0-121008 GCA_964561965.1 uncultured Verrucomicrobiales bacterium
CCGTAACTGCCAAATGATCAGCATGATGAAACTCTTAGGTTAATGCGTATGAGGAGTTACCTAGACTCACGCTAAGCAAAAATTACTAACTTGGTAACCGGAAGATATTTTGACCTAACTTAATACCTCAATCTGCGTCGGTTTGCAGCAGCGCTCTTTATTGATTAACGAGAGTTATTCTTAGAACCAACCCATTCTAAAGTAAGAACGATACAAGCACCAAGTACAGCAACGCCTACAGCAGACCATAAATCATTATTCCATTCAGGAAGAAACCTCTCATAGCTTAGGACTTTTTCTTCACCGTCCTTTATTAGAACTTCAAGTGGACGCTTCCAAGGCCAAATCAATAGTAAAGATCCTGCGACAAAGCCACTCACTGAGGCCACTGCTAGATCGTGAAACTTACGAAATAACCAACTAAGCACTCGAGATAACAACAGAAGCCCAGCTATAGCACCAATCCCTACAGGAGCACCTATCGCGGCCACTTCAGCCCATTGCCCATTTCTCAGAGCATTAACAGAATCTAACATAATTAGATGATAATTACCTAACAATAATAAGACAAAAGACCCTGAAATACCGGGAATAATCATACTACACATCGCTACTGCTCCACACAGCATGAGATAAAAAAAATTTCTATTCTCAGCAGCTTCTGGAATAAAGATTAGGCTTACTGCTAGCCCTAATCCAACAATCAGAGCGAATACGGTGGCCAAAGACCATTGCCGAACCATCTTCACTACAGAATAGACTGATGCGGCTATAAGGCCGAAGAAAAGAGCTGCGACAAGGATGGGGTAGGATTCAAACCCAAATTTAAGCACTTTAGCAATCGTCAAGATACTGACAACGACGCCAACTAAAAGAGGTAGTAAAAAGTTAGCATCAACATGCTTCCATGCCCCCACAAAGTCTCTTCGCAGGACAAGGCTCATCAATTTGATATCGAACGATTTAATCGCATCAATCAATCTCTGATAAATCCCTGTAATGAAAGCTACGGTACCGCCTGACACTCCAGGAATCACATTTGCCGCTCCCATGGCAAATCCTTTGAAAAATATAGCTAATTTAGGATTCATGATAATAAAAGAACAGCGCAGCTTTAAAAAAGGCTACGCTGCTAAAAACATTCATAATCAACGCTAGAGATTAAATCTCTAGCATTAGGCGATGAGGATTCTCTAGGCAGTCTTTTATACGAATCAAGAAGGTAACAGCTTCTTTCCCATCAACTAAACGATGATCATAACTCAAAGCTAAGTACATCATGGGCCGAATCTCTACCTTACCATCCACTGCCACAGGCCGCTGCTGAATCGTATGCATTCCGAGAATACCGCTCTGTGGAGGATTTAAAATGGGGGTGCTGAGTAATGAGCCATACACTCCACCATTAGATATGGTGAAGCACCCTCCTTGAAGGTCTGCTAGTTGTATCGAGCCTTCACGAGCTTTATTGGCATAGCCAATGATATCTTTTTCCACTTCCGCGAAGCTTTTCTGCTCGCAATCCCGAATCACAGGAACAACTAGACCTTTTTCTGTACCAACGGCGACACCAATGTCATAGAAATGATTTTGAACCACATCTGTACCGTCAATCATACCGTTCATTGTAGGGACATCCTTAAGAGCTTGGACAACGGCTTTCACAAAGAGAGACATGAAGCCTAGCTTGCAATCATGCTTTTTCACAAAATCAGCTTGAACGGATTTTCTGAGTTCCATTACAGCGGTCATATCCACTTCATTGAAAGTGGTTAGTATGGCAGCTGTTTGTTGTGCATTGACAAGATGTGTCGCTATTTTACGGCGCAGCATGGACATCTTTTTCCTAGTCGTGCGCCCATCTGTCTCAGGGGTACTTACATGCTCTGCTACGTCAGGAGTGATTGATAAATCAGGCTTCAGCTTAACTGGAGAGGCGACTGTTGAAGGGGTTACTGGCTGGGCTGGTTTTTGCTCTGGTGCTGCCACGACTTCTGGTGCGGGTGCGGAAGCTTTGGCCACAGGAGGCGATGATACTGTGGAAGTAGATACTACAGCGCCAACAGTAATAGTCGCAACGACTGTACCGATCCCAACCTCTTCTCCTTCAGGAACGACAATAGATAAGATGCCGTCAGCTTCTGCTTCTAACTCTTGAGAAACTTTATCTGTTTCCAAAGTTACCAAGCTGGCTCCTTTTGTGACTTGTGAACCTGTAGCAAAATGCCATTGTGCGACATTCGCTGAAGTGACGGACTCTCCTGCGGCTGGCACAACAACATCGAGAGTCTTTCCTGTCGTCTGTTCTGATGATGCAGCAGGCTCTGCTACACTGCTGGATTCTGTTACTACAACTGGCTCCGATGGGGCTGCTGGAATAGATCCTTCAGCGATCGTGGCGACCACTGTACCAATAGCAACTTCTTCTCCCTCTGGAATAACAATGTTTAGAACTCCGGCGACTTCTGCCTCTAACTCTTGAGAAACTTTATCTGTTTCAAGTGTGACGATAATATCGCCTTTGGCCACTACCTCACCAGAGCTCTTGTGCCACTGGGCAACGTTGGCTGAAGTGACGGACTCTCCTGCAGCAGGAATGATAACTTCGAATGACATGTTAGTAATAATTAAAGTAGAAATTGATGAGAAATTAACAATTGAACGCTTCCTCCAGAAGTTTCCGTTGCGTTCGTATATGAGAAGCTTTCGCTCCAGTGGCGGGACTAGCTGCGGCCTTACGCCCAGCATAGCGAATACGGCTATCTAGAGTTTCTTCCAATAATGGTGCGATGAACGTGTATGCTCCCATGTTACGCGGCTCTTCCTGACACCAGACGAACTTGGCTGCATTGGGGAAATAGCTTACTAGAGCTTTTACCAAGTCTTCATGATAAGGATAAAGCTGCTCTATGCGAAGGATGGCTGCGGTATCTAGCCCTAATTCATTACGATAAGCATTAAGATCATAATATACTTTTCCAGAACAAAATACGATTCGGTTCACCTTCTCAGGGTTCGCAAATTCCTTATCATCCGGTAAGATCTCTTGGAAGGATGAACCCTCAAGAAAGTCGTTTACAGAGGAAACTGCTTCTTCACGAGAGAGTAAGCTCTTCGGAGTCATAATAATCAACGGTTTCCGGAAACCACGGCGTTTCTGGCGGCGTAATGCGTGGAAATACTGGGCGGGTGTGGTGAAGTTTCCAACTTGTATATTATCTTCCGCACAAAGTTGTAAAAACCTTTCTAATCTAGCACTGGAATGCTCTGGCCCCATCCCCTCGTAACCATGAGGTAGTAGCATAACTAGATCAGATGGTGTTTGCCACTTCGATTCGGCGGAGGCGATGAACTGATCAATAATCACCTGAGCTCCATTCGAGAAGTCACCAAATTGAGCTTCCCATAATGTCAACATCCCTGGGCAACCAATTGAGTACCCATAATCAAAGCCCAAAACGGCGAACTCTGAGAGAAGACTATTGTATACACAGAATTTCGCTTGGCTCTCTGCCAAATTACGTAAGGGGAAGTAACGCTCTCTTGTTTCATAATCGTAGAAGACAGCGTGACGTTGTGAAAAGGTTCCTCGGCGGCAGTCTTGCCCAGATAACCGGACAGGATTCCCTTCCATTAGTAAGCCACCAAAGGCTAAGGACTCGGCAAAAGCCCAGTTAATCCCTTCTCCTAATTCCATCGCCTCTCGGCGGCGAGAGAGGAAGCGTTTTTCCAATGTAGGGTGAGGAGTAAAGCCATCAGGAATGGTCGTCAGAGTTTTCCCTATATGTTCAATAACCTCCATTTTCAATCCCGTAGGAATAGGGCTATGTGAATATGGCGGTTGAGGTTCTGCTGTAGAGCCAAAGAAGGAATCCCGGTCATTACTTTCTTCGAGCTCTCGCATTCTTGCATAGCCCTCTTCTAATTCATCCCAAATACTTTTTTGAACGTGATCTACTTCTGCCTGACTCATCCGCCCCTGTTCGACCAGTTGAGATTTAAACAATTGCCCAAGAGGTTTACGCCCGGAAATCGTACGATATATCTGTGGGGCGGTGAAGGCGGCCTGATCTGTTTCATTATGACCTTGGCGACGGTAACAATACATGTCGATCACGATATCTTTACCAAATTTCTGACGAAACTCTAATGCGAAGATAGCAGCCCAAACCAGCTGATCAGGGTCTTCCCCGTTTACGTGTAAAATTGGAGCTTCCACCATCTTGGCGACATCCGTCGCGTAAGAAGAAGATCTAGCATCCTTAGGCATCGTGGTGAAGCCAATCTGATTATTCACAATCAAATGAATCGTACCACCTGTCTGATATCCTTTAAGCTGAGAAAGGTTAAGCACCTCTGCGACGGATCCCTGGCCAGCAAACGCTGCATCTCCATGGATTAATAATGGTAAGACACGCTTACGATCTGTACCTAGGCGAAGCGGATCACCACCATCATTATCATCGCCAATCATGCGCTGCCGAGCTCTGGCTTTTCCTTCTGTGACAGGGTTAACGGCCTCTAAGTGACTGGGGTTCGCAGCTAAGCTGAGACGCACTTCTCCATCCTTAAGTTGACGAGTCACTTCATATCCAAGGTGATACTTCACATCCCCATCACCAGCTACAATGGCGGGCACATAATTTGGGGTGAATTCATAGAGCAAGGTCGTCAGTGACTTTTGCATGAAATTCCTCAATACATTCAGACGGCCACGGTGGGCCATACCTAGTTCAATCTCAGAAACATCAGAAGCAGGGCTTCTCTCTAAAATGACATTGAGAAGTACCATTAGGCCCTCTCCCCCTTCGAGAGAAAATCTCTTTTCTCCTAAAAACTTTTTACCCAGAAAACTCTCAAATAGCTCCGCATCAAGTATCCAACGCAGCACTTGCTCATCAGTAAACCCAGCGGTCTGAGGGTTCTCAAAACGATGTTCAATACGAGCACGGATCCAATTACGTACATTTGTATTATGGATGTGCATGAACTCAAAGCCAATACGCCCGGAATACGTTTTCTCTAACTCCTGCACCATCTCACCTAATTTCATAGGCTGGCCTTTCCGGAAAAACTGTGTCGCTGCCTCCCGATTAAGATCGGCCTCAGACAATCCAAACTGGTCTAACTCTAAACGTTTATTTCGTTCTGGGGAATCGGACAATGGATTGATATCAGCCTGAGTATGCCCCAGTGTCCGATAATTATATACCAAACTGACCACACCACCACGGAACGCAAGCTGATCTTCAGAACTACCTGAATCCACCTCCGTACTGGCAGCGGCAACAGGCTGAGCAACGATTGGAGATATCGCCTTTGGAGATGCTACCTTTGATTGGGGTGCTGAATGCGCTTCTTCAGCCTTCTTCACCTGTGCTGCACCTAACTCAAATCCTTCAAAAAATGCTGACCAAGTGGGCTCCACTGAAAGAGGGTCGTCACACCACTGTTCGAATTTTTGATCGAGAAGATCTGCGTTGAGTCGGGCTGAGACAGATGATTTCATTTCAGTTGTTGTAGTTAGTATATATATTTAGACGAACCTAAATTATCCTTGGTTGGAATGAAGGATAAGTGTTATTACGGGCCGCGGAAGGATTAGTCAATGACACAAGGCTAATTTGCCGCCCTTTTTTCTAAAAATATAACGAATATGATCGAAGTCCAAAATCTCACCAAACGCTATGGTCGATTCACCGCCGTAAATGATCTTTCTTTTGAAGTCAAAAAAGGTCAAATCGTCGGTTTTCTAGGCCCCAACGGTGCTGGAAAAACGACGACTCTAAGGATGCTCACTGGATTTCTCCCTCCCACTCAAGGCTCCGCAGTCATCTCAGGACACGATATCTTCCGCGACTCGATTAAAGCAAGAAAGTGCATCGGCTACATGCCAGAAAACGTCCCGTTATACGATGACATGAGGGTGAGAGAATACCTCAAGTTTCGCGGAGAGCTGAAGGGGTTAAATGGACGGCAGTTAAGGCAATCTTTAGGCGACGCTATTCACTTATGTGGCCTCGCTGACATGAAGAGAAGAATGATCAAAACTCTCTCCAAGGGGTATCGGCAACGCGTTGGCTTAGCTGATGCTCTGATCAACAACCCTGAACTCCTTATTTTAGATGAACCCACGAACGGTCTGGACCCTAACCAGATACGCTCCATTCGTGAATTGATCAAAAACCTTAGCCAAACACATACGGTCCTACTCTCCACCCATATTCTCAGTGAAGTTGAGATGACGTGTGACCATGTGATCATCCTAGATCAAGGTAAAATTCAGGCCAATGGGAACCCAAAAGATTTAGTCAACAATATGCGTGCAGCGGGCCACATCACACTAGAAATACGAGCCGATGCTGATACGGCAAAAAAGAAACTAGAAGAGCTCACTCACGTCAAACGAGTCATTGCCAGAGAAACTCCTGACGAATGGGTAAAGTATAGTATTTTATGTGACTCAGATACAGATTCTAGAGAGCGTATTGCTCATTTAGCTAGCCAGCATGGCTGGCCAATCCGCACGCTTCACCGCCGCAGCGGATCTTTAGAAGACGTCTTTGTAGAACTCACTCGAAGAGATTAAGCATTTCTCCGCTCAGAGCTCTCTTACTCTGGCCTCAAACACACATGCAAAAAGCAAAACCAAAGAAACGTAAAATTTGCCTTTTTGGAGGTACCTTTGACCCCATCCACCTTGGGCACACCTACATCGCGTCTAAAGCGATGAGGGAACACGCTCTGGACAAAGTCATTTTTCTTCCCTGCCGCCAATCCCCCCATAAATTGAACAAGAAAACTGCGAGTAGTGAAAGCCGGTTAGCAATGTGTCAACTCGCTACCCAGCAACTACCCTGGGCCATTGTCGATGACTTTGAATTATTAGCCCCTCAGCCCAGTTACTCTTGGCGGACAGCAGAAGTCATGCAGAAAAAGTATCCAGATGCGGAATTATACTGGCTAATGGGCACAGATCAGTGGGAAAACTATCATCAATGGGCGCGCAACACTCATCTAGCTCGTCTCGTTCAATTCCTCATTTTCACGAGAGGCTCCAAACCAAAAGAATATCACCAATTCAAGCACATCACCCTCACTGGGCATCACCCCGCCTCTGCAACGGCTATTCGTAACAACATCTCTTCACCTCAAGCGGTTCAATGGACACACCCTCATGTCCTCGATTATTTCAGGACGAATAACACCTATCATCATACGAAATGATATCATCTCATCGGAGATTTCAGCATATCTAGATTAGCCACAGCCAATCATAGTGCCTCTCTCTATAAAAATCACGGCTTCCTTGCTTGCTAATTACGGGATCAATCGTTAATTATCGATAGTAAACATTTTCCTATGACTAAGAATATATTTCATCTCAGCATCATTATTGGTACTTTTGCGCTCATCGTAAATACTCTGAGTGCTCAAAACACACATGAAGAACTCAAGGCACGCTTCAGTAACCTTCCAGAAGAGCAGAGAGCTGCGTACATAAAACATGCGAATGAAGCTTCACGCTTATTCTCTCTCAAGCGTATTTTTGAAACTCTCGATGAAATCCACCTCTGCGAAAAAATATTGAAGGATGACCCAAACATCGTGAATCTTAAGGGCGCCTGCCACGTTGAGTTCCGAAACTTTGAAAAAGCTCGCGAAATTTTCCTCCATGCGAATTCTTTAACCGAAAATAATATTAATATTCAGTTCAATTTAGCAGAGCTACAATTCGTCCAACACCAATGGGCCTCTTGCCACGAAGCCCTCAAAAAAATTGAGCCATCAATACCGGATTCCACAAAAGGCATGCATCGCCTCGTATTATTTAAATCACTCCTCTGTAAAATCAAACTCACGGAAGAAAAAGACATCAGTGATGAAAGGAAACAGGAACTCGAAGAAGAGATCCAGGAGTTATCTCAACGATTTGACTTTCGCGATGATTCTCCATTTCATTATTATGCCAATGCTAGCCTAGCCTTCCGAGAAGATGACGTGATCAAAGCGGACTCTTGGATCGGGCGCGCAAGAAGGATTTTCTCAGGTAATCTCCTCTCTTCATGGCAAGATACCCTCATCGAAGCCGGTTATATCCAGAGCTTCTACGGAAACAATTCCGCAGAGCCAAAGTAAATCATAGTTCGCCTTCTTTTATTCCTCTTTTCTTCCTCCCTCTCTCACCCAGCCCCCTAGGCACAAGTAGTGTAAATTGGGTAAGAATAGAACAAGGATAGGTTCCCCCTCTTTTTCTCTCTGCCCCATCGATAAGACAACACTCTACACTCCACGTATTGCATTCTACAAAGGCATCCTACAAACCTGCTTTATCTATAACTCCTATTTTATCGCTTACGCATAAATGGAGGAACATCTAGATCTTCGCCATCGATTAGATTAGGGGCCTCTCCCTCAAATCTCCCTCTAGGCCCACCGTCTAAGCTAAGTTCACCTTGTGAAGTCGTTGCCAAGTCCTGATCTTCATCTAGAGCGGAAACATCACTCTCTGCATCTCCTTTGCTAGACTCATCATCATTTTGTTCTGCAAGATCTTCTGACTCTCCACTCTCTGGCCCTTCAGATTCAACAACTGGTTCTTCTTTCTCTCGAGTAGAACTCTCCTTGGAGAAAACAGAGATTAACGAGTCCATCACAGATTCACTTTGACGACTGCTCTCCTTACTCGGTTCATCACTTGGTATCTCAGCCTCATCAGAGACAAGCTCTGCAAGATCCGCTTCTTCTGACGAATCTTCTTCTGGCGCATCTATCGTATTTTCAACTTCGTCATCCTGATCATCCTTCACGATCACCTCATCAACAGGATCAGACGAAACAGTTAGAGGCACGACCAATCTCTCTGAAGTCACCAATGCTTCCTCCTTCGCCGGTACAATCTCTTCCGCCTCTCCAGAGACAGAAGTCGATGCCGATGCCGATGCCGCCCCCCCTTCAGAAGCACTTACTAACACATCCTCAGGAAGAGAGCTAATAATCGTGACACTCATGCTATCTCCCATCGTTTCATCCGTTGCTGCCCCAAAAAGAATATGAGCAGATTCCGTAACATGCTTTGAAAGATCACGCATCAACAGCTCCACTTCATACAAGGTCATATCTTCTCCTCCACAAATATGAACCAAAGCCGTTCCCGTTTTCTTCAATAAAGCTCCTTTATCCAAGAGTGGACTATTTAATGCATTACTAAGAGCTTGTTGACTACGGTTCTCTCCATGCGCAAGGCCTGAACCAAACAAACACCTGGATTTATGAGAACTCAACGCTGACATAACATCATCTAAGCCCATATTGATTAGACCTGGTCTAGTGACGATACGAGTCACAGCACGTATACTATCTGATATCATACGGTCCGCCGCAGCAAATGCATCATGAATACCAGCCTTAGCCAAGACAAGCTCACCCATCCGCCCATTATCAAAAGTAACTAACGCATTCGCCAATACAGAAAGCTCGTTCAAAGAGCTCTCGGCCTGATCTTTCCTACGCTTACCTTCAAAATGAAACGGCATCGTTGCAAATACAGCGACAAAGGCCCCCATCTCTCGAGCGATTCGTGTCACCAAAGGAGCCGCACCTGAACCCGTCCCACCACCTAAACCTACGCAAATAAAAACAATTTCACGGTCTCGTAATGAATCTCGTATTTCCAATTCCACCTCTTGTGCCGCTTTCAGCCCTACTTCAGGATCTCCTCCCGCACCTAGCCCGCGAGTAAGTTTCTTACCAAGTTGAAGTTTCTCACCAGCTACAGATTGAGCCAAATTACGCAAATCAGAATTCAGGCTCAACAGCTCTGCCCCCTCCATACCATCCATCGCTGCACGGTCTAACATATTGGCTCCCGCTCCACCTATTCCAATAATCTTCACTGCCGAATCCGGAATCATTTGCTGTCTCTCTCTCTGATACTCAATCATGACCGTTCTAATAAAAGGTTAAGACATCCTTATCTTTTAAAACCAGATTGGCCAGCTCCAATTTTAAAATACCGCTGTTAGAATGATCTCGTCATAATGGAATCCTACAAAACAATAAAGCACCGTGGCAGAACGCCCACACTCAAAACGCAACCTACTAATCTAAAGCACATTATCCACCTCAGACCAAGTAGCCACTCATTTCTATGCCTCTAGAGCCTTGCCAAAGGCATCAACCAGAATCTGGCTGTCCTCTATACCGGCCGAAACTCGAATCAAATGAGACTCTACACCACAATCCTCTGCCCATTCTAGCTCATCGTAATGCGCTAGTAAGGTGTAAGGGCTGACCAATGTAAACTCCGTCCCTAGACTAGGGCCTTTACACAACTCGAGAGAATCAAAGACCTTGGGAGCACGCTTGGGCTGCTTAAGAGTGAAGGACAGCAGTCCACCGTACCCTCCTTTTTCTCTGCGTAACACATCATAACGCTCCTTATCCGTAAACTTTGGATACCATACATGATCCACTGCTGGGTGCTCCTTCAAATACCCCGCTAACAGTTCACCATTCACATTCGCCTTTTGAATCCTGGCCTCAAATCCTTGTGCATTCTTCAGCAAAGCCTCTTCATCCGCAGCATATAACTTTGAACCTCTCGGGCTATCTTCTAGGAAGAATCCTTTCAGATCATTATAAAATGACGATTTCTCATTCAACTGTACAGCGCCGGCCATAACATCACCAACACCTGAGATCCACTTCGTTAAACTCGAGCTTACAACATCGGCGTACTCAGAAACATCGACATTATAAACACTAGCTACCGTATCATCTACAGCTAAAAGCACGTCGCCATCACGACAGGCTTCAGAGACACGAACCATATCTACTGTATGTAATAAAGGATTACTCGGTAACTCACAGAAGACGACGGAAAACTCTCCTTGCCGTATGCGCTGCAGAGCTTCCTCAAATGGTTCACCCTGGGTCTCATTCAACATCACAGCACCTGCTGCAAAGTGATTTTGCACCTTCAGGGCATCAACATACGGAAAATCTAACTGTAATGTCTTTTTTCCAGGAGATAACCTTGAACCCACACGGTGGATATTAAAAATAGCAGCCATCCCACTTTGATATAAAAACACATCATCTGCACCGTAAGAACCTAATCCTGCTATATATTCTCTTAATAACTGTGAATTATGCTCAGGGTGTTCATTCCCCTCAAGAATATTAACGGCCTGCCTACTACTCACTACCTCCCCTGTATAGCGCCAGTATTCCATAAGAACAGGATAGATATCTACTGGAGCAACCACAGCCTGAAGGCCCTCATAACTATGAACACGCACGGCAACACCCGTCCTCTTCTCAACAAATCGGTGCGCTCTCTGAGCAGCCTCTTTATCGGGAAACACAACAGCTCGCTCCGTATCATTCGTAACCGCAGCACTACATTCCGCAAATAAACGCTCAATCGCCGGATGCTTAAAAAACCGTGGATAGCCACATTTTAGTTTGTGAAGGACTTTATCTCGCCCTTCTTCATAACCAATCACAGATTCCCATGTTGGTAAACAAACAGAAACCGCATGCCTATCGTTAGGTAATGGCTCTCCTAGTTCGTCTGGTCTCCAAGCTGGGTCTGATAATAGATTTCTCACAATTAGGCGCGCTGAGGGTTGAATAGAGAAACTTTTAGAGATTGCAAGGGTCTTCTTCACCAAAAAAGCCGTTAAGAACACATATATATTACTCTTGCCTGAACCCAACAGAACATCCATAAATCCTCTATGCCGATCCAAACCACTCTTATCTTATTCAAACCAGACTGTATTGAGAAAAACCTAGGGGGCGAAGTCCTCAAACGCTTCATGGATGCAGGCCTTTCCATTCAGGGTATTAAGATGATGCAACTCACAGATGAATTGCTCGACGAACATTACGGACACGTCTCAGACCGTCCATTTTTTCCACGACTAAAGGAATTCATGAAAGAAAAACCAATCGTCGCCCTCGCCCTCAAAGGTGAAGAAGCGATCACTAAGGTTCGTGATATTTTAGGCCCAACTGATTCTACGACAGCGCCTAAAGGCACTATTCGCGGAGACTTCGGCACCAATTCCATGTTTAATATCTGCCACGCTTCTGATGCACCAGAAACAGCACAAGTAGAGCTTAAGCGATTCTTCCTGGATTCTGAGCTCTTCCAGCACTAGAGCCCTAGAGTAGTAGGCCCTTGTGCGTACCGCCTCTCAGAGGTTTTGCTCATCCCCCGATTTCTCCACCAAACAGATCTTTTTTATCGACGAAACAAGGCTTCTCTTTACGCCTTCCCCTCATACTGATACTGGAGGGCATGTCACGTGATTACAATATTGCAGTCCTTGCTGGAGACGGGATCGGACCAGAAGTCATGACTCAGGCGCTAAAAGTGCTCGATGTCGCCTGTGCCAAGTTTGGTTTCACTGCTCAACGTGAACTTTGCTTGGTCGGAGGAGCTGCTATTGATGCAGTCAATAGCCCTCTACCAGAAGCAACAGTCACATCCTGTGAAAAAGCCGACGCTATACTATTCGGCTCAGTCGGTGGCCCCAAGTGGGCAAACTTAGCTCCCGATGAACAACCTGAAAGAGGAGCACTACTACCCCTCCGCAGCCATTTCGGACTGTATGCCAATCTACGCCCAGGAGTCTGCCTACCAGCACTTCGCCATGCTTCACCGGTAAAGAATGAACTCATACCCAATGGCTTCGATGTACTCTGCGTCCGCGAGCTGACGGGTGGAATCTATTTTGGCCAGCCAAAAAGCATCACGACAGAAGAGGATGGAGACATCACAGCGATTGACACGATGGTCTACAAGAAAAGTGAAATCGAACGCATCTGCCACATCGCCTTTACAGCCGCCATGGCTCGTGACAAACGCTTAGTATCAGTAGATAAGGCCAATGTACTCCAAAACTCCATCTTATGGCGTGAAACCTGCATCGAAGTATCCAAACACTACCCAGAGGTCGAACTTTCCCACCTCTACGTCGATAACGCGGCCATGCAGCTCATCAAACAGCCAGCCAGCTTTGATGTCATCGTCACAGGAAATCTCTTCGGTGATATCCTCTCCGATGAAATGGCCATGATCTCAGGATCACTCGGTATGTTACCCAGTGCCTCATTGGGATCTAAAAACGACAACGGACTCTACTTCGGCATGTATGAACCATCAGGAGGATCCGCCCCTGATATCGCAGGCCAAGGAATAGCCAACCCCATCGCCCAAATCTTATCACTAAGTATGCTCCTCAAATACTCTTTAGGGGAACATACAGCTGCTAATGCCATCGATGAAGCCGTCAATGCAGCAATTAGCGCAGGACTACGCACCGCAGATCTATTTACAGGAGCAAAAGGAGAGACAAAGGTAACCACAGGTGAAATGGGAGATGCTATTGTAACAGCGTTACAAGTGTAAATTTATTCGAAGTCATAGCATCTATCAGAAAGACGAATGAATCATTGAAATAGATTCTCAATAAACCTCTGATTCATTCGTCATGTTTTTGTCCTAGTTCATCATAAACTGATTTTGAGACAACGATTGTACCTGATGCGCTATCATGTAAGCCTTTACAACGCCCAAAGAAAAACGTCAGCCAATCAATTGGAATACCACGGAGTAGAGCTCTCTTTAAAAAAATCCCCCTTGTTACCTCCTTTCCTTCCATCGTCACAATTCGTGACCGAGTCATATAATGAGATAAGGGCCTCCCAAGTCCAAATTCAAATATGATATAATATAAGACCTACAAAAGAGCACGCAGTAACCGCTCATCACAGAATACGACACTTTCATAAAGTCCAATCATATATAGAAAAAAAGCAGGATCGCCCCAATGAACTGGCCTAAAAAAGCTACCTCAAAAAAATAGAACTTTCTTTGAACATTCATCAGTAAGCTTTGTCTCAAACCTTGCAAATATGATGTATTTTAAGGGAGGAATAGAGCCACTTTATTTCCTTGTTGGATTTGGTGTGGAACCCAATGACTTTCCAACAAACCACTAGTCAAGATAGAAAACACCCGCTAAGGCAAAACAAACCTTAGTGGGTGTTTTTTATTCTCCCCTTCTAGAATACTTCCATCACATGTCCATCATACGATTAGGCAGTTTCACCACTAGGAATAGTCTATACGCATCTTTTCTATTCTCGCATATGCTGGAAAATTAGCATTGCAAATACAAGTAACACGTCTATGCTCACCACCTCAGACTATGCCACCTCGTCAACGAACTAAGCAACAGAGTAAAGCCGCTAAAAAAAGAGCGACGGCACGAGAAGAACGTCGTAAACACCGCAAAACATCCAGCCATTCAAAAAAAGCTTCATCTACGAAACCCAAGCACCCATTCCTGCAAGGTTTTCTATGGATTGTTTTCTTCCCATTTATGGTAATAGGCCGCTCCACTTCCTCCTGGAGTTCATGGATTAAGTGGCCAACACGTTTAGCGCTATCGCTGGCCTTCTTAGGTTTCATGGCCTTTTTCACGATTGCTACTGCCTACTATTTAAGGGCTCTCCCTTACGATATGGACAAAATTGCCGAAATGCCTGCCCGCTCGATTGTCTACGCCAAGGATGGGGAAACAGAATTAGGAAAAATGCATGGTGATAACCGCCTAGTCGTCCCAATCGAACACATTTCACCATACTTCCCCCAGGCATTAGTCGCTCGAGAAGATGCACGCTTTTATCGCCACTATGGTGTCGATCTTCGAGGAGTAGCCCGTATACTCTACCGCGCAGTCACAGAAGGGAAACGCGAAGGAGCATCAACCCTTTCCATGCAACTCGCCCGGAATACATTCCCCCTTGGAGGAAAAACCATCGACCGGAAACTACTAGAAATAGCCGTCGCCCTCCGAATCGAAGCCGCCTACAAAAAAGATGAAATCATGGAGCACTACATGAATCGTATTTTCTGGGGGCACTCCATGCTGGGTATACAAGCAGCTTCTGTCGTTTATTTTGAAAAACCTGCGAGCGATCTTACTCTGGGCGACTCAGCAATGCTGGCCGGCATCATCCGCGCGCCAAATACATTTTCCCCTTTCCGAAGCCTAGAAAAGGCGAAACGGGAGCGAGACGTCACTCTAGGAAGAATGGTCCACTACGGATTCATTACCCAAGCTGAAAAAGACGTTGCGGCTAATGAGATCCCTCATATCAGACCGAAACAACGAAGAAACAGCAACAAGTCCTACGCAATGGATGCTGTCCGTAGGGAACTTGATCGAATCCTGGAGGACCATAATATCCAATACGGAGGACTTCAGATTTTTACGACGATTGACTCTAACTTACAGGCCAAGGCAGAAGAATCGCTCGATCGCCATTTACGCTCAATCGAGCGACTCTCAGGCTACAAGCACCCCACCCGCACATCCTATAGCTCTCTTCCCCTCGATCAACGTAAGGCACCAGAATATCTACAAGGAGCGGTCGTTTGCATCGAAAACAGAACAGGAGCCGTTCTCTCTGTCGTCGGAGGAAGAAACGCCGATGAGTCTCACTATAACCGAGCGCTACACGCCCAACGACAAGTCGGATCAATCTTCAAACCCTTTGTCTACCTTTCCGCCTTTGATCAAGGAATGCAGCCTGGGCAATGGATCAGTGACGCGAGGATAAAACCCGGAGAAATCACAGGTGCACAGCGCAGCTGGTCCCCATCAAACTCAAATGGCACTTACAAACCTATCGTCATGGTGAAAGACGCACTGGCTGAATCCAGAAACACATCCTCTGTCCGGGTCGGTGATCGTGCAGGCTTAAACAATGTGCGCTTACTCGCCTCAAAAGTAGGATTCAAAGATAAAGTCCCTAGCACCCCTTCCGCTTACCTAGGTTCTTTCGAAGCCTCTCCTTGGGACGTCGCTGCTGCCTACACCATCTTTCCAAATGGAGGTACCAAATATCGCCCATATATGATCGAGCGCATTCTAGATAGAGAAGGAAACACCGTTTACCCCGGAGCAGGGCAGTTACCTTATATTGCAGCCTCTCCTGGAGCGACCTGGAACGTTAGTAACACGCTCAATGAAGTCGTAGAATCAGGTACCGCTAAGGCATTAAGTAGCAAACATGGCTTTAACTTCGATGCAGGAGGGAAAACTGGAACTACAAATAATTACCACGATGCCTGGTTTGCCGGCTTCACCAGCTCTGTCACCTGTGCCGTTTGGGTAGGCTTGGATAAGCCCCAACGCACGATCGATCAAGGTTACGGCTCCATATTAGCCATGCCGATATGGGCGAATGTCATGAAGTATGCTAGCGAGAATGATTATCCGGCCAAGTCATTACGGCCAAATTTCCCTTTCCAGTCAGCAGAGCTCTGTCGCCTCACCTCCCAACACGCCACCTCAGGCTGCAGAGCAGCTGGCTGTGCCTATCACGCGGAGATCCCAGAAGATGAAAACCCTCCATACACTTGTGATTTCCACCCCGTGAAGGCCCAATTGGTTCCCGGTAATCGCCCTCCACGCGCCATTCCCGTCCAGTAGCCACACTAGCCACCCAAACACTATGAGTTGGAAACGCCCAAAACGAAGAAACCCATGGCTCATACTATTCCCCGAGTTTTTACGCACTCCCTTAGTCATCGCCTATCGCATCCTCCTCGCAGGGCTCTGCGTGTTCCTCGCCATAGCAGGCTTCTATTACTTTCTCTCCCTCAAGTACCCTATAGCTGACATTAAGAAACTTCCCCAGCAAGCGACTATTCTCGATTGCCATGGCCTGGAAATCAGCACCCTCCATTCCTCCTCAGCTCACCGCGTGACACACTCTGAAATTCCTAAACATTTCACCGATGCCCTACTAGCACGTGAAGATGCCAGATTCTTTCACCACCACGGAGTAGATCTCCGCGGGTTATTAAGAGCCACAGCCCGTAATATAAAAGACCGATCTCTCACACAAGGGGCCTCCACTCTCAGTATGCAGCTCACTCGGAACAGCTTCGAACTCAAAGAAAAGTCTCTACACAGGAAATGCCTAGAAATCGCCATCACCCTCCGTATGGAAACACAATTTTCCAAGGAAGATATTCTAACAAATTATTTAAACCGAATTTATTTCGGCTCTGGCTGTTACGGTATTGAACAAGCTGCTCAACGCTATTTTGATAAAACAACCTCAGAATTAGATCTCTCTGAATCCGCTCTGATCGTCGGCATCATTCGAGGCCCTCACATCTTTTCCCCTCTCAAAGATTTAGAATCAGCAATAGAACAGCGCAATCAAACCCTCAAAAGAATGCTCTCGACATCTGCCATCACAAAAGAGCAGTACGACACAGCCACACAATCTAACATTAATCTATCCGAGGACAACCCCACCAACCATTCATCCTATGCTGTTTCATCGATCAAACGCCATCTCCAAGTTATCATGGATCAACACGATATCCGATCAGATGGGCTACAAGTACACACATCTATCGATTTAAAAAAGAACTCAGAGCTTCAGAAGACCTTACATAAAATCCTCACGGCCCATACTGCGGAATCAGAAGCATTACAAACCGCAGCCATCACCATTGAGCATTCCAGCGGGGCCATTCGCCGCCTTATCGGTGGGGTAGACTTCACAAAAAGTAGTTACAATAGAGCTCTTGATTCACGCAGAGACTTAGGCTCCGTGCTCACTCCCTTCATTGATCTCGCCGCCTTAGAGCGCAATCGAACTCCCGTCCGAAATCAACCTGTTCTCACTGGGCGACAGATAGGAGCACAAGAAACGATTAGAATTCTCAAACGCGTCGGCCTCAAAGGCCCCTTCCAAAGTACAGAAGACCTCTTCCGTGGAGCTGCAGCGGCCTCCCCTCTGGAGCTAGCAACCGCCTATAGCTCACTAGCAGCAAAGGGTCAGCGGCCACACACCTACTTTATCGAGAAAATCACCTTAATGGATGGCACCGTCCTCTTTCAAAACTCCCCTAGCCCTTCATCGATTTCAGAACCAGAAAATGCCACAAGAAGCTTACTCTCGATGCAAGACCAAGCAAAAGGCAATACCTATCAGCGATCTGGAACGACTGGATCAGAAAGAGATTTCTGGTCTATCTACATAGGGCCAGATGAAACAACTGTGATTTGGGTAGGTTATGATCGTCCTGCCAAGCTGCCAACAGCAAAACTGCTAGATACCATACCACACACCTTACCTTAGAGAAGGTATTGTAGGTATGGCACTGACTAACAGGCCAACAATAAATTTCTTATTTTTCTCAAAGAAATAGCATCACACAGTCGTTACAAAGAAAAGAGCGCATTATAATGAATTTTTTTTCCGAAATATGGTCTACTTCTATGGAACTAAGAAATGCTCCAGTTTTTAACCATAACAGTAGAATCCAAATATTATGACAGAATCAGCCCAAACTCCATTTTCTGAATTTCCTGAAGAGGAAATCAAACAACAATTTGAAGGCTTCAAAGACGCCGTCAAAACCGGAGCAACTGATGCCAAGGCAAAAGCGCAAGAAGCAGCTCCCAAACTAAAAGGTGCCGTAGCAGATGCCGCATTTGATCTAGCATACTCCGTTGCGTACGGAGCTGTCTTCGCCGGAGCATTTGCGAACGAATTCATTCCTCAGTCTGTAAAAGAAGGCATCAAAAAAGGGGCACAAGCAGGAAGAAATGCTGCCGAAAAAGCGGCAGAAAAAGCAGCTGAGACACCTACAGCTGATGAACAATCAGATTCTAATCCCCCAAGTATGCCAAGCCTACCCGGTAGCTCCATGGCTTAAATAAGATAATTTGTGTTGTTAAGGTGAAATTCTGGCACTTTATGTGCCAGAATTAATTATAGCTCATGCCCCAAAGGGCTATGGGCCTCTTTTGTCTTCAAAGTACGTTCTAAAAAAACGTTTTCTCTCCAGAAGAAAGGCTTGGCATCCTAGAAACAGGGGCTCACATTAACTATAGAATGAGGGAGCAAACTACTGCCGCAATAATTGTAGCCGCTGGGTCCAGCAGAAGAATGGGATTTGACAAATTAATGGCTCCATTACACGGAGCCAGTGTCTTACAACAAACAGCCTGGGCCCTTCTTCGCTGTCCTTTGCTCCACCAGCTCATTATTGTCACAACTCCAGAGCGGTTTCATACGCTCGACTTCTCAAACTTCACCACCCCAGTCTCCAGAGTCGACGGAGGTAGTCAGCGCCATCATTCCGTAGCTAATGGATTAGCTAATCTGGCAGAAGACACCTCCTTTGTCGCCGTGCACGATGGGGCCCGCCCCCTCATCTCATCCCAACAGATAATCAAAGTCCTAGAGCAGGCAATTCAACACCGCGCCGCGACAAGCTCTCGCCAAATCACTGAAACAGTCAAACGAGCTGATAGTGACGGCTTTGTCTCAGACTCTGTTAGCCGAGATAACCTATGGCTAATGGAAACCCCTCAGATTTTCGAAGCCAGCTTACTCAAACAAGCTTACGCAAGTGTCACAGCCAGCGGATCTCTAGTGACTGACGAGGTCTCTGCGTTAGAACTCATCGGCATACCCACACGCCTTGTCGCTAATGAAACTCTCAATCCAAAGATTACATTCCCTGAAGACCTTACACTAGCAGAACAACTCCTTCGGCAAAGCTAACCATGGTCCATTATCAACATACGACACAACACGGACTCCATGTTGCGACAGCCGAAATGCCCCATATGGAGAGTGTCTCACTAGCACTCTACCTGCCAGTGGGTAGCCGCTATGAACAGAACCAGCATAATGGCGCCGCCCACTATTTAGAACATATGATCTTTAAGGGCACTCAGCGCCGAAGTGTGCGGGAACTGACCATGGAAATCGAAGGCAATGGAGGTACAATTAATGCGTATACCACAGAAGATCTCACCTGCATTGACACGCGAGGCCCCTCTGAGCTCCTACCATTATTCACAGATATACTCTGCGATATGGCTTGGCACTCCACCTTTCCTCACGAAGAAATAGAGCGTGAACGAGAAGTGATCGAAGAAGAAATCACCATGTATTATGAGAACCCCGGGGAGCATATCGATGATATTCTATCCCGCGCGCTCTGGAAAACCCATCCATTAGGGCAGCCTATCACAGGCACTCAAGAATCGATCTCCAATCTTGATCGCGAACAAATTTCTAACTTCCACCGTACTCATTATCTCCAGCCCGGCGCCATCCTCGCAGCCGCTGGGGCCATCACCAGTACCGAGGTCTCTACAGCTCTCTCCAATACAAAAAGGCCGGAACTCAATGCACCGCAAATCAAACCTACCACCTTCTCCGGTCGAGAACTAGCCACACCCACCATCCTCACCGAGCAAAGAGACATCGAGCAAGCCCACCTTGCTCTAGGCTTCTACTGCGAGGGAGAGCACTCTCATCAACGCTATGCCCTCAGAATTCTCTCTCTCATTTTAGGAGAAACCATGAGCTCCCGTCTATTCCAAGAAGTGCGTGAAAAGCGGGCACTCTGCTACAGTATTAATAGTGACTATGAACTCTTCGAAGATGTTGGTTCATTCCAGATTCATGCAGGGCTGGACGCCACTCGCCTCCCAGAAGCAGTCCATGCCATTCAGCACATACTCCAGGATCTGGCAGCTCATGGAATTACTCAGAAAGAGCTAGATCAAGCCATCCGTTACGCCACAGCACAGCACCGAATTAGCTTTGAAGGGACAGAAGCCCAAATGTCCTGGATAGGAGACTCGATCTCATCCTACGGTAAAATTTTAGACCCACAGGAATCTAGAAATTCCATACGAAACGTCACTCGAGACGACGTCTTACAAACCGCACAAAGCATTCTACAAAGCCAGAACCGAGTCGCCGCCTGTATCAGCCCCCTAGAAGATGACAGACTTCAAAATCTTCTCGCTTCTCACTAGCTCCGGAATACAACAAACGCCTTGCCAGAGAAGTATGGAATCGCCAGAGTCTCCAGCATGTCAACCATTCCTAACGTCCTCGCAGAGCGCTATGCCTCCCCCGCTATTACAGACATCTGGTCCGCTAGTGGGCGCATCGTCTTAGAACGTGAATTCTGGATCGCTGTGATGAAAGCACAGCGGGATCTGGGACTAGATATCCCACAAGAGGCAATTGAGGCCTATGAAGCGGTCAAAGACCAAGTCAATCTTAGCGCCATCATGGAACGTGAACGCATCACTCGGCACGATGTAAAGGCACGGATCGAAGAGTTCTGTGATCTCGCTGGCCATCAACACATTCACAAAGGAATGACATCGCGTGATCTCACAGAAAACGTGGAACAGCTTCAAGTTTACCACTCACTCATCATCCTCCGTGACAAGACAATCGCCACACTCTCACAAATCAATACCCGCGCCCAACAATGGCGTGATTTAGTCATCACAGGCCGCACACACAACGTAGCCGCACAGCCCACCACATTTGGCAAACGCCTCGCCATGTTTGGTGAGGAACTCATGGGAGCTCTTAGCTCACTAGAGCACCTCATCTCCACCTACCCGGTACGCGGCCTTAAAGGAGCTGTAGGCACACAGATGGATCAAATCTCTCTCTTTGATGGAGATACCTCCAAGGTCTCATCTCTAGAAGCAAACGTCTGTAAACACTTAGGCATTCCTCAAGTCTATACCAACGTAGGGCAGGTCTATCCCCGCTCACTAGATCAACGCACAATCGCTATCCTCTGTGACATTGCCTCAGGCCCGGCATCCTTCTCACGCACCCTACGCCTCATGGCAGGGCACGAGACAGCCAGTGAAGGCTTTGCAAAGGGTCAAACAGGCTCCAGTGCCATGCCCCATAAAATGAATTCACGCTCTTGTGAACGAGTCAACGGTTTCCATACCATCCTAAAGGGCTACCTCACTATGGCAGGTGGTCTCGCCGGAGATCAGTGGAATGAAGGCGATGTTTCCTGCTCTGTTGTCCGCAGAGTCATGTTACCAGATGCCTTTTATAGCTGCGATGGTATGTTTGAAACCTTCCTCACAATCCTGAATCAAATGGACGCATACCCAGCCGTGATCGAAGCAGAAAACGATCACTACCTACCATTTCTCATGACCACAACGATTATGATGGAAGCAGTAAAGGCAGGAATAGGCCGTGAAGCCGCGCACAAGGCCATCAAAGAAAACGCAGTGGCGACAGTGAACGACCTCCGTATCCGTGCAATCCATGAAAACAACCTCTTAGAGCGACTAGCAGAAGACGAACGAATCCCTCTCAGCCTAGAAGAACTCAACACCCTCATGGATCAACACCGCAGCAATGCAGGCTCCGCCTATGATCAAGTCGACACCTTCGGAAAACAAGTCGCCAAGCTAGAAGCAAGCTACCCCTCTGCTGTCAACTATACCCCAGGCTCCATCCTCTAAGCTCACACTTTATCCTACAGTCTCCATGTCTCTTCTCATAAAGTTCCAAAAACTCGCACCTCAGAGTATCCTCTCTGAGGATATCCTCACCAAGCCACCTGAAGAGCGAGCCAAGATCTATAAAGAGTTCATTGAGAAAGGAGATCAGCTCATCAAAGCACTCCACCAGAGTGGGGGCAGTGGTATCGAAGTAGCTGAGAGCCGAGGAGACCTGCTCGACATCACCCTCCAGGCCATATTCGAAAATGCTCGGGAAATCCACGATGATCAAGGATCTGCTGTATCCATGATCGCTGTTGGGGGCTTTGGGCGGGGGTTACTCAATCCAGGGTCAGACATCGATCTGCTATTCCTACTACCAAAAGCCTCTCACAAAATTTCTTCCGAAGTTTCTGAATTTGTTCAATCCATCCTCTACATCCTCTGGGATGTCGGTTTCAAAGTAGGTCATGCCACCCGCTCTATTAGCGAATGCGTCAGTGAGGCAAAAACAGAACAGCAATCTAAAACAGCCCTAATGGACGCTAGGCTACTAGCAGGAGATTCCGAGTTATTTGAAGAATTTCAGAAACGCTTCAAGAAAGAATGTATCGAGAAAGACCCAGAAGCATTTTTCCAACTCAGGCGTTCCGATTTACACTCCAGACACCTGAAATATTCAAAAACAGTCTTCTTACAAGAACCTAACGTTAAGGAATCCTGTGGTGGATTGCGGGACTATCATAACATCCTGTGGATCGCAGAAGTCAAAAGAAACACGAGAGACATCAATCAATTAGTCACTGAAAAAATCATTACCAAACAAGGGCTCAAAGAAATCAAAGCCGCTCACGACTTTCTCCACCGCGTAAGGAACGATCTCCACTATGAAACAGGGAAATCTACTGACATTCTCACATTGAGACTACAGGGCGTCGTCGCCACAAATTTCAACTACCCCGAAGAAAGCATCTTACGCAGATGCGAATCCTTCATGCGCGATTACTACCGCCATACGAGAGCACTCTATCACATCACATGGTCTGTCATGCAGACTCTCGAAATTGAAATCAAAGAAGAGCAGCAAGCAGGCTGGAAAAGCATGATTCTAGGCCGAGGAAAAAACCGCCAGAAGGTAGAAAGGTTTGACGAATGCACGGCACGCAATGAACTCCTCTACCCATCGCACTCCAAGCTATTTCAAGACGATCCCACTCGCCTCATGAGAGTCTTCCTGCACTGCCAGAAGCGTCAATTGCACTTCAGCCCTCAAATGAGGAAGACCATCATCGCCTCCCATCATCTCATCGACCGGGACTTCCGCTATAATAAAGCAAATAGAGAGACTTTCCGGGCGATACTAGAGCGGAAAGGAGAAGTAGCACAGAGCCTTCGCCAAATGCACCGAGTCGGCTTCCTTGGTCTTTATTTACCAGAATTCGGCGCCATGGACTGCTTAGTCCAACATGAATTTTTCCATCGATACACAGCAGATGAACACACCCTCCGCTGTATTGATCAGTTAGATGCCTTAATTGAAAACACTTCCAAAGAAAAATCATTCTACCGGAATCTACTCCAAGATATCGAGGATCCCTACGCCCTTTACCTCGCCCTGATCCTACACGACTCAGGCAGAGCTGAAGACGTTAGAGAGCATATCGATGGTTCCGCCATGTTAGCCTCACAGGTCTGTAGCCGCTTTCAGATCAGAGGAAGCCGCCGTGGGTTATTAACCTGGTTGGTAGACCACCACCTCACATATTGGCGCCATGCCACTAGTAGAAACCTAGAAGACCCTGAAGTCATTGAAGAATTCGCTTCGATCATGGGAACAGAAGAGCGCTTAAACGCCCTGCTCCTATTCACTTACGCAGACTCCAATGGCACCAACGAAGAAGCTTGGTCCCCATGGAAAGAGACCTTAATGCTACAGCTCTACTACGCTACCCGAGAATTCCTCAAACAAGGGAAGCACAAATACTCCATTGGCCTAGAAGAAGAAAAAGAAGAGCTCAGAAAGCGAACAAAGCAACAGCTCAACGAAAAATACCACAAACAATTAGATCAGCACTTCGAAAGCATGCCTGATCGCTACTTCCGCTTCCGCCGTGCCAGTAATGTCGCCATTCACGTGCGAGCCGCACGCCGGTTTTTAATCAACTCCAGACAATCTGAGAATGTATTTGAAGTCGATCTTCGCTGGATCAATCGAGATGACAGGGGCTATAGCGAGCTCATTGTTACAACTTGGAATAAACCCCTCCTTTTAGAAAAAATCTGCTGCGCGCTAGCGACTGAAGAGCTCAATATTATCTCTGCAGATGTCTTCACAAGAACAGATGGTGTAGTCTGTGACATCTTCCACGTTTGCACAACAGACCACACTCATGTATCTGACAAAGAATCTCAAAAACGCATCAAGCGAACCCTAGCAGACATTCTTGCTGCTGACAGTTATGACCCATCGAAGTACCTAAAGAAAAAGAAAAACTTTTTACGGAAAGACGACACAGAAATGGGCATACCCTTCCCCGTCACAGCATACGTAAATAATAAAATCAGCCCCATTTACAACACCGTCGTCATTCAGGCCCTAGACAGAATCGGCTTATTGCACGACCTGTTTCGTGCTATTGATCAAGCAGGCTTCGCAACGGTACACGCTAGGATCTGTACAGAGAAAGGTGCCGCTATGGATACCATCTATGTCACTCACCCCGATGGACACAAAGAAGATGATCCAGAAGCGCTACAGCGCTTAGAGGAAGCGATTCAATTGCCAGTCATGCAACACTAACTCATTTCTCCACCTCGTTAGCAAACCGCTCCACAATTGGATTCCAGCGTGCCTCAAAAACATCCCTTTCTTCGCCCTCTAACTGCGAAATTAAATTCTCTGCTGCCAGCTTTGCCCGATCAACCTCACCCACAAGTAACGCAAAACTAATCGCACCTTCCAGTCTGGCCAGCTCCTGCTCCTCAGAAGTATCGTCTCCACGCGTCACAGAATAAAGAGCCAGCATCGTTTCATTCGTCAGCTCATGCCAAGCCATAAACTGGCGAGCACCATCCTGCTCAATCACGATACCCTTGGGAGAGCTCTCCTCCACCCTCTCAAACACAACATCATCCACAGTTTCTCCACGAAAGGAAAACCCCTCACCCTCTGTATTCTTTTCAATAGACTGAATAAAGCCTGCTGCCCCATTCGATAAATAAATCATCTGTCTCTTCCAAAGCTTCCTGTCCTTCACCTCGAAATCCCTACCCACCAGAAGCCTGACAGCTTTCCTGAAGTCTCGAATTTCAATAAAGTTATTCACATCACTCCTTAAGTCCTCGAAATTGTTTGCCCCACCTTCTTCTCCCCCCTCTGTAACATCCCCTTTCGTACTCTCTTCCTCTTTCTTCACTCTCACAGCCAGCTTCTCTTTAGCTTCATAGTTAAACTGCGCTTCATAGCGATCTAACTGCTCTTTCCAAATTCGAATTTGCAACTCGGATCTGCCTTTTGTCTCTAACTTCTTGGCGACTTCATCCACCTTTCGTCTCATCTTACGAACATCCTCTAACGATTTTGGATCCATCCCCTTTAAATAAGGCTTTAATCTCTTGTATTCTGACAAATAAACCTGCCCTATTCCTTTATAATAAGATAAATCTCGGATATCATCATTAAGAGAAGTTTTCTTTACCCTTTCAAATAAATGGATCGATTCCTCCCAGCACCCCTGATTCCAGTTTTTAAGAGCAGAAGCAAAGGTTAAAATAAAGCCTACTTGATCTAACTGATGACCTACCTCGTTAGGCTGTACAGGCTCTATCTTTATGAGCTTCCCAATACCCTGCTTAATACGCCCTGAAAGCACAGTATCCAAATCATCACGTTTCTCATTCTTCAAATCACGCGATGTCTTTTCTCTCAAATGCTTAATAGCATCCCAAGACCTCCCATCTAACAAATATGAAATGGACGCCTGCAATGATGCCAAAGAAGCCGTAGGCTCTACAACCTGCTCATCTCTCATTAACTTAGCAAAGTGATTACCCGCAGCAGAGTACTTCCCACGCTTTAATAAATTCTGCGCAGCTACATAGTCCTTCCCTATTTTCACCCACAGCTCCTGATCCAGCTCTCCCCCCAGAGAAATAGAAGATAGCTCATCATTATCCGCTCCTCCCTTAGAGGCATCAGATCCTCTCATCGCGAGACCTATCCCACCGATGGCGATAAGGCCCAGAGCCACAATACCAGGGGCCATCCATTTCCGCCACACACGCTCAGGTGAGCTTTCCTGCCCACTATCCTCCACCAGAGGTTTCGAGCCACGAGTCCGCACTAAGCTCTCTGCCATCTCAAAGGCAGAAAACATCTCATCATAACTGCGAAAACGATCTGCAGGAGCAAACGCCATAGCTCGGTCCACAGCAGAACATGTTTCCTCAGACAACCAAGGGGCGACCACACGTAAGGAAGGAAGAGTTTTTTTGATCTCTTTTAACTCATTTGTCGAGCGAGTCTCCGTCTCAAATGGAGGTTTCCCAGAAAGGGCGTGATACAAAGTCGCGCCGAGAGCATACATATCACTCCGGAAATCCTCCTCAAGATTATCTAATGTCTCAGGTGATACGTAATAAGGAGTGGCCCAGATTTCATCCGCCTTCGCCGCTCCCCCCTGAGTCACCAAAGCCAAGCCGAAATCCACAATTTTCACATGGCCATCCGCATCAAATAAAATATTACCAGGCTTAATATCACGGTGAATCAACCCAGCCTGATACGCCGCATCTAGGCCCTCATTCACTTGCATAGCGACAGGCAGCATCTTCTCCTCACTCACCGCCCCCTCATGACTCATCAGCTCCTCCAAGCTACCACCCGCTACTAACTCCATCGCTATATAAAACCGGCGAAACGCCTGCCCCACCGTATACATTCGGACACAATGCGGATGGCTAATCGCCGCCGTAATCTTAGCCTCTTGCTCAAACTGTTCGATCCGGTATTGATCCATCGAGTACTCCTCATTGAGAATCTTAATGGCCACTTGCCTCCCAAGATTCTTATCCATAGCACGGAAGACCAAACTCATCCCACCAGCGCCAACGCGCTTATTGAGAGTATAAGGGCCCAAATCCATCTTAATTCTCGTATGAGCACCGCATTCAGGGCATTGAACATTCGTAAACGGAGGCAGCATCGTCACATCCATAGGGCTCTGGCAAGCACTACAAAAACTCAGCTCATCCGTTTCTCCATTCATCCAAACAAACTATGATAGATCGACACTCAGTGAAAACACAAAAACCCGCGAATCTCATAATTTTTTCATCGAAATTATCACTCCGTTCCGAAACTCTCAGCTCATGACAATTCACGTGAACGATACCACAGGGCAAAGGCTAGACCTCTTCCTGGCGACTCAACTCCCGGAACTCACGCGCTCACGCATTCAAACCCTCCTAAAATCAGGGGACATTTTACTCAATCAGGAAAAAGCCAAGCCCAAACTATCCGTATCTGTAGGCGATGTCATCACAGTCCACCTCCCGGATCCCCCCTCAGCAGAAGCGCAGCCCCAAGATATCCCGATCGACGTTCTCTATGAAGACGACTCCATCATCGTCATCAATAAAGCCTCAGGAATGGTCGTCCACCCCGCCAACGGCAATGAAGACGGCACCCTAGTCAATGCATTACTCCACCATTGCCAAGGAAAGCTGGCAGAGATAGGAGGCATACAACGCCCAGGAATAGTCCACCGCCTAGATAAAGACACCTCCGGATGCATCATCGTGGCAAAAAAAGACAGCGCCCACCAAACCCTCGTCAAACAATTCGCAGAACGGCAAACCAAAAAGCAATACCTCACCGTCGTACAAGGCCAGCCCAACAAAGCAGAAGACACCATCTTCACCCATATCGGAAGGCACCCAGTGAACCGATTAAAAATGAGCGTCGTCAATCCAGGTAGTGGTAAAACAGCCATCACAGACTATCGAGTACTAGGCCACGATGAAGCAACCAATAGCTCCCTCATTTTATGTGATCTCCACACCGGGAGAACCCACCAGATCCGAGTCCATATGGTCCATATCGGCTGCCCCATTCTCTCAGACCCCATTTATGCTAAACCACAGCGCCAAAAAGCACAGCCAGGCCGCCTCATGCTCCACGCTCACAAACTCACCATCACACACCCCGATAGTGGCAAGCCCATGGAATTCATCGCCCCCATACCTACACCCTACTTCCCATGGACAAACGCCTTCCTCCCCCAAGAAACATCGTAATACCAGAAGCTCCTCATCATTTCCATAAAAGGAAAGACAACACAGCCACTTCGCATCGCCTTACCTCCATACTAGAAAAAAAATCATAGCCACTTCCTAGTGTTGACTTCCCAACGGTCAACTCACACTCTTCACCCATCAATTTCTCAAAGGCCCACTTCACTTGTGGCCTTCATAAAGTAAACGAACCAATATCCAAATTATGTCATACGACCTTATTGTTATCGGCGGAGGCCCTGCTGGCTATGTCGCTGCGATCCGCGGCGCTCAGCTAGGCAAAAAAGTAGCTTGTGTAGAAGTAGATCGCGCTGGCGGCACATGCCTCAATTGGGGCTGTATTCCCACAAAGGCTCTACTAAAAAACGCCGAGCTCTATCAAACCCTTACCAAAAAAGCCAAAGAATTTGGCCTTAGTTTTGACAACCTTCAATATGACTGGGGCAACGTCATCTCACGCTCTCGTAAAGTCTCCACCAGACTAGCAGGCGGAATCGAATTTCTCTTTAAAAAGAATAAAGTCGATTACGTACGTGGCCACGGCAGCATCGTCGGCGACAATCAAGTCGAAGTCACCGCCGCAGATGGTAGCCAACAGATCCTCGAAGGCGCCAATATCATCATCTCCACAGGCTGTAAATCACGTGAACTACCACCGCTACCCTTCAATAAAAAATCCGTCATTTCCTCAAAGGAAGCGATGATACTGGAGAAACAGCCAAAAGACATGGTCATCATCGGAGCAGGAGCGATTGGTGTAGAATTCGCCTACATCTACAACGCCTTTGGCACCAAAGTGACCATCATTGAAATGATGCCAAACTTACTCCCTGTAGAAGATGACGAAGTGGGAGCAGCCCTGACCAAATCTTTCACAAAACAAGGCGTGAACTGCCTCACCAGTGCCAAAGTAGTCGGCACAAAAGACAATGGAGACTCCGTCAGCCTCACCATAGAAACCGCCAAAGGTATTCAAGAACTCAGTGCAGAAGTCTGCCTCGTCGCCATCGGCGTCGCGCCAGTCCTCCCAGGAGGAACCACACCAGAACTCTGTGAGCGAGGGTTCATCAAAGTAGGTGATCGCTACCAAACCAACCTTCCAAACGTATTTGCCGTTGGTGACATCTCAGGCCCACCTTGGTTAGCACACACAGCGTCCTTTGAAGCCATTCAGTGTGTCGAAGGCATGTTTGTAGAAGGTCACACCCCACGCAAAGTCGGCAACTTCCCCGGCTGCACCTATGCTCACCCACAAGTCGCTTCCGTCGGTAAGACAGAAAGAGCACTGAAAGAAGAAGGCATTGACTACAAAGTAGGAAACTTCCCCTTCTCCGCGATTGGTAAGGCACAGGCCTCTGGAGACACAGAAGGCTTCGTAAAGCTTCTCTTTGGCAAGGAACACGGCGAGCTTCTTGGCGCGCACATCATTGGAGAAAACGCCACAGAGCTCATCGCAGAAATGGGTCTTGCTCTGGAAATGGAATGCACTACAGATGAAATCCATTCCACCATCCATGCGCATCCAACTCTAGCAGAAGCCATCCACGAAGCAACGCTGGATGCAGATGGGCACGCCATCCACTTCTAAGAAAGCCGCAGAGCATTCCACGATTTAAAGCATCATCTGTCAAAAGCAGCGCCAAACATGGGGCTGCTTTTTTGTCATCTTCAGGAAAGGGCAACACCAGAATATTTAGAAAAAAGCCACATCATCGAACACAGTAATTGATCAAGTTATAGAAGAGATAAAACAAGACTGAATCACAATATTCTTGTCGTCACCTCACAAATAGATAACAAGGATATATGAACTTAACATATTCATTGTTTGTCGCGCTTTTCATTTACCCGCACTTTTGTTTCTCCCAGGGTAATATTACCCAAAATAGATCATCTCCAGATTTTTCTAAATCCAAAGTCATTCAAGAAGTCTCCTATGAAGAAGGAGGAAGAACTATCACATTCAAAGAAATCGAGCCCCCAATCCGCAGGAACAAAGAACCCAACCCGGTGAATCCCATTTCTCAGAGCCCTTCAAAAAGCTCAGCCTCAGAGTTCCCAATAATCAGCCTCTTCACTCAAGACGCCTTCACCGTCATCGCAACAACCTATGATGACCGTATCACCAAACTCAGCATCACCTCTCACACAGAAGGAGAAACCTTAGAAGCCTGGTCCAATGTGAACTGGAACCACCTTACACCTGTCTCCAGCCTCACAGTTGAGAAGGAAGTGTACTCCATGCTACTGCTCCAGAGTAACGCCTCCTTAAAAGAACTGCGCAAGGCTCGCAAAAGAGACAAAACCATCCAAGTGCCCAAAGTACCAAACAACCTCCCCAAGCTCAAAAAAGGAGGCCCTCGCTACACCATCAGCCAAGCCCCTACTAGTGGGCAGGAAACTATACTCGACTTCCTAGAAGCCATCCACGACCACTATGCTCTAAAGAAAAAAGCACTCGCAACATCCTATAAAGAGCGAAAAGAGCAACTCGCCAAAGAAAAGAAAGAACTGGAAGAAAATCCACCCCAACCAGAAGACCTCGAAATCATCTTTTGGAATAATGATTCTAACCGTTAACAAGAAACACCATCATACGCTGGGATATAACAAAGAAGATCTAGAATCTCTTTTGAGAATTCTTCAGAGGCATAAACGACCCCGCCGCAAGCAGCGAGGTATTCACCATAATGCCAGCTCGTTATCCACTTCTTCATCGATGATTACTTTGCGATATTTAGCTGGAAAAACAAGGTGGTAGAGCTACTACCTCACGTTATAACTTTTTATGTATGGATTGGCAAATTAGAGACTTTAGCATCGTCTGAAAATCGTGAATTCTAGGAGCGTTAGCCCTCTTCAGGCAATCCATAATAACCACACTCCTACAGCGGATAAAGGTTCTGGCACAATCGCATTCCCCCCTCTCTCATCAAGCTGGCGAAGCCCATAGAATAAACGCACAGATGCTTCTGCTAGCTTGCCCTTACTAGGACTAAATCCCTTCACTCTAGGCCTCATCACAGGGTAGCACTAAGACCAACCGCTACATTGCTCATGCCGCTCGTCACGATATCAGAAATTAGTCTGTCATTATCTAAGTTTACACTAGTATACTATACCCTTTCTTCTTACTATTTTGTCTATCATGAAGTGGGTCTTATTTTCATCTCTTATCATCCTATGTCTTTCTAGCTTCGCTTCTCTCCAAGCAGAGGACCTCTATGCTGATAACCGGAAAGTCATGGAAAAGGTTTGTAAACTGGCTATTGAAAAAAATTGGGCGGCTTTAGAAAAAATCGGGGAAACATACAGAAACTCCAAAGAAGAAACTCGTGGAGGCTCTAATAAACTATACCTCTTCTATAGTGCACTCGATATAAAATATTTTCTCAAACAATCTAAACAAGACATATCCTCTGAAGATGCCTGGCTCGCTTATTCTCAGTCTATCGACGAATGGGAGAAACAACATCCTAATTCCATTACCACACCAGTTCTTCGTATCGATTTTTTAACTCGATACGCATGGCAGGCTAGGGGTTCAGGCTTCGCGAATACCGTTACTGAAGACGGGGGGCTCTCTTTCGAGAACGTCTAGAACAAGCATACAATCTATTTCAGGAAACCCTATCTAATACTGAAGAAGGTATTTATCCCTGCCCTGAAATTTATCACACGATGTTAGCTGTTTCACTAGGGCAAGGATGGAGCGAAAAAGAAGCTTTCCGAATTTTACTCAACCCCATTATTGATCACGCCCCATACTATCATCACGCGTTTAAAAGGTTTGACACACAACTAAAGCCTAAATGGGGAGGAAGTCTCGAGGCCCGTTATAACTTCCTAAAAAAAATCCAAACCCTTTTACCAGAAGAATACGCTAATCAAACCTATGCACAAATTCTCACCTCACTTTTTGTCACAGCGTTCTATGATCACAAGCCAGAACTAGTCGACTGGGAAATAATGAAGTTAGGAATGAAGGACTTCGTTAAAGCTCACCCAAAAAGCACTTGGTGGCCAGAAGAATTCGCTAAATATGCAGTTCGCTACAATGAACAATCCGAAGTTCTATCTATTCTTGAAGCTCAAAACCCTCAACTACTCAAAAAATTCTATCAAAGTTCCGAATACGGAAAAGGATTACAATTAATCTCCAAGTTCGAATCTAATATATTAGAAAAAATCGATTACTTTCGCCCTCTTGGAAGCGATTCAGGAGATCGTATCAATTCCATCTCTGCCCACCCTCATGAATCCAAATTTGTCGCATCATGCCGCAAGGAAGGAGCTCAACTATTTAACTATAACTCCCGCAAAAACCATCTTATCGATGATAATGACGGCTATACTATTCAGACCGTCGAGTATTCTCCCTGTGGAAAATATCTGCTCGTCATTCCTCGTTATACAAAACCAAAAGGTTTTCAAGGCGTACCTCTCTGGGTTTACGAAGTCCATGGCGACAAGTATAAACGAGTTCGAGAAATTATGTATGAAGGCGGGCACTTCATGAATGATGCAGCGTTCATAAACGACTCACAAACAATCATCTTATATAATGAGGCTCATAAGAGTGAAGGATTTAAACCTCTCTCTGAAGTCCTACTTTGGGACTGGAAGCAGGAAGACAGCGCTCCCGTAAGGAAATATAAAGGAAAGAAAAACTGGGGATTAAAGCACCTAACTTTATCAAAGGATAAAACTAATGCGTATTTGGGTGGGGAACAGTTTTTACAATTCGACCTCAGCGATATGGATAAGCCTCCTGTTGTTTTATTATCGCAAGCAGACCTAAAACGTGGCCTAAAGAAAGGCTGGTATATTAACCGCCACGTTCTCACCAAAGATGAAAGCAAAGCCATTCTTCTCATTTATGCACGCAAACACAAAAGCCTTCTCTTAGTCTTAGACTTAAAAACAAAAAAGATTCTGCTGGAACGTCCAATGGATGATTTACCCCACACTACTTCCCGTATCCGCAGACTTCCCCACTCCGACACCTTTATCTTCGGTAGCGTCCAAGGGTTCCTCTCTACTTGGAAATTAGAAAATAACGAAGAAACGCTAAGTTTCACTCAAACTGGCGCGTGGGCTTCTGATGGAGATACAACGACTGCACTAGAGGTCGTCAATGGTCACGACGGTCACCATTACCTTCTTCAAGGCACAATCTTAGGGAAATTAGCCATCTACCGAATCAACGAATAACCCACTTCACCCAAATTCGAATGGGTGGTTTCGGCCATGGTTCGGTCACATCACTTTGGATACTGCTCATTTGCTAATCAGATCTAATAATACTCTGACCCTTCAACCATCACACATATAAACTTGGCAAAGCAGTCAACGGAACGCTTGTGGGCCGAAGACCAAAACAATGATCTCCTTCTTTAAAGGCTTGAACAATCTAGAACCGTAATATTCTCTAATCCTACATATGGGGTTCATTATCTATTTTTTTTCACCTGCTTTAGCTTCACTCTTATTTTCCTCAATTTTGTATCATTTTCGAGGAAGGACAGCCTATATCCCGTTTCTAGTGATTCTGATTTTTAACGCTATCAGTTACCCTTTTATCATAAATATAGGCTCTAATAACCCAGGTTATATGTTTCCAGCGGCTCAACTGATTTTTCCTCCTTTGCTAGGGATTATCGTTATCACCACCTATATTGTTTTTATCATTCGTAAGCCTAAGCCCTGATACAGCCTACTTTGAACGATTTTTTCTTCTTTTGAAAAAAACTTGACTAAGTCCAGATCATGAGCGACTCCTATGCACGTGAGCGATCCAGTCAATAGTCTCCGGAAAGTCGGAGTTTCCGTCACAGCCCAACGAATTGCAGTGCTAAACTTCATTTCTTCCGCCCCGCATAGCTCGGCAGATTTAATCGCAGAGGGCGTGCGCTTAGAGATAGGAACGATTTCTAAACAAGCCGTTTATGATACCCTTTCTCTCTTAACGGAAAAAGAGCTACTTCGGTGCATTCAACCAGCGAAGTCCCCTGCTCTCTATGAAACAAGAGTGAAGGACAATCACCATCATATGATATGCCGGGATTGCGGTAAAACAGAAGATGTTGATTGCGCTGTCGGATCTGCCCCTTGCCTCACTGCAAGCAATGATGCTGGATTTATCATTGATGAAGCTGAAGTCATTTACTGGGGATATTGCTCCGAATGTCATGAGCAATAATGTTTAATGACATAAAACATGCAACATACAAAAAATCATCTATATTTTTACTATTAGTTAACATGAATAAACATACATATAATTCAAAGACACGCCGTTCTATTAACCTAAGTGTATCGACCAAAATGTGGATCACTGCGGCGAGCCTCAATGCTATTATAGCTAGCAGCCCTCTATTGGCACAACATGGTAAGGAGGGCGATATCGAGCTCTGTCCCGTCATGGGCCATACTGCTGCGCCTGCTGCTAGACATACGGTAGCTTCTGCGATGACGACAAAAGACTGGTGGCCTAATCAACTGAATTTAGGAATCCTTCATCAAAACTCCGTCAAGGGTAACCCTCTAAGTGCCAATTTCAACTATCAGGAAGAGTTTGCTAAGTTAGACATGGAGGCCCTCAAGAAAGATATTAATGAATTAATGGTGACATCCCAGGACTGGTGGCCAGCAGATTACGGTCATTATGGCCCATTCTTTATCAGAATGGCTTGGCATAGTGCTGGTACTTACCGGGTAACGGATGGCCGAGGAGGCTCTGCTGATGGAACTCAGAGATTTGCCCCGCTCAATAGCTGGCCTGATAATGTTAATCTGGATAAAGCACGCCGCTTGCTCTGGCCTATTAAACAAAAGTATGGTCAAAAAATCTCATGGGCGGACCTTATGGTTCTAGCTGGAAACTGCGCCTTAGAGTCTATGGGCTTTAAAACCTTAGGATTCGCGGGAGGCCGCGAGGATGTATGGGAGCCTCAAGAAGATGTTTACTGGGGATCTGAAACAAAGTGGCTAGACGATAAGCGCTATTCAGGCGACAGAGAACTCGAAGAGCCCTTAGCGGCTGTTCAAATGGGCTTAATTTATGTGAACCCTGAGGGGCCTAACGGAACGCCTGATCCTCTGGCCTCTGCCAAGGACATTCGAGATACCTTTGGCCGTATGTCAATGAATGATGAAGAGACGATTGCCCTCATCGCTGGAGGTCACACCTTCGGGAAAGCTCACGGTGCTGCCAGCCCGGAAGAGCACGTGGGCCCTGATCCAGAAACAGCGGGCTTAGAGGAGCAAGGCTTTGGGTGGCGTAATTCTAAAGGGACAGGCAATGGAGCAGACACGATTTCCAGTGGTCTGGAGGGCGCTTGGACAAGTACGCCCACTCGGTGGTCCCACAGCTATTTGGTTAACTTATTCACCTATGAATGGGAGTTAACGAAGAGCCCTGCAGGAGCAAAACAATGGATTCCTAAAAATGGCGCTGCCAAAAACACAGTCGTTGATGCCCATGATCCTAGTAAGACACATACTCCCATCATGTTCACATCGGATTTAGCGTTAAAGAAAGATCCTGCGTATGAAAAAATCGCGCGCCGATTCTTTGAGAACCCGGATCAATTTCAAAAAGCATTTGCTGAGGCTTGGTTTAAGCTCACACATAGGGATATGGGGCCCAGTGCTAGGTATTTAGGAACAGGTTTCCCGACCACAAGAGTTTGGCAAGATCCTGTGCCAAAACAAGATTATGATACGATTGGAGAGCAAGAGATTAAGGAACTCAAAAAGAGTTTGTTAGATTCTGGTTTATCGCATTCTCAGCTCGTCTCTACAGCCTGGGCTTCTGCCTCTACATTCCGTGGTAGTGATAAACGCGGTGGAGCGAACGGGGGCAGAATACGCCTCTCTCCGCAAAAAGACTGGGCTGTCAATAACCCTGAAGAGTTATCAAAAATCTTACCTGTTTTAGAAAACATTCAAGCGGACTTCAATGATAGTAGAAGTGACAAAAAGAAGGTTTCTATGGCTGACCTCATTGTTCTGGGTGGTTGTGCCGCTGTAGAGCAAGCTGCTAAAGCAGGTGGGCACGAGATCACCGTCCCATTCTCTCCAGGTAGAACAGATGCGACACAAGAGATGACTAATGTTGACTCTTTCTCTTATCTCGAGCCAAAGAAAGATGGATTTAGAAACTTTTTAGGCCGTTCACTGGATAGGCCTGCACCAGAAGACCTCTTGGATAGAGCGCAACTGCTCACCCTAACAGCACCTGAGATGACTGTGCTATTAGGAGGCTTAAGAGTTCTGGATACCAACGTAGGATTCCCTGAACTGGGAGTACTAACAAAGCGCCCAGGTGTTTTATCCAATGACTTTTTTGTTCACCTACTGGATATGAGTACAACATGGAAGGTTTCTCCAGCTTGTAAGCATTTCTACGAGGGCCGGGACAGGAAGACAGGAGAAGTGAAATGGACAGCCTCTTCTGTTGATCTCGTTTTCGGATCGAACTCACAGCTCCGCAGTGTGGCAGAGGTCTATGCTAGCAGTGATGCCAGTGAGCGATTCATCAAAGACTTCGTCAACGTATGGAATAAGGTGATGAATCTTGATCGCTTCGATATCCATTAATCATTCGTTCTACTACAGACCGTATTAGGTGACAAAGGCTCCACACTGGTTTCATGGGGCCTTTGTCACCTACCGGTAACTTCTCTGACTCCCCTCTTGATCCTCGTGGAAAACCTGCTTACAAAGCGGTGATGAGCGAGATTGAGACGCTGGGTGAAGGGCAATACTTAAGCCTGTATAAGCAAGACGGCTGGGAATGGGTGAAAAGGCCTCATTCGACAGCCTGTGTCGGTATTTTACCGATCCTTCCGAATCATAACATCATTCTCATTGAGCAATACCGTGTGCCATGCCAGCAGGTCGTCATCGAAATTCCCGCTGGCCTTGTGGGAGACGATGAGGCCTTTCAGAATGAATCTCTGGCAGAGTGTGCTGGGCGAGAGTTAGTCGAGGAAACTGGTTATCGGGCCAATTCCATCACCCCCCTCATCGCTAGCCCCACTTCTGCAGGGATGACACCTGAGATAACTCATCTTTTTGCGGCTACAGATTTACAAAAAGTAAGTGATGGCGGTGGCGTAGAGGGTGAGAATATCCAAGTCCACCTAGTCTCTCTTGATGAGCTTGAGCCTTGGCTTGCAGAGCAAGTGCAGGCAGATAAGCTCATCGACTTTAAAATTCACGTCTGTCTCTGGTTGGCGAACCAAAAGGGCCTACTCTAACAAACCCCTAGTTATGCCTACACTACCTACTAGTATCACTGAGCGCTTCGGCGGCATTGCACGGCTCTATGGCGTAAAAGCGCTCGAGGCGTTCTTTGAAGCGCATGTTGCTATTGTCGGCATCGGTGGCGTTGGTTCATGGGCGGCGGAGGCCTTAGCTCGTTCTGGTGTTGGAACTATTACGTTAATCGATCTCGACGATATCTGTGTCACCAATATCAACCGCCAACTTCATGCTATGGATGGGTCTATAGGTCGGCAGAAAACAGACGTTATGGCGGAAAGGATCCGCGCCATCAATCCTCTCTGTAACGTCATTTGTGAGCAGGCTTTCTATAGTAAACGAAATAGCGATCAGCTGTTATCACAGGGTTTTGACGTCGTCATCGATGCGATTGACCGATCGATCGAAAAATATCTATTGCTCTCTGAGTGCCACAAACAAGAAATCCCGGTAATCTGCTGCGGAGGCGTTGGAGGCTGTAAAGACCCTAGTAAAATAAAAATCACCGATTTATCACGCTCACACAACGATTCTCTACTTCACATGGTTCGCAGAGACTTACGAGCTCACTGCAAATTTCCTCCCGGTGGTAAAAAAGCGAAAAAATTTGGTATCGAATGTATTTTCTCTACAGAAAACCCTGTTTACCCAACCTGTGATGGAGAAACATCTCTACAGAAGGAGGATTCTGAGAGTATGAATTTGAATTGCTCCTCTGGCTACGGCTCTATCACGCATATGACTGCGACGATAGGAATGTTCGCTGCCGAAAGAGCCCTCCACTATCTCTCTGAATCTACCTAATCATTATGTCTGCCTTTGATCTCCTCAACCTCCCCTACTATGCCAATATCGATGAAGATATGCTGCGTGAACGGTTTCAAACCCTCTCTCTCGAGCTTCACCCTGATCAGGGTGGTGACGAAGCGGAATTTAAAGCGCTCAATCATGCCTACCAAACACTGCGCACTGCGAGCGGGAGGCTCAAAGAGCTCTTTTCTATCTACCACGTTGATTATGCGTCCAGAGGAACCGTCGCTCCTGAACTGATCGACTTATTCATGAGTACGGGTGATCTCTTACAACGTATTGATTCCCACCTTCGCAGTAAAGAAGCCGCTACCACCACCCTCAATAAAGCTCTACTTGAAACACAATCCATGACGCTTCAGCAAGAATTAAGCCATCAAATTCAGCAAGTGGAAGAAACTCTCAAACAAGCTCACTCTCATCTCCAAACGATTGATCAACAGGGAGTCCTCTCCTGTACAGAACTCGCTACACAAACGGCTCGTAATCTAGCCTTTTTGGAGAAATGGCGGGCTCAACTCAAAGAGCGCTTCGGACAACTTTTTTAATCTCTCCCAGCTCACGAACCCTCCCCAATATCACCCAAATACTTCATATCAGCACGGGCCTAGAAAAAATAACCATTTTTACCATCGCACCGATGATTTCTGCCCGCTACAACTTGAGACTGTAACTTATGGAACCCCTTTCCTTCATCACCCTAGTACTCGGATTAGGCATTCTAGCTCAATGGCTAGCATGGCGATTCCGCATGCCTTCTATCCTCCTCCTCCTCGCCTTTGGTTTTGGTGCTAGCCAGCTCTTAGGAGTCTCGATTGATGACCATATGAACGAGTCTTTGTTACTAAGTTCTGTTGGGCTTTGTGTAGCCATCATCTTATTTGAAGGGGGCCTGACGTTAAAATTCTCAGAGCTTAAGGAAAGTGGAGCGCCGGTGTTTCGGCTATGTACAGTAGGCGCTGCTGTCGCTTTTGTTTTAACAACAAGTGTTGGCATTTATATTTTAGGTTACGATTGGAGGGTGGCAGCACTCCTAGGCTCTATCTTAATCGTCACCGGCCCCACAGTGATCGCCCCTCTCTTACGGCACATTAATCCTTCTAGGAAAATTGGGTCGATTGTGAAGTGGGAAGGTATCGTCGTAGATCCTATTGGTGCTATTCTTGCCGTATTCGTCTATCAAGCCGCGCTGGCAGGGAACGTCGAGGAGGCGAAACAGACCATTCTCCACTCTCTGGGCATGACTGTTCTCGTGGGAGTCGTCTTTGCCATCATTCTAGCCAAGATTATTGAGGTGCTTCTCAAGAAACACCTCATCCCTGATTTTTTACACTCAGCCTTCATGCTCTCCATCATCGCTCTCGCCTATGCGGGCTCTAATGCGATCCAGCACGAATCAGGCCTACTTACTGTCACAGTCCTAGGTATTGCACTGGCCAATCAGAAATCCGTTTCGGTGAAACATATTCTGGAGTTTAAAGAAAATTTACGGGTTCTCATTATTTCTATTCTTTTCATCGTTCTCTCAGGCCGGATCGAGACTGCTAGCCTTCTCGATACAGCGTGGAAAGGTGGGCTCCTGTTATTTTTCCTCATTGCCGTCGTTCGCCCAGCCAGTATCTTTCTATCCAATCTGTTTTCACGTAAGGTGAATTTCAAAGAACGCCTCTTTCTGAGTGCTTTAGCTCCCAGAGGGATTGTCGCAGCAGCAGTTACTTCCATCTTCGCCCTAGAGATGGAGCATGCGGCACACTTAGGGAAACTCTCTCCTGAAGTCGCAGAGCAGGCCAAAACGCTCGTCCCCCTTGTCTTCATTGTCATCGTTGGTACTGTGGCCTTCTACGGCCTGCTTGCTGCCCCCTTCGCTAACCGTTTAGGTCTAGCAACGAAGAATCCGCGCGGTGTCCTCTTCGCAGGTGCTTCAGATTGGGCCCGCATCGCTGCCAAATCACTCCATAATGACGGCCATGATGTCTTGATGCTAGACACAAATTATAGCCATGTGGCCTCTGCAAACCTAGAGGGCATCCCATCAAAACGTCTCAATATCCTCTCTGAGTATGTCGAAGAGGAGCTGGATATGACTGGGCTGGGCCAACTGGTGGCGACGACTCCTAATGATGAAATCAATAGTCTGGCAGCAAAGGAATTTACTCATATTTTTGGCAGTGCCGATATTTGGCAAATTGCTCCACAAGATGACAATGCCCACCATACGACATCTGTAGCAGGGCATATGCGCGGGCGTATCTGCTTCCCAGGCCGCCCTACTCACGAGGAACTCAACAGGCTTGTTCAACAAGGCTATTCCATGAAGAGTACGACTCTCTCCGAGCAATACACGTATATGGACTTTATCGAACTTCATGGGCCAGATGCGGTTTTACTCTTTATTAATCACCCTGAAAAAGGCCTGCGCCCAGCATCGGATGATATGAAACAGCCGAAAACTGGCTGTAAAATTTACGCTCTGGCTAAGCCTTTAAAAACACCTCATGTCCAAGAAGACGATCATGGGCTAGAAACTGTATAGAACCAATCAATACGACTATGTATCAGTCACTGGAAGCGACTTTACACGATGCATTCTGGGCTTCTGAAGGAGATGTCGCAGAAATGCCTCTTATCCAATCTTTTTTAAGTAGAAACCCTGGGCCCAGCTTAGAACTCGGATGTGGATCTGGGAGACTCATGTTACCACTCTTAGAAGAAGGCCACACCGTTTATGGCATCGACAATTCCTCAGAGATGTTATGCCTGCTCAAAGAGAAAGCAGAACAGTGCTCGCTCAAAGCGGATGCTCATCTAGCATCTCTTACTGACTTCAGCCCTCCTCACCCTATACAATCCATTCTAATCCCTGCCTTCACCTTACAATTAGTCAGTAGAGAAGAAGCCATGCGATGCCTACATCGCTGTAGAGAATCAGTCTCTGCTTCAGGCAGCCTCTATATTACCGTATTTATACCATGGGCAGAAATAACGGGTGAATTACCCGAGAACACATTTTATCCAGATCACGAAGCTAAACTGGAGTGCGGCAGTAACGCTCAATGCAAAACCAAGCACGAAATCAATCGATACGAGCAGAGCTTAAAACGAACACACCTCTACTCTGTGGCCAGCTCTACAAAGACACAACAGCACACCAGTGAGCAAACTCTCCAGTGGTATCATAAAAATGAACTGAAATTAATGCTAGAATTAGCACAGTGGAATATAGTAGAAATTATTACTGATCTTTCAACGCACTCGCAAGATTCTAAAGATGCTCAAATTTTAACTCTCTACTGTGATGCCATATAAACTACTTCAATTAGCTTTGTGTGCTATCCCCTTACTCACTGCCCAGCTGCTCATGGGCACCCAAGAATCCGTCATTTTTATCCCTCAACCATTGGATATTAATGGTGAAATCGTGATTATGGATACTCCCGTACTCATTGGAGAAGCCTCCCCAGAAACAGATTTTTCAGCAATCACTCTGCCTTATATGCTAAAGGCTCTTAGTTACCGAGAAGTCTCTTCCACAAATATCAACCAAGCTAGCCTCGCTAATGTCACCATTGTCGGCTCCGCCTTATCTCCTGACCACTACCTCATCACCTTCGATTTAGCAAAAGCAGCTCCCAAGTATATTCAACGCTCACTGTTTCTTCAGCTCATTGAATGCTGCACTAGAATCAGCCATGACTATGATGTCAGTACCCTAAGCTTCGAGGTCATCAACACAGAAGCTCACCCTGATGCTATCGCTACTCTGAATGAAGCGAATATATTCTTCCACAGATTTCATAATGATTCTGAAACTTGGCGGAGCCTTTCTCTCGATTCTGAACTAGAGAAAACAGACGAATCGAGAGAAGAAGAAATAGCTCCGTGAGAGTCAACTTACCACGACGGCCCTATTCGGTTTTTCGTGACATAGTCTCAAAAATGTGAATAGTTTAGTACATTGTTGACCATGAGCAACAAACTCCCCCTTACGCATCAAATAAATGTAGAATAACATGAGCGAAAGGTATGAAATCATCAAGCCACTAGGAACTGGTGGATTTGGAACGGTCTATCGCGCCAAAGACAAAGAGCTGAATCGAGAAGTTGCCGTCAAACGATTAAAAATCAATGAGGATGACGACGGCGCTATCCTGCGTGATCAATTACTCGCAGAGGCTAGAACATTGGCAACAATGCGCCATCCAAATATCGTCTCCATCTTCGATATTCAATCGACGGAAGCTGGTGGAGAAATCGTTATGGAACTGGTCCATGGCGTGACTCTAGACGTCTTGGTATCACGTCATTTACTCCTCATCAGAGATTTTAAATTTGTCGCTGGTCAAATGCTCAGTGCCATCGCGGCAAGCCACTCCCACAACATTCTCCACTGTGATCTAAAGCCGGGCAACATCATGCTTTGCCAGCTCCCCAACAATAAGTATGAGGTAAAAGTCCTAGACTTCGGCATGGCGCCCGAAGCGATAAAACCTCCGGAAGAACGCTCAGGCACAGGTAAATTAGTCGGTTCCATTTTCTTCATGGCTCCTGAGCAATTTGAAACGGGAAAAGTTTCTCCACAAACGGATGTCTACGCCCTAGGTTGTTTATTCTACTTTCTACTAACTGGGTGTTATCCGTTCTACGGCGAAGTGTCTGTCCAAGTGATGGCAGCGCATATGACTGGTAAATTCACCCCCATTTCAAGTATCCGCCCAGACCTTCCGGAAGCACTCTGCCATTGGGTGGAACAGCACATCAACCATGACCCCAAAAAACGTTACCAGACCTGTAAAGAATCACAGGAAGCATTAGAAAAGCTAGATCTAGTCAATACAACAGAAGTGTTCACCCTGTCGTCAAAAAAGACACTGGACTCTATGGCAAGCCGCTTAGTGCGCCCCATCACAATGGACTCCCTCAAAGAAGGTGAAACCAGTCATTCTCCCTCCTCAAGCTATAAAGACCTGCTAACCGCATCTTCTGGAGGTCAGACAGCCGATCAATCCAATGTTGTAGCTAGATCCTCCAAACGGGCAAAGACAGCCCCCCTTTCGGAAGAAGAAACTATCCAGCCCCCTAAGGATGCCGTGTGGTACTTTTCTGTGGAAGAAGACAGAAAAGGGCCAGTCTCTTTAACTCGACTGAAGGAACTATGCCAGCAAGGTAAATTCCATAAAAACGATCTAGTTTGGCACCCTTCCTTTGTCGAGTGGGTCCCAGCAGAGAGGTGCGCAGATCTCTCCGAAGCTCTGCAAGCAGCAGAAGGGCAAGAACCGCAAGAACCCAAAAAGCAAAGTGAAAAACGCCGTAAGAATGAAACTGTCGCCAGTAAAGAGCACTCTAAACCAAAGAACAAACCTCATTCAAAAACCTCACCTGCTAAACAAAAGCACCAGAGCTCCATCTTCACAGGAGAGCTCATACTCACAATTGTAGGCACTATCCTCGCAGGTCTCATTACTATTTTTCTACCTGATTATTGGCCTATACCCTGGCTGATCCTTATTGTTATCCTCTTTCTCTATGGTCTATTAGGCACACGGATTCGTCAGCTAAAGACAGGTATACTATGGCTCCTCCTCGGTGTCTTCTTACCAGTAGTTGGAGATATTGCCTTCGCTGCCTCCTTTGGGCGACGCGCCATTCGAGGAGTCTTCCTGATGGCTCTGGCTACAGCTGGACTCATATTTCTGTGTATTCAAATGCACCTTACCGGTCTACCCCTAACCTCCATAGATTATAAAAAACCCGTGACGTCATTTTGGCAAATCGTTCATTCGCCTGAGCCCAATACAGATGAAGAGCCACCTCTATAAGCAATCATTAACGGCGCCTCGAATTCACGATAACATTCTCATTCCGGTAAATTAATGAAAACCGAAATAGAGACTTCTTCCGTATAACATCCGTCACCTCTGTAGAAAGCAACACAAGCATTAAACCGCCTACGGGCTCAATGTGATAACTGACAACTTCTGTCACATAGCTATCTTTCTCTGATTTGCTCTTTTCACCAGGTTTCATCGGGCCATATTTATTGACGATAGCCTTCTTTGCATCCAAATATTTAGTCTTCGCAGCTGGAGTCTTAAGAACTGGATCATAATAATCCACGGTCACCTCATAGAGCTGACTTTGGTGATATCTCGCTTCTATACTATAAATCCCGATTTTTTCAGCGCCCGATTCCCCCGAATAGGCTTTGATGTAACGTTTGGATGGACTATCCGCAGGGAGAGTAATTGTGATATCAAGCTCCTGAGCTTCCGCCCAACCAAGAAACCTTGTCGGAGTTTCCGTCCATTCCTGACCATAAGGAGGAGACAGAAGTGACTGAGCTTGAGCTACTTTCCCTGTGATCACACAAAAGATCAGGCTCAACCCACTCACTAGAAATAACTTTGACATATCTGATCGAATCATCTATAGTTTACCATCTCACATTGGAGTATCTATGTCTAATACCAATAAGAAAATAACGACTACCTTAGCGCGACGCGGCTTTACACTCATCGAATCGACAGTTGTTCTTTCACTGACCCTATTAATTGTTGGAGTTTCTACAGCTACGTTAAATCAACAGCTTAATTATTATAGCCTGCTACAACGGCAAAATTTTTTAGTCCAGGATGCTCCTATCATTAATGGAATGCTTAGTAGAATCCTTTCACAGGCAGATGCATTCCAGATATTTCAAAATCAAGCTACCGCTAGAGCCGGAACTCCAGCAGTACGAAATGGAGGAAACACCATTATGCTAGGTTACGCCCAAGCTGACGGTTCAAAGGCTTTCGGCCTATTAAATTTCACCCCCCCTCCACCTGGGGCGGACACAGGAAGTCTCACATATACAAATATCGGTTCAGACGGTACACTTTCTACACCTTGGACACTCTCAAACAGAGTCGCAGCTGTAAACTTCGGGATAAATCCAGATGGCATTCTTACTCTTACTCTCAACGATCAGTTTTTGAGCCAAATCACCTACGCTGGTGTTGCTAGCCTATAACGCCTAGTTTCTTACTACGGTGCCTCCTCAGATTCTCCAGAAACACTTCCTCTGTCCATCACTTCGTCGGCAATAGCCACTCACTCCAGGGGCCGTCAACCACCTCAAGGCTTTCGACAAACTTCCATGATAATGTTTGGCCACTCTTGATGTTTAAAAAATCACGGACAGCAGGGCTAATATCAATACCGGCATTCCCGTTTTTATTAGGTTTGGGCTCCTTCCCTTTAAACACATATTCCCAGTCGTCTGTCGTAAAAGGCCCCACATCACGCCACTGCGCATAGCACACCCTATTTCCAAAGTGCAATGCTATCCAACGCCCGTGACACACTGAAGAGCCAGGATTACGAAACGCTCGCCAATACCAAGGGACGACCTTACTGGCAGATTCCTTATGAGCCCCACCCCCTGGTGCTATATCATTATAAGGTAGCGCGATATAAAATGGATTTTGTAAGGGCCGGAAACTACTAGGAAAATACCCCCTTCTACGCTTGGGATCATCAAACCCTCCAAAAGTTTTAACCCAATGTGGATCCCATGAACTTGAGCGGTTATGCACAGGGTTATTCTGAGAAGCATCCTCACCCACCCAAAATATCGTAGCGGCTACATTCCTCCTCCACCGATGAATGACATCCCACTTCTCAGAGCCTTCCACAATGATATTAGCCTTAGGCGGGATACGAAAAGGGTCCCTAAGGCTAGGAAGCTTCATTCGCTGCCTTTCCAAAGCCTCCTCATGTGAAGAAGACAGAATGCTCATAAAGGTTTGAGCCTGTATACCAGAAATGAATAAGCCCGTTATGATGATCAATCGAAGCATGCACTTAGATTACAAATAAAAATAAGATATATTCAATGAGGAAACACACTCTACTACCCGCCTCAACAAAAAGCCACAACACAAACAAAAACAATGAGATACAATTAAAAAACCACGTTTTACAGGTCTCAATATTTTAAAAACATCATCCTACGACAAAAAGAATTCATCTTTTCTGTGACCTTTTTTCAATGACGTCAGTCTATAGTAGTGTTCCGGGAATGGAACAATGCGTTGTTGATTGGTGGGCTGACTCTTAATTGAGTCAGTCCACTACTATTTTAATCAAACACTAAGAAACCCTAAACAGCTTTGAGAGAAGAGTTAAAATTAGGCCGAGAAGCGATTCAAAGCTCAATTTGAAATATCGTTGGTGTTCAATGTATATTGACTGGCACATAGGTTCTTTTAGTCCCTCACCTATGAGCCTACTCCATCCGCTCCGTTCACTCTGTAAAGAGCGTCACAGTGCTCTCTACTCAGCTCACCTCCTTTTTTAATCCAATAATAATAGGACTTCATTCACGGTGTTGACTGGAGGGAAACAAGATTCTCCCTTACAAACGAAATAACCTTCTTGATCTCTCTTATAGTCAAAAATCACGTGAGGGAGATAGTGGGACGATAGCTCCTTTGCGGATTCAAGGCTACAGGTAATTTTACACCATCCTCGCTGAGTGAGTAACTTACTAGAGATGAATGCTGGTACAGCTTGTGGGTTATTCATCATGGCAGATGCTGTTCGCCGGTCGATCGCTTCTAGCTTTTCCGAAGACTGAGAGGAAGAGTCTAACTGATACCAATAGCATAGATTCCATGAAGCGAGGCTATTAGTCGATGGTTCTGGGCCGTCATAGTCTTCCACCATGACAACTAAATCGTTTCCAGCTATGGATGCGGCGACGGTGTATCCATCTCTGGAAGCATCCCAGAACAGCTCATCCATTGTAGCCTGAAGTTCTTTGGCCCATTCCAGCCAAGATTTATCTGAGTCCGTTTGATAGGCCCTTTGTAGAGATCGAATCAATGCCGCGTAATCCTGCGCAAACGCTGGTACAGAGCTGTTATGATGACGCCAGGTACGCACTAATTTGCCATCCCGCTGCATCTTCTCTCTCATAAAGTCTAATGCTTTCTTGGCTGCACGGTAGCTCACATTACAATCAAAGACTGAGCTGAATAGCATCAACGCTTCCACGACATAGCTATTCCAAGCGAGTACGGTTTTGTCATCACGATGGGGCAATGCTCTCTCTGCCCTCCTAGCGATGAGTCGTCGATTAATTTCTGCTTTCTTCTGCTCTAGTTCTTCCTCTTCAATCGAGCATGCGGTACATATTTCTGCGGTTGGTCTTACCCGCCATAGTGTATTCCGACCTACTAATTCGCGATGAGGATCAGCATTCCCTCCTAACTGGACATCATAGAGAAGAGCTGCGATAGAATATAGCTCTGGGTCCTCAAGGGCATCACTTAGTTCTTTTTGACTCCACGTCCAATAAGCCCCCTCTCTTTTCACTCCACTAGCATCTAAGCTATCTGCATCTTCTCCCGCATGGAAACTTCCTTCCGTACCAACCAGATCACATAACAGATAATCACGTACAGCACAGGCTGTCTGCCGATAACTCTCATCCTTCGTTATTAGCCATGCATTGGTGTACAATTTGAGTAATTGCCCCTGATCATACAGCATTTTTTCAAAATGTGGAATATGCCACTGAGCATCCACTGAGTAGCGATGAAAGCCCCCTGCCAAATGATCTGCAATGCCCCCTCTCTGCATGTTATCCAAAGTGGTACAAAACATGGTTTTACAATAGGAACCGTGACTCTCATTTTGCTCACTCCACACGAATTGCCCTAAGAGTTCTAACAATGAAGGTTGTGGAAATTTGGGCGCTCCACCAAATCCTCCGTAATCACAATCGTAGCTATTCTGAAAATCTGCCAAGACTCTCTTTCGCACAACATTAAGATCCAGATCTGTGGCCTCTCTTTCGTCAGCTTTCGATTGAAGGATACCTAACACATGGCTTCCTTCTTCTAGGAACTTCTGGGGTTCAGTCCTCCACATTTCTCCAACTTCCGTGCAAAAATGACGAAATCCAATCCGGCCTTGGCTATCATGAGGAGGAAAATAGGTGCCTCCAACTACAGGTTGCCCACTAGGTGTTAACCACACACTCATTGGCCACCCTCCGGAGCCGGTGAGTAACTGGACAAAAGCCATGTATGTCGTATCGACATCCGGGCGTTCTTCTCGATCGACTTTAATGTTAATGAAATACTCATTCATTACTTTAGCGACAGACTCATTTTCAAAGGACTCTTTCTCCATCACATGGCACCAGTGACAAGTAGAGTACCCAATGGAGAGGAAGATCATTTTATTCTCTTTCCTGGCTTTGGCAAAAGCGTCCTCTCTCCAAGGCAACCAATCTACAGGGTTTTCCGCATGTTGAAGAAGATAGGGAGATGATTCATGAATAAGAGAATTCGCCATGGCGGAAACATTCTTCCTCGCTTACTCTGAAATGTCCACCACCCTTCTGTGGGGATGACTCTTAGTCTCGATCTGATACTGAGGATTAATCTCCTGGGATCAATATCTCACGAGCCTTAGCGCCGTCTCCAGGCCCGATATAGCCCTTTTCCTCTAGAATATCCATCATTCTCGCTGCTCTAGTGTATCCTAGGCGTAAACGGCGCTGTAATAATGATGTCGACGCTTTTTGTTCCTGTTGAATCACTGTAATGCATTTGGCTAAGACTTCCTCATCTGCATCAGAGAGGGTATTACTTTCTCCATCATTGCTTCCTGCTTTTTCGATACTCTCTTGTACAGCAGATTCAAAATGTTGTTGGGTCTGGTTCGAACAATGCGCTACAATGGCCTCAACTTCCTCATCAGAGACAAAAGCACCTTGTGAACGCTCGAGTTTTGCTGAACCTGGAGGCAAGTAGAGCATATCTCCTTTCCCTACGAGTTTCTCAGCACCCTTTGTATCTAGAATCACTCTTGAATCTAGAGAGGATGAGACCTGAAAGGCAATCCGGCTAGGAATATTCGCTTTAATAATTCCTGTGACAACGTCTGCCCGCGGCGTCTGAGTGGCTATGATCAGATGAATCCCAGCCGCACGTGCTTTCTGGGCAATACGTGCAATATTCATTTCCACATCAGCAGGGGCAGTCTGCATCAAATCAGCAAGCTCATCGATAATGATCACAATGTAGGGAATCTTATCAGGAATTTCCTCTTCTGCATCGAAATCCAGTTCATCAGGATCCTCCATTGGGCCGAGTTCTCCATCTTCAAAGGCACGTGCGATCGATTCAATGTGGTCCGGGTCAGGCTCGGATTCTTCTACGGTCTCTGGGACATCTTCCTCCTCTGGTTCCACTTCTTCCTTTTCTGGCCTTGGGCGACTATTAAAGCCATCGAAATTACGAACGCCACACTTGGCGAAGATACTATAGCGTTTCTCCATTTCATTAACCACCCAGCGCAATGCTGCGACAACCTTGGCAGGGTCTGTGACTACGGGAACGACCAGATGCGGCAATTTACCATAAATCTGCATCTCTACCACTTTCGGGTCGACCATGATAAAACGCAGCTCATCTGGACTAAATTTATATAAAATACTGGTAATAATCGAGTTAATACAAACAGATTTACCTGCTCCGGTTGCACCAGCTACTAATAAATGAGGCATTGCAGCTAAGTCTCCAACAACTGTGTTCCCGTACACATCTTTCCCCAGAGCTAACGGGATTTTCTTCTTCGCACTCGTAAAGGATTCATCTTGAAGAAGCTCGCGTAATGGGACGGCGACACGCTTATCATTCGCTATTTCTATGCCTACGGTGTCCTTACCGGGAATGGGTGCTAGAATATTGATTCTCTCAGCCTTTGTCGCCCGTGCTAAGTCTGCCTCTAGTTGAGTAATTCTATTCACTCGTAGGCCTAAACTTGGGTAAACCTCATAACGGGTGATCGTAGGCCCACAGGTAATATCACCAGCGGTCACATCAACACCAAAGGCCTTCAAGGTCTCCACGATCACCTTTTGGTTGGCCATTAATTCGTCTTTATCCGCACCTTCTTCTGGCTCTTCGTTTTCGTCGTACTCTAGGAGGTCGAAGCCTGGGAGGTCATACCCTTCAAAACCATCTGCACTGAGGCTGACAGATTCATCTTGTTTCTTATCAAATGGTTTATCCTTAAGAGGAGCAGAGGGTTTCTTTCTTTGAGAAGAGTCTATTATTTGAGGTTTTGGCGTTTCTCTTAATGGCAATTCCGTTTGCGGTTTTGCCTCTGACTCTCTTTGTTCTGCTATCTTCTCCGCTTCTTTCTTTTTCTTTAAATCTTCTGCCTTTATGGAGCGTTCTTGCTCTAATTCACGTTTGGTCTCAAGCTTGGCCTCCTCTCTCTCCAGCTTTCTTCGGTCACGGTCATCCCGCCGTTCTTTTTTCTCCTGTTCCTTCGCCTCACGCTTTTTTCTGGAAGACCGTGCAGTTTCTCGCCACTCGACAAACCGGCCATAGGAAACTTTGGCAAAGTGAATTGGGTTCAAGCCCGTCACCATGATCATCCCTACAAAATAACCTAAGAGCAGTACTAAAATCGCTCCTGTTTTATTTAACAATGCCTCAAAAACGTTGGTACCGATGAACTGACCTGTCACTCCACCTGGATTCTTGATATACATCGATTCCGCCCATCCCCAGAGGAGCCATGTTTGAACATTTAATAGACAAGCCCCAGTTATTAAAAAACACAGAAAGCCGATCAACGTCCGCCACGTCAATTTTGAATCTAAAAACGCGTAAGCTAGCCCCAACCAAATTAATCCCACTGGTAAAAGATACGATGCTGCTCCTAGCAAAAATAATAAGCTAAATCCAAGTAACGCCCCTACAACGCCAATCGAGTTCTCCCGAGGACTGGATGCTTCACTATTTGGGCCAAACTCTAAACCCATAATAGGCATATCATTTGGGGTATAAGAAATTAAGGCTAATAGGAGTAAAATACCCGTGCCAATCATCACAATACCAACGACCTCATTAAACCATGCAGGGCGTTCTTGATGGTTTGTTTTTTTTTTCGAGGTATTTTTCGCAGAGGCCATATTCGATATTCACTCCCTTAGGGAACTCTCTAAGGATCTACATTTAAGTTCCATCTTGCAAGAGTGAACTATTCGGAAACCTTAATAAAGCATAGTTTTATAGGTATCTCGTAAAATCATCCTTTCCTCACCTACCATTTCAACCTTTTAATCAACACCAATGAGCAACTCCAAAGGTTTATTCATCGTCATCGAAGGGATTGACGGCACAGGGAAGTCTAGCCAGGCTAGACTTTTGGGTGAAGCTCTTCGCCAGCTAGGCCATACTGCACTCATAGAGCGCCAGCCCAGCGACGGCCCGCATGGTACACGGCTCCGCCAAAGCATGGAGACAGGGCGGCTGGAAAAAGAAGAAGAACTCGCACTGTTTCTAGAAGACCGTCGCCAACACCTCAAAGACATCATCCTACCAGCTCTGGAACGTGGAGAAATTGTCATCTTGGATCGATATTATTTCTCCAACATGGCCTACCAAGGTGCTCGAGGCTTCGATATTCATGAGATTCGAGCAAAAAATGAAACCTTCGCCCCAGCCCCAGACATCCTCTTTATTCTTGATCTTACTGTGGATCAGGCGTTAGTACGGATTGAAACAAGAGGGGAAACAAGCAACGAATTCGAACAGCGCGATACTCTCGAATTTTGCCGTAACACCTTTCTATCACTAGAACACGAGCCATATAGCTTCATCATCGAAGCAAGCTCCGAGCTCCTAGAAATTCACAAAAAACTACTCTATCTCACATTGAACCACCTTTCCTAGACACCTTATCGCTATGTCCATACACATTCACTCCTATACAGGTGGTCACGTCTTCACCAACGGCTACCTCATTGAAACAGAGCAAGCTATCATCGCCGTCGATGCACCTGCAAACATGCTCCAGTGGGCCCAAACTATGGAACTCACTCCCACTCATCTCCTGTTAACTCACCAACACTTCGATCACGTAGAAGACGTGGAAGTGATCCAGGCAACAGGCGCTCACATCCGTATGCATTCTGAATACAACGAATCCCTAGTTCGCCAAAAAGAAGCGAGAGAGAACTGGGGGCTCCCAATACAAATCACTCCATTTCATGCAGATGAATTATTAGCAGAGACAGCATCGATCACCATCGCTAATCTAGAATTCCAAATTTCTCATGTCCCTGGCCACTCACCTGATAGCATCACATTTTACTGCGCTCAATTAGGCTGTTTATTTGCCGGAGATACTCTTATGGCCGGAGGAACAGGTCGCACGGACCTACCAGGAGGAAGTACTGTAGAGCTTTTCACAGGCATACAAACCCACCTCTTCAGCCTCTCTGAGAGCACGAAGGTCTATAGCGGACACGGGCCAACCACTACAATAGGGGTTGAAAAGCAATCAAATCCAGTAATCTTAAACGCCACAAGATAATTGTCTCTAGACTAATTCTATATCTCTATGCTATCCATCTCTTAGAGGGTTGGATCTATAGTAAAACACCCCGCCCCTTGCTATCATCCACCGCTATTCTAAATAATTAACTATCAAACAGAAACAAATCCTAACACTATACTCTTATGCAAGAATTCACAAACCCTGTCATCCCCTCACCCAACGCAGACAGCAACGCCACAGCAGCAGCGAATGATCTTCGTCACGCCGCCTCAGAACAGGCACGCGCTATCGCAGGCCAGGCAAAGAGCCAAGCGCAACAACTCAAAACTGTAGCCTCAGAAAAAGCACAAACAATTAAAGCTACTGTCAGTGAAAAAACCCAAAACCTAAAACAAGGTGCTGGGGAAAAAGCACAAGTCATTAAGGAACGCGGAAAAGAACAGTGGGACCAGAGCAAGGTAAAGGCAAAGGAAGTCCACACTTCTGCCGAAGACTATGTCCGTGCGAACCCGACACAATGTGTTCTTGGTGCCCTAGGCGTAGGGCTCTTACTCGGCCTCATCGTCCGCCGATAACGCTCATAGCACCCACCTCTTACCTTACCTATTCATAATCAAGCTGGCCTTGCTCCAACCAGCAACAAGGTCAGCTTTTTTGATACATCTACCAGAATGTTAGACAACGACACACAATCACGTCATAAAGAAGAAAAAGATCCAACGCTACAACAGACTGTAACGTTGCTGAAAACTTCTCTAACTAATTACACCAATGCTCGTAAGGAACTTGCCGCGATCGAAATGCACGAGGCTAAGGATAAGCTAGTTACTAGTGCATCCTCCATAGCCATTATCGCCTTTTGCGGTTTTTTCAGCTACGTTCTCTTTCTTGTCTTCATCATTGCATTCGGTGGTAGTTTGCTCAAAAAGTACACACAAACCTCCATGGGGCGACTATGGGAACTCTGTGAACCTTGGATGTTTCTTACCTTATTCATGTGCGTGATTCACCTCATCCTATTATTCACATTCTTTGACATCCTTAATAGGGCCTCAAAAAAGAAATTATTTGTACACACTCTCGCTGAACTCAAAAACGATCAAACATGGCTAAAACAAAACAAGTCCAACAAAGAAAGCTAGAACTACTTCAGGAGCTTCAACAACAACGTAACCTACTCACCGGTTCACACCTCCTGTTACGCGATCAACTCAATGTCAGCAAAAAACTACAAGGCTCCATCAAGGAACACCCTAAGCGTTGGTTTCAAGGAGGAATCGTAGCTGGGCTGGGGGCAACATTTTTACTAAAACGCCCCAAGAAAAAGAAAGTAACTGTCGTTGCCGCGCCATCATCAACAATTCAACAAATACTCTTCAAATACGCCTTCTCAGCGATCAAACCCATCCTTACTGAACTGATTACTAAGCAAGTCCGAAATTACGTTGACAAACAGCAGCGCCAAACACCTCCCAAAAGCTAACTGGGAAACAGCCCTGCTCCATTAAATGCTTGGCATAGCGACAGCTTATCGCTTTATTCACTCCCCTCGTGAGATTCACTTCGTTTTGAACTTGCAAATAGTTTCATTCCGATGATTTTCGCGAGCCATTTAGACACTTTCTAGGGAAATTTTTCAAACGACTATGAACCGTCCATATCATCACAGCACACCTGATTCCTCCGGCTCACTACACAGTTTCGACAATGAGCGCGATAACTGCGGCATGGGTGCCATCGTTCAAATTCACGGAAAACCATCACACGAAATTCTCGATATGGCCGTCGAATCTGTCTGCAATATGACTCACCGTGGTGCCGTAGATGCAGACATGAAGACTGGTGACGGATCGGGAGTCCTCTCTCAGATCCCGCGGAAACTTTTCAAACGTGAAGCAGAGAAACTAGGTGCGACAGTCACAGACTCAGCTGATCTGGCTGTAGGTGTATTCTTTTTCCCTCGCGAAAACACAGAGGCTATCGAAACAATCAAAGCTCTCACGCTAGAAACAATCAAAAACCGTGGTATCGAAGTCATCGGTTGGCGTGAAGTCCCCCTTGCTCCGGAAGAACTCGGTAAATTAGCTCAAGAAACCCGCCCGGAAATAGCCCATCTCATCATGAGTAAACCTTCTGGCTGGGAAGAAATCCAGTTCGAACGCCAGCTCTACCTAAGCCGCCGCACAGTAGAACAAGCGACGACTGATGTCGAAGGCTTCTATATCCCATCCTTCTCTAGCCGACTCATATCCTACAAAGGCCTCGCAATGCCAGCGACCCTCAAGGCCTTTTACCTCGATATGCAGGACCCTGACTTCGAGACAGCAATCGCTCTCTACCACCAACGCTTTTCGACGAACACCTTCCCTGCCTGGCCACTCGGTCAGCCCTTCCGCATGATGTGCCATAATGGCGAAATCAACACTGTGCGCGGTAATCGCAATTGGATGGCCTCACGTGAAGAATTCTTCCAATCAGATATTTGGGGTGATGACATAGAACTCCTCAAGAACTGCTTAAGCGAAAACGAATCTGACTCTGCTTCACTTGATCACGCTCTCGAGCTCCTCACCTTATCCGGCCGCGAGATCGAGCACTCCATGTGTATGCTCGTTCCCCCAGCCTACCGCAATGACAACGAAATTTCCGAAGAACTGCGTGCATTCTATCAGTATCACCACTCTTTCTCTGAACCATGGGATGGCCCCGCCGGCCTCGTCTATACAGATGGCACAAAAGTCTGTGCAGGGCTTGACCGCAACGGCCTGCGCCCCTCTCGCTACAAACTGACAAAGGATGGACTTCTTTACATCGGTTCAGAAGCAGGAGCAGTCATCATTGACGATACACAAATCATCAGAAAAGGCCGCTTAGGCCCTGGCCAGCTTCTCCTTGCAGACTTAGCAACAGGAGAGCTGCGCGAAGACCACGAAGTCAAAGAAGCTCTGGCACAACAGGCCCCATATGGCCGCTGGATCGATGAACATCAACTAGATCTCAAAGACTTCATCTCACACGAAGCCATCACACCAGCAGTCGATTTCGAGCCAATCGAACTCTCTCGCCTACAAGTGATGAATGCCGTCAATGAAGAAGATCTAGACATGGTCTTTCCACCCATGATCAAAGGCGCCCAAGAAGCCGTCTTCTCTATGGGAGATGACATCCCTCTCGCTGTACTATCATCCTACCCGCGCCTACTCTACACCTACTTCAAACAGCTCTTCGCACAGGTCACCAATCCACCAATCGACCCCATTCGTGAATGGGCGGTCATGAGCCTAGAAGCAGGCTTAGGAGCAGAGCTCAACTACCTTGCAGAAACGCCAAAACACGCGCGTGTTCTCAACCTTGAATCTGCCATCCTACTCGAACACGAGATGGAGCGCATCAAACAAATGGGAGATCACGGCTTCCACAACCGCATCATCGATGCCACATGGCCCCTTGCAGAAGGAGCAGAAGGGCTCCAAGAAGCGGTTGAGCGCGTCGTCCGAGAAGTTGAAAACGCTGTAGATCAGGATATTGATATCCTCGTTCTATCGGACAGAGGAGCGAATGCAGAGCGTGTCGCCATACCAACACTCCTCATCACAGGTGCTGCACACCATCACCTTAACCGCGTGAAGAAGCGCATGCGCGCATCTCTCGTTGTAGAAACAGCGGAAGCAAGGGACACGCACCAGATCTCTTGCCTATTCGGTTTCGGAGCCACAGCCGTTTGCCCATATTTAGGCTACGCCACCGTCCGCCAATTAGTAGCGAACGACAAAAAAGGGAAATTAGGGGAAGGAATGACAGCAGAGAAGGCCATGACGAACTACCGCAAGGCGCTCGAAAAAGGCTTACTCAAGATCATGTCAAAAATGGGTATTAGCGTACTCAATTCCTATCAAGGCGCTCAAATCTTTGAAGCTCTCGGCCTAGGGGCGGAAGTCATGAACACTTGCTTTACAGGTAGCAAATCCCGTATTGGAGGTATTGGTTTCAAAGAAATCGGAGAAGAATCTATCATCCGCCACTTAGCGGCACACGCAGACCTCACAGAGGGCGAACCGACCACGACACCTCTCCCTCTTGGTGACCCTGGCTACAACCGCTATCGCAAACAAGGGGAGCGCCATGCACTCACCACCGATGTTATCAAAAACTTCCATACCTTTGTTAAAACTGGCAATGCGGAGGAGTATGAAGACTACGTCAAAGCTTCCCTAGAGACCACACCAGTCACAATCAAAGATCTCTTCGAATTTGTACCAGATTCAAATGGCCCTATCCCCATCGAAGAAGTCGAACCGATCGAAAACATCCGCCGTCGTTTCACAACAGCAGCGATGTCTATGGGAGCACTCTCACCCGAAGCGCACGAAACACTTGCTATCGCAATGAACCGTATCGGGGCAAAATCAGATTCAGGAGAAGGAGGAGAAGACTCCAAGCGCTTCACACCATACCCGAATGGTGATCTGGCACGCTCCGCCATCAAACAAGTAGCCTCTGGTCGTTTCGGAGTCTCCGCCCACTACCTAGTCAATGCAGATGAACTAGAAATTAAAATGGCTCAAGGCGCCAAGCCAGGGGAAGGAGGCCAGCTCCCAGGCCACAAAGTCAACGGCATCATCGCTCGCCTTCGTCATACACAACCAGGCGTCCAGCTCATTTCCCCTCCCCCACATCACGACATCTATTCCATCGAAGACTTGGCGCAGCTCATTCGTGACCTCAAAGAGATCAACCCACGCGCTAAAGTAACAGTCAAACTAGTTTCAGAAAACGGTGTTGGTACAGTAGCAGCAGGGGTAGCGAAGGCAGCAGCAGACAATATACTTATTTCCGGCCACGATGGAGGAACAGCAGCCTCCCCCCTATCCTCCACAAAACACTGCGGCTTACCCTGGGAACTAGGCCTAGCAGAAGCCCAGCAAACACTCTTACTCAACGGCCTACGCAACAAAATCACACTGAGAACGGATGGAGGACTACGCAACGGAAAAGATATCGTCATAGCAGCCATCCTAGGTGCAGAGCAATTCAACTTTGGAACCATCGCCATGATTGCGATGGGTTGTGTTTACGTGCGTAAATGCCATCTAAACAACTGCCCTGTCGGCGTTGCAACGACTGATCCAAAGTGGCGTGCTAAATTCAAAGGCACTCCAGAGCAAGTCATCAACTTCTTTAACGCAGTTTCTCAGGAAGCTCGTGAGATAATGGCTACCCTCGGTGTCCGTCAATTAGACGATCTCATCGGACGCCCTGATTTCCTACGTCAGCGCGAAGTACCAGATCACCCAAAGGCGAATAGCATCGATCTAAGCCCCGTTCTCAAAGACGTCGTCCCAGCACTCTGTGCTTCGACCAAACAGGATCCTGCCAGCATTTCACGCATCTGTACCCAAGAGCGCAATGACAGCTTAGATAAAATCGCTCTAGACATCCAAATCATCGAAGACATCAAAAAGGAACTGGGGATCGAAGACTTCTCCCACCTTATTGACCGCAGCCCCATCGAACTTGATTACGATATCGTTAATACAGACCGTAATCTCGGCACACGTCTCTCAGGCCGTGTTGCAGAACACTTTGGCAACAAAGGCCTCCCTTGTGGCCACATTAAACTCACATTCCGCGGCTCAGGCGGTCAATCGTTTGGCACCTTCCTCACTGGTGGAGTACACCTTCGCCTCATCGGAGAAGGGAACGACTACGTCGGAAAAGGGATGGCAGGAGGCCGCATCATCGTTCATCCAGGAGAAGGGATCCAATTTGACCCAGCGAAAAACTCCATTGCAGGAAACACAAACCTATACGGAGCCACAGGTGGAGAACTCTTCATCAATGGGCGCGCGGGAGAACGCTTTGCGGTAAGGAATTCAGGAGCCAAAGCCGTTGTTGAAGGAGTCGGTGATCACGGCTGTGAATACATGACAAATGGCCTCATCGCCATCTTAGGAATCACAGGCAAAAACTTCGGTGCAGGAATGTCTGGCGGTACAGCATATATCTACGATGAAGACGGCCGCTTCCAATCACGCATTAATCCTGAAATGATCGTAGCACTCCCAGTACAGCGCTCGCAAGACATCGAAGAAGTCAAAACACTACTCGAAGAACACGTCGAACACACAAACTCGAATCGAGCCAAAGAGCTTCTTGCCAACTGGGACAAAGCCATCAAAAAGCTCATCCGCGTCATTCCTAAAACACGCGCGGCATTAGAAGAAGCAGAAGAAAGCCACGAAGCTGCTGCTGATCCCACAGTGACGGCATAGCTTCTCGCACCTTCCTACTAAAACGACTTCAACAACCCTGTTTCTCAAAGATTCAGGGTTGTTTTATATCTGCATCAAACCGTGTAAGAGAATCAGCCCCGGCCCCGCAAAGGCTTAAACGTGTACTCAGAGGAAACACTTCAGCAGCATCTGATCTCATTCTTGATATGAACAAAAAACCGAAACCCCCTCAAACACAGCTCAAATAATTATCAAAACAATCATCGAGTTTCAAACCAAACGTGTTAGTCTCTCACCACTATGAATCTAGATGCTAGACCGCTTCTTATACCTATCCTCAGCGTTTTAACGTTATTCCATACCAGCTGTGACAAGTCGCTAGACAACACGCAGGCCACAAATGCCAACGAATCCATCGCACCAATTTTAGAGGGTTCAGAAAGTATTGTCGACACTGCCATAGCAAAGCCTGATTCTGTCGTCATTGTCGATTTTTATTCCAATAGCTGACCACCGTGCCGGAAACTTGCTCCCGTGCTGGAGCAAATCAATCAAAAGAGCGATGCGATTACCGTCGTTAAAGTCAACGTTAGAGAACACAACAAATATGCCTCAAAACAAGGTGTCCGATCTATCCCTGATACACGGATTTACTATAACCAAAAGAAAGTACAGCGTTTCGTAGGGTTTCGCCCTAAATCAGACATAGAAAGGATGATAGAGCCCTATCTGAAACGCGCTATCGCTGCAGAGGTAACTGCTGCAGAAGCACCTCCTATAGTAGAGTCGCTAACAGCTAAAATAAAACAATCGATCGGGAAACAAACTGACAAATTGACAGAATCGATTCAGGCCAACCCGACACCAGAAGATGCTCACCCAGTAGAGACAGCAACGACAGAGACACCTTCAGGTGACGCAGCTCAAGCGGTAAAACCGATTCAGCCCAGTATCAGAAAGATGGAAGAAGACTGGCTACCACCGGGAGTCCAGAAAATAAATTCTCCCAAATAAACACTCTATCCATTTTCCTCTCGCTCCTCTTCCTTTTCCACGCTCCGTTGTTTTCCAGAAAACTCCGGTAGTTTTGTCAACATTTTCGGGCGCAGCACCTTTGTCCTTAATACCATCCCTATAAACACAGGAACAATGGTAACAACAGGTATGCCATCCCCCGTCATGTAAAACGCGATTGGAACTAAAACTCCAATCGCAATCAATGACCAGACAATCAACCTCAAAGGTAATTGGCTTTTATAGAGTCGATCATTCGCCTTCTCAAAGACCTCCACAGACAAAGGGCCTATCTCCTCGGTTGAAACACCGGATTTGCGCAAAAAATTAATAATTCCTAGATGCCCCCTTCCTGCTCCCAATAAAACTTCACAGTGTGAAATATAGCCTTCCTTGAGGATTTCTTGTTCTTTTATAGAACTATTTTTTGTCATACCTTCTCATTCTTACCAATTCTACCTTCATAAATAAAACGATTTATAGCATATTTTCTTGGAAAAAATTTACCTGAATGGTTCTACTATTTCTTCCACTAACAATATTTTATAAGTTGCTATATCATGAAAGCTCTCTTCTTGCTCTAGACGTATCTCTTTAACCGTGCTTTCTTATCTAGATACAATCTAGATAAGCTCCTAAAAAAAGCCACTTTTCTCACGAAACTCACCTCGACAAACTTATTCTCTCAACTACTTTATTCGAAACAATAGAGAGAGTCACATTTTCATGGAAACTATCACGCAAGATCAAACGAACACTGAGCTACCAAAAGATGACGTAGCCGCCATCGATGCATTAGGCCGCTCCTACCAAGCTCTCAAACGAGAACTCGCAAAATCAATCATTGGTCAAGAGCAAGTGATTGAGCAGCTAGCTATTTGTCTATTTGCCCGTGGCCATGCACTCCTCATGGGCGTACCAGGGCTGGCCAAAACACTCTTAGTTTCCTCTGTAGCGAAGACCTTAGACCAGAGTTTCAACCGCATCCAATTCACTCCTGACTTAATGCCTGCCGATATCACAGGAACAGATATTATTCAGGAAAATGATCAGGGCAAGAGAGCCTTCGAATTTGCCAAAGGCCCCATCTTTTCTAATTTACTTCTCGCTGACGAAATTAACCGTGCGCCAGCAAAAACTCAGGCAGCCCTCCTAGAGGCGATGCAAGAGCGCCACGTGACAGTTCTAGGCAGGACCTACCCCTTGAATCCTCCATTTTTCGTTTTAGCGACTCAAAACCCGGTAGAACAAGAAGGCACATACCCTCTACCTGAGGCCCAGCTCGATCGCTTTATGTTCCTCATTAATGTTGGCTACCCCACTGCGGAAGCAGAAAAACGCATTGCAAGAGAAACGACAGGCGCGATTAGAGAAGAAATCGATTCGGTTCTCACGGGGCAAGAAGTGATCGATTACCAAGAATTGGTCAGGCGCATCCCCGTGCCAGACCATATTTATGATTACGCCGTAAAAATCGTCCGGAAAACAAGACCAAACAGTGATGACGCCCCTGAGTGGGTGAAAGAATACGTAGGCTGGGGCGCTGGCCCACGAGCTGTACAGTACCTCATATTAGGGGCCAAAGCTCGCGCAGCACTACACGGCTCTTACATGGCACGCTTGGAAGATATTGAAGCGGCGACAATCCCTGTACTAGGGCACCGTGTCCTAACAAACTTTGCGGCAGAATCACAGGGTATGACATCAGTCAAAGTCGTGGAGCGTTTAGTAGCAGAGATGCAAGAAGATTAATGTAGCCTATAGCTCTTGAAGTATTCGTTTATAGATTCTGCTGTTTTAGCACGATTAGGTGCCATCCCACTAGAAGCTCGTCATCCCATGATCGGGAGCGCTGCCGGGCGGCACCGCTCACCTCACCGCGGTTCATCCGTAGAATTTGCGGAATACCGTGAATACACTCCTGGTGATGACACTCGCCGCTTGGACTGGAAGGCCTATGCAAGATCAGACCGCTACTACATCAAAGAATTTGAAGCAGACACCAATCTACGAGCTTACTTCATCGTCGACACCAGTGGCTCGATGCAGTTCTCCCACGGAGGGAGTGATCCTAGAATAGAATACGCCAAACGCCTCGCAGCCAGCCTCGCCTACTTAGTCGTCGATCAAGGAGACGCAGCAGGGCTCTCCCTCTGCCAGGAAAAACTCCATTTAGAAATCCCACCTCGCCGCAGAGCCAGCCATCTCCAACAAATTTTTCACACTCTTGACACCATTGAACCTACGGGAGAAACAGGATTAGTTCAGGCCATGCATGATGTGGCAGAAAAAATACCACAGAGAGCACTCGTCATTGTCCTCTCTGATTTTTTCTGCGAAATGAAACCATTCAGCGAGGCCCTTCAACACCTGCGCTACAGAAAGCACGATGTCGTCCTCTTCCACCTCATGGATCGTCAAGAAATTGATTTCCACTTCGAGCGTCCACACCGATTCGTTGATATGGAGGATGATACATCTATCGTAGCAGAGCCAACGTTAGTCGCAGATGAATACCGCGCCGCTATGAACACATTCCTAGAGGATATTAAACGTAGAGCCTACGATGCGAATTCCAGCTATCAACTCATTACCACAGATATGGCCTATGAGGACATCCTCCGTGACTTTCTCATCGATCGCTTAGGGAAAAAAGGAGGCAAGACCTAAGCTTATGATTAGTTTTTTAGAACAAGGACTACTCTGGCTCCTCATCGCAGCAATCATCCCGGTACTCATCCACCTCATGAACCGAAGGCGGCACCGCACCGTCGCATGGGCAGCGATGAGCTTTCTCCTAAAGGCCACGCGCGAGTCCCGAGGCCAAAAACGGCTGAAACACATCCTCATTCTCACCTTTAGAACTCTGGCTATCCTAGCTATTGCTCTCGTCGCAGCCAGACCACTACTCGGAGGCTTCTTTGGTTGGAATGGAGGTACTCTTGATACCGTCATTCTCGTACTTGATCGTTCAGCCTCCATGGAACTTTCTCCGGAAGGAGACACAGACAGTAAACGAGCTTCCGTAGTAGAACGTATCAAGAACTCTCTGAGTGAAATAGGAAACCCCCGATTGGTGCTTATCGATTCAGCGAGTAAACAACCTCAGGATATCAGTTCTCCAGACATCCTTCACGATCTCAGCTCTACTCAGGCGACTGATACAAGCTCCAACATTCCCGAGCTCATCATTCAAGCTGTCGACTTCATCACAAATCAAAAATTGGGTCGTTCAGAAATTTGGTTAGCTTCTGACCTTCAAGCTGCCGACTGGAAACACGATGAAGGCAAATGGGCATCTGCTAGAGCAGCACTTGAAACTCTGGACCAGCGGAACTCTTTGAGAGTGCTCGCATTAACAGGAAAGCCAAAGCCTAACTTCTCCATACAAATCACCTCATCTCGCAGAGTCGAAGAAGAGCTTATTTTAGAAATTGAACTTCAAAAAAACATCCGGACAGCCCCTTCTGAAATCATTGTCAATTTCAATATTAACGGCACATCTACCGCCACCCCTCTCACCATTCAAGGGCAAACTCTAGTCATTCAAAAGCGGTTTGAAATCGCGGAAGATACCGATTCAGGGTTCGGCTACGCCAGTATTACCCCAGATGCAAACCCCAGAGATAATGTCTCCTACTTCGCCTTTGGTGAAACAAAATCCTCATACGCCACCGTCGTGAGCGAGGATGATGAAAGTAGAGCAGCTCTAGAGCACGCGGCGGCCCTTCCTGGCCTAGAATCTCAGGAACTCATAAGCATCTCACCCTCTGAATGGGATCATACCTCGCTGAACCAATCCGCCCTCGTACTATGGCAAGCTCCACTTCCCACAGCAAATCGTGCAGAAAAACTACTCGATTTCCTCAAGCAAGGAGGCGTCGTCATTTTCTTCCCTCCCACCACTGAAGACACAGGCAGCTTCCAAGGCGTTTCATGGACTTCGTTTCAAAACTCGGCAGAAAATATGTTCTTCGTTGTCCCTAACTGGAATAAGACGGATGGCCCTCTACGCAATGGGCTAGAAAACCTACCTCTCCCAGTGCAAAAGCTAAAGGCTATCCGCAGGTCCCATATTCAAGGAGACTCTAGCCAACTAGCCACATGGGATGATGAAACTCCCTTTTTGAGTAGGAAGTTTATAGACCGTGGCACTATGTTTTTTGTCTCTTCTCTCCCTAACTACAGCTGGTCAAACCTCGAGCTCGGAGACATTTTGGTTCCACTCGTCCAACGTAGTTTAATCAAAGGAACGCAACGTTTCGGATCAGGCCTTTCCGCCGAAATCGGCACAGACGGCGCTGAACCTCTCCTCGGAGAAACACGAGTAAGAATTGATGAGTATAGCCAACACTTAAGCTCTAACGAAAACTTCACAGCAGGAGTATGGAAATTCGGAGACCGCTTCATTGCTACCAATCGCCCCTATCAAGAAGATACCCCAGAAATCATAAGCTCTGACACACTCGATAACTTTCTTAACAATACCAATTACATGCTCTTTGAAGACAAGGGCTCCCAAACGAATGATTCTTTTACGCAAGAAATCTGGCAAGCCATACTCATCGCCATGCTTCTATTTCTGATCATAGAAGCTCTCCTCTGCCTACAGCCCAAGCGAAATCCAGCACTCGATTAACTCATGTCTTTTCATATATCGAATTTGTATTTCAGCCCCACCCCCTTTCTACTCATCACAGGATTAGTCGCTCTAATCGCTACAGCCATACTTTGCACTATGGCTTGGCGCAGAGCGACACGGCCTTGGAGAACGGGCTCACTGGAACTACTTCGTATGCTCTGTGTCACTCTCGTTGTCTTATTACTTTGGAAACCGGAATGGCGCACAATCATCCATCCAGAAGACCAACCAAAAGTCGCTATTCTCTGGGATGCCTCAAAGTCTGCTCAAACCGAGGACGCCAGACTGCCTCAATCGATTAGCTTAAAACAAGAAGTCGTCACACGAGCTAAGTTCATTCAACAGATCCTCTCTCTACCTGATTGGGAAACTCTTTCTAACAAAGGAAAAACACAAGTTCTGCGTGAAAGTTTTTCCTCCGTACCCAGTGACTCCACAGCGCAAGAAACCGCTCTGGCAGGAACTGACATTAATCTGGCCCTCAATGAAACCCTTCAAAATAACGACAACTTAAGAGCAGTCATTCTCCTTAGTGATGGAGATTGGAATAGTGGTGAACCACCTGTTAGTGCTGCGCAGAAAATGCGTATCCAAGGAATCCCAATGTTCCCAATAGCAGTGGGAAGTGAAAGCCGCTTACCAGACCTCGATCTACTCAACGTCACAGCTCCCACGTATGGTATCGTGGGGGAAAACGTACAAATTCCTTTTTCTATTCGTTCCTCGTTAGACCGAGACGTCACAACAACCATCCGCCTTCGGAATAAACTAACCAATACAGACAAGACCAAAGAAATCACCATTCCAGCCAATAAAGAATACTATGATTCTATCCTGTGGAAAATAGAACATGCTGGAACATCCACATTAGAAATCACCCTACCCTTCGCCACAGGTGAGTTAATCGAATCCAATAATAGCAACACATTCAACATCGCTGGCCGAGAGGAATCCATTAGAGTACTCGTCATCGAAAGCATTCCTAGATGGGAATATCGATTCATCCGAAACGCCCTCTCCAGAGACCCCGGAGTGCACGTAGATTGCCTACTTTACCACGACTCCATTGGCCCAGGAAATGGCCCTGACTACATCCGCTCATTCCCCGAAAACTTAGATGCCTTGCAGAAATACGATGTCGTCTTTCTTGGAGACGTAGGCGTCAAAGAAGGGCAACTGACCCCTGATCAGGCCAAACTTCTAAAAGGTCTCGTTGAAAACCAAGCAAGTGGGATCGTCTTTATTCCAGGCTCACAGGGCCACCAAGAATCACTTCTCTCGTCAGAACTCGGAGAACTCATACCCGTCATCACAGATCCAGAACTTACCGAAGGGCATTATGAGACAACGCCTTCCCCCCTTATCCTCACCACAGAGGGGCGGGGATCTCTACTTACAATGTTAGCTGAAAACGAAGATGCGAATCCACAAATTTGGAAAGACCTTCCGGGTTTCTATTGGTTCGCACCTGTCGTCAAAGAAAAAGGCGGAGCCTCCGTACTCGCTGTACATGGAAACAGGCGTAATCAATACGGTAGAATTCCCTTACTTGTCACAAAATCAGCAGGGACCGGAAAAGTTCTCTATTTAGGGCATGATTCCGCATGGAGGTGGAGACGAGGAGTCGAGGACCTCTATCATTATCGCTTCTGGCGCCAAGTCGCTAGATGGATGTCTTACCAACGTAATTTAGCCGCGGGAGAAAGAGTTCGCCTCTATTACACCCCTGATCGTCCCAACCCAGGAGACACCGTCACAATCAACGCCAATGCTTTTGACCAATTTGGAGCTCCATTGAAGGAAGGAAACGTTATTCTGACGATCTCTTCCCCCAATCCCGACCAGCCAACCAGAACGATAGAACTCGAAAAAACAGAAGACACCTGGGGCTCTTACACAGGACACTTCAAGGTACAACACCCTGGGAAATGGACCATTTCAGCCAGCACCTCTGAATCCAAAGAAATCAGTGTCGAAACTTCCTTAATTGTCCAAGGCAGAGAACTGGAAACCGCAGGCCAGCCAGCGAAACCTGATGTTCTTGAAGAAATGGCCAAAATTACCAATGGCGAGCTGATCGTTCCTTCTGAAATCTCATCACTCGTCCAAAAAATTAATGCCTTACCTAAGCGGAAGCCTCTTGAGACCCGCCTCTCCATCTGGGCTCAACTTCCTACAATTGTAATCGTCATCGCTTTACTTGGGCTTTTCTGGATTGGTCGGAAAATGAACGGAACATTCTAAGTTACAAGACCATGGATTTCTTCTGGAATACAACAAAACGCACAAAAATCATCTAATATAGTAGCTTCAGCTTCTATTCTATGTCATGATCAGCTTATACTCGAATTACATTCTTGCGTAATTCCCTGTGCTCCCTGACTCTATTTACACCTTCTTCCCCATAAGAAGAAAATAACTATCATTAAAACTATATGGCACGCGCTTCAAACTTAACCATGTGTTCTTTCTGCGGAAAGAGCCACTCAGAAGTAAAGAAACTCATCGCCGGCCCAGGCGTATATATCTGTAATGAATGCATTGATGTCTGCTCCTCTATTCTTGAAAAAGAGCTAGGCCAAGCAGGTTCATCTGCAAACAACACAACCGAATTAGGAATTGACGGTGCTGCGGAACCTCATAAGCACCTAACTCCTGCGGAAATTTGCCAGCGTCTAGATGAATATGTCATCGGCCAAGAAGAAGGAAAAAAGGTCCTCGCTGTCGCGGTCTACAATCATTATCAGAGACTTCGTCAATTCGATATGACACATGATGAAGCTCTCGCTGAAGTGGAGATCGAAAAATCCAATATCCTCATGCTTGGCCCCACAGGCTCAGGTAAAACATTACTCGCACGCACTCTAGCCAGAGTTTTAGATGTCCCCTTCACCATCGTAGATGCTACGACATTGACAGAAGCAGGCTATGTTGGAGAAGACGTAGAAAACATCATTCTTCGGCTACTTCAATCTGCTGATTTTGATGTTGAAAAAGCAGAACGAGGCATCATTTATGTCGATGAAATTGATAAAATCGGCCGTAAAACAGAAAATGTTTCCATTACACGAGATGTCTCTGGCGAAGGAGTTCAACAAGCTCTTCTCAAAATCTTAGAAGGTACAATCTGTAACGTTCCTCCCCAAGGTGGCCGTAAACACCCACAACAAGAATATATCCAAGTCAACACAGAGAAAATCCTCTTCGTCTGTGGTGGAGCCTTTGTCGGAATGGAAGATCTCGTCAAACAACGCCTCGGAAAACGGTCACTTGGTTTCCATGGAACAGAAAGTAAGGAAGAAATCAAAAACGAAGATGAAATTAACTTCTTATCCAAAGTTGAGCCCGAAGATCTACTCCACTTTGGTTTAATCCCGGAATTCATTGGTCGCCTTCCAATCATTTCCTCACTTCGTAAACTAAAAGAAAGTGAGTTAATCAACATTCTTACCGAGCCTAAAAACGCAATGGTCAAACAATATCAAAAGCTCTTAGGTATGAATGATGTGAAACTTAAAATCACAAAGGATGGACTGTCCGCTCTAGCAGAAGAAGCGATCCGTAGAGGTACAGGCGCCCGTGCTCTAAGGTCTATCTTTGAGCGCATGATGCTCGACATCATGTACCAAATCCCAAGCGAAAAGAATATCCAATCCGTCACAATCAATCGCCAAGTAGTAGAAGGAAAAAAGCTGCCCAGCCTTAAAAAAGGCGCAGATGCTGCTTAAACTCTCCTTTTCAAACTTACAGGAATTCATGATAGGAAGTCGTTGTTCAAGCGACTTCCTATTTTATGATTAGGCCAAACCTATAATTTCTCTTTTCTAGTCCCCCTAGTCTGTTACTTCTTCTCGTATGGGAAATGACGCGTTGTGGATGCGATTAAGGGCGGTCCAATGGAGCCAATATCAAACATCAAATGGGAACGCCACCAAGTTACCAAAACACCTCCAAGACTTAGCTTCCAAAAAATCAAAACGATCGATGAAAGCGAGTCACGAAATCTGGCAAGCGCTTTGTAAAGAACAACTTCATAGCGCCGCTATTGTCGTCCTCCCTTTTCTTTCTGAAATAGCGATGATCAGCCAACCTGAAATTGCAGCAGAAATCGAAGATATCTTCGAGCGCTGTAAACAACTAGCAGATGGGACAGAACCTTGGCACTCTGAAGTCCTCCAATTTTTAGGAAGCTCTTCTTAGCTCCATCAAAAAATCTAACATTCAGACTTCATAGAGCTGATCTAACGATTAAACCCAGCAGTGCAAAACTCAATAAGGTCTTCCATCATCTGCTGAGATTCGATGACATCGTCTTTACCCAACGACTTCGCTGCAATGGCACCAAAAGATTGCATATGAAGCGCAGCACCTGAGCAAAACATCAAACGTTCCTGTATCTGCCCGGTCGTTAAATGAGGAAATCGTGGGCTAAGCGCCATTCCAAAGGCCTTAAACATCTCACCAAATAAGAGCATCACTGGGGCAGGTATATCATAATCACGCTCAATGAGATATCGAGCAGCCAACCTAGCAATAATATCGCGATTCCCACCATATTCTTCCGGAAAAATGATCGGCCTGACAAAGGCCTCAAGAATTTTCTCGTCCGGTACAGTTTCTATTCCTCCATACTCTTTCATGTATTGGTCCAATAGCTCTAACCGCCTCTTGTTTCCTGGATTAGTCGCCATTTTCACAACCTCCTGAATCAAACCAGCCTTACTCCCAAAATGATAACTGACGGAAGCAAGGTTTACACCAGCTTCATTCGTAACATCCCTCACGGAAACATCTTCAAAGCCACGGTCACTAAATAGCTTCCAGGCTGCTTTTATAATCTGTTCTCTGGTATTCATGAATGATGAATAAAATATTTTTTCATACCCTCTTTTATACAAACGGTGAAGTATACTCTAAAGATCTGTTCGCTTTTGAGTCAATAGAATTCGCCCTAGATTTGATATATTCTATCTCTGCCAAGATCATCCACCTCAACAGCTCTCATACTCACTTCTCATCATCAGAAATTTCAACCAAATAAGCTCATCCCTCTATCAGCTATTTCCTAAAAAAAAGACCAAATGGACAACTGACAAACTCAGAACTCTAGTCTAGATTTCCCGCATGCGCACAGCAGTTTACGCAGGATCTTTTGATCCACCAACAAATGGACACCTATGGATGATCGAACGAGGCTTAGAACTCTTTGATCATCTTTACTTAGCTATCGGCTCAAATCCCAGTAAATCCTACACATTTTCTGTAGAAGAGCGGCTCTCCCTACTAAAAGAAAGCATCCCCTCTTGTGAACGCTTAACCATCTCCCACTTTGATAACCGCTACCTTGTCGATTATGCACGAGAGGTAGATGCCCAGTATATCCTAAGAGGAATAAGATCACCAGCAGACTACGAATATGAGCGCGTCATGCGCCATATTAATGGAGATATGGCCCCTAATATCACCACATCGTTCTTAATGCCACCTCGTGATATTGCAGAACTTTCCTCTAGTATGGTGAAAGGCCTCATTGGCCCAGATCAATGGCAAAGTATCGTTCAGCGCTACGTACCCTCACCCGTTTTTGAAGCTTTGAAAAAACAAAGTTAATCAACAGCTCCGCTGTCACATCACACTGCGTTATGAAAAACGAAGAATTATCATTAACTATCGAAGAAAACTCCTCCTGGATTCATGAAGTCAAAGAAGAAATGGGCAAGGTTGTCGTTGGCCAAAGTGAGCTTATCGATCGCCTCTTAATTGCTCTTCTTAGCAACGGCCACGTCCTTTTAGAAGGCGTCCCAGGTTTAGCGAAAACACTTACGATCAATGCTCTTGCAGGCTGCCTCGAATGTGAATTTTCACGATTACAATTCACTCCTGACCTTCTTCCTGCCGATCTAGTAGGAACGATGATCTATAACCCACAAGAATCTAACTTCTCAGCCAAACTAGGGCCTGTCTTCAATAACTTAATTCTGGCAGATGAGATCAATCGAGCTCCAGCCAAAGTGCAATCAGCCCTGCTAGAAGCTATGCAGGAACATCAAGTAACTATCGGAGATCAGACCTACCCACTACCCGATCCCTTTTTAGTGTTAGCCACCCAAAACCCCATTGACCAAGAGGGCACCTACCAACTACCAGAAGCACAATTAGACCGCTTCCTACTAAAAGTCACCGTAGACTACCCCTCCAAGGCAGAGGAACTAACCATTCTTGACCGAATGGCTACATCCGCACCAAAGTACCACACGAAAAAGATGGTCGACTTAGAAGTCATCAAAACATGCCGATCTTTAGTCAACCAGATTTACATAGACCCTGCTGTCAGAGAATACATCGTAGAACTAGTCCACACGACACGTTCTCCTGGGAAAGCAGACCCCTCATTGATACCACTTATTCGAGCAGGGGCCTCTCCGAGAGCAACAATCAATCTTGCACTAGCTGCTAGAGCAAGAGCTTTCATGAAAGGGCGAGCCTTCGTCACACCTCAAGATGTAAAAGACCTCGCTGTCGATGTCTTAAGACACCGAATCCTTCTCAGTTACGAAGCAGAGGCCGAAGATATTACGAATGACTCCATCGTACATCGTATTCTCTCAAGAGTCGCAGTTCCTTAAACACTAGAAACACTCAAAAATATTCCACAACGTTTATTTGAGCCAATGGACGAACACTCATATTGCGTGAAGGAACATCGACATACAGAGGTATCTCTCAGAACCTCTGGACTGGCCTCTAACAAAGAAACACAGAGAATTGATCTAGCGTTGTATTGTAACGCTAGATCCTAATCAACCTCCTTCTCACTACTCGACAGGGACAGCTCTACCAGGAGAAGGCGGAGTTGGCTCTACAATCTCTCCGGCAGGCTCTTCAATAGGTAATGCTCTAGAAATCGGTGCCGTCTCAGCAGGGTTCTCTTCCACCACCACTGCAGCACGCGGTGGCTCAGGTGCTTCTACGACAACCGCTGCGCGTGGTGGTAACTTAAGGGGTTTGACTAAAATAGGTTCATTTTGCGGCACACCCTTGCGCATTTTTATTTCCACACGCCGGTTCAATGCCTGCTCATCTTGATCCCCTATTGTCACAATAGCGTCACGCTTTCCTAGTCCACGAACAATGACACGCTCAGGATCTAATCGCATAGAATTCACTAACCAAAGTTTGACCGCCTGAGCTCGCTGTAGAGATAACTTATCATTGAAGGCATCCCCACCAAATAAATCAGAATGCCCTTCTACCCAACAATTCATCTCTGGGTTTTTATCAATCAATAACGCCACCTTTAACAGACTGTGTCTAGCGGTCTGCTTCAACTCCTTTGAATTATACTCGAAGAGTAGGTCACTCCCGATCATCGCTTTTGATGATTCTAAGGCATTTCCACTCAAATGCTGCATATCAGCCAAAGAGGTATAGCCCTCCACAGCCCCTTCGTCCGCCAGCCCCTCAGCTCCCTTCTTTAGTAATCCCTCCGTAAAGGCATCGGGATCATGTACATCTGCCTTTAATTCCCCAGCATCAATAATCACCTGCCCCTCTGAAGCGATTTGAAAGAAATCCTTCGTACTCCCTAACTCGGGCACATCCGTTGTAAAATCTGGAGCAGCGACAGGCTCTAGTGAATCAGCTAAGAAAGATCCGGAAGCGGCCGGCACCTGTGCTTCAATCACAATTTCTGGACTCTCGATAGTAGGGCTGACATCCACCTCAATGTCCTCTGGCATGATCTCTAATAAATCAAGTTCATCCAAAAGAGCGAGAGCATCTTCTCTGGGCTCCTCTAAAACATCCTCACCTCTATCGGGAAGTAATTCTGCATCAAATTCTACACGATCCACTTTCACTGGTTGAGAGCTCAACTCAGGGCGTGCGTTATCCAAGCGATTTAACATCACAGGAATTTTCTTCAACGCAATCAATATCACACCATGAAAGATAATGGCTAACATAATAGCAGCCCAAATCCATTTCCCAAGCTTATCACTTTTAGGAAGATGAAAAGAAGATCCATTCCTCACGTTTCTCCAGCTGTAATTTTGTTCGCTCATTCGCTCATTCGCCCCATGTATTACGGTGCCCTTCATGTTTCCTAGCTGAACAATCACCAAAAGCGAACACTACTTGTCTTTACTTGTAGCGACGGACAGGAAACCTCTCAGACAATCCATGGGAAGAATAAAGTAGATCCTTAATATTTCAACCATCATTTCCACGAAGGGAGAATATCAACCTCCTCTATTGGCCCTCATTGGTCACGATATAAACCACCTCGATCACGGCTTAACATACCCTTTTATTGAGCGACTATTCGCTACAATTACCCACTCCAATATAAAATTCCTTATCGCAGGCTTTGACAAATCCTCCAAACCCTCCTACATCCCTCTTCGTCATGGCTATTAAGCGAATTCTTGTATCTGATCCTATTTCCGAAAAGGGCGTGGAAGCCCTTTCTGCTCATCCTGACCTCGAAGTCGATGTCAACACAGGTCTCTCACCCGAGGAGCTTCTAGAAATCATTCCTAACTACGACGGTTTAGTGATCCGTTCACAAACTAAGGTGACTCGCAAAGTGATCGAAGCCGCCACAAAGCTTAAGGCGGTAGGGCGCGCAGGCGTTGGAGTAGATAACGTCGATCGAGATGCTGCTACAGATCACGGTGTTGTTGTCATGAACACTCCTAGTGGAAACACCATCTCCACAGCAGAGCTAGCATTCACATTGATGCTCTCTACTGCGCGTAACATTGGCTTGGCCCATCAATCTGTTGTTACAGGTAACTTTAAAGAAGGCCGGAAGGCTTATAAGGGCATAGAAATCTTCGAGAAGCGCCTCGCAGTCATCGGCATGGGCCGTATAGGAGTTGAGTTTACCAAGCGAGCTCAGGCTTTCGGCATGAACGTCGTCGCCTTTGACCCTTTCCTCACCCAAGCACGCGCGGATCAACTGAAAGTAGAACTAGCAGAGACTCCAGACAAAGCTCTTACAGGAGCAGACTTTGTCACGCTTCACGTACCAATGACCCCTGATACGAAGCACATTATTAATGCAGAGCGTCTCGCCCTCATGAATAAAGGAGCTATTGTCGTAAACTGTGCACGTGGCGGTTTAATTGAAGAAGACGCTCTTAAAGCTGCTATCGACAGCGGCCACATTGCAGGTTGCGGACTCGATGTTTTCGAGGAAGAACCTCCCACAAAAGAACATCCTCTCTTTACTCTTCCTAAGCACATAGCCTTCACTCCACACCTAGGAGCATCGACCAATGAAGCACAAGAGAATGTAGGAATCCAAGTCGCAGAACAAATCAGGGATATCCTTACAACTGGTGAAATCCGCAATGCCATCAACATGCCTTCCTTAGATGCCGCTGCACTTGCCGAACTAGGAAGCCACCTAGATCTAGCCTCAGCCTTAGGAAAATTCCTTGCGAAACTTGGACCAGTCAACCCCGATTCACTTCGAGTATCTTTCCACGGTGATATCGCCAATAAAGACACTTCACTCGTATCTCGGACAGTTCTGAACGAATATCTCAGCACAGCCCGCCCAGACGGACAGGTCAACATCGTCAACTGTACTGCAGTGGCGAAGGAGATGGGACTAAATCTCACAGAATCCACAATTAACGCGAATACAGAATTCAATGAACTCGTTGTCGCAGAACTCTCTAAAGATGGAGAAAAATTCCGCGTAGCAGGCACGATTATAGGGCAATCTCCTCGCATCGTTGAAATTGACAAACTCTATGTGGATACGAACATCAAGGGGAACTTCCTCATTGTTAAAAATGACGACCGTCCAGGCATCGTCGGAACACTAGGTACAATTCTCGGATCGAATGAGATTAACATCGCTAACCTCTCTCTTGCACGAAATGCCTCAGAAGGCCACGCACTCAATGTCATTGAAACAGATTCTGAGCCTTGCTCAAACGTCTTAGCAGAGATTAAAGCCTCCGCTGGCGTTCTCAGTGCTGACACAGTGAGTATCTAAACCAAAATACAGTCTTTTCACTATAAAAGCGAGCTCTCTTGAGTTCGCTTTTTTTTATTTCCAAAATCCCCCCCACAGCTCTCTTTCATCAGAGCTTCGAAGCGATCTTCATCTTTCTTGAACAAAAAAAATTCTGAACTAATGCCCATGAATCAATGAATTCATTTATCTGGACAATTAGCTCAGAACTACTAGCCGGTGTATGAGCCTAGGCTCACGTTATACCGATATGATTATTTGCGAGCGAACGAATCTAGCTCGACTAATCTGCAAATCTATCTTTAGCCCATTCTACGAATGAGCTAAGTCATTGACAGAAGAAGACCCTCTAGCGAGCTTCAACGTTCGTTGCGCAAGGTCCTTTTTTGCCTTCACCTTCTTCGTAAGATACTGACTGCCCCTCATCGAGAGAAGCGTAGCCTGATGCTTTAATTTCTGAATGGTGAACGAAGAGGTCTTTACCTCCGTCATCTGGAGTGATAAAACCAAAACCTTTTTCTGCGTTAAACCACTTTACTGTTCCTGAACTCATATAATGTTATTTGTTATTCTCCCACGAATAGAGCCAAATGCCATATCCGTGAACGGCTACACACATAGTGTATAACTTGCGATCCGTCTCTAAAATAAATACAAATTCTTCATTTTTTTTAAAAATACACTCAAAGAGTCTAAAAATGATAGGATTCATCCCAAAGATTCACCATTTCCAATCACCATAGAGAGCTTACTACAGAACTCCCCTACTTCACTGCCGACCTCAGAGACTATCCCTCTTCTTCAACTCTGTTTTAGCAGCAGAGCATTAAGACGTAGACTTACCTCTAAATGTTTTGGGGGCCCTTAAATATTGAATGCAGCATCCTCAGTCCTTTGTACCGAGCCATTCCTCGTCTTCCCAGATGCGGGCAGAGCCACGCGATGAAAAATAAGGAATGGTTTAGATTCACACCTTTGTGTTATTTGGCCTCCAAGATTACCGATAAAATAATATTACTCAACTAGACATCACACTTTTCCATAAATTATTCTATGACGGTATGTGATGTGTGTAGGCACAATGAAAGTTCATCCATGTAATCATCTGATGAAACCTCAGACATCATCATAACCCACTGGTCCCCATCACTGTTTATTCCTTTTCTTCCACTACATAGTAATAACAGAACACGTATTTTACTCTCTTTACTTGAAGAACAAACTAAACACTCATACTATTCTCTGGAAATATGCGGGTTGCATTCTGCCTTATCCTCTGGTAACGATCCGCAGCGCCTCCCTCCTATACCCAGAGGCCATTACTCAAATTATCACCACCATTTTATGTTTTCTAGAATTCCATGGGATCGAGTCAACTGGACCACATCCATCTTCCTGATTGGCACGTTCCTCCTTTCCTTGACTGCTGTCCCACTGTTTATCATCAACTATTTTGACCAAATCCCCTGGACGTTCACACTCATTACTTTTGTGATTCTAGGCTATGCTACAGGAATGAGCATCACTGTAGGTTATCACCGGTTATTTTCTCACCGCGCCTTTGAGGCCAAATGGCCTGTGCGCTTATTTACACTCCTATTTGGTGCAGCTACTTTCGAAAACTCAGCCCTAGATTGGTCATCAGATCACCGCCGCCATCACAAGCATGTCGATACAGATGACGATCCATACGATATCTCTAAGGGCTTTTTCTATGCTCATATCGGATGGTTACTCTTCAAAATAGGGCCCAAACCACCTATGAATAATGTCAAAGACCTCGAAAAAGATGCTCTCGTGCTTTGGCAACACCGCTGTGTACAGCGGATAGCTGTCTCGGTTGGTCTTATTTTCCCCACGATCCTTGGCGCCCTTTATCAGCTCTGGTTCGGTAATGGAGACTGGATCACAGGCGCTTGGAATGGTTTCCTCATTCTCGGTGTTCTCCGAGTCGTCTTCGTACAGCACGGTACATTCCTGATTAACTCTGCCTGTCACATGATTGGCCAACGCCCTTACGATACTCGGCACACTGCACGTGACTCCTGGTGGATCGCCTTTCTCACTTATGGAGAAGGCTATCACAACTATCACCACACCTTTCAATACGATTACCGTAATGGTGTGAAGCCATGGCAATGGGACCCTTCAAAATGGGTTATACGCTTCTGTGCCTCCATTGGCCTTGCCTCGAAATTAAAACGAATTTCTAATGAAAAAATCATGGCGGCTGAATTACAAGAGCTTAGCCGTAATCTTAATGAGCAAATTAATGACGGCCTCATTTCTCAGGTAAAAGAACTAGGACAGGAAAACTTAGACGCCTCTTTAAAGTATCTAGAGGAACTCAAGGGGAAACTTAAGACTACAATCGCTGATCTTAGAGATAAAGGAGAAGGCACCATTGCTCATTCATCTAAGATTTTCCGCGAATTACGCTCAGAAGTACGTGGGGCAGTCCCTCACATCAGGACTCTTCAAGAAGCTACCGCCATTGCTTAAAGTCCCTATACCTTAGAGCCCGAAGGTGGTCTGCTGGATGCGCAGAATCGCAGCCCTTCACCACTCTCAGCTACATATCGACATAGCAACTCTAAGAAACAATTTAGAGTTGCTACGATCTAGGAAAGCACGATCTAGAGCCCACATTGCTCTTGCGTTTAAACGCCGTTCCTTTGGCTGCTCCCCCTCACCGAACAATATCTGAAGAGTTTTACTACGCCAACGGCCTAAGGGAAACTCACCTCGCTTCCGTGGGGGTGATCTCTCAAACCTACATTGTCACACTCTCTTTGAACAAAGATCAATACGAGACCGCCCGGGCATTTGGCGATTTTGATCTTACCGGCGATTTTAATTTAAAACACCGCCTCGGCTAAAATAAGAAATCGTGCTGCATTTTCACAACAGCCTCACCCTCTCTCAATCGAATAATTCGGAGGGCTAACATGGGGGCGTAGCCTTGCTCTGGAACCGTGATGAGCTGCTCCTCATCGCCCAAAATCCGAATCAGCATTTCCTCTGTAGTGATCTTCTCTATTTTCACATAAGAGCTTTCTACAAAAATCAGTTCCGCATAATCCCCCTCATACAACAAGGTTTCAGCCCCCTCCTTAATCACAACTCTATCATCAGGCAGAGGCTGTACTGGGGGAACACTATGTTGACAGCTAAATGCCAAAGCCGCACACGCTAATGCAGTCAATCTATATAAACCAGCTCTCAAGACCTTCTTTCCTTCACCCCTTAATTTGCCCTTCTCCGCGAATACGATATTGATAGGAAGTCAATTCTCGGAGAGCCATTGGGCCACGGGCGTGTAATTTATCTGTGGAAATACCGATTTCTGCTCCAAAACCAAATTCTTCTCCATCACTAAACCGCGTCGACACATTATGATAAACACAAGCAGAGTCTATCTGACGAAGAAATGCTTCTGCGGACGATGTCTCTGCCGTCACAATACAATCACTATGGCCAGACCCGTACGCATTAATATGGCGAACTGCTTCCTCTTGGTCCTTCACTACTTTTACAGCGAGAATATAGTCTAAATATTCGGCATACCAGTCTTCCTCTGTCGCTTCGATAGCGCGTTCCCCTATGATTTGTAGCGTGGCAGCATCACCACGTAATTCTACATTCTTTTCCTCCATCTTCGTTGCCACTTTAGGTAAAAAAGCCTCAGCGACATCGGCGTGGACAAGAAGAGTTTCCAGAGCATTACAAACACTTGGTTTTTGCGTCTTTGAATCAAACGCTACACTCACAGCCATATCCAAATCGGCATCCTTACCAACATACACATGACAGATCCCATCATAATGTTTAATGACAGGCATACGTGCCATGGAAACAACAGCTTCGATTAAGCCCTTTCCTCCACGGGGAATAATCAAATCCATCCACTGGCCCATCCCAGCCATCACAGCCACTGATTCCCGATTCGTAAATGGGATCAACTGAATGGAATGTTCTGGCAGACCTGCTCTCTCTCCTCCAGCTTGCAATGCTTCTGCTATAGCCCGATTCGAATAAATAGCCTCCGAGCCACCTCTAAGAATTGTCGCATTCCCTGATTTTAGACACAAAACGGCTGCATCTGACGTCACATTGGGGCGGCTCTCATAAATAATTCCAATCACTCCTATTGGCACGCGAACTTGCTCTATGCGAATGCCATTTTCTGGCTTTGTCCAAGAGTCCAAAACCTCCCCTACAGGATCAGACAGCTTTGCAACCTTCTCAATCCCTGCAGCAATCGCATTCACCCGTGCTTCATCCAATAAAAGTCGATCCAATAAGGCTTTACTTAAGCCCTTTTCTTCGCCCGATAGGATATCTTTCGCATTCTCTGCTACTATCTCTCCAGAGCGAGCTCTCAACTCCTCTGCCATTGCTAACAAAATAGTATTCTTATGCTCTACACTTAAGACACTAAGTGCATGTGCAGCAGCTTTAGCACGGCGGCCCATCTCATGAATCTGCTCTTTAATTTGTTCTTCCCTCATCGGTTTATTCTGAATTTGTTTTAAAAATTGTGCCCACTCCCAGTCCTTTACTAAGACCAACGAGCCGTTCTGGATGGCGCCCATTCGCAATTATAGTTTCTATACCAGAATCTACAGAGGATTTCACAGCCTTTAGTTTTGAAGCCATTCCTCCCATGGAAAATTTCCCTCTATCACCATGTGAAAAATCCAAAACCTTATTCACATCTTCCACCACTGGAATATACTCTCCTCCCTCTGGCCCCATTAAGCCATCAACTGAAGTTAGAAGAATCAACCGATCTGCTGAAACGATCTTCGCAATACGGACTGATAACATATCATTATCACCAAAACTAAGTTCTTCCACTGCTATGCAATCATTTTCATTAATAATTGGAATAATCGATTCTACCTGAGCTAGACGTTGAAGAGTATCTTTTAATCGATCCAGCCTACCTTTATCATCCAGGTCTTCTGACGTCAGTAATAGCTGTGCCACTTTTAAATTATATTCACGAAACGATGCCTCGTACGCATGCATTAACTTCGTCTGCCCTACAGCAGCACAAGCCTGCCTAGTGGGTATATCTGTAGGGTATTGCTCTAGGTTCAGAGCAGATGTACCAGCACCCACTGCCCCACTAGATACTAAAATGCAGCAAAATCCTTCCTCTATCAAACCAACCATAGCCCTCACTAGGCTCCTTAGAGAATCATAGTCTAACTGACCGTCTAAATCACGTGTTAGCACACCAGTTCCAACTTTAATGACGAGGAGAAGTTTTATGACAAACAACTTCCTACGCTATTATTAATGGCCCTACATATCCCTGGCAGGATCTGTTTCTTGCGGCTGACGACCCCCTTTGCATCCCAGACGCCCTCATCCACCTTAACCCATTCGATACTATCAAGAACCTTCTCTGGCCCTTTCACAATGATCTTACTGAATTTTTTGGTAATATCAGTAACTGCAATCGCACCGACTTCACAATCTAGATTTTTCATCAGGATTACCAGGGCTTCTTCTAAATCAGCTCGGCGCCCATCAAAGGCCTCGAGAGAAACCTCTTCGATTTGAGAAATCGTAAGCCGGTTTTCTTCAAAATGTTTTTGATCCGTTGTGATCGCATCCATCGCAGTAGCGGAACACAATAGCGACCCTACGGCAAAAAAGTCTGACGTAAACTGATTGGGCTCTATCCCTGCGATCTCGCTTAACCAAGAAAGAATTTCCCCATCGAGTTTCGTCGTCGTCGGGCTCGTTAAATTTAAAGTATCAGAAATTAATCCCGCACACATACACAGTGCCGCCCCTTTTGTTGGTTTCACACCCGCTTGCCGAAATTTTCTGGCAATCAAAGTACAACTGGAACCTACTGGCTCATTCAGAAAACGAATCGGCTCGCTCGAGATAACATCCCCTCCCAATCGGTGGTGATCTATGACCTCAATAATATTGGCTTCGTTAATACCTTTCACTGCTTGAGAAAACTCATTGTGATCCACCATCACAACCTTCGTCTTAGCAGGAGCAATTAAATCCGAATTCGTCAGCACGCCAATCAACTTATGATTATTCCCTTCCACCACAGGAAATAAATCTTGATTATTGTTTCTCAGGCGAGAACGAAGATCGGAAACAGCCTCAGAAGCTTCTACATAATGGCATATTCTCTCTACGGCATGCTTCACTACACGACTACAGCGGACTAACTGTACAGTAGTAGCAGTATCATAAGAGCAACGAATAACGATAACTCCCTTTTCTTGAGCAAGCTTCAACACCTGGTCCTCTACTTCAAACCCGCCTGTCACGACCACAGCGCGCACACCATGCTCAATCGCAGTCGCTTGTAATCTAGGGCGATCACCCGTGATGACAACTTGACGCCCCGAGAACCCCTGCTCACTACCACGATCCAAGCGTAGCCGCACAAACTCTTCACTGGAAGCTCCAACAAAAAAGATGAGTTCTTCTTCCTCGTAGTTAGTCGGAACATCTGCACCTAAACTTTCCCCTTCAAGAGCTTCTAAAATTTTCTTGGGAGATGCTATAAACTCCTTCACCGCAGAAGTTCCTGACTTCTGGGGCATGACTAACTCCAGTAAATCTAAATAACGAAGAACTCCCACCACCTCTTGCTTCTGACCAACCACAGGAACAGCTCGCACCTCGTGCTTCCGCATGATTTGGTAGGCAGAAAGAAACGTATCCGTTTCACACACATGCAGTGCGCCACGCCGACAAATCTCGCCAGCCTTCGTTCTTACGTCGGTCACAAGTTCTGGCGACTCTATTGCAGCTTGAGTAAGAACCCACTGCGTACGCTCTGGAATATCTCCACAGCGAATCGGCTGGGCATCAATGCCCTCTACAACAGAGAGAAACTCTGCTTGGCCAATTGCTGCACAAATAGCATCTGTATCAGGATTCTTGTGCCCAACTACATATACAGGTCTTTTGGATGAAATGCTCATTGGTTTAGGGGGCTGATTGTTAAGGAAAGGTACAGATTTGGCAATAATTCGTTACGTATTTCATCATAATAATGAAACATCAGCATTCAAGAATCATCAAACATTTCAATTCCAAGCTCGTCCAACCAGTTTTCTAATCAAAAAACAACATCGGTAATGGCGCTAATAACGCTAAATCCGCCAAAACGCGAAGCGCATCTACAGAAAATTTTGAGCGTTTTCGATTAATCAATTGAAGTAAGGCTGCCGACATCATCACAGCGTAGCAAAAGGGGCGGGACCAGTCATCTGCCTGAAATGCTGCCCAAAACGCTACTAGTGCGACTAGTGCAATCAATCCAATGGCCAATGTCGCCTCATGCGTCGCCTTAGAATCGACATCCTCCGTACGTCGGGATGATTCCCAAAGATCAATTGCCGTAATATTTAGAAAAAACAATAGCCCCATAAATAAGACCATGGGATGCATCAACACACCGACCACCCCTTCAATACACATGAGAAGCAAAGGAATCATGCCTCCTAAAAACCCTTGAAACCATGATCCCACGGCCAGCCCTCTTTGATACCCATCAACAATATCAATTAAAGTCAACTTCATCACCCCAGAGTGAACGACTACAGGAACAGCTACACCAAACCCAAAAATCAACCCTGCAACTAAATTTTTACCAAACGGGACCTGCCCAGTAATTTGAAACCGCGAAATAAAACCATAAATCAAAACCAAAACACACCCAACAACACCTGCAGAACATACGGCAACAGGTAAATACACCACAGAAGCGTAAAGAGCTATGATCACAAACAGCGCCATGAATAGAAGAAGAGGCACCCGGTACTTCCAATGAAAAGAATGCCGCCACGGCATTTCCCCTTTAATCGGGTGCATACCCCGTTTCACATCTCGAATACGATCCGCTACATACACAACCCATACTGCTGCTGGGAGAAGAATAAAAGACGCCGCATCTACATATGTAACACGCATGGAGTGCGCTAGCATCCACATCCAAACGATAGCCACCACCGGAGCGTCTAAGCTCAATAAGTTTGGCAATAGCCAAAAGGGTGGTTTCCGCTTGTTCATAAGTGTGAATGACTCGAGAAAAAGAATCTCACCCTAAGAGCTTAAAAGCTCCACTAAAATTCCCATGTTTAATGGGAAAAAAGACGCTTAGTCCCTTTTTCCACAATCACTTCTTTTTTACCGTTCTCAGGATTCACTTCTTTAACATCCTCCCAAGAGTGACGCTCACAAGAAACAAACCCGAAAAGGACCGCGATTACAGATAGGCTAAAAAAAACTCGTTTCATCTAGAGCCCTCCATACGTTATCCCCAATGAAAAGCAAGTCCTTATGTATTCATAATCCTGTATCCTCCACATTTTTACTCATCATCAATGATTTCTGACGAAATTACCGCTTTTTCCTTTCTTTCCTAAGACATCCCGAATAAGTCCACCTCATGCTGTTCAATGAACTAGGTCTTTCAACACCCATTCTCCAAGCCGTTACTGAATCCGGATATGAGAAGCCCACTCCCATCCAAGCTCAGGCTATCCCTATTGTATTAGAAGGAAAAGACCTCATTGGAGCTTCACAGACAGGGACAGGGAAAACAGCTGCATTCGCTCTGCCCTCCCTCTCACGCATTGAACCTCTTGGTAAACCTCAAATCCTAGTTTTAGAACCTACTCGTGAACTGGCCGATCAGGTTGCAGAGCAATTCCGGCACTACGGTAAGCATACTGGCTGCCAAGTAGCGCTCCTATACGGCGGTGTCGGCTACGGTCAACAGACAGAAGATTTATCCAAAGCTGATATTGTCGTGGCGACACCAGGGCGCCTTATCGACCATTTTTACCGCGCCACCATGCGTTTTGGCTCCATAAAGATCCTCATCCTCGATGAAGTCGACCGTATGCTGGATATGGGATTCCTCCCTGCCGTCCGCAAAATCATCAACCTCTCACCATGGGATGAACGGCAAACACTTTTCTTTTCCGCAACTATGCCGCCGGCGATTGCCAGCTTCGCCGAATTTTGCCTAACAGATCCAGCCTCCGTCGAAATCGCCCGACGCGCTGTCGCCTCCACAGTGCAGCACGCCTTCTACCCTGTCGCTATGACACAGCGTGATGAACTCCTCGTAGGCCTTTTAGAAACAATAGACTTCCAGTCTACGATGATCTTCACTCGTACCAGAAAAGAAGCGGACGCCGTCTGCTCCTTACTGAATAAGACAGAGAGCTTCTCCGTCACCGCCATGCACTCTGATATCAAACAGAAAGACCGCATGGAAGCACTCAAAGGCTTCAAAGAAGGCACCTTTAATATCCTCGTCGCTACCGATGTCGCTGCCCGTGGTATCGATATCTCGGGTGTCTCACACGTCATCAACTACCGAGTACCGGAAAATGCAGAAGACTACGTCCACCGCATAGGCCGTACTGGCCGAGCAGAGGCAGAAGGCGATGCCTTCACTATCCTTACAGCAGATGAGCTCGACTTCGCCACTGCCGTAGAGGCTTTCATCGATAAAAAAATCGAGCGTAAAAAGCTAACGGGATTCAACTACTCCTACACAGCCCTTCTCGATGATTCACCAGCCAAACCAATCCGTAAAAAGCGCCCTGCTGCCCCTCGCCGCAGACGCCGGTAACCCCTCATAGAGACAACGATTCTCCTACCTTGCGCACCCTTGCCATAGATCCAGCGATTCGAAATACAGGCTTTGCCATCGTAGAAGGTGATGCGAAGCACCACAGAGCTCTCGACTATGGCGTCATTTCCATCCCCGCCAAAATTAAACAATCCGGTGCGTTAGCAGCTATCTGCACGGGCATAGAAAATCTTATAAAAAAGTGGGAGCCAGACGTGGTCGCAGTAGAAGCCATCATCTATGTTCAATCGACACGCACAGCCATCAGCATGGGAGCCGCCCGCGCAGCTACCCTCATTGCCGCTGCGAATCAAGGCCTAGAGGTCTACGAATACGCTCCTAAAAAAGCAAAAAAAGCGGTCGTAGGCCAAGGTAATGCGGATAAGGCCCAAGTCGCCTTCATGGTACGAGCCCTCCTAAATTTATCTGAAACGCCTCCTCATGATGCTGCAGATGCACTCGCCATCGGACTCGCACACTTGGCAAGCTCAGACCCCATCAAAGCCTCCTTACTGGATCGTAGACAAGTCTAGCAGCTCACACCTCTCATCTTGCACAAACATCGTATAGCGTTGATTCACTACCACCTCCGCCCTAGCGGAGTAACAAAGGTAGTGGAAGCTCAATCTCAGATCCTAACAGAATTAAACATCGATCATATTGTCCTCCACGGCGGGTACTATGATGGGCCTGCTCATTCGGAGCGAATCGAACTGCTAGATTACAGCACGAAATTCGATAAAGATCTCTACGATGAATGCCTAAAGATCGCCACCAAAAGCCTAGGTGCCCCTCCCACAATTTGGCATATTCACAACCCCACTTTAGGCAAAAACGCAGCATTCCCAGAAATGATTCACCGCATGGCCACGTCCATGACTCCCCTATTACTTCAAACACATGATTTCGCCGAAGATGGACGGCCCAGTAATTACCAGATCCTAACAGATCTCACCTACCCAATTGCCCCGCAAATAGAATTCGCCACCCTCAACCACCGCGATGCTGCGATGCTGCACGACGTGGGCATCCAACACATCTCCATCCTACCTCCACCAGTTGACACCCACCCCATCACAAAAACCCCAGCACCCCAACCCCTATTACTGTACCCCGTGCGAGGGATACGAAGAAAAAACTTAGGGGAAGCCACTCTACTAGCCGCCGCCTCTCACTACCCCATAGCAGTCACCCTTCCACCGCGAAACCCCGAGTGGATACCCTATCATGACCGCTGGAGAAACCTCGCGCATGAACTCAGGCTTAACATCGAATTCGCTGTAGTAGATAGAATCTCCCCAAGCTCCCATCATAAAAACTCCAGTTATGAATCATGGTTAAAGCAATGCACCCACATACTAACAACTTCTATCAACGAAGGCTTTGGCCTCGCCTTCCTAGAACCAATCACGCACCAAACGCCCGTTATCGGTAGAGACCTACCACAGATCACACAGGACTTTCCAAAACTGCATGGTGACAACCTTTATCAGGCTCTACTCATCCCCAGGCCTTGGTTAGATGCTCACGCCATCACAGAAACCATCCAAAACCAATGGATCAAAAACCACCTCGACTATCATTACCCTCTCACAGCTCAACACCAAGATCAACTTTGGGAGCACCTCAATAGATTCCCAGATCACTTCGATTTTGGAGACCTTCCTGAGGAATCTCAAGAAAACATCATTCGCCTCATTCAAACAAATCCAGAGTTCAGTGAAAGCATCCTAGTCCTCACCACCACCACCACAATGACATTCCCCCATTGGTTAGAAAAAGCTTTAAACCACACTAGCCCAAACGTAGAAGCAATCAAGCCCTGGAGCCTCCAAGCGCACTCGAACACTCTGCTTAGTATCTATAGTAGACTCGCTACATCTGACCCCCAACTTCCTCAATGGCTCGACAACACGACCCTCCTCCCCCACTTCCTTCAGCCAGATCGATTCTGCATCCTACACAGCTAAACCACTCAACTAGCTCACTAGTAAACTCAAGTCCATGCTTCCTCTCGCGACAAACCTGCCTCCTAAATTAACTCATATTTCAGGTATCCGCTGCATTTGCTTCGATCTCTACGGCACATTGTTTCAATCTGCAGCTGGAGGAATCTCCACACAGCCTACACAACACCCAGACATAGCGAATATACTAAACGAGCCCCTGGATTTTGACTTTGAAGCGGCAAAACAATCACGAATCCTAGCAGAACATACACGGTTAAAAGAAATCGGCCACGAATTCCCAGAAATCAATATTGTCACCATCTGGCAAGATCTTCTCCTAGGGAACATCCTGCCAAAGACCACCTTACAAATTCAACAATTCATCCGAGCATACCAGGCCATCCAAAACCCCACAGCCAGTATGCCTGGGGCCGCCGCCGTACTCAGCCACTTGCAGAGTATGAATTACCAACTCGGAATCATCTCCAATGCTCAATTTTATACGCACGATCTTTTCCAAAGGCACCTAGGGAATCATTCCACACAACTAGGATTTCAGCACGAAATCTATTCTTATCAGTACCTCCACGCAAAGCCAGGGCTCTTCCTCTTTGAGCAATTTTTGCAACAATCACACCTACCAGCAGAACAAATTCTTTACGTAGGAAATGATATGCTCAATGACATACAACCTGCAACAACCGTCGGTATGAAGACCGCATTATTCGCTGGTGACAAACGCTCCTTAAGGCTCCGAAAAAATCATCACCTACCAGCAGAACCTGACGCGATCATCACAGAGCTAGAGCAAATCCCAGTTCTTCTCAAATCCTTTGTCTAGGACTTTATATAGACCTGGATCAGAAGAGTACTTCAACTGAACCAACCCATACGAATACCTTCAGTCTAAGTATCCGTAAACATATCCAACTGCTGCTGCTCATCCTCATTTTCATTCTCCAATCTAACACCGAAACCAAGTAAACGAACAGCTTTACCCTCCCCTCTCGCTCTGCCCTCTTCCAGTAACAGCTTCACCAATTCTAAATCTATCGTAGAAGAGGCTCGCTCAATCGTCGTTCTAGTGAAGTCCGAAAACCTCATTTTAATCATCACGCCTTTCACACCACGTTGCCTATATTTTGTCGCTAAAATCTCGCTCACACCCTCCACCAAATCACTCAACACAGGGCGAAGCGCTTCCGTACTCATCACATCCTCAGAAAACGTCGTCTCCTTACTAATAGATTTCCTGATTCGGTGAGGCTTCACACGACGGATATCACGCCCTTGACTCATCTCATGCAGTTCTGCCCCCCAATTCCCAAGTTTTTCTATCATTTGCCAGCGGTCACAACTACTAATCTGCCCACAAGTTTCAAAACCCTTCGCCTTTAGCCGTTCCTGAGTCTTCTTCCCCACTCCCCAAAGCTGGCTTACAGGTAAATCACGCATAAAGTCCTCTACCTCGGAAGTTTGGATTTCAAATTGCCCATTAGGTTTCTCTATATCGCTGGCGATCTTAGCTAACATCTTATTCGGCGCTATCCCCGCAGATGCCGTGAGACCTGTTTCCTCAAAAATCTGAGATCGTATCTCGCGGGCAATTCCTCTCCCACTCGTCTTCCAATGACTAACATCTAAATACGCCTCATCTAACGATAATGGTTCTATACAATCTGTAAATCGCCCAAAAATAGCTTTGATTTGATAAGAAACAGCGCGATAGACATCGAAGCGTACTGGTACAATCACTAATTCTGGGCACAGCTCTAAAGCTTTAAAACCAGGCATTGCAGAACGGCAGCCAAACTCGCGAGCTTCATAATTAGCCGTGCAGAGAACTCCACGCCTGCCACCATCTCCCACAGCGATAGGCTTCCCCCGGAGTTCCGGATTATCACGCATCTCAATAGCCGCATAAAAGCAATCCATATCAACATGGATAATCTTACGCTCGAGGCCCTCCCCCTCAGGCTCTATCTCCTCTTCAACCATTCCTCGCTAGAATAGCGCGTTTGTACAAGATGCTCAACCACAGCTTTTTGAAACTCAGGCACTTCCTCTCTATAGGTCTCACAGAGCTGCCTCATAAAGCACTCCTTCCACCCTAACACATCATGATCACTCAACACACTGCCCTGATGCAATAGCCCGAACCTGCTCCGCTTCTGCCCAGCCCCTGAAATCTTACACCCATTATTTCCTAACACATCATGGAAGACAGGGTTCATAAAACAAAGAGCCTCACCCGATTCTTCCGCACCATCGTACAATCTAACATCTTCCCCACGATCACGCAGAGATTCCGCCAGAGCTTTATGAATCACGCCATAGCTGCCCGCCCCCCGCATCTGCTCTACTTCGTGGCCTTTTGGCAAAATTAACGTATAGGTCTCCCCTACCCTATGGTCCACCATCCCACCACCAGTCCACCGCCGTACATAAACCAAGTCGGATTGTTCTCGATCTTCAGCAGCATTAAAATGCTCCACAGCCTCAGTATAACAACCGAAATAGCCAAAACTCACAGTAGGCTCAGACCAAGTGTAAAACCGAAGGAGAGGAACACTCACTCTTTGCTCTAGCAGAATCTGATCCACCGCCATATTCTCTGCTGCAGAGCGAGGCTCAGAATCATGCCAAACTTCTAACTCAAGAAATACACTCATGGTGCCTGAACACGAAATTTTTCTCTAAGCTCCCCACAGGGCAAAAAACCTAACGTTCTAAAATCGATTTAAGCAATGTTTGTAAAAACCTTCTGCACATCATCATCGTCTTCAATCTTATCAATGAGAGTTTCGATTTCCGCCACTTGCTCTTCTGTAAACTCCACTGGCTGGCTAGCAATACGCTCAAGATTCGCTTTCACCACCTCTAGTCCCAGTTCCTCTACTCCTTTTTGTAAGGTATTGAAGCTTGTAAATTCACCATAGGCCACGGCAGTTTCATCAAGCACCTCTAACTCCTCTAAGCCGGCGTCGATTAACTCTAGTTCAATTTCTTCCATTTCTAGGCCATCTCCCACTTTAAATTCTACCACGGCCTTCCTATTAAACATAAAATTAAGAGCGCCGCTCGCCATCAGCTCCCCACCATTCTTATTAAACGTCATGCGGATATTGGAAAACGTCCGGGTATTATTATCTGTAGCGCACTCTACCCATAAAAGTACTCCATGTGGGCCTTTCCCCTCATAGTTGACTTCATCATAATTCGTCGCGTCTTTACTCTCTGCACGCTTAATGGCCTTATCAATATTATCCTTCGGCATATTCTGTGCCTTGGCATTCATGATCGCCGTGCGTAATTTTGCATTACTCTCAGGGTCAGATCCCCCCTCCTTGGCGGCAATAGTAACGACTCTGCCTAACTTAGGAAACAGCTTAGACATCTTGTCCCAGCGGGCCTCCTTACTTCCTCTACGAATTTCAAATGCGCGTCCCATGACTTCTGTAAATTTTCCTGTTTCCTAAATGAGTTATTCCAACTTGGCTCCGTGGCAAACTAGAGAGTTCTCTGCTCTGGCTCAAGCGCCGATTTCTTGCAGTTTCCTCAGCTTCTCCAGCGCCGCTCCACTATCAATCAGTTCCTTCGCTCGCTCCACACCGGAGAGAAGATCAGGTACCAGCCCTGCACAGGCTAAACCTGCCGCCGCATTCATCACCACCATATCTCTCTTCCCTCCTCGATCTACCCCACTAAGGATTTCTTCCAAAATCACCTTATTCTCCCATGCCTCCCCACCTTCTAAATCCTCCACACTAGCCACATCCAGACCAAGATCTTCTGGAGAAACCTCCACATTCTCACACACCGTCCCTAGCTTAAGAACTCGGGTACTGCCCATCACACTCATTTCATCCACAGAGCGGCCATCAGGCGTCTTCCCATGTACGACCCAAGAGTTCTTACGGCCCAATTGAGCTAAAATATCACCATACACAGCCGTCAACTTCTCATCGCAGATGCCGATAAGCTGAGTTTCCGGGCGTGCGGGATTTAACAACGGCCCAATTAAATTAAAAATCGTCCGTATGCCCTCTTTCGCTAATAACGCCCTCACTGGCCCTACAGCCTTAAATGCGGGATGATACTTCTGGGCAAATAGAAAACCGACCCCTGCCTGTTCAATACAGCGGCAAAACTGCTCCTCAGGCATCGTCAAATGAATACCCAAAGCCTCCAGTACATCCGCTCCACCACTCTTCGAAGTAATGCCACGGTTTCCGTGCTTCACCACACAAGCGCCTCCAGCCGCTATCACAAACATACTTGTCGTAGAGACATTGAATAAATTTAACTTATCTCCCCCAGTACCACATACATCAATCGTCACACCTGAAATCTGATCTTTATTTAGCCCAGGGTCTAAAGATCTGGCTAAAAAAGCCTCTACAAATTGAGCTATTTCAAGAGCAGTTTCCCCCTTCTTGGTTAACGCCTTTAGAAACTCAGCCTTCGCTGATACATCAAACGATCCCTCCAAAAGACAATCCACTGCCTCATGAATTTGATCCCCAGAAAGTTCGTCTCCCGCACGAAGTACCTTACTAAGCTGCTGCATAGCTAAAAACCTACAAAACCACCTCTACTTCGCAACTGCAAAGATCTCCCACTTTAATCTACCCACAAAACCATTATCACAATTGGTTTGCATTCATTCAATTATTGCAATTTATTTGCATTAATGAACGCGACTGAGACAACATTATCTCCTCATTTTTTCCAAGATCTCGCTGAGGGTATTTTGCAACAAATGTTCTTTTGGGGGCAAGATGTCTCTAGGCCTGAGGGGAATTTCTTAGTCGCTCAAGGCTTTGAACGAAGCTCCACACACGCCTCAAAAGGCACTAGCCGGTATCGTTTACCATGGCAAAACGGCCATATCGAGCTCTATGGCGCATGCGCCGGCTGGTACGGAGCAGAAGGTGGATTTACCTTTATCAGACCCAGACGCCGCTGCGCTATCTGGCTCTCAAATAAAGAAACCCCTACCCCAGGAGCATGGCAACAAAAGTATATTGGCCAAAGAACGAAAAAAAGTGATCTCTACCTCGCAAGCCTTCCTTTTCTCGACTGGCTTATATCTCACGAACAGGAAGTGGTATCACACTTTGGTAGTAGTTACCGTCAAAGCAATCATTGGAAATACGATAAACTGCCCAAAGCAAAGGCATGGATCGAGCCGGAAGCGGCACTGCAATGGTTCCAATGCTTTCGCGATACACCTGACCAGCTTACCCGCCCTAAACACTTCGCTAAAAACCAAAGCAAAGCATAATACGCTCCTTTTAAGCTTCTCAATAAAAAATCATCACTTTCAGAGTTTATTACTATGAGCACCGATTCACTCCGTCTCGAACCTATCAACGTAGACCGTATAGGCATCGCAGCCTCCGTCCTATGCGCCATTCATTGTGGACTAGCTCCAGTATTTCTCATTGCTCTACCGTCCTTTGGAAAGATATGGGCGCATCCCGCTTCCCACGCTCTAGCCGCCATTTTCATCGTTCCACTTGCCATACTCTCTATTTATAGCGGTTATAAAAAGCACCGCAAACGCTGGGTCATGGTTACAGCTCTAAGCGGCATTTTTTGTATCCTTCTGGGCACAGTCTTACCCCTATTTGAATTAAAAACCGCCACTTTAACAACAAGCCCAGTTGACACACCAATCAACATTACTAGTGAACCTGAAACAGAATGTTCGGCAGGATGTGCTACGACCTCAGAAGCTAACCCCGACACTGGAAGTAACTCCGACACTGAAAGTCTCACCTGTAATGATAACTGCTGCCCCTCCGTACAAATAGGAGAAACAGGCGATATCTCTCTTCATATCCCTCCAGCGGCTATCGTCACCACCCTTGGCGGCCTCTTACTTATAACCGCCCATTTAGGAAACATTTTCGGCCACCGCCAATACCATTGTTGCGATAAACATACTCTTTGCTCAGAAGTATAACTGCGATTAACTAAACACTTAATCAGGACTCTAAACTTTACTCCATATTGTTATCGTGTAGCGTCATTTTTCTGAACCTACACTATCACCTTCAATCGTTACGCTAAGACCATGAAATCAATCTTTCTTCTATTCTTGGGCCTCGTGTCCATTGCTCACGCTCAAGAAAAAATTACGTTTACAGCGAGTGACAACATACCCATCACCGCTGACCTCTATATCTCTCACCAAGATAACACCACCCCTTTCATTGTACTCTTCCACCAAGCTACGTACAGCCGCGGTGCCTATGCTACAATAGCTCCTAAACTGAATAAAATGGGGTTTAACTGTATGGCTGTCGATGCTCGTTCAGGCCGTGCTGTGGCTGGTATCACGAACGAGACAGCGGCAGCAGCAAAAGCAGCTGGGAAACCGGGCAATTACCGCGATGCTCTCCCTGATTTATTAGCAGCCGTAAATTATGCAACAGCACATTACGCTAAGGGCAAACTCCTCATCTGGGGCAGTTCCTACTCCGCCTCTATGGCTTTTGACGTCGCTGACACGTTGAAAGATCAAGTGGATGGATTACTTGCCTTTTCTCCAAATTTTCCATCTTGGAAAGCAGAGGCCAAAGATGCCATTACTTTAGACATCCCGCTATTCATCACATCAGCGAAAAATGAGACCAAAAACTGGAAAAAAACATTCCAGGAAATGAAGTCAGAACAAAAAATCGGGTTCACTCCGAAAGGCCCTGGGCGTCACGGCTCCAGCGCGCTTTGGAGCAACTCCCCTGATCACCCTGAGTACTGGCACGCCGTAACTAGCTTCTTAACAGAACACTTCATTTCTCAATAGAGCCCGCTTGATTCCCCCAGATAAGTCGCTAAACAATCAATCACCAAATAATAGGAAACGGTGATTAAGTGGTTAAGAGTGCGATGTTCCTTATGTAAATAATAAAGCGAAGCATCGTTCGCATACTTTTACAACTATCGCTTACCTTGCCTTCAACTTCTCTCTAACAAAAATCAGAGCCTGAATCACCTCATTTGCCCCGAGAGGGAATAACACCACTAGATCGAAGTCCTAGGCTTATTGACCATTCAAAGCTGATATCGAGTCACATAAAGGCGATAGTCACATGGGTTTGTCCGCCTACTCTAATCATACAGCTCAGAAGGTGATCAAGGGTACCACATTCCGTCAGAATTTTTGAGGCTCCACCCTCCTGACGGACTTACTTCCTTGAAGACTACTCCCATTCTCATGTGCCCCTATTCATGGAGCTATCAACCAAAAGGAATTCGTTCTCTGTATCTTATTCGTTGCAGCAAATAGAAGTGTGGTTCCAAATCCCCACAGTGGCCTATCTTTGAGGGCGTTTCTAAGCGATCATTCATTTGCTGAAATCACTGAATAGATCTCGCCACTATAACTCTGTCTGACAATACATCCATCATCCCTTTTCTATAGAACGGGTCATTGAGAGGCATCCTCGCTCTATCACTCAAAAGAGTCGTGTTTCACCCTATGAGGGCAGTACTTCTTCGTTTTTTAACACCTTTCACCATTAACCTGCGAGTTGCAGCCTTCACGTATCCACCTCACCAATGCGTAACCTATACTAAATATCTGCAACACCGTTCTCCATTACATGATCAACACACACTAAGTTAGAGGAAAACAGTAAGAACCGTTTTGAATATAATCGTCAAACCATAGTCTAAAAACCGCACGGAAATCCCGGAAAAACTGGGCTGCATCAGCTTTCACAACTACATATGCACTGTTCAAGACTTTAAGGAAACCTATAAAAACAGCAGGGTTTTGAAGCAAATAGGATTACTCAATAAATCGTTCGTTTAAAACTGAAAAAAAAGAAAATCGATTTTCAACTTTAGAATAAGAAAAGAATCAGAGAATAATTTCGCCAATATTACAGAAGGCAAATTCATCATTAACATGAATTATATTATGTTGAACAACATTGAATATAAAATCACATCTTTATGTGTAATTCGCAGGTGACTTACGATCAACAGACTTGATGGATTTGAACAAAAAAATATTGCGAAAATCATCAAATCACTAAGGCATATTGTATACTTCCGTTGTTATTTTCCTTAGAAAATAAACATTCCCATCGTAAAGCTCACGTTTTTCAACGAATTCAAACCCAAACAGAAAAAAGAAGCATTTAATCTGTTTTTAGACATTTAAAATCAGGTATGATATATCTTCAGATTTAACGTTTTTCATGATTATTTTGTTTCATTGGCTACTTTTTCATTGGCTACACTTGATCTATCTCGCGCAGAAATCTCCACGTAAAATGTTAACTCTTAATTTGTTATTTAGATAGCACCGCTTACCGATATGGGCCGAAATAGACGTTGACGGACGGGGAAGAGGTATGATGTGGTCGAAAACGTTGTATTCATTTGTCATCTGGGAAAATGGGAATGAATGCATCATTAAAGTTATGAATATAAAACCTATAAAACTCACTGCACTTTGTGCTCTTGCCGGCTCTTTCATACTGAATACCGTTAATGCAGCTACTTTTAGTCTCGCGAACGAAACTGGAGATTTCCGGGCCCGTATGACTTCTGCTGTCAATAAAGCTCATGCTGGAGACACGATTATCGTGGATAAAAATTACACTGTTGGAGCTTGGTACACTTTAAGTAAACCAGGTATTACTATTAAGGGAAACCGTACTCTTACTGCGACAAGAGCTCATGTCCTGAGAATAGAAGCTAGTAACACAAGTGTGGAAGGATTAACGTTTATTAATGGAACCCAAAGTATCAAAGTTCAGTCAGGAAGTACGTTAAGTAATTTAAAATTCGATGATATCGAAATTAAAGGAAATGGTTATGCTGGTTTATTCTTCAACGACACAAATCTGGACAATGTAACCATCACAAATAGCGTATTTAGGAAGTCGTTTGGCGTCTTAATGGAAGATGCAGAACGCTTTACTAACATACGGATATCCAATAACACATTTCATACTGCAGGAACAGGAAACGGCCATGAAATATCTCTTGATTGTGCAGAAGTCCCCGGTGCATTAAATCACCGAAATGTTAGAATCGAGAGTAATACATTCTACAAAACAGAAGCATTCAATGTCGCTTTGGCTAATATAAGTTCATGCCTTATCGTAAACAATACAATGTATGGTGGATCGAATGCTTATTCTCAATGCGTTCATATTGAAGACCGCACAGCAAACACATACATTAAGAATAACATTATGTGGAATACAGGTGAAGGAAGAGCTTCACACGCTGTCCTTTTATACGCAACTGATCGCTCTGGACGTGGGCAGGGTGATATTTTAACTCAAGAGCAAAAAATCAATATTTATTCTCCGAGAAATATCTCACTAGAAGGCAATAAAATCAACGGCGCTGCCGGCAGAGGTGTTCAAATTTCACTCTTAAGACCTGGGTCTAAAGTGAACTTCTATGGAGAAAACAATATCAATGCCGATGATACCGCTATTGCTATATCTCGATATGTCGAAACTGATCAGTTAAATATCGGTAACGCGACTACCCTTAAGGGACAAGCATGGAGCTCTTTAAAAAATAGATCGACTCGCGACCGAAGTGACTTCGTAAACTGGTAAAGAACTGCACCAAAGGCCGAAAAACTAACGATAAGAAATGAGTCTCAAACACTCACATTTTATAGGCATTATTTGCATTATATTCCTCCTCGGCTTTCTAGCCAGAGGAGGAATAAGCTCTTCCTTAGACAAGAAGCTATCAAGGGCAAACAAAACAACGAATGACTCTTCTGGAAGCAGCACTTCCCAAGAGAAGAACATAGAGGGAAATATTCATCCCGGTAAGAGAAGGAGAACACTCACAAACCCGGGAAAAGGCCCGAGTAATTATGTGACAACGCCCTACTCTGCGGAAAACCCATTTGAGCGACTAGAGGCACTTGAAAACGCAACATATGAAGTCCCGGGCTATGCGTTTTCCCGTTTGGTACCAGAAGTTTTTGATGAGCAACATCACATTTCCCCATCCATGGCCTATATTATGGAGTTAACGGATGAGGAGGAACAAAAATTCAACACGTTTTTAGATGAAACTGTGAACCAAATCCGTAATATTGAACGAGAGAAGGTCAGTATCAAAACTGGGCGTGATGGAGTCGAAACCATCATTATTTCTTCATTTAAAGATCAGGGAAATGATTTTCGGGCTGACTTGCTAAACCATATTGAAGATGATTTAGGTCATGAACGGCGTCAGATTTTTGAAATGATCACTATTAATCAACCCTCTACTTTTGCGAATTATGGCCAAGAATCAATAGTTCTCAAAAACCCTCAAGTGGAATTATTGAATGGCCATCGTGAGATTGTTACACTGGAAGTTGGTACAATTCTGGATGAGGGCACTGGCAATGAACGTTTTGAAGGAGGAGAAGTAACGCTAACGCCAAACGCATTTAGAAAGCGCTACGGACACCTGTATGAGCTTGATGGATTAAGTAAGTAATCAAACTCCCTACTCACCAGCTAACACCCCCACTGCACCCTCTATTGATACCTTCAAAAAGCCATTGCCACCACTGGTGTCATAAGTGCACGGTCAAAATATTTGGGGAATGACAATCTGTTGTAAGAAAACCCATTCCCGTTTCTAAGTACTGAACACTGTCACTTCAGTCTTCATTATTATTTATTAATTGTTCATTCGGTCTAGCCTTTCCCGCTAACTCCTTCAATTTCCTTAGCTTTAAAGTTTAGCTTGTGAAAAAATTCACAAGGGGCTTGCTACCTGTGCGATTTTATCTCAGATTTTGCCTGCCGAATACTCTTATGAGCACAACACAAGCATACGAAGCTCCCGATAACGCCGCGAAATCAGCCAACGCAGCTACTGACTATCAATCTGAAACAGACGATTTGATGGGTGAAAAGATGACCTTAAATATGGGGCCATCTCATCCAGCGACGCACGGCGTACTACGTCTGATTCTAGAACTTGAAGGTGAGACTATTACGAACGCTGATCCCGACATCGGATTCTTACATCGCGGTGATGAGAAGATTGCGGAGAACATGCACTACAATCAGTTCATTCCCTACACAGATCGCCTCGACTACCTTGCGCCCCTTGCCAACAACGTCGCTTACGCTTGTGCTGTAGAGAAACTCTTGGGCTGGGAGTTACCTCCACGTGGTCAGGCTGTTCGAGTCCTTGCTTGTGAATTAGCTAGAATTTCTTCCCACATGCTAGGTGTAGGTGTCTGCGCGATGGACGTGGGTGCGATGACTGTATTCCTCTACACATTTAATGAGCGTGAAAAAATTTATAATCTCTGTGAGTTACTCACAGGAGCGCGCTTTACCACTTCCTATACTCGTGTCGGTGGCCAGATCCGTGATCTTCCTGAAGGCTTCATTCCTAAAGTGGAGACTTTCCTAGATGAATGTACGGAACAAATCAACGAGATCGCAGCACTACTTGATAAGAATAAAATCTTTATGCAACGCATGTGTGACGTGGGTACGATTACTTCTCAGGAGGCGATCTCTTACGGCATGACTGGGCCAAATCTACGTGCATCCGGTGTAGCGCGTGATCTCCGCAAGGACAGCCCGTACTTGGGCTACGAGAAGTATGACTTCGACGTCCCTGTCGCAGAGGAAGGTGACTGCTACGCACGCTACCAGATTAGAATGGAGGAAATGCGCCAATCCATTCGCATTATCCGCCAAGTTATCGAGACTCTCCCTGAAGGGCCTGTCAACATTGTGGACCCTAAGAGCACACTTCCAGATAAAGAGCGCGTCCTCATGAGCATGGAAGAACTCATTCACCATTTCATTATCTCAACACAGGGCATTGATGCGCCAGAAGGTGAAGTTTACTTTGGCCATGAGAACCCGAAAGGAGAACTCGGCTTCTACATTCACTCTAAAGGGGGTGGAGTACCACATCGATTGAAGATCCGCAGCCCTTCTTTTGTGAACCTATCTATCTGTGCAGAGCTTCTCAAGGGCACTATGGTCTCAGACGTGCCAGCTATCCTCGGCTCGCTCGACTTCGTAATGGGTGAATGTGATCGATAATCGTAATAGAACATCTAAGGAGCCCGAAACACCCAGTTTCCCACTAAAGACTATTTAACAGTTACTTCCATGTCTCAAGAAATTCTAGAACAACTCGTTGCTTCTGAGCCGACCCCTGGCGAACAACACTTCCAGCCTTTTGAAGCCTCCGCTGACATTGAAGCACTGGCAGATGAACGTATCCGCCACTATCCTGAGAGTAAACTCTCCGCAGTGCTTCCTTTACTCCATATTGTCCAACACCATTTCGGCTTCATTTCCAAAGAAGCGATTACATGGGTCGCCAATAAACTAGAGGTTGAGCCGATCAAGGTCACTTCTGTGGTCACATTCTACCCAGGATTCCGTCAGCACGCTCCTGGAAAGTTTCACTATAGAGTCTGCCGCACTCTCTCATGTGCCATGGGTGGATCTTATGAACTCATGGATACTCTCTGCGAGATCACAGGCATAGACCGCAGCAAACTTTCTCATCATCATCCCATCGTCGTTTCTCCATGTGGAAACTACTCTGTCGAATTCGCTGAATGTCTCGCCTCCTGTGGCACAGCCCCAGTTTGCCTTGTAAACGACGATTTCCATGAAGGTGTCACCGCAGATAAGGCTCAAGCCCTCATTGATCAATATCAGCCATAATTCCAATTTCACTGAACTTACCATGAGCGAGATCAAATATCTTCCTGGCAAAGAACCACATTCGTGTGAACACCGCCTCATCTTTAAAAATATCGACCGTGAGGGTTGGGATACGTCTATTGAAACTTACATCAATGATGGCGGCTATGATCAACTCAAAAAGGCCCTCACTATGGAGTCTCAGGCTGTCACCAATGAAGTGAAAGCTTCTGGCCTACGCGGCCGTGGTGGTGCTGGATTCCCTACTGGTGTAAAATGGGGATTTATCCCACCAAAAAACACAAAACCAGTCTACCTCATTTGTAACTGTGATGAATCTGAGCCGGGTACATTTAAAGACCGCTACATCGTTCATCAAGATCCACACCAATTGATCGAAGGCATGGTCATTTCCGCCTTTGCCGTTGGTGCTCATACTGCCTATATTTATATGAGAGAGGAGTTCCCAGAGGCTGCTCTCATCATGGAACAAGCGATTGAAGAGGCCCGCGCAAAAGGTTTTGTCGGTAAAAATATTGGCGGCTCTGGCTTTGATCTAGAAATTTGGGTGCATCGCGGGGCAGCTGCCTATATTTGTGGGGAAGAAACAGGCCTCATCGAATCACTGGAAGGAAAGCGCCCTTATCCACGCATTAAGCCGCCCTATTTCCCCGCAGCACTTGGCCTCTACATGGCCCCTACTATTGTCAACAACGTCGAATCTCTCTGCCATGTGAAACACATTCTCGAAATGGGTGGGGAAGAATACGCTAAACTCGGCGTAGAGCGCAATACGGGCACACGGATTCTCTGTGTCTCTGGTGATGTAAAGTACCCTGGTTACTATGAGGTGCAGGTGGGTAAGATCACCATGGGAGAACTCATCAATGATGTCTGCGGAGGCCCTAAAGATGGGCGTAAGGTGAAGGCTGTTATCCCTGGTGGCTCTTCCTCTAAAATTCTCCGTGCGGATGAGACCTTCACAATTGGCCGTGGAGATGACGCTAAGGAAATCACATTCTGGGATATTCAGATGGACTTCGACACACTAGCCGCCTGTGGCTCCATGGCCGGTTCTGGTGGAGTGATCGTTCTCGATGATTCTCGCAAGATGTCTTGGGTCCTCAACAATATCAATCACTTCTATGCTCACGAGTCCTGTGGCCAATGCACTCCTTGCCGTGAAGGCTCTACATGGATGCGTAAACTCTCTGACCGCATCGTAGATGGCACAGCGAATCCTGAAGATGTGCAAACACTCGAAGACGTGGCGTACCAGATCGACGGTAAAACAGTCTGCGCCTTTGGTGAAGCTTCTTCATGGCCAGTCGAGGCCATCATTGCAAAATTCCGCGATGAATTAGTGGCAGAGACCTCAGAAAATAATAAGCACCTTTCGAAAGAACAGTTACAGCGCGAAGCTTTTTTAACCGAATAGTTCCTTCGTAGACCATCACCTGAAACATATCCACGATGAACAACAATCCTTATCAACCACCAGAAATACAAGAGACTGCAGTCCATGTCAGTTCTCCCCCTCTGACCGTAATGCAGATTTTGTTTTCTATGACAGGTAGGATTTCACGTCAGACTTACTGGATTTACTCCCTCCTCGCACCATTCATTATTCTCATACCCATTACACTGCTCTCAGCTCTTTTACAAGATCAGTCCATCATCCCATTGGTCCTTCTGCTCTTGAGCTTTATCCCTCTCACTTGGGTCAAAATTTGTATCTCAGGAAAGCGCTGGCACGATCTTGATAAATCCGCTCTATGGATATTCATTGAGTTCATTCCTTTCATTGGCGGCATTTGGGCTCTCATCGAATGCGGTTTTCTACCAGGTACGAATGGACCTAATCAATTCGGCTCCGATCCTACCTAATATAACGCAAAGAACATTTTACCTTACCTCCCGATATTAAAATTCACTCGATTTGATTTAAGTCAATAGATACCATGTCAGACACAGACACAAAACAACTTCCAAAAGATGTCGCGGCCGAAAAAGGCCTTGTTAACGTTCAAATTGACGGGCACTGGATACAAGTTCCTCGCGGGACTCGTATGATCGAGGCCTGTAAGATCGCGCAAAAGGAAGTGCCGCATTATTGCTATCACCCGAAGCTCTCTTCACCTGGTAACTGCCGCATGTGTCTGGTGCAAATGGGTATGCCCCCTCGGTTAGCCCCAGGCCAAAATCCTGAGTTTAACGATCAAGGTTTTCAGGAAATTGGTTGGATGCCCCGCCCCGTCATTGCCTGCGCAAACACTGTGGCAGAAAACATGGGAATCCGCACACAAGGCGAATTAGTAGAAAAAACGCGTGAAGGTGTGATGGAGTTTCTTCTGATTAATCACCCTCTTGATTGCCCTATCTGTGACCAAGCGGGAGAGTGCTCTCTCCAAGAGTTCTCTGTAGAACACGGAAAAGGTGTTTCACGATTCAAAGAAGACAAGGTCAAGAAACCGAAGAACGTTGATATCGGCCCGCGTATTAATCTAGATGATGAACGCTGCATCATGTGTTCACGCTGTGTCCGCTTCATGGATGAAGTCGCTGACGACGCTGTCCTCGGCTTCACTCAACGTGGTACGAATACAACACTCACTTGCCATCCGGACCGTAGAGTAGACAGTAATTACGGCATGAATATCATCGATATTTGCCCCGTAGGAGCTCTGACTTCCAAAGATTTCCGCTTCCAAATGCGGGTCTGGTTCCTCAAGGAAACAAACACCATTGATATCAACTGTGCTACTGGCTGTAACGTCACACTCTGGTCTCGTGGCGATAAGGTCTACCGCGTGACACCACGCCGTAATAACGATGTCAACTCAGACTGGATGCCAGATAGTCACCGTCTCGCTTTCCACAAGCAAATCAACTCTGAGAGCCGCCTTACCGATCCAATGATCCTTCAGGGTGAGCAACATGAGACAACGACTTGGAACTCTGCCTTTGAGGCTATCGCTCATGGCCTCAAACAATTTGAAGCCAAAGAAATCGCCATCATTGCCTCAGCTCGTCAAACGAACGAAGAGTTATTCCTAACACGAGCTCTCGCAGACACTCTCAACACTTCACAAATTGCTACAGTAGAGCGCTTTGGTGAGGCAGACGACAAGCTCGTTTCTGCCGACCGTAATCCAAATTCTCTTGGCGCAGCCATTGTTCTCAATCAACCATCCCCCGCTGCTCAACTCAGCAGCATTCGCGATGGAGTTAGAAATGGTCAGATTAAAGCTCTCATTGTCTTCTCAGAAGATCTCCTCGCTGAAGCTGGCTTTACAGAAGAAGATTTGGCGAAACTAGAATTACTCATCTCTAGCCATAGCTTGGCAAATCCTACAGCTCAAGCCAGCCACATCATTCTACCCACCGCTAGCTTTGCAGAAAAGCGTGGTAGTATGATCAACGTCAGTGGCCGCATCCAGCGCCTCAATGCCGCCGTAGCTACCCCAGGTAATAGCCGCGATGACTGGGAAGTGATCCGTGATCTCATCCTCTCTATCACTGGTGAGCCGAACGAGGTCTATATGATCGAGGATGTACTCAAAGCGATGACACAAGCCTATCCGGAATTCGAAGGTGCGACTTATTCCAAAATCGGAGACCAAGGTTACATTCTCCGCGAAACAGGAATCACTATACCTCTTATCGAAAAGGAACAAGAACGCATTGCCAACCGTGAAATCGTTGGTTAGTCAGAACGAAGAACATGACTTTCTGGGCTTCTATCTAAATCCACTTCTAAATCTTTCGTTAGAACAATCACCATGGAACTGCTAATACCATACCTCATTATCATTGCCAAAATCGTAGGTCTCACCTTCGCTCTAGGCTTACCACTCATCGCCTACTCTGTGTATGCAGAGCGTCGCTTTTCTGCGATCATTCAGGACCGTGTGGGCCCTAACCGTGTAGGAATACCGCTTACGATTTTTGGATTTAAGAAAGACATCCATCTCTCTGGCCTCTTACAGCCTCTTGCAGACGGCTTAAAATTCATTCTTAAGGAGGACTTCACCCCTTCTCATGTTAATAAATTTTTCTTCTGGATCGCCCCTGCTCTTACAATGGTGCCAGCACTTCTCACATTAGCGATCATCCCTTTTGGCTCTGAGTTCTTTGGAGAGAAACTGGTGATTGCTGACGTGAGTGTTGGGCCTCTCCTCATCTTCGCTGTCGCCTCCCTCTCCGTTTATGGTATTACTTTCGCTGGATGGGCATCTAACAATAAGTACTCCTTCTTTGGAGGCGTCCGCTCCTGTGCTCAAATGATTTCCTATGAAATCGCTATGGGCCTCTCCATCATTCCAGTCCTGATGGTCTTTGGTGAGCTTAATCTGTACAGCATCGTAGAATATCAGGCAGCAAACGGTTGGCTACTCCTACCCTTTTGGGGAGAGGGCCTCAGTGTTCAGAGGTGGTTACTTCTCATCCCTCTCACCATAGCCTTCTTCATTTTCACGATTTCCATCTTTGCGGAAACGAACCGCATGCCCTTTGATCTACCAGAGTGTGAGACAGAGCTAGTCGGTGGCTATCATACTGAGTATAGCTCCATGAAATTTGCGCTCTTCTTCTTAGGGGAGTATGCAGCGATGATCGTAGGCTCTTCACTCATTGTCACACTCTTTCTCGGCGGTTGGTCTGCTGGATTCGGCCTAGATCCTATAATTCATAACGTTTTTGGTAACTTTGCCGGCCTCATTCACCTCAGCGTCTTCCTTGTTAAGATCATCGCCTTCATTCTCTTCTTCATCATGATTCGGTGGACCGTCCCACGCTTCCGCTTTGATCAACTCATGCGCTTAGGCTGGGTCGTCTTCTTTGAAGCGGCACTCATTAACATCTTTATCGCTGCGATCATCATCGGCGCACCTCACATGGACGGTAAACAAATCGCCTTCGCCATCGTCGGTCTCATTATCTTCACCATCATCATGATCAAGGTCGCTAAGAGTATTGATCAAAAAGTCAACAAACCAACGTCTCTCGCAGATCATTTAGACGAGACTGATTCCGTAGAAGCATAAACTTTCACCTTCATTTATCATGGCTAAAGTCATCAAACTAAAACGCCCTGAGCTAAGCAATGCTGAGCAAGGCTACCTATGGTCTATCTTCAAAGGTTCCCTCGTCACCCTTGGGCACGCTCTACGTTCCATCAGAGGTAAGTCACGCGGTGCTGAATCTCTTAACTCTTCAGGCCTAGGCATCACGATGCAGTATCCTGAGCAAAAATGGGATGATCATTTACCAGAATACTATCGGGGTGCACCGGCATTAGTCACTGATGAACAAGATCGTGAACGCTGTGTTTCTTGCCAGCTCTGCGAATTCATTTGCCCACCAAAGGCCATCAAAATCACACCTGGTGATATCCCTGCCGATGATGAATGGGCCAAGGTAGAAAAACGCCCGAAAGAATTCGAAATCGATATGATTCGCTGTATCTACTGTGGCCTTTGCGAAGAGGTTTGCCCAGAACAAGCAATTTACCTGCGTAAGGACTACGCCATCACAGGAACTAGCAGAGAAGAAATGGTTCATAAAAAAGAACGGCTTTATGAAATAGGTGGCAAGCGCGTGGGCCTCGTTAACAAGTGGAACGATCTTAAGTAGCAACCTTCAAACCACATGATCGATCTCGAATGGTTCTAACGAATCACTTCTACATCAACAATTCTACTCTAACTTACTATGCCACTTCCACTCTTCTATCTCTTTGCTCTCATGATGCTAGCAGGCGGTATCTGTGTCGTCGCCCTACCCAATCCAGTCTCCAGCGCCTTGTCGATGATTGGATCATTCATCGGGCTCGCTGCACTACTCATTGGTCTTAACGCCTACTTTGTAGGGACTCTACAAGTCCTCGTCTACGCGGGAGCGATTATGGTTCTTTTCCTCTTCATCATTATGTTGCTGGATCTCAAACAAGAAACACGCAAGAAATTCTCCCCAGCCACACTAGCGGTTTCCATCATCGTTCCCCTCATCTTGGTCTTTCAAATCATGACTGTCATTAATGGGCGCGAGGGCTCAGATGAATTCGCTAAACTCGATGCCGAAACTCTGCCGATTGCCGCAAAAGCTGTCGTAGAGCATAACATCATCCCAGCTCATTCAAAAATCATTACCGACCTCAATCAAGGCGAGTTACCCGACGTCAACATTATCGGGCAAAAACTGTTCACCGACTATAACTTCCCTCTACAAATGGTCGGCTTTCTCCTTCTAGTGGCCACAGTAGGCTGCATCTGCCTATCTAAGAAAATTGAAAGAAAACCAGCCCCATCCACACCTCAAGTTTTACCCAAGCCATCTATCGCCTTAGAAAAAACAAACCAAGCTCAGACAGCTCCATCTAAGAAGAAAGATTCTCCCTCTCTCTCTAAAGAAACTGCCGTTGTGAACAAAGAGAAAGAGCCATCCAAAGAAGAAAAAAAAGAAGACTCTACCTCGAAAGAAACTGCTGTTACGAACAAAGAAGAAGAGCAGCCCAAGGAAAAAGATTCTAAGGGCGACGATACCAGTTTACCCAAAGAGGGGAAGATTGATCCAACCCTCGGTTTTGTTTACAGCACTGCTCCAGCAGATGTCGACGATCTTAAAGTCATCAGCGGAATTGGCGCCGTCATCGAGAAAAAACTCAACGGTTTCGGAGTTTACACCTATCAACAAATCGCTAAATGGAGCCCAGAAATCATTTCTGAATTTGATTCCCTGCTTTCTTTCAAAGGCCGTATCGAGCGTGATCAATGGCTCACTCAAGCCAAAGAGCTACATCATAAGAAACACAACGCGTAACCACTTTCCATCCTAACACCATGCCTGAAGCATCATTAAACGACTATCTACTCTTCTCAGGTCTGCTCTTCGCAGTCGGCCTAGCAGGAGTTATCGCGCGCCGTAACATCATCGTCATTTTCATGTGTTTAGAAATGATGTTAGCTGCCGCCTCCCTCACCCTCGTCGCCTTTTCAAGATTTCACACCGTCCATGGGCTACCTGACTTCGATGGACAAATGCTCGTCTTCTTCGTCATCACAGTCGCTGCTGCTGAAGTCGCCGTTGGTCTAGCCATTATTGTAGCACTCTACCGTGCTCGACAAACAATCAATACAGATGAACTAAACGTTCTCAAAGGCTAAGCCAACTTATCACTCATACCTACTCACTCCATGGACACATCTTGGTTCTTACTTTTATTACCCCTACTCAGCGCAACTCTGATTCATTTCGCTCTGAAACAGCGCATGGCCACCTTTGCCGCACTCTATGGTACTGCTGCCACTGCTGCTGCATTCACGATTGCGATCTGTTTATTGGGAAAAACGGAAACTTCATCTTTCGAATGGATCGGCATTGGTGATAGCTTCAAAGTAAACATCGGCCTAAAGCTCGATAAACTCTCCACAGGGATGATGACCGTGGTCACAGGCATCGGCCTTCTCGTCCACATCTTCTCCCTTGGCTATATGAAAGATGATGCAGCGAAGGCCCGTTACTTTGGCAATCTTTCTCTCTTCATGTTTTCCATGACGGGAATCGTTTTGGCAGATAACTTTCTCATGATGTTTGTCTTCTGGGAACTGGTGGGTCTCTCATCCTTTCTTCTCATTGGCCATTGGTACCAAAAAGACTCCGCAGCAGATGCGGCGAAGAAGGCATTCCTCACAAACCGTATTGGAGACTTCGGCTTCATGATTGGTATCCTCATGATTTGGGGTTTCTCAGGGTCCCTTGTCTTCGATCAAATCGGAGCTAGTCTGGCCAAAGCAAACGTCCATTCCTGCTGGCTCAGTATTGCCGTACTACTCGTTTTCTGTGGTGCCATGGGGAAATCAGCCCAAGCCCCACTTCACGTCTGGCTTCCAGACGCCATGGAGGGCCCTACCCCTGTATCAGCACTCATTCACGCCGCCACAATGGTTGCAGCAGGTGTCTACATGATGGCTCGCTTTTTCTTTGCTATCGGGTTGGAAAACCTCGAAAGCCTCTGGGTATTGAACACCATCACATGGATTGGAGGAATCACTTCACTCCTAGCAGCCTTGATGGCAACCCAGCAGAACGACATCAAGAAAATCCTCGCTTACTCCACCCTCTCTCAGCTCGGCTATATGGTCATGGCCGTAGGGCTGGCTGCTCCAGATGCAGGGATGTTCCACCTCTTCACCCACGCTTGGTTTAAAGCCCTCCTTTTCCTCGGCTCCGGCGCAGTAATCTATGCATGTCATCATGAGCAAGACATCTGGAAAATGGGTGGCCTCCTCAAGAAAATGCCAGTGACAGGCTTCACCTTCATTATCGGAACTCTCGCCCTAACAGCAGTACCATTCACTTCCGGTTTCTTCTCGAAGGAAGGCATCCTGCATGCTGCAGATAAAGCGCAGAGTCCATTCTTATGGGTAGCAGTTGGTGTGGCGGCGTTAACCACCTTCTATATGTTCCGTCTCATCTTCGTCGCATTCTTAGGCAAACCTCGCTCCCATGGGTCAGAAGAAGCGAAGGAAGTGAAACTTGTCATGATGCTCCCTCTCATACTCCTCGCCATCATGGCCTTTGCATCACCTTATATTGATAAAATCATCCCATCTTCTGAGGGCTTCCACCCTCACACAGAAGTTCACTTTAAAGATCCACTCTTCCTATACTCTATTGGAGCCTTCGCTGTCGGCCTTATTGCTGCTGCCTTCCTTTATCTCGGTAAAAAAGAAGAGCCCATTCAGATCAAATTATTTGCGAACAAATTCTATATTGATGAACTCTATGCAAACATCGTCAAATTCGGCCAGGATGTCCTCGCAGCGATCGTCCACTTCTTGGATGAGTTCCTCATCAATGGCCTTCTTGTCGGAGGGCTAACACGCTCAGTTGAAGGTTTAGGTACGACCTTCCGCCGCTATATCCAGTCCGGTAATCTCCAAGGCTATGCCCTTGTACTGGGCCTCGGCACCATACTAGTCATTTACTTCACCGTCTTCTCCTAATCCTTTTATCTAACTCTAACGTTTCAGAGAAATGCTTCTTCTCATACCAATCATCATCCCCATCATAGCCGCTGTTCTCATGCTCGTCATGAAAACGAAAGCGAAGATGTTAGGCCTCGTCGCCGCATTCATTAACCTCATTGCGGGGATCCTTATCTTTATCAACAGTGGCTGTTTACCGACTCAGACCTTCTTCACTGTTCTTGAAGATCCTGCCATCACCTTTAGTTTAGGGGTCAATGGCATTAGTGCAGTCATGGTTCTCTTATCCGTCATCGTGACCTTCGCTGCGATCTGGAGTGGGCAATGCCCAAAAGGAAAAGAAACCCTCTGGTTTTCCAGCATCATGCTCATATCCGCAGGAGCGATCGGAGCTTTCCTTTCGCGTGATTTGTTCTTCTTCTTCTCGTTCCATGAACTAGCCCTTATACCCACCTTCTTAACCATCGGGATGCTAGGCCGTGGTGATCGTAAAGCAGCTGCATGGAAAGCGACGATCTATCTCGTATTTGGATCACTCGTCCTGCTCGTCGGCCTTCTCATGGCCGTACATCACGGGTCTGGATTTAATATGGATCAGCTCAGCGTAGCAGCAGAACAGCAGAACTGCATTGCCGCACTTCTCATCGTCGGCTTTGGAACCCTAGTTTCCCTCTTCCCATTCCACTCATGGGCCGCACCAGCCTATGCTAGTGCTCCAGCACCTATAGCCATGCTGCACTCCGGTGTACTAAAGAAATTTGGTCTTTATGGATTGCTCGTTGTCGGTTTCCAAGTAGCCCCAGAAGGTATGCAATACTGGGTTCCCACCCTATTGGTTCTTCTTTTAGGAAACATCATTTGGGTAGGCTTAGTCACGATTAACCAAAAGCGCCTTGATCTCATGCTGGGCAATTCATCTGTTATGCACATGGGCTACATCTTCCTTGCCCTCGCAGCCCTTGCCGCTAATCCCTCAGCCGATATCGCTATTCCTGCTGCCGTACTACTCATGTTCGCTCACGGAGTCTCTATTGCGATGAGCTTCAGCCTAGCCGATACCATTGAGAGGAAAACAAAAACTCTCGAAATGACGCGACTGGGTGGACTTGCCAAGAATGCGCCAAGCTTAGCATTCCTTTTCGGACTCGCGGCCATGGCTTCCATTGGTCTTCCAGGATTAGCGAACTTCGCAGGTGAAGCTCTAGTCTTCTTCTCAGGCTTCCAGGGATGGAACTATTCAGAAGGGCTTGGTCACGTCCAATGGGCAACCATCATCGCCATCTGGGGAGTCGTCATCAGTGCGGTCTACATGCTCCGCGCCTTCCGTAAGACATTTCAAGGGCCAGAAGTCACATCAACAGAAAATGCGAACGATCTTCATTGGTGTGAAAAGGTCGCTCCTATTCTTCTCGCGGCAGCACTCCTCCTCATTGGTCTCTATCCTAACCTTCTTATTAAGAAAATTACAGGTGAACCTCTTTGTTCCGCTTGCTCAAGCTCATGTAAGACAGCAGAGCACAAGACAACTCCCTCCGAGTAGTCCATACTTATTACTCTATCACCTATTTCCTATTCAATCATGCAAGCATATATCTTAGATTTCACCGTCGCAGGTTTAGGTCTTATCCTTTTAATGTGGGAGGCATTCTGCCCACCTGTACGAAAGAAGAACCTAGCCCTCGCAGGCGCTGCAGGGCTTACAGTAGTGCTCATCGCGCTCCAATTTGCAGATCTTTCTGGCACGACAGACCCTTGGCTTAAGCAATTCTATCAGCACGACACAAAGGCCCTATTCTTCAAATCCTTCGCCCTCATAGCCACCATCTTAGTCCTCTTAATGAGCTTTGATTTCTCTAAGGTACTAAATCGCTACACCAGTCACGATAACTCCAATACAAACGTTGGAGAATTCTATTGCCTGCCTCTCTTTACTTGTGCTGGCTTCATGTGGCTCTCCTCAGCCATTGATCTCGTCTCCATTTTTATCGCCCTTGAGCTCGTCACCATCTCCTTTTACGTACTCGTCGCCTACATGCGCCGCAACGTAGGGTCGCTCGAGGCAGGTGTGAAATACCTTATCACTGGTGCTCTATCAACAGGCCTCTTAGTCTACGGTATCGCCTGGCTCTACGGTGCTACTGGTTCCACAAGTATGGCAGGTATTACAGAGGCCCTGAATTCACCAACACTCCAACAGCCCACACTTCTCTTCGGCCTCGCTTTAATCATCCTATCGATCGGCTTCAAAGTAGGTGCAGCACCGATGCAATTATGGATTCCTGATGTTTATCAAGGCGCACCATCACCAATCGCAGCATACCTGTCTGTAGCGTCCAAAGCCGCTGGCTTCGGAGTCGCCATCACCATCCTCTCACCATTCCTAGCGTCAGAAGTCACACAAGGCCCCGTCAGCATGGTCCTCTTCATCATGGCAGGGGCCACACTTATTCTTGGAAACTTTTCAGCCCTTGCTCAAGATAACTTTAAGCGCCTCCTTGCTTACTCCTCCATTGCTCATGCAGGCTTCATCTTACTTGGCCTCGCCTCTGCAGATTACACAAAGGTCGCCTTCTATCTCGCCACCTATTTGATCATGACGTTCACTGCCTTTTTCATCCTAGGCCTCGTCCGCGTGCAAGATGACTCCGATGAAATCGAAACATTTCATGGCTTGGCAAAGCGCAACCCCGTCTTAGCTCTAGCTCTAACGATCAACTTAGCAGCCATGGCAGGAATGCCACTCACCATAGGCTTTTGGGGTAAACTCTTCATGTTCCAGAGCGCCGTGGCCGATGCTCCATTCTGGGTCCTCTTAGCAGCCATCATTGGTGGAGCCTCCGCCTTCTATTACTACTTTAAACTCATTCGTGCCATGTACTGGTATGCTCCGACGAAAGAAATGAGCATCTCCATCCCCATTATCTCACGTATCGTTATCACCACCTTCACCATTCTCACCATTCTCTTTGGTTTCTATGCTCAGCCTATCTTGGATATCATCCAATTCTAACATGTAGCATCCATCTTTGCTAACGCCGCCAAGTGGAAACACGTGGCGGCGTTTTCTATTCTCAACTCCATCACATTCCACCCTTCATGCTCTCCATCAAAAACATCCGAGTCGAATTTGGCGCGCGCGTCCTATTCAAAGACCTATCCTTCACCGTTCTCCAAAAAGAACGCATCGCCTTCGCTGGCCACAATGGAGCGGGTAAATCTACTTTGATGAAATGTATCGGCAATGTGATCGAGCCCAATGCTGGTGAAATAGCGAAGCCAAAAGGCTGCAAAATCGGCTACTTACCACAGGAAGGTATTCACATCTCAGGCATCACCCTTTGGGATGAAGTTTCCTCCGCCTTCTCTGAAGCCACCGAGCTGCAAAAGGAAATTGATCGACTATCTGACACCCTTGACCATCTAGACCCAAGAACGGAAGCCTACGCAGATGCACTTGATAACATCGGCGAAATGGAACTCAAATTAGATAACTTTGACCCCAACCGAATTAAACCAAAAATGGAATCCGTCCTCGTTGGGCTAGGGTTTCAACGCACTGATTTTGAGCGAGACTGCTCCGAGTTCTCAGGAGGTTGGCAAATGCGCATCGCCATGGCAAAGCTCTTCCTCATCGAGCCAGAAGTCCTCCTCTTAGACGAACCCACAAACCACCTCGATATTGACTCTCAAACCTGGGTTGAACAATACCTCTTTAACTACCCTGGAGCTATCATCATTATTTCTCACGACCTAGCTCTACTTGGTGCACTAACAACACGCACCATCGCATTCTCCCACGGCCGAGCAGAAGAATATGCAGGAAATTACTCCTTCTACCTAAAAGAGTCAAAACTGCGTAAAGAGATTCTAATCAAACAATATGAATCTCAGAAAAAAGAAATTGAGAAGACAAAACAATTTATTGAACGGTTCCGCGCAAAAGCTTCTAAGGCCTCTCAAGCACAAAGCCGCCTCAAACAGCTAGAAAAAATCGAGTTAATCGAAATCGAACAGGATGACGCCGTCATGAACTTCGTCTTCCCCTCACCTCCTCCATGCGCTCAATCTGTCGCAAAGTTAGAAAAAGTTGGTAAAATTTACGGGGATTTAACTGTTCTCAATCAGTTCAACTTCGAAATCGAACGGGGTGAGCGCATTGCTATTGTCGGGCCTAATGGAGCAGGGAAATCAACATTTTGTAGACTCATTACAGGACAAGAAGAACCCACTTCCGGAGAATTCACCTTAGGCTCAAAATCCTCCCTCTCTTTCTTCTCACAAAATCACGCCGATGAATTAGATCCTGATAAATCTGTCTTAGAAACCGTCACTGAAGCGGCTTCACGAAAAAATGCTCCTCTCGTAAGAAACATCCTAGGCTGCTTCCTCTTTCGAGGGGACGATGTTTTCAAAAAAATCAAAGTCCTTTCTGGAGGAGAACGCTCAAGAGTCGCTCTCGTTAGTATGTTAGTACAGCCGGCTAATTATCTCATCCTTGATGAACCAACAAACCATTTAGACGTACAGTCTCAAGAAGTACTTCAAAACGCCTTAAAGGAATATCCAGGAGCTTACATCATCGTTTCTCACAACCGTTCCTTTCTCGATCCTATTGTCACCAAAACCCTCGAATTCCGTCCGGGAGAACAGCCACGATTATACCACGGTAACATCTCCTATTACTTAAGTAAAAAGGAAGAAGAAAAGGTCGCTCAGAAACGCACAAATTCTCCACAAAGTCATACATCACACACCCAACAAAGCTCTTCAACAAAGCCAAAATTATCACGTAAAGACCAACGAAAACGTGATGCTGAAAACCGTCAAAAACGCCAAAAAGTACTCCAGCCCCTCAAAGAGGAATTCACCAAACTTGAACATTCTATCGCCGAATTAGAATCTGCACAAACTACCTTATCTGACCACATGTCCACAGAAGAAGTATCGACCAACGGAGAAAAAATGCAGCAGGCTACGAATGCTTATAAGGCCCTCAGCGATAAATTGGAACTAGCGTATTCCCGCTGGGAAACCGTCAGTGAAAAAATTGAAGAACTCGAAAATCAACTATCGTAACAAAGCCCCTCAGGTTAACAAAAAGTCAACTATTTCAAGGACTTTAAGTAATCAAGCAGAGACTCTAACTGAGACTTAGTTAACACCTTCGAGAAATTAGCCATCGGCACGGCCTCATACCCTTTCACGATGGCAGCTTGAGGATGGGTGATAGACTCTAGTACGTATGAATCATCCGCATCGATACTAGCCTCCCGGCCATCTCTAATCACAACTCTAGGCGCAGACCAGAGGTTCTTAAAAGAAGGGCCTATTAACTTATGGCCATCGATAGAATGGCACGTGCTACACATAGTTTGATAAATCTGAGCACCAGTTAGCTTTTCCTCTTTCCTCACAAACTGAGATACCGGCTCCTTCAAAGAAAGAGTTATTTCAGCTTTATCAACGGCAGCTGGAATTTTTAACACGTTCGAAGAAGCCCAACTTAGTCCCTCACTCAAACGAATATCAGACACTTGATTCGGATCTAAATGATAATACTTATCGACACCTTCCAATTTGGAATCAAACGTCATGAGAATCATCACCTTGTTGCCCTCTAGAGTGTCGATTGACTGCTCGACGCCCTGATCATCAATACGATATCGAAATGTAGGTTTGCCCGTCTTAGGATCACGCCGATATCCATCAAATTCTACGGAACGAACTTCTTGATTCATCGATCCCACCCTCAACGGTAATTTAGCCAAACCCAAGCTCTGCCTAGAACCAATGATCTTCACACCCTTACCTCCTCGACCATCCGTTTCACCTCTAAAGTCAATGAAATCTCCAGACCAAGCAAACCGAGGCGTACAATTCACCGCATCAAATAGATAGTGAACTCCCGAAGGGTGACCAACAGCAATAGATCTTGAAGAAACTCCAGCGACGACACATCGCTGCACCACTATTTTTTCCCCAACAATAATATCGCGAGATTGAGCCATAATGAAAGCTATCTGCACGAAAAGGAGACAAGAAATCGAATAAAAATGTTTCATCGCAAAAGGTTGTTTAAAGTATAGTAGGCAAAGTTATTTTCTAACTTAAGAGAAGATACGGCCGTCATCTCCGGGAGTTGAATCTGATAAACAAACTCGGGCTTCAAAGGGAGTGTGAGCTTCATCATTTTCCGATCTTCTGAAAATTGGATATCCTTCACCTGAACACTCGACTCATTGATTGGTTCAGACCCGTAGGTATCCCACCATTCATATTGAAAGCATCGTATCTCTATATCCTCAGGAGTAAGCACTTGCTCCGCAACTGCATCCGTAAAGTGAACCTCAAATCCATCTTCTGCTAACGCGACACGATGCATCTCGAAGGGGGTTTTACGGTTGTCATAGCGAATCACCTCTATCATAGGATCTCCTGCTACCCAACCCCGCCCTACAGAACCAACCCAGAGATTACCACTGGCATCAAATGCTGTAGAGTAAGAAGAACTCGATAACTTCTGAATAAAAGGAAAGGCAGCGCCTTGATACTGACCTTTAATCTTTTCTAACGCTACACGCGTAATACTCCGGTGGGCAATATCTGCAATGAAGGCTTGCCCACCAAAGGGGCCAAACCCTTCTTCAGGTGCAAAAGAAGGATGACCAGGAGAATTCGTAAGATCGCCATGAGCTAGCCAGACAGCCGGTGGTTTCCGCTTCATCTTTAACGCTTCAATATCTAACTGAGGCACTTCCTTTATCTTCTCATTCACAGATTGAAAGCCCATCACACCAGGAGTGAGCTCATACTCAGGCAAGTCCCACGATGATGCAGGATGGCCTAAAAAATCACCCTCTTCTACATGCCCTAGATAAGATGCTGGCACCCAGTCACCTTGATTATCCGTCACGAATAATTCATCTTGGGCATTCATACCTATTCCTGCTGGAGAACGAAGCCCCCATGCAAAGGGGGTCACCCTGCCTTCTTGATCTTTTTTAAGAACCCAGCCACGATAACCTAGGGGTGATGTCATCTGCCCTCGATAACCATCTGGAGCAGCACGATGAGCCCCCCCAGCATTCAATCCTAGAGAAAAGAAAATATCACCCTTCGAGTTAATACGAGGCCCATAGGCAAATTCGTGATATTGCCCCGTAAACCGAAATCGATCTTCCGCTGTTTCATACATCTCAGCAATCCCGTCACCGTCCTCATCTTTCAGTAAAGTCAACTCAGGCTTATGCATCACATAAACCCCTCTCTGATCTGGAGCTACCCGGACTCCATTCGCTTCCCCTAACCCATCTGCAAAAAGCGACCACATTTCATCCTTGTACTTCCATACACCTCCAGTCCTTGTAGAAACATAAACGGATCCATCTTGAGCAAAATCAAAATCTGTAGGTTCAAAGCGAAATGGTTCTTCAATACTTGGAATATCCACCCCTTGAACGCTGTACCCATTAGGAATAGATACACTTTCTTTTTTTCTCAAAAACTCGATTGTAAACTGTTTCTGATTCGGAATTAAATTCTTCAATAAATTTCGTTGATTTTGCTGCCCGTTCGTTTTCACCTTTCTAAACTGCGTCTGGCGAAGCCAATAATTTAAATACTCATCACTCTCTTTATTTGCTGTAATCTTAAAATGAATGTTTTGAGAATTCTCATCTATAATCTCAATAACTTCTTCAATATCCCACTGCATCCCCTTCTCCTCAGCATCGATTTGGTAACTTAACACCACCTTCCCTCCACTTAATTTACAACCTTTCCATAATAGGCTGACTTCACTGCGGTGAGGAGCTTCGCCAAAAGACCAAGGCATTTTATCGAGGAAAAAAGACTTCATCCTATCATTCAAAGGTAGAAAATCTCCTGCTTCAGAAACACGTCCAAATTGACCACTCCAAAAGCCTTCCACCACCAATAAATTAGGATCGTAAAGAAAATGATATCCCTCAGGGGTGCCAACTGCAATACGTGCCAGCAAATCACCCACTCTAAGGGGCATCTCTCGAATAATGATCCCTTTATCCACAATGATCTCATTCCCCTCCCCTAGAGTATAGCCAGCCTCATTACCGAGTTCATCCGCACTAGCAGATAAGAATGATAGTAGTACAGATGTTGCAGTAAGAGTTCGAAAAATTTTAAAGAGCATGTCAGAAAATATGGACATCCGCATGATACGAAACAAGAACAAACAATATTTCAAGAAAAACCCCGCCTACCATGAGAACGCATTAAAAATATTCCTTGGTGTAATCCACCCTAACTACTCATTCGCATCAACGTAATACTGTGACACCCTCGATGACATGAGATATTCGTTTTCTACGATCACGAATGAGGTGACGGAGATCTGGGGAAAGTGATACAAATCATCTATACCTAGAGCCATCGTCAAGGAAATCAATCTTTCCTTCCGCAGTGGAACGATCACGATTCCCATGAACAGAGAGTATTTTCGCATCAATTTTTTACACCGCCAGACAGCTAAAACCTTCGACTAGCAAGAACCATATATTCATTAGATCATTGACAAATTTCAGCAGGAAGCCCTTCGGGTTAGGGATGAAGCGTTTCTGTAATACTTATAGACTCATGGTTTAGGATTCACGCATATTGAGATTTCCAAACAATAAGCTTCGTTTTAGTTAGGATCTCATCGAGACCGGACAAGATGAATTGTGAGTTAAGATGAACGCGCGAGTTCTAGAAAAGCATCTATGTAGTCTACTTCGTTGTCTATCTCGCGAATGCCGATATAAATTTTTTTGGCAACGCCGTTCTTGCCTAGTTTGACTGCCGACACTGGATATTTCTCTGCATAGTCTTCTACTAACCACCTCGGCAATGCTGCGACACCACGACCACAGGCAACCATCTGAAGCATGATTTCAGTAGTCTCTATCACTTTCTGGCGTCTTACTGTCCCTTGTTCAGGGGTTAGAAAGTTTGTGTAAATATCTAACCGATTTTGAGGCACTGGGTAGGTAAACAATGTTTCGTCTTCCAGCTGCCTTGGAATGACAAAGTCAGCATCCCGGTATGGGTGTTCTGGGCCAACAACTAATACCTGTTCGTAATCAAAAACCGGCTCAAAGTGTAGCCCCTTCTTCCTATAAGGATCAGGAGTAACTAACAGGTCTATTTCATGAGTTAAGATAGCACCAATACCGCCGAACTGGAACTTTTGCTTCACCTCTAAGTCAACAGATGACCAATTTTGTAAGTACGGCACTGTAATTTTATGCAGCCACTGATAGCAAGGGTGACATTCCATTCCAATACGTAATGTTCCTCTCTCTCCTTTAGCAAACTGGTTTAACTGCTCTTCCGTTCGAATAAACTGTGGAATAAGGCGCCTTGCATTATTGAGTAAATGTTGACCTGCATTTGTTGGTAACAGTTGCCTTCCTTTTCTCTGCCAGAGCTGAACACCTAATTGATCTTCTAGCTTACGCATACTATGGCTCAAGGCAGACTGAGTTAAGTTAAGCGATTCCGCTGCAGCTGTCATACTCCCTTCAACCTCAACTGCGAGGATGATCTCAAGGTGAATTCGTTCTAAATAGTTCATGAATATATATGAGCTAATCTCATGGTTTCATGAGTAATGGCCATTTTTATTCATGGGTCAACACTGTTATGGTGAAAACTATTAAGGTGAAGAGCTTAACTCACACTCCACCATTAGTATGAGTTAAAGGTCATCCCAGAATAACGACTTCAACAACGGAGAAAGAGCCATGAATACAGTTCAAACTAGACCAAAAGAAACAAAATACCAGCCCTCGAAGAGTAAAAATTTTACCTATACGCTAAAGAGAATTGCTTTTGATGAGAATTATCAGCCCTCAGACAACACGCGGATTACAACCAATTTTGCTAATTTGGCAAGGGGAGATAGTCGCAAGCAAAACTTGCGGAGTGCCTTAAGGATGATAGATCGCCGCTTTAACTCCCTAGCAAACTGGGATAACCCTGCGGGGGATCGTTACTCCGTTGGGCTTGAAATCATATCTGTGGAGGTAGATATCGAGGGGAATGGGCAAAATTTCCCTTCGATTGAAATTCTAAAAACCAATATTATAGATCACAAAACCAACAAGTGTATCGAAGGCATCGTAGGGAATAATTTTTCCTCTTATGTAAGGGATTATGACTTTAGCATTCTATTGCCCTCTCATAATAAGACTCAGACTAAATTCAGTATTCCTGATAACTTTGGTGATCTACATGGCAAGCTCTTTCAAGATTTCTTGTGCTCCAGTAGTTATCAGGAGAACTTCAGTAAATTACCGGTCATTTGTCTGAGCGTTTCAGACAAAAAAACATATTATCGGACTCATAATCAGCATCCAATATTGGGGGTGGAATATCAACCCAATGAATCTTCGCTAACAGAACAGTATTTCAAGAAGATGGGTTTTGAAGTTCGATACTTTATGCCCTCAAATGGCGCAGCTCCGTTAGCCTTTTACTTTTTCGGAGATCTACTCAGTGACTATACGAACATTGAACTCATCAGCACAATTAGCACGATGGAGACATTCCAGAGAATTTATCGGCCCGAGATCTACAATGCGAATGCCGTTGCTGGGAGTCAATATCAACCTAATTTAAAGCACCCAGATCATTCATTAACTCAAATTATTTACGATCGCGAGGAACGAAGTCAATTGGCGATTAAACAAGGAAAATTCACGGAGGAGCATTTTATCAGGCCCAACCAATCCATTCTTAAACAATGGTCTGAGAACTACGCATAATACTTTAACCTAGTAGACAACATTTAAGATGAAAACATTATTTCCTACTTCAACTGCTGGTAGCTTACCTAAGCCATCTTGGCTTGCAGAACCTGAGAAGCTTTGGTCACCCTGGAAACTAAATGGTGAAGATTTGATCAGGGGAAAACAGGATGCGTTGCGCGTATCCTTACAAGAACAGCTGAAAACAGGTATCGATATCGTTGGTGATGGTGAACAAACACGCCAACACTTTGTGACAACTTTTATCGAACACCTTAATGGAGTCGATTTCGAAAAACGTGAGGTCGTCAAAATTCGTGATCGATACGATGCTAGCGTTCCAACGGTTGTTGGCCCAGTTAGCCGACCTAACTCAGTGTTCGTGGACGACGCCAAATTTTTACGGAAGCAGACGGATAAACCCATAAAGTGGGCTCTACCTGGGCCGATGACAATGGTGGATACACTCTATGATGCACACTATAAAAGCCGTGGGAAGCTAGCTTGGGAATTTGCTAAAATACTCAATGAAGAAGCAAAAGAGTTAGAAGCTGCGGGCGTTAATATCATTCAGATTGATGAGCCTGCATTTAATGTGTTTTTTGATGACGTCAATGAATGGGGCATTACCTGTTTGGAAAGAGCGATTGAAGGACTTCAATGTGAAACAGCAGTTCATATATGTTACGGCTACGGGATTAAGGCGAATACAGATTGGAAGAAAACACTTGGTTCAGAGTGGAGGCAGTATGAGGAGGTGTTCCCCAAACTCCAACAATCGAACATCGATATGATTTCGCTCGAATGTCACAATTCGTGTGTGCCGATGGAACTGTTGGAACTTCTTCGGGGGAAAAAGGTCATGGTCGGAGCTATTGACGTGGCAAATAATACGATTGAAACAGCCGAAGAAGTCGCTGCGACACTGAGAGAAGCTCTAAAGTATGTGGATGCGGATAAGCTTTATCCATGCACAAACTGTGGTATGGCACCGCTGTCACGTGAAGTAGCTAGAGGAAAACTAAAGGCCTTATCTGCAGGTGCAGCGATCGTACGAAAAGAGCTTTCGTCTCAGCTCGTTTGCTCATAGGGTGGCTCTGCAGTCTATGTCAGCTACTCATATGGAGGGAGGTGTTCATGATTATTGAATTGATAGGGAATAACAGCGCTACCTTTTTTGCACTGAGTGCAACAGGGGTTTTCGCCGGCGTCTTGGCGGGGTTGCTAGGCGTGGGCGGAGGCATTGTCATCGTGCCAGTGTTGTTTTTCCTGTTTCAAAGCTTTGGCGTGTCACCTGAATCTGCCATGTTAGTAGCAACATCGACTTCTTTGGCCACGATCATACCGACATCTATCAGCTCCATATACTCACATCATAAAAAAGGGAATGTAGATTTCATTCTCTTGAAGGGCTGGGCTCCCTTTCTTCTGATCGGCGTATTGTCGGGAAGTTGGCTTGTGACTCGTATTGACGGCTTATGGCTGACAATGTTGTTTGGTGTTATAGCGACCCTCTCAGCCTTGAATATGCTATTCAGAACCAGAAAATCAGCATTGTTTCAAAAATTACCTGGAAAAGTGGGGCAATCAATCATGGGCACATCCATTGGTTTTTTTAGTTCTTTGGTCGGTATTGGTGGGGGCACGATCTCGGTTCCACTACTCACCTTCTGTCATTACCCTGCTCATAAGGCCGTTGGTTCGGCTGCTGCAATAGGCTTAATGATATCGCTGCCAGGTTCGCTGACGATGTTGCTATTTGGCAATACACCTATCGACTCTCCAGTGGGTACAGTAGGGTTAGTCAACCTAGTTGGATTCCTTTGTATTGTGCCATTCACTGTGTTGTTTGCTCCTCTAGGGGCTTTACTCGCTGTAAAATGTAATGAAGCAAAGTTGAAGCAGATCTTTGCAGTCGTGCTACTTATTACAGGGCTGCGAATGTTGATACAATATTTTCTTTAGAGCACACATCATAGTCATACGCATTAACCTAAGGTGTAAGTCTTTTAAAATAAATGAACTAAATTG
>CAZLQY010000002.1:0-50171 GCA_964561965.1 uncultured Verrucomicrobiales bacterium
AGCTACTGCCTGATTTTAACCGTCTGTCAGATCAAGTTCCTTTTTTTACAACTTAATTTTACTGAAATCAACGAGCTTCCTGATTTATTTCATTCTTTGGTTTCAGGTGTTAATTTGAAAGATTTAACCGTCGCTTCTGATTACGAATAAGAATTCCCTCTATTTCTCCCTCTTCGAGAGTTTGGTGAGTACCCGGAATGGCTTGATCACCAAAATAACTCTATCACCTCACCGAGTAAGGATAATGTATTGATGTGTCATTCATTTTCTAACACACCTTATATCTGAGGATCATACACCTAGAGCTATCACTATTTCTTACGGGAATGGCAGCTGTATCAAAAACTTCGTTTCCACTCCTGGAGTAGATTGTAGCGAGATGTTACCTCCGTGTGCCTCTACTGCACGGCGAACAATAGAGAGCCCTAGGCCTGTGCCTTTAATTGCGGAGTTACTATGGTGTTTATCCACGCGATAAAATCGTTTAAAGACAAAAGGTATATCACCTACTGGGATCCCTTTCCCATTATCAGCTACAAAAATACAGAGCTCTCCCTCAACTTCCTTTGCTGATACTGTTATCTTTAAATTCTTTTTTTGAGGATTTTGCTTAATCGCATTTTCTATCAAGTTAAAAAGAATTTGTGTCCAGTAAAACCGATCTCCTAAGATTTCTAAATCGATAGGTTCAATTTGTGTCTGGAAATGAATATCGTTGGTAGAGATTAAGGCGGACAAGCGCTCAGAAACATCCTCTACACACTCCAAAAAGACAAAAGGCTCTGAGTTCATGGAGTCTTCACCTGCGGATTCTAGCTGGGAAATTGATAACATGTCTTCCACTATTTGATAAATTCTCAGACTATGCTTTTGCATAATCGTAATGAATTTCTTCACCATCACGGTATCATCCAAAGCTCCTTCTTCTGATAAATTTTCTAAATACCCTCCTATGATTGCCATCGGAGTTCTTAATTCATGAGATGCATTTGCTACAAAGTCTCGGCGCACTTGGTCTGCTTCCACATCTGCAGTGACATCACGTATGATCACGCACACACTCTCCTCAGAGCCTGCTAGTTTCGCCGGCGCTACCTCAAGCCGGCAGACACTATCACGCCTAAAATCTTTAATACCCATGACATTGGTCAGTTCCCGAATTGCCAATTCTTCTGAATAGCTCTGCCCTGAGATAAGACATTCACGAATACCTTGCGTCACCGATCCTTCATAAAAAAGCTCATTTGCCATGACTCCTTGTAGCTTTCTCCCTTGAAACAGATTTTTTACAGCAGCATTATAAAAAAGCAAACGCTCACGACTATCAAAAAAGAGAACTTCATCGACCAAACAGTCTAACAAATCACGCCTTTCACTATCTAGGTCTTCACGAAGACTCTTACGCTCTTTGACATACTTCTCTGCCAAGCTATCCCGCTCTACACGCCTGCGAATAAGGATGCAATAAAGCCGAACTGTAATGACAGTAAGAACTATGACTAACAGGATAAGGAATATTTCCATAAAATAGATTTGATACGACGCTGATAAATAGTCTGTAGTCTAGGCCTCACAATCCACAATACGGTAGCCAACACCTCGAACAGTTTCTAACAATTTTGAAGATTCTCCTAATTTTTGACGGAGCCTTTTCATATGAGTGTCTAATGTACGGGAATGCACATCATCATGGTATCCCCAAACTTCTTTTAATAAAACAAATCGATCTTGCACTTCCCCTGCCCGTTCACAAAGATACAGCATTAATTTAAACTCTGTCATTGTAAGGTCTAGCATTTCCTCTCCTGCATAAAACTGTAGTGTCTTTCGATCAAATCGAAATGGACCAGCCTCTATATCTCCATTAGAATTCTCTAACATGTAACGCTTCATTACAGATTTCACACGGAGCACAAGCTCTCTAGGACTGAAAGGCTTACAGATATAATCATCAACTCCACTCTCTAATCCTCGGATTCTATCTTCTGTCTGGCCCAGAGCAGTTAACATAATAACAGGTATATTTTTTGTGCGATCTTCCTCCTTTAAGAGTTTAAGCACACCGAAACCATCTAGCTTAGGCATCATTACATCCAGAACAATTAAGTCTGGCTTCATTTTTGTGGCTAGATCAAAACCGGATAAGCCGTCTTGCGCAGAAAGCACCTCCAGTTCATGTCGCTTTAAATTGTATTCAATAAGTTCAGCGATATCTATTTCATCTTCAATGACTAATACTGTTGGCATGATTGCTATGATGGATTGATTCTAATAGGTATGTCGCTAGGCTAGTTGTGACGATATAGTCACTCAAATTCCGTTATGTTTCATTTAAGGGTGACCACCATGATAAATCTTTTTAAACCACCTCAGCAAATCATATCCAGACCAATATTTAAAGAACTCTTGAATAAGGATTACAAAGAAAATGAAACTCAAAAACCGACCGAAGCCTGATGAGGAAACGACCATACCTAAAAATGCGCCGGTCAATAATATCGAGACACATAGCAACCGCACAGACTTATCCTCGACAACTCGTTCACTCACCCGATCTAGTCCGAATTCAGGAACGGAGTTACTTTCCTCAACTGGCTTTTCTGTAAGATCTATAGCCTCTTCTTCCAGCAGTTGATCTGTCGTTTCCTCTGAATTTAGGGCTGTGTTCTTGTGGGTAGGAGGTGGAGGCACGGGACTCTCTGCCACATTATTCTCTGATTCAATGATAGTTGGCATGGGTATTTCCTCTACAGAGGGTGATGTCGTCTGAACACTCGCCCTTAATAGCTTAATATAGCCAAGGTCTTGGCCTGGTGAGAATAGCTCTCCTCTGGAAAAGCTCTGCACTATATAACCTGTTTCTGGAGCATCTAAATCGATGGAAAGATCGCGCTCCATAGACTTCACAGTCACTACTGCATTCCCTTTTTTTACTTCTACTTTATTGGATACATGCCATTCCGCTACTGTCCATTGCCCTATCGCAGCAGAGGCACCAGAGGCTTCAGATAAAAAACTCGTTGTTAACGGTACTTTGAACAGGCTATTTCCGTGAGCTGACATACCTATAGACTAACAAAACAGTTAAGGCTTAGGCAACAACAGAATGTGATACAAAAAACGAGCTTTAGCTAGGTGGCTAAAGCTCGTTTATCAATGATATGTTAAGTCTGTAATTTACGCGATGGCGTTCTTAATAAGGTCTGCAAAGGTTTGGGGATCTAGAGATGCTCCCCCAACAAGAGCTCCATCGATGTCTGGCTGACCTAAAAGTTCTGCTGAGTTAGCAGGTTTTACAGAGCCTCCATATTGGATACGAACTTTGTCCGCAGCTTCTTGTCCATAGAGTTCAGCTATGACGGAACGGCAAAATGCGTGTGCATCCTGTGCCTGCTGTGCAGAGGCTGTGACACCTGTACCGATTGCCCAGACTGGCTCATAAGCAATCACTGTTTCACCTAGGTCTTCCGTTGCAACACCAGCAAGACCTTCTATTATTTGTGTGCGGAGTACAGACTCTAGTCTCCCCCCCTCACGCTCTTCTAAAGTTTCTCCTATGCAGAAAATTGGCTTCAGGTTTGCTTCACGAGCTTTCTTGATTTTGGCATTGATGGTGGCATTGGTCTCTCCATAGATACTACGGCGCTCACTGTGGCCAATAATCACATATTGAACGAAGAGTTCCTTCAGCATCACAGTTGATGTTTCTCCAGTGAATGCTCCATTATCATTCTCAGAAACGTTTTGGGAGGATAGGCCTATGGAAGAGCCAGAAAGCTTGGCGGAAGCCGCAGCTAGTGAAATCATTGGAGGAGAGAGTACGATATCCGCTCCTTTAACATTCGCGATTTTCTGAGAGAACGATTCGATGAAATCCTCTGTGTCCTTAGGACCCATGTTCATCTTCCAGTTCGCGGCTATAATTAGTTTACGCATAAATTTTGGTTTCGTTGAGCTTAATAATTTACGCCTCTGTAAGGGCGGCGACACCAGGAAGAACTTTACCTTCAAGTAGCTCAAGAGAAGCTCCACCACCTGTAGAAAGGAAGCCAAAGTCTGCTGAATCTGCGAACTTATTGGCTGCTGTCACTGAATCACCACCACCAACAATTGTAAGAGCATTGGATTTGGCAACAGCAGCTGTCAGAGCTTTTGTTCCTTGAGCAAAGTTATCCATTTCGAAGACACCCATTGGCCCATTCCATAATATGGTACCAGCACGTGCAACGACTTCTTCAAACTGAGGAATCGCTGCATCACCGATGTCGATACCTTCCCAACCGGCTTCAATCCCTCCACCATCAGCATACGGCACGGTCACTTTGGTCTCTGCTGTGGGAGAAAATTCCTGGGTGATACGTGTGTTTACAGGAAGATGGAATTTGATCCCTTTTGCTTCTGCTGTTTCGAGAATTTCTTTCGCTAAATCGACAAAGTCAGGCTCTACAAGAGAGTTTCCAATTTCGTGGCCTTGAGCTAGGCGGAAGGTGTAAGCCATGGCTCCACCAATAATAAATTCATCCGCTTTTTCCATCATGGCCTTGATGACCTGGATTTTATCGGAAACTTTAGCCCCTCCCATAATGGCAAGGAACGGCTTTGCTGGTGATTTAAGTTTATCTTGAAGAAACTCGAGCTCGAGCTCGATCAAGAAGCCCATGGCGCTCTGATCGACATGGTTGGTCACGCCTTCCGTGGAGGCATGTGCACGGTGGGCTGTACCGAAGGCATCGTTCACAAAAATATCTGCATTACCTGCAAGGGCTTTAGCGAAATCAGCACAATTCTTAGTTTCACCTTCTTCGAAACGTGTATTTTCAAGAAGTACGACGCCACCCTCTACAAGAGCAGCCCGCTTGGCGGTAGCATCATCACCTACGGTATCTGTGGCAAATGTTACTTCCTGACCGATATGCTTACTGAGGCTCTTCGCTACAGACTCTAAACTTAATCTTTTCTTTTCAGGCCGCCCCATATGCGAGCAGAGCACTAATTTTGCTCCACCAGTAATAAGGTGTTTGATGCTCTGTAAAGCTCCAAGAATACGAGTTTCGTCTGTGATGTTGTTATCATCATCATAAGGAACATTGAAGTCTGCACGCATGAGTACTTCTTTGCCCTTCACATCAAGGTCACGGATAGATAATTTTGGCATTGATTTAGTATATAAGTGTATTGGGGTCAACAAAGCAAGTGTCTGATGCATCATCGTATTTTGCTAATACTATGGAGTCTTCACTTTGTATCTGTTGATTATAAGTGGCATAAAAAACGAGGAAGGATTGAACGCCCCCCCTCGTTTGAAAGATGAGATAATCTCTAGGTAATTAGAGGGAAGCGCCAAGCATGGCAAGACCTTCTGCAGCGCGGTTAGAGTAACCCCACTCGTTGTCATACCATGAAGCGACTTTCACCATGTTGCCTTCGAGCACCATGGTACACCCAGCATCAAGGATGGAGCTGTGTGGATTGGAGACGATGTCTTGAAGAACGATAGGCTCTTCTGTGTATTCAAGAACTCCCTTCATTGGGCCTTCCGCAGCTTCTTTAAATGCTGCATTCACTTCCTCTGCTGTCGCAGCGGTTTTAAGCTCTGCTACAAAGTCTGTGATTGATCCTGTAGGAGTAGGAACGCGGTAGCTGTTACCATTCAACTTGCCCTTCATTTCAGGGATGACTTCACCGATTGCCTTAGCAGCACCTGTGCTGGTAGGTATGATGTTCAGAGCAGCAGCACGTGAACGACGAAGGTCACTATGAGGAAGATCAAGGATACGCTGATCATTGGTGTAACTATGAATTGTAGCCATGATACCCTTTACGACGCCAAACTTATCATTAAGAACTTTAACGAGGGGGGCAAGACAGTTGGTGGTGCAAGAAGCATTAGAAACGATGTTATGCTTAGAAGCGTCATACTCACCATCATTGATACCGATACACATGGTAAGATCTGGACCTTTAGCTGGAGCAGAGATGAGAACCTTCTTAGCGCCTGCCTTAAGGTGCTTTTGACCACCATCTTGTGAAGCAAAGAAACCTGTTGATTCAAGAACGACGTCGACGCCGTACTCTGCCCAAGGAAGCTCTTCCGGATTACGCTGAGCGGTAGCGTGGATTTTGTGACCGTTTACGATGAGATGTGCGTCATCGAAAGAAACATCTGCTTTAAGGATACCTTGTGAAGAATCATACTTCAAAAGGTGAGCAAGAGTCTTGTTATCAGTAAGGTCGTTGATAGCGACAACCTTTTCGAGTTCACCCTTTTCGATGAGTGCCCGAAGAACATTGCGCCCGATGCGCCCGAAACCGTTAATTGCGTAAGTAGCCATTGTGTGTAGAACCTAGTTTAGGTTAGTTATTTCCAGCACGCTCTAGCGCACTGACGCGCGGATTATCAACAGAGAAGGCCTCACGTCAATCATGAGTTGTTATTTTTACAGGGAAACAACAGTTTACATCCCTCAATCCTTCATTTCACAGTCAAAATCTATCTTCTAAATTACTAGAAATAGATAGAGGTCTATCACTCAACGAACACAGAATCAGGAATTCGAAGAGGTTTTAAAGCTTTGAGACATCCCCTCTTCGAGATACCGGAGACCATAAGACCTTAGGCTTCGGCCCTGTTCCCACATCTCCGGATCGGGCTTGCTCTCGCACGGCTGAAGCGATAGCGCGGGCCATTTTTTCACGATACTTTGAACTCGCCAGCTGTGAACGCTCCGCCCGGTTCGATAGGTAACCTACCTCGATCAATACACTAGGGACCTTCACATTACGCGTTAATCGCAGGCGGCGCCTCTTTAACCCAGCATTCTTGTATTCCCGAGAACTCACTCGCTCCATGTTCTTCTGGATTCTCGATGCTAAGCCATGACTGTCTACCCTCCAATAATAGGTTTCTGGGCCACGAACCCAGCTAGGCCCATGATTATAGTGAAGACTCAAAAATATAGATCCATTGTGATGGCTGCCTAAGGAAGCGCGTTGATCTAAACTAATAAACTGATCACCATCACGGAGAAGGATGACATGAAAGTCACGTCCCAGATGTTTTTTCAAACGTTTCGCCGTATCTAGCGCTAACTTTTTCTCCTGTATCCCAGCAACACTTGCTCCAGGGTCTTTCCCTCCGTGTCCAGCATCTATAACAACGGTATCGAAGCCGCGAGGCCCTGGCCTGTGCCCCCACGAATCCTTTGTCAGACTCACTGGTGTAGAACGGATGGTCTTAGGAACCGAGACGGAGCTCACATCAGGCCCATTACATGAAATCAACTGGAACATCATGGCGAATGCGGCCATAGGGAAAATAAGAGAGGAGCGAAGAGGCATAAATAATTGAAATGGGATTCAAATTCATAGTCTATAAATTCAATAAGGCCAGAACATCCTATCTTTTCCTTCCATTTTATTCTTTCTGACCAAATTCAAACTGGCTTTGAACGATGAATATCAAGCTATATTTCTTTGTAGAAACGCTCACTAATCTTCTTTTTACTCAAAAACATCTCAAACTTCGAAACAAACCGTTGACGAGCGCATCATTCATGTTCACAAATCTCCGCTCCTTCCTAGAGAAGGGACGGATTCTGTGTGTGTGGCAACGCCACGTTAACAGAAACCAGAGATCGAAATCAATACGACATCCATGAATCCAACTATTCTAGCTAACATCTCGACCGATGCCACTTTTACTCTCTTTGGTGGGCTGATCTTTTTGGTTCTACTCTTTTGGTATTTAGCCACAGAGAAAGAAGTAAAGAAACGTAATCTAGGCTCCATTTTAGTTGCGGCCCTTGCCGTAGGCTCGTTCCTAGCTATCGTACCACCTAACAAAATAGGCAATCTATTTGGAGGCTCACTCGAGAAATCCCATAATCTCCAGGGTGGTATCGAACTAGTAGGGGGAACTTCCTTCATCATGCGTGTAGAACCAGGTGTAGACCCAGAAACACTTAAGGAGCTACCTGTGACGACAGAGGCGATGGAAACAGCCAAGCAGATCGTTGAAAAACGCCTTAACCAAATGGCTGTCACCGATGCTCCAATCACCATTCAGGGTGAAAACCTCATCGAGATCCAAATGCCGGGCATCACTCCGGAACAGGCCAAAGAGGTCTCCAAAAAAATCACACAAATTGCCCGACTCACATTCCATAAGTCTCTTAACGATCCAGTTCTAGCGCAACAAATCATCAATGGAGACACTGCAGAGCCTGGTGTAATCGCCAGTATCTATGAATCAGAAGACCGTAAAGGCAATACAATCTCTACCCCTATCGCCTACCAACGCAAGGCCCAGGTAACAGGAAAAGACGTCAAAGCCGCACAGCCAAACCGTACTTCCAATACAGAAGTCCAGATCGAGCTTCACAGTGAAGGGGCTAAGAAAATGAAGACATTCACCAAATCTCTTCGACCAGGCACGGATCAAATCGTCACAGTTCTCGATGGTAAAATTGTCAACGCAGCCACTCTACAGGCAGATTCTCTTGGAAAGCACTTTGTCATCTCAGGCCTCGATAATCTAGAAGAATGTCTTGAGCTATCCAAGGCACTTTTAAATCCATTAGAGAACCCCCTCGTCCTTGATGAACAACGCACGGTTTCAGCAACCCTCGGTGATGCCACCATTAAACAGGGTATCAATGCAGGTCTTGCAGGTCTTGCCTTAACGATCGTTTTCATCCTCCTCTACTATCGCTTTGCTGGCCTCATTGCCCTTGTTGGTCTCATTCTAAACGTCCTCATCCTCTTTGGGGCTATGGCTCTCTTTGGAGCGTCATTCACCTTACCCGGCATCGCTGGCATCATCCTCACCATCGGAGTTGCGGTAGACGCTAATGTGCTAGTCTATGAGAGGCTTCGCGAGGAGATGGCACGCGGCAAATCAGTCAAAGCCGCTATCGAGGCAGCATACGAAAAGGCCTTTGCTGCTATCTTTGATGCGAATATCACAACACTCATCACAGCCCTCATCCTCTTCTGGAAAGCATCAGGCACTATCAAAGGATTCGCTGTAACTCTCATCATCGGTATCCTAGGCACGCTCTTAGCAGCTTTGCTCTGTACTCGCGTCCTATTCTGGTGGGCTAGCCACACAGGAGTGCTTAAGCGGTTATCGTTCATGAATCTCATCCCTGATCGTTCTTTTGATTTCCTAAGTAAGCGGAAGGCTGCATTTAGCCTATCACTAATTGCCATCATCACTGGCCTTGGAGTCCTCGGATTCAAGGGTAGCGGAGCTCTTGGAACTGATTTTACTGGCGGTACGATTATGCGTTTTGACATCCCCTCTGATCAAACAATCGAACAAACCACAGTCTCTTCACTCATCAGTGAACTAGATCTTGCTCAAGCAGCGGCATCTCAAATTGAAGCAGTCCCTGGATCTCAGAGCTTCGTGAAAATAACGATGGGTTCAGAAGAACAAGATCTACAGGCCGTAGAAGATAAGCTCCGTGAATCACTCCCTGGTTTCTCTCAAGAAGAAGCCAATGGTGACTTCAAGGTGAAAGCCACACGTGATACGGTATCTCCCACACTCGGCGGACAATTCCTGTCCAATGCGATTTGGGCACTACTCTTCGGCCTCTTCGGCATCCTAGTTTATATCACCTTGAGGTTTGAGTTCTCCTTCGCAGTAGGGGCTTTCTTCGCCCTCTCTCACGATATTCTAGCGTGTATTGGCATCCTAGCCCTCAAAGGCGACCAATTTACCCTCATCCACGTCGGAGCCTTCCTCACCATTGCGGGGTACTCGATCAACGATACCATTGTCGTATTTGACCGTATTCGCGAGAGTCTTAAAATGGCACAGGGAGACGTTAAGGCTGTGATGAACCAAGCGATCAGCGCCACTCTCTCTAGAACTATTCTCACCTCCGTCACCACGTTTGCTTCTGTTCTCGTTCTCTACATCTTCGGTGGTGCAGCACTAAAGGACTTCTCATTCACCATCATGGTGGGTGTGATTATAGGAACTTATTCTTCCATCTTTATCGCTGCCCCTATCGTCTATATCCTAGCAAAACGCCGGGGAACTAACCTCCGGGGAGAAGTACTTGATGCTAACCTCCAGCAGGAAATTGATAACGCTGTCAGCGAAGGCGCCCAATCATAACATGGAATAGCATCCTGCTTTTCTCAGATAGAACATTTTACTGAGAGCTCCAATCCCCCGGATTTTGGTGCTCTTCTTTTATCACACAGAGGCCTTTTACACCCCATCGCTTTTGCACCATCAACTTATGAATGGCCTACGATATTGAAGGTATTGAAAACAGGTGTTTCCCTCTAAACAGAGATTTACAGAGCAAACTTCAATACACTGATCGCATATAACGTAGCAGTCTCTACCCTCAGAACTATCTTCCCCAAATTGACAGGCTCAAATCCCTTTTCAATAGCTTGATCATATTCCTCCTGCGTGAAGTCTCCCTCCGGCCCAATCAACAGCGCAGCCGATCCTGTCTTCTGAAATTGAGAAATGGCTTCTGAAAAATCAATCGCCCTAGGATCAAGAGCAGCAACAATCGAGCAGCCATCCACATGATATTGCCCAATCCATTCATGAAATGGCAAAGGCACCCTCACCCGTGGCAGCCAGTCTTGGCCACACTGCTTACAAGCCTCGAGAGCGACCTTCCTCCACTTTTCGGTCTTCTTCTCAAGTTGGTCTAATTTAACCACTGTATTTTGGGTCAACAATGGTTGAATCGTCATCACCCCCAATTCCACTGATTTTTGTACGATCAACTCCATGTTACCACCTTTTGGAACCGCTTGATAAAGGCTTAAGTAAGTCGTAGGTGGTGCTGAGACTTCTTCCTCCTCTACTAGGATTTCCACCTGCTCCTTCCTAGTATGAGTAATTGATCCTGTTGCTCGACGGCCTACTCCGTCGAAAACCTGTATTCTAGCCCCTACTTTCATACGTAAAACACGCACACAGTGATGGGCCTCCTCACCAGTTAACAACAAAAAACCCTCGTTCCAATCGACAGAAGGCAAATAGAAACGAGGGATGGAATTCATGAAAAACGAATTAGTTTAAAATTTAAAATTCAAAAAAGCGTTTCGCTTTCTCAAAGAAGCCTCCCTGCATCGGAGAATTTTCTTCCCCTATGGATTCTGCAAAGTCCTGAAGTTTTTCCTTCTGTTCCGCATTCAGCTTCGTTGGAACTTCCACACGCATTTCAACATGTAGATCACCCGTACGGCCAGAACTCAAATCTTTCATCCCCTTTTCCCGAAGGCGAAAGGTCGTTCCTCCTTGAGTGCCCATAGGGACCTTAATCGAAGATGGCCCTACTAAGGTAGGTACTTCTAGCTCCCCACCCAGCGCTGCTACAGAGAACGGCACTGGCAGCTCACAATAAAGATGCGCACCGTCACGCTCAAAGACATCATGCTTCTTCACGCGAAGTACGACATAAAGATCTCCAGTCGGCCCACCACGCATCCCAGCATCACCATTACCTGTAGAGCGTAGACGATTCCCAGAATCCACCCCGGCAGGAACACGTAACTTAATACGCTTCGTCTGCTCCGTCGTACCAGAACCTCGGCAGTCCCCACATGGATCTGAAATAATATACCCATTTCCCTGGCATTCCGGGCAAGTAGTCTGCTGTACAAAGATTCCCGATTGCCGCATGATCACACCACGGCCGCCACAACTTGTACAAGTCTTCATTCCCCCACCTTTTTTGCTCGATCCAGAACCACTACAGCTCTTGCAGCTAGCTTCATGAGTGATTTCCAATTCCTTCTCGCAGCCTTCCGCAGCCTCTTCTAGACTGATCTCCAAACCCATTTCAAGGTCTGCTCCACGGGTTTTCCCCGAAGGATCACGACGTCGCCGTCCCCCGCCACCGCCAAAAAGATCTTCAAATCCACCGCCACCACCGAAGGCACCACCAAACACTTGGGAGAAAATATCCGAGGCATCATGGAAGCCACCTCCTCCACCACCGCCCATACCACCCTCAAAAGCACGGTGTCCATAGCGATCATAAGCAGCACGTTTCTCCTCATCACTAAGCACCTCATAGGCTTCACCAATTTCTTTAAAGCTATCCTCAGCCTTCTTATCATCAGGATTTTTATCCGGATGATATTTCATCGCTAATTTTCTGTAAGCCTTTTTCAGCGCAGAGGCCTCCACCTCTTTCGAAACGCCCAGCACCTCATAATAATCTCTTTTTTCAGACATGGCAGACATTGGTTACACCTCAGTTTCAGTTGACTCTTCCTCTATGATCGCGCCCTCTGAAACAACAACGTTCACAGGGCGAATTAAACGCTCACCCATCTTATAGCCCTTACGCATAACGCGAAGTACTTTCCCGGCCTCGACGTCATCGCTAGCTTCCTTACTCACCCCATCATGCAAATTGGGATCAAATTCATCCCCCTTCGCACAGGCAAGAGGCTCCACCCCTTGATTCGTTAAAAAATCAGCCATCTGCTTTTGCACCATCTGCATACCAACAAAAATCATAGAACTAGAATCCTGCTCCGCCGCCATCATCCCCATATCAAAACTATCTAGTACTGGCAGTAATTCTTCAAATAACCGCTGGTTTCCAAAGCGAATGGTATCCGCCTTCTCACGGGCCATACGTTTCCGGTAATTCTCTAGATCCGCAACTGCTCTCACAGCAGTCTCTTTCCATTTCGTCACATCCTTTTCAAGCTCTTGCTCAGGTAAATTCTCACCTAATTCTTCCTCGAGTTCTCTCTCAATCTCCTCGTTCACTTCTTCTAAGGTCTTTTCAGCAGCCTCAGAGCCAGCAACATCTGCTACTCCATCAGGAGCATCCTCTACACATTCGGTTTCGACTGATCTGTCTTCTTGCATGCCGACACAAATAACTATCAAAACGTTATCGTCAACCCCAGACCTCTCTTTTTCGTCTCATTTCCCCCTTATGAGAACATTTTTTGATCAATCTAGAATATCTATTCTGAGAGGAGAAGTCAGCTGGATTCTCACACTCTCATCCACATTATCCAGCTGGTCGACATTAATGGAGCCCAGCCCTCTGGCGAAACCAGGTTTAGCAACATCGCGTGGAGTAAATACAGGTTTCTGTGAATTGTATGGATCGGCCCCCAACAAGGTCGGTGCCGCAGGTTGGACAGAAGCAACAGCACGTGCCCGGACCCCTACTAACCCACCACCGGAAGCAAAGATCAACTCATCAACCGCACCACTAGAACCATGGATTGGGCAAAACCCTTTAGGCTCTCGCCCTTTTGCAAATAATTCAGCATAACCTGTATTTGTATAAATTTCTTCGCCTGTTACTTTGTTCACCGTATAATGCTGGCAATCACGGGTCTCCCGCATGCCTGAATGGCGACATATTCTCACTTCTTTCACATTGACGGGGCGGGCCGCCACCTTACTTGGAAACATATCTCTAGCTACTTCCATCGCCTGCAACCAAACAGGCTGAACCGTATCACCACTAAAGGCTGCCGAATAAATAGGTTCATTCCCATCCCAAAACCCAGCCCAAACACCACAGGTTACGCGACTGCTAGAACCGACATACCAATGATCACTAAAATTATACGTCGTTCCATTATAACCACCAATAGCGCTATCGAGAAGCACCGACGAGCCCTTCGCCGCTCTTTTCCCTGTTCCTTCTGCTAAAGCAGAGCGCATTAGCGAATTCATGAGATATGCTGTAGTCTCATGCAAGGCAGACGTTTGATTGACCTCAGTTTCATGCTGATAGACTAAAGAGCCATCTCCCCTTTCAATTCTAGTCACCCACACTAAATCCTTTACGATTTTACCCTGATTCCCAAAAGCAGAGTACCCACGTACGACATCCTTCAGAGAAGCATCATCTGTCCCCACAGCCATCCGCGGCAATAAACGGCTCTCAGGTATGTCTACCCCCATTCTCTCCGCCGTCTTTTTCACCTTATCCAGCCCCACTTTACGCGCCAGTCGCACAGTCGCAGCCACCTTCGAGTGAGCAAAAGAATGCCGAGTAGTGACTGTACCTTCATACTTAGGCCTCATGACTTCTGATCCCCATTCCCCCAAGACACCTTCTCTACCATCCACCATGACAGTGCGGTTATCGATCGCTTCATCAATTTGAGGAGCGCCAATATTAATCCCATTTTCAACACCAGAAGCGTAGACAAAAGGGAAAAAAGCCGTTCCCGTGGGGCGTTTCCCGCTTTCAATAAAATCATATTGAGAATGAGAAAAGTCACGCCCGCCAACATAACCAATCACGCCACCTGTCACATGATCAATCATCATAGCAGCTCCTTGTAAATACTGCGGTTTCTCTGAACCTTTCACATCAAAATTTCGATAGAGAGGGTGTTGATAGCCTTCTTGATTTTCAATATCATTCAATTGACGTTTTAAACCATCTTCCAGAGCCTTCTGTACCTTTTGATCCACAGTTGTAAAAATCCTAAGATCTCCTCGACTGAGAGCATCTGCACCCACTTTTTCTTTCACGAAATTCGCCACCTTGTCATAGAAGTGAGACGTCCCCCGCCGAATAGGATTCGGGTTTACAATCACCGCCAAATCCTTGAGCCGATTACACTCTACAGAAGTAATAATATGCTCAATCCGCATACGATTTAAGACATGATCTCTCGCCTTCTTATTATGCTCTTTACTCGCAAGAGGAGAAAACGTTGAAGGGTTTTTAATACAACCAACTAGCGAAGCACATTCCTGCGTCTCAAGATCTTTTGGCTCCTTTCCAAAATACCCCAAAGAGGCAGACCTCACTCCATAATAGCCCGAACCAAAAGGGACCCGATTCAGATAAAACCCAAGAATTTCATGCTTCGAATAATGCTTTTCGATACGGCGGGCTAAAAACGCTTCTACTAATTTCCGGTCATAGCCACTCTCTCCCATTTCTTGAGAGCGCTCACGGATAGGAAACGCATTTCTAGCCAACTGTTGAGTAATGGTACTTGCCCCCTGAGTCTGCCTCCCAGCCTTAAAATTCAAATAAAACGCTCGTAAAACACCAACGTAATCCACTCCATCGTGATCATAAAAGCGACTATCTTCACCAGCGACTAAAGCATCCACCATCTTTTGAGGAATCTCTTCAATACTAATCACATGCCGGTTCTCAACAAACATACGCCCAACTTCAAAACCCTCACGATCAAGAATTAAGCTAGGTAATTCAATGTCATTAATGCGAGCTAGGTCATATTCCTTCGATCTCTCACGGTGCTTTTCAGTAAACATCCAAGCAGCTACTAATCCAATCACTCCAATAAAGACACCAAGGAACAAACAACCAAGAAACCACCTCTGAAGGAATATTGACTTCTTGCGTATCTTTCTCTTGGACTTAAACTTTCGGCGAAACATGACTTCAATACCACCATCTGAGGAATCCTCCCCGCCCGGGGTCTCTCATTCATACCCACGATCACCCGCCAAAGCAACCCTTGCTTTACAAGAAATGATCCATGATGAAATTCAACAGAATGGTTCCATCGCTTTTCCCTATTTTATGGAGCTAGCACTCTACCATTCAGAATGGGGTTATTATACCAAAGGAAGTTCCAACGTCGGCAAAGACGGTGATTTTTTCACATCCGTAAGTGTAGGCTCAGCCTTTGGAGCCATTCTAGCACACAGAATACACCAAGAATGGCAGCGCCAACAAAAACCCAACTCCTTTCATATCATTGAAATGGGGGCCAATGATGGACAACTGGCCAAAGACATCCTCGACACAATTCAAATCACATTTCCAGAGCTGTATCAATCCTGCCTCTTTCACATTGTAGAACCATTACATCAACTAAGAGCCAACCAAGAAAAAACAACGGCCAATCACTCCACAAACATCATTCACCACCATACGCTCAGTGAACTACAATCACTAAATGGCGTCTTCCTCTCCAATGAGTTAATCGATGCTTTCCCAGTACATCTCATTGAATACACCACAACAGGCTGGAAAGAAAAAAAGATCACTCATCAGGCAGGAGCCACACCAAACTCATTCACATGGAAACATGAGAAACTTAGCACAACGGAACTCCAAAATTTCACCCAATCTCTCCCTCTGAACTACCCCCTCGGCTACACCACAGAATACCGGCCCAATATACGTCAATTCGCTCATCAAATCTCTCAAGCACTCACCACCGGTATCACTCTCACCATCGATTACGGGTACACAAGAGCCAACTTCTATCACCCCAGTAGAACAACAGGAACACTCAGAACGTACAAAAACCACCAAGCTGGAGAAGATCCACTTAGCCACATCGGCGAGCAGGATATAACAGCCCACGTAGACTTCACCCAACTCGCACAAGCTTATTCAGCAGCCGGTTTTCATATGCTAGACTTTAGCCAACAAGCTAGATATTTGACCAAACACGGCTCCGTCTGGTTACTACATTTAGAAGAAAATCCCAACTCAAAGACAGCATCTCATATTCGACAATTTCAAACCCTTATTCACCCATCCATGCTAGGATCACGGTTTTTTGTACTAGAAACCTCCACTTACCCAAGCCACCAAGAGCAACAGACCAAAGAATCCCTTGAATGGCTATGATAAACAATCCTTCCACAATAGCACCTAATGGCCATTAACAATCCATAAAGAGTCACCAAGGAGCAAAATATACCATCATATGTATGTAACAGCCATAGCAGCTCATCCAAAACCGAAGCACAACCTCAATTTCATATAGAACAACACTTACATATAGAGTCCTCTCTCCATTTCACACCACTTCGTATCCCAAGCTATTCTCCATCACTTGATACCTGTTGAATCCTACGTCATGGAGCAAATATACACATATTTTTCGCCTCACCCAAACACAACAAATCATTAACATTTAATTTGTTACACCTTTTTTACTTAGTCTGAATGTCGATGAGAAAGCAATTCTTCCGAAGGTTCCCACAACTCAATAAGATGACCATCAGGGTCATACAAGTGTGCAAACTTTCCAAACTTAGTAGCTTCATGCTTCAACTCAACCTCAATACCACTTTCTCGAAGCTGCTTCATCATAGCATCAAGGTCATTCATTCACTGTAAAATTAACATACCATTGTTGATCACTCTCAGAGAACTTTGTGTCTTCGGGTTCAGCATAATAAATCGATGGAACTGCATCCGGCCACCAGCCACCAGATAATTGACTAGAAGGAGATTGAGTAATACCCAAATGCTTCTCATACCATTCGTTGAGTTGATCTGGATTTTTACTTTTAAAGAAAAATCCACCTATACCGGTTACCTTCTGCATATTTTGTAGGTTAATATTTCACAGAATGGTACAGGAATACTGGTGTGGAGTCAAATTCATCGGGACGAAGCAAATCTCACCGAGTTCACCGTGTTCATCGCGCTTATCATCACTACTTTACTCTTCCAGCCCTTCTCTGAACGTCTCTTTCGCTAAACTCATCTTTCGAATTTTACAAAGAACCATAACACTATCCTCCAAAAGTTACTCAAAAGACTAAAAAGTTCCGTTTTATGTGCTACCTGATTCTGTAGTCATCATAGGCTCTGAATGCCACTCGTGAGAAATATCGCGCATAAGAAGTGCATGATCGAGCGTAATACTGCCACAAGGAAAAAGCTTATTATCATCAAAGTAAGTTGACCGAACAGAAACGACATCTAAAGGCGACACCTGCCAATTTTCTACCTTAAGCAGTAATCCATCTAACGTACAAGAATTGGGGCGAGAGGAATATCCAATGCATCCATTCTCAAAAAATTTAGACGATTCTTGAAGTGTCCCAAAAACCGACTCTGCCGGAAATTTAGTAGTCTCCCTTAATTCAAGCTCTAACAAAGGATCTTGAAAGTCATTGGCTTCCACTCGAAATGAAATTTGTCCATCCTGATCGTTTACTCTAAACTGTGAGAAATGGTGAACGCCCGGAAAAATTCTCCCACCAGCTAGAGTATTCAGCCGAGAATCAGTATCACGACGAGGTACGAAAACCCCTTCACGAGATTCGCTCCCCACGTCACCCCACTGGACCGCAATACGATGTGCAGAGTTCTCACTCGATATACCTATAATTCTCGGTAGCCCTTTAGGTCGGATCTCCTCCAAACGAATAAGGCAAACTCCTGCGATCGCATACCCATCCACCAATTTCGGACGAAAGTTCATAGGTAAGAGCTTCTGAATTAACTCAGGATCTACTCGATAATTGAGCAAGATACGTCGCCGGATAATTCCTGTAATTTTGGGTATTTTCATTTTCTATAACGACCTCTCAACTCACTAACTCCTAAATGGGAACAGGTGTTGACCGTAGGTTATGAGTTACAATCCTTATTCATTCTTCAACAGATGAAACATTCTAGAGATTAGAGAGACCCTAATAAGCTGGTAGCAGATTGCCAACTTCATTTTGTTCTATTTTGGGATTACGTACATGTTAGATTCTCCCAACCAAACCGCCATGAGTGAAGCCAATCCTACTGACAACAACACGATCTAACCCATTTAGACGAAACCGGGTTTGTCGATACACAACCCGCAAGACAAAGTATTAGTACCTGAAATTGGAGTTCGGTAATTCTCATTTTTTGACAAAACGTTTAAAATGTGTCGTCAGACATATAACACCCATGATTACGGAATAACAGAGTGCTCCCTTCAAAACAGGAAAGCCCTCTAAATCTGACGAATGAAGCCTAGTTAAACTTGAGGGCTTCTTTTGGCTCATAAAAAAGCCACTCTGTGATGCACAGAGTGGCTTAAATTATATTCGCTTAATTGCGAGATGATCAGTCTTCTATCACCTAGGCGATTAGTCTTCGCTTGGGCTCCACTCTTCTGATGAACCAGAAGCGAGGTTGAATGCCTGCTCAAGTCCAACAAGGTCGCTGCTTGGCTTGAGTGTCTCAAAGGACTGAGACTCTTTCTGAAGCTGGTCTTCACTGTAAGACACGGCTTTCACTGAAAGACCAATGCGGCGCTCGACTTTGTCGACTTTGATAACGCGAGCTTCAACGTCATCACCTACTTTAAGGACATCTTTAACACGCTCTACGTGCTCTTCGCTAAGCTGCGAGATGTGGATGAGTCCATCGATATCGTCCTGAAGGTTTACGAAGGCACCAAATGACGCAATCTTTGCAGCTTGCCCTTTGACGAGGTCGCCAACCTTGAATTTGTTATCGATGTCTGACCATGGATCGTTTTCTGCCTGCTTGATGCCGAGTGATACACGTTGGTTCTCTTTATCGATTGTAAGTACCACTGCTTCCACTTCGTCGCCCTTCTTAAGAACTTCTGATGGATGGTTGATCTTACGTGTCCATGAAAGGTCTGATACGTGAATCATACCGTCGATACCTTCCTCGAGGCCAACAAATGCACCATAAGTAGTAAGGTTGCGAACCGCTCCCTTGATGTTGGTACCGACAGGGTAACGAGCTTCGATCTCATCCCATGGGTTCGCTTCTAGCTGACGAACTCCGAGAGAGATTTTCTGTTCTTCAATGGAGATTCCAAGTACAACTGCTTCGATTTCCTGATCGAGTTCAAGAACGTCTGAAGGACGTGTGATGCGCTTGACCCAAGATAGCTCAGAAACGTGAACAAGGCCTTCTACACCACGCTCGATTTCAATGAATGCTCCGTAAGGAAGAAGCTTAGTAACACGGCCTCGAACCTGTTGCCCAATTGGGAACTTGGCTTCGATATCTTCCCATGGGTTTTCACTCATTTGCTTGAGTCCAAGTGAAACGCGTTCTTTTTCACGATCGACATCAAGGATCTGAACTTCGAGTGACTGACCGATGTGAAGCATTTCTGATGGGTGATTGATACGCCCCCAGCTCATATCTGTGATATGTAGGAGTCCATCCATGCCTTGAAGGTCAACAAAGGCTCCGAAGTCTGTGATATTCTTCACGAGGCCTTCTACTTTGTCGCCAACTTTGACGGTCTGAAGGAACTGTTGGCGGAGCTCTGCACGCTCTGCTTCGATTACTTCACGACGAGAAAGAACGATGTTCTTGCGCTCGTCATTCACTTTAACGATCTTAAATTCGAAAATCTTACCGACATATTCGGTAAGGTCTTTTGGAGGTATAATGTCTACTTGTGATCCAGGAAGGAATGCTTCCACTCCTACGTTGACCATAAGACCACCTTTAACAACGGCTTTGATTTTACCTTTAACCAGGCCACCATCGTTGTATACTCCGACGATTTTTTCCCAGTTCTGCTTGTGAGCAGCTTTTTCCTTGGATAAAACGACCATACCTTCGTCGTTTTCCAGTTTAACGAGAAGAACTTCTACGCCGTCACCGACTTCGATTTCTTCATCTTCAAATTCAGAGACTGGGATAGCGCCTTCTGACTTATAGCCAATGTCAACAAGAATGACTTGGGGGCGGATGTCAATGATGGTTCCATTGACGATTGTTCCTTCATTAAATTCACGGAACTTAGAATCAATAAGTTCAGCGAGTTCGAGATTAACACTCATTTGTGTTTATGTTTTTGGTTTAGTTTATTCCGTTTCCCACCGATTTGCCTCAGAACATTAACAGGAACCGAGGCTCCAACAACCTGTCAATGGGCAGAAAACTGGACACACAAACTAGGAGTTTCCTCTGGTTTAGCAAGGAGAATGTCTCAAAATCCCATCAAAGTTGTTCATTTCCTTTAGGAGTCATTCTCCATCAATTTTTTAAGCGTCTAGCAACCTTGTCAGAAGATTCGGTTTTACGATAAAAAAAGCTGGTTAGGATTATCGAGAAATAACCCTAACCAGCTAATCATTAGAAACTTACTTGTAATATTTACATTTCTCCTAATCCTTCTCCACCATGACTAAGGATGAATTGTAAATCATCTACACCGAGGTTACTTGCAAAACCTTCGTCCCCTAGAACATTGGTTACAAGGGCTGTCTTCTGGTGCTGAAGGACTCGAATCTTCTCTTCGACGGTGTCTCTGGTAAGGAGACGATAGGCAATCACTTTGTTTTTCTGACCAATCCGGTGGGTTCGGTCAATTGCTTGGTTCTCTACAGCAGGGTTCCACCATGGATCATAAAGAATCACATAGGATGCGGAAGTGAGGTTTAGACCTGCTCCACCAGCTTTGAGTGAAAGCATGAAGACTGATGGCTCTTTTGTAGTCTGGAATTTCTCAATTTCTCCACGGCGGTCTTTTGTTTGACCTGTGAGGTAATTATAAGCACGGCTTTCTGTCTCAAGACGTGCTTTGATAATATCTAACATGGATACAAATTGAGAGAACACGAGTACTTTATGCCCTTCTTCACGCAGCTGATCGAGGAGGTAGAAGAGTGCTGTCATTTTCGCACTCTCTTCCTTGAGGTACTTGGGATCGATAAGTCCAGGATGACAGCAGATTTGACGTAGGCGCATGAGCCCTTGAAGGATGGCAAAGGAATTCTTTTTCACCGCTTCGTCAGAATCTAATCCAAGTAGAGCTTTTTGAATACGTTTTAGCTCTGCCTTGTACATTTCTGTCTGTATACCTTCCATGTTAGCGAAGACTTCTTCTTCTGTTCTTGGTGGTAAGTCTTTCGCTACTTGAAGCTTGGTGCGGCGTAGTAAGAATGGACGTAGACGAGCTGCTAGACGATTTTGAGATCCTGGATCTTTTCGTTTATCAAAGCGCTTTTTGAAGTACGCCCGTGTGCCTAGCACTCCTGGCATTGCGAAGGCCATGAGTGACCACATGTCCATGAGACGGTTTTCAATAGGCGTACCTGTTAGGACAAGGCGATTCGTGGCGTTAAGATCCCTAGCGGCTTTTGCGGCTTTTGAATCTGGGTTCTTGATTTGCTGCCCTTCATCTAGAATGACGGTGAGCCATTGGATGCCGTTAAGATCATCACCACAGACTCTTAGTTGTGCGTAGTTAAGAACGACAACATCCAGTTTCCCTTGTGCTTCTTCTATATCAAGGTCATCGCGGGTTCGAAGTACCTTAACCTTGAGTTCTGGCGCAAATTTCTCTGTCTCGGTAGCCCAGACATCAAGAACTGATTTAGGACATACAACGAGTGCTGGCTTCTTGATCACTTTTTTATCAGCTAGATTCAATTGGCGTAGCCATAGTATATAGGTGATGGACTGAATCGTTTTACCAAGACCCATGTCATCCGCTAATATACCACCAAATCTGTTGGTTGATAGATAGGATAGGAAACGGAATCCATCGACCTGGTAAGGGCGAAGTGTTGCCTGAAGGCCTTCTGGAATGTCTACATCTATATCGACCTGAATTTCTTGAGCGGAGTCTTTGATACGTTTCCACGCTTTGGGGTCAAAGACTTCTGCTGCCTTAGGATCAGCGAGCTGTAGGGCATGCATCCTATGGGTCTCTCCAGAGAGATCGAAAGGATCTAGACCAAGTCTAGTCACCGCATCACGCTGATCATCATCAAGCTTAATTTCTAGGCGCATCCATCCGCCATCTTCCATGCGAACATATCCACCGCGAGCTGCAACGAGCTGACGAATTTGAGTCTTTGTGAGATTTACACCATCAACATCAATGACAATACGAAGATCAAACCAGTCAATATCTTGGTTGACGACTTCGAAGCGAACAGCGGCAGCTACGGGATCTGCCAAAAGTGTTTTGAGCTTGTAGTCTAAGACTGTGACAACGCTCTTGGGCATGGTGGTCGCCCATTCTGCGAATTTTTCAGGAAATAGTTTTGTCACTCGTGATTTAAAGGCTCCTAACTTTTCATCATAAGTGAGTCCCATTTCTGTTAACAAGCTTGGTACTGGGTAGAGGTTTTCACGAGCAAACCGAAGGAGCTGCTGCCCTTTCACTGGTTTTTGCTCGACGAGTTCCCAGCCAGATTTGACGAGTTTTTCGGTGCGGCGGTCTTTGCGTTCAAGCGCTTCGACTTCCACGACGAGGTGTTCTGTCTCTGCTGCTGTTAACCCCTGCTCAATACGCATTCCCATTTTAGGGTAGAGATCGAGATCGACCACGCGCTTCTTAAGTGATTCTGGGAGTTTCGCTCCGATTTTGCGAAGAAATTCAACACCTTCTAGGGAATCGATCACCTGCTTTGGTATGAGGTAACGCGGCATGATTTCCGTATCTTCTAGCCAACGTGGAGGACCGGGAAAAATGGTTTCATCAGACTGATAGAGTTCTTCTCTACCTGGTAGAAGGCGGACAGAATGAGAGACGTTTTCGCCTTTCTTTGTTTCTAACTGCAAGGCGAATGAGCGTTCATCATATGGATCGTCTTCACAGATCCATTTCAGAGGTTCTTTAACGACCTTGAAGTATTTCTCATCTAAGTTGACGATGTAACCTTTCAGGGCGGATTGACGGAAGAGCCGATTCATAAAGCGGCAACACTCCTCTTGATCAAGATCAAGGGAAGTAACACCTTCCTTTGCATAAAAATGTAAATAATGCTCCCAAATCACTTGGCTCGCCGCGTCCATACGTAGTGCAGCTTCATCAAAGAGGGCTACTAGGCGCTCGATGTCTCCTTTTTCTTTCACATGAACCCACTCTGCTGGCTCTCCTTCTTGAAATTCTAAGTGCGCTTCATTAATCGTGGAGACGATACGGAATGCAATTTTCTGAGATTTTCCCTGTGGTGGCCTATCGTTGACAGATTCTATGCGATCATACCATTCAGAAACTTCACGTTCACGTTCCCAATCCTGCATTCTACGCTGTACAGCTTCGAGGTCTGTCACGGCGTTCATAAACTCAGGGTAATTCAGCTTGCGCTTGTAGAAGGCATACGCAAGGTAGTTCCAGAATTCTAGGATATCCCCTGGAGGCATTGGCCAAAGTTCCAAAGGATCGTAACTAACGATTTCCCAACGTGGGTTTAGACGGACCATGTCATGGTCATGCATTTCTCCCTCGATCACATATCGACGGTAACGCTTCTCTAATTTACTAACAAAGTCTGCTTCTTTGTCATCAACTTCACGATCTAGTTTATCCTCAATAACATCAATCAGTGGAGTGTCGTCAAATTCATTTGGTGACTCTGGTAAATCCTCTCCACGATGCATCCGCTCCATCATGGTCGCGTATTGACAAGTACCAGAGATAATAGGGTCTTCCGCCGTACAACTACCAAACCAACGATTTCCTTGAAGCCGCAAGCTGGTACGAAATGTGCCGCTCTTGTGTTCTACACGCCCTTGAATGAATAGGTGATTACCAAAAATCTGAGTAACGAAGCCTTCTTGCTGGATATCATCGCCAGCCTTACGGGCTTCCTCTGGGAAACTATTAAGAAAATTAAGTGTTGCTCTATCTGGATTCATTAGAATTTGCTGCCTTGTTCTACAGGCGTGGCATTGGGCCTCGCCAAAAACCATCAGGCGATATCGCGTGACGGGAAGACGAGTTTATAACCTGTTTCCTCAAACTAGCAAGCTAAGTTTGATACTATTCTCACACCTGAAGGCGAACGACACGTTTTCGTGCTGGATCTATCCAGCTAACAAACTTTATTTTGCCTTGCCAGCGGGCAACTAGCCACTAAAGCTTGCCTTTCTGAATCATGAGCCAGTCTGATCCATTACCCGTTGATGAGTTTACTACCGTAGAGTCTATCTTTATACGCCACAAGAATGCTTTGTTAGTGCGTGGGCAATTCACGCCTATTTACACTGATTATTACTTACATTTGATGCAGAATAAGCTGCGCCATAAAGAAGAGCTAGATACCCTCTTAAAGGAAACAATCACAGCCCTCACTCTACATCTTACAGCACGCCCTTGGGCTGAAACAATTGCGTGGACTGTGAATATGCGCGCACCTAGAGTGAACCTCTTTGTCACTGGAGGCTCCAAGAAAGAGAATATCGTAGGTCACCTCTTTACTGAGCATGTGAAAGAGCCCGAGCAGACGATCCTCCATAGCCAGACTCTCGATGGTAGTGCCCAAGGCAGACAATCCAAAATCGCTCTCCAAGAAGACAAGAGCCCTTTTCTCTGGCTAGAGCAATATTATCAACAGAGTGAACAACGACCGGCACGTGCCTTTCGCTTGGAGGATGAACACTTTGCTCTTGTCGCTGCACAGCCTGACTGTGACTTAGAGTGGCTAGAGTCACTCACTGCAGAGGACGTCAGTAAGATTACGGAGGTAGAGCAAACAAAGGTCTTAGAAACTCGTAAGTTTAAATTCTTCTGCGGTTGTAGTTTAGAGCAGATACTCCCCTCTCTCGCTGCTTATAAGGGAAATGCTGATAGCCTATTCGAGGGTGCTACTCATTTAGAAATCCAATGCCCCCGCTGTGGTTGTCACTATACGATCACTCCCGATATGTTCGCTTAAATGGCTTGAAGTATATTGCTCTTTCTTTCACGCCTTCTATCTTTCATTTCTATTCTTTCAAACACGTCATCATCTAACACTATGTCTACTATCTCTGAAACTTACGACCAATATGTGCTCCCTACCTATGGAAGATTTCCAATTGTACCTGAGCGTGGACAGGGCTCTTATCTCTGGGATGCAGAAGGCAACAAGTATTTAGATTTTTGTGCAGGCATCGCCGTTTGTAGCCTTGGGCATTGCCACCCTGCATTAACGGCTGCCATTCAATCTCAGGCAGAGCGCTTACTCCACTGTAGCAACCTTTATCAAATCCCTCAACAAGCTGAGCTTGCCAAACAAATCGTCCAACACGTAGCGATCCCGGGAAAAGTATTTTTCTCTAACTCTGGGGCAGAGGCGAATGATGGCATGATTAAAACAGCTAGGCGCTTTGGTCATCACACCCCTCTCAAGAATGGTGATGCCCGGTACGAAATCATTACCTTCCAACAATCATTTCACGGAAGAACACTCGGGGGTATCGCTGCGACAGGACAAGAAGGAATCAAAGAAGGCTTTACTCCTATGATCCCAGGGTTTCATCATGTGGACTATGGTGATTTAGCTGCTACGGAAGCTGCTATCACTCCTCACACGGCCGCTATTATGCTAGAAGTCATTCAGGGAGAAGGTGGGATCCATTCTGCCACTGCTGATTTCTTACAAGGTCTGAAAGATCTCTGTGATACCCATAATCTCCTTCTTATGATTGATGAAATTCAAACCGGCCTCGGCAGAACTGGTGAGATGATGGCTTGGAGAAGTATTTTACCAGAGTTAGAGCCAGATGTCGTTAGTTGGGCTAAAGGACTTGGGGGAGGTTTCCCGATCGGGGCCTTCTGGGTGAATAACCGTATACTTGCTAGTGGAGCGGAGCTTTCCAGCCTTATGGGCGCTAAGTCTCATGGATCGACATACGGAGGAAACCCTCTCGCTTGTGCAGCTGCTCTGAGTGTTCTTCAGGTGATTGAGGCGGATCAACTCGCTGAACGGGCAAAGCAACATGAACGGCACATTCGTCAGGAGGTTTCTTCTTGGAATTCCCCTTGGATTCAAGAGATCCGTGGAATGGGGCTCATGCTAGGATTTGGGCTATCTTCTTCTACCTTCATTGAAAAACTATCGCTTTCTAGTTCGATGACTCCGGCATTATATTTAGTGCTTCAATTGACAGAACGCGGATTACTCACAGTACCAGCCGGTGCAGATACTGTGCGCTGGCTCCCTCCTCTGAATGTTACAGACGAGGAAGTGGATAAGGCGCTGAACATTTTCAAAGATACCTTGGATTCTCTAGAACACCTCTAGAGAAAAACCTGAAGTAACTTAACTACGCCTGAGGCCTACCCAAGTGTCATTATCTCATAAACGACGTTTGGGTTGCCTCCTTTTATTTGGATTTCCTTACGCCGGACTTTTGTCCCGAGAACTTGCTCTAGCATTCTCACTTCCATCATGATGGCACTAGGGTATTGCTCAAAGATACGCTTCATGGGGTGATGGTATTCTTCTAAGCGAAAACCCGTTTCAGGTGAATAATGACAACGGCTAAAGCATCCATATTTTTGTCTCAATTCTGAGAGACGCGTTGCTCGCTCAACAATGGATTTGCCTCTATGGACTGATTTTTTCCAAGAGTCCCGCAGTGATTCAAAGTATTGAAATAATAATCTATCCGGAGCATTCTCCCCAAAAAGCCTCTTCACTGAGGCTAATAGTTCCAGAGATAATTCGACTCCTGCCTGAGGAAACATTTCATCACATTTATCAGTCAATACATAAAGCTTTTCGGGCCGCCCTGCCGCTGCACGAGGAACGCGCCAAGTATCTAAATACCCTAGCTTTACTAATTTCTCACAGTGCTGCTTCGCCCCCATATAGCTAATATCTAGCTCTTGCGCTATCTGAGCTATGGGGGAGCCCCCTGAAGTCTTTATTTTTTCTAATATGTTCAAGACTTGTGGCCTTGATAGATCATGAAACTCTTGAGAAAACATGTTATTCTACAATCGGAATCTTCTGCCCAGACTCGTCGACCCTCACGAAGGTGACCTTCGTTGAGAAAATACTTTCTCCATCTGGAACTCGACCTCGAAAAACATCGACTTGATAACTCACTGAAGTGCGCCCAAGTGCTATTCTATCACAGCATATCGCTATAATCGTTCCGTTTTTCACACTATGGCGGAATTCTACTCTATCCATACCTACGGTAACAAAGCGGGCTTCAGGGAACTCTAAACTAGCTGCAATAAAGCTGGCTTCATCAACCCAACTAAGAATCTTCCCTCCAAATAAAAAACCATATTGATTTAGGTCTTCTGTCACAACTAAACGATGAGTCTGCATAACCATTAGTTTATCAATCGATGCGGTGAAATGTGCTAAGAGGAAGCCTTAGGGTTAATCTGAATGCGTTTGTACCTTGTATTTCCAGATGGCGAGGACGTTTCTACACCATCAAACTCCTGAAGGGCGTTGTGTACAATTCTCCGATAATAGGCATTGAGTGGGCGGGTACGGGCTGACTTCCCTTCCTGTACGACTCGCTGTGCGAGAGCTCTAGACTTTTCAATTAAGGTTTTTTCTTGTTTCTGACGATAATGATCACAATCCACTTTGACCCGAGGGGCATCTGGGTAATGCTTTTGAAGTAAACGGTTTACTAAATATTGAAAATCTTCAAGGCGATCCCCATTTTTACCAATAATGGCCTGAGAGTCTTCTGATAAAATCTGTAGACATAGCCCATCCTCGGTATCTTCGTGCCGAATTTCAGAAACAAAGCCGAGCTTCATCAGCATTGTTGCCAAAATCTTCTCCGATGCTAGTTGCCACGTCATTCTCAGACACTAGGTAGTACGACAACATCCGTCAACTCAGCAATCACACTAGTAAAAGAGGTTCATAGAAACTCTCCTGAAGGGCTCTCGGGGCCTTTCCCATTTGACTCTTGCATTCCTCTAAAATCACTCTCAGCGTGCGCTATGATCATTTTTCCAAACGAAGACGATTTTTCCGATATTCATGATCTCTTAGCTGAAGCTCAAGACGAAACAAAATTCGATATCCTTGCAGGGATTGAATGTGATGAGGATGATAGACAAACACAAATGGAGCAAGGCGATGCGGATCCAATTGCGGTATTAGAAATCGTTCTCCAATGGCACGAGGAAAGTCACTCTGGCATCGTAGATTGGTTCTTTGCTCGCATGTCTACAATCGAGGATGAGGAACCAAACATTGAACACGGAGGCCCACTTTTAGCGTTTCGTTACGTGGGTGATGAGCCTGACTATGATGCTTTACTGAAGCACGCTGTCCCACGCCTTAATCACGAAATACGCTGGGCGAGCTTTGATACGGAAGAATTAGAAGAAGAGGAAGCTGAATAACATCTGTTTCTTCCGCCGTTTCCTATGAGTTTAGGGCCCCTTAGATATTACGATTCCTGATCTTCACTATCCTCCATTCCCCCCGCTAGTTTTTTTCGAGGAAATGTCTTCCCCCAAGTCATTTCCCTCTTCACATTGCGCTTATGTCTGACGCCATCGCTAGCGCTTCCGAACTCGTAGTTCGCTATTCCACACATTCTGTTCTAGATGAGCTCACAGTAGCAATCCATGAGGGGGACCGCATTGGCTTAGTAGGGCGTAATGGTTGTGGGAAATCAACGTTCCTAAGAATTGCAGCAGGTGCGTTCCAGCCAGATTCAGGTACTTTCGTTACTCGCAAAGGTCTCGTCACCGGCTATCTTCCTCAAAAATTTGAACTTGATGAGGATGAGGATGTTCTCACTAATATTTTAGCGGGAGCGAAGCATATACAAGATCTGATAACGACTTATGAAGAAACTCCTGGTGACAGTGTCAAAAGCGCTGAGCTGCTTGATCAAATCACAGAGCTCGATGGTTGGACGATCGAGCAAAGAGCTCTGGGCCTTATCGCCAACCTCCATGCTCCAGAGCCGGACCGCAGTATCACGCAGCTCTCTGGTGGAGAGAAACGTCGAGTCGCGCTCTGCCGGGCGCTTATAGCTCGACCTGATTTTTTAATTCTCGATGAGCCTACAAACCACCTTGATACGGAATCTATTGAATGGCTTGAGCAGTTTCTCGCTCGCTATAAAGGCACTTGCCTCTTCGTGACTCACGATCGTTACTTTCTCGATAATATCTCTACAAAGATTATAGAAATCAGCCGTGGCAAAGCCTTTTCCTACGAAGGGAATTACACAGACTATATGTTGACTCGTGCAGAACGGATGGCCAATGAAGAACGCACGGAGCACAAACGCCAACGTTTTCTAAAAAAGGAGCTGGATTGGGTGAGGAGACGCCCAAAGGCACGTGGCACAAAATCGAGAGATCGCCTCGATCGGTACTTTGAGGTCAAAGACCAAGAGGCACCGGAGGAAGAACTTGATGTCGACCTTATTATACCGCCATCGCCGAAGCTTTCCAACCGCGTCATTGAACTGAATAACGTGACCAAACAAATCGGCGACAGGCGCCTGTTTCACAATCTCACCTTTAAATTAGAGGGTGGAGAGCGCATTGGTATTGTTGGCCGCAATGGTATGGGTAAGTCTACACTCCTTAAGGTCATTCTAGGTCAAGAGGAAGCTACCTCTGGAGAAGTTCTCATAGGTTCTCGTGCGGACATCAACTTTGTCGATCAGGATAGGCTCATGCTCGATGATCAGCTCTCTGTGTTCGAGGAAGTGGGTGAGGGCCAGGAATATGTTTCTTTAGGCGAGGAGAAACTAGGCCTACGTGCCTACTTACGCCGTTTCCTCTTCACCGATGAACGCATTAATACCAAAATAGAGCTACTGAGTGGTGGTGAGCGCAGCCGAGTCCTACTCGCTAAAATTTTAAAGCGTGGGGGGAATGTTTTGGTACTCGATGAACCCACCAATGATCTTGATCTTAATACATTGAGACTATTAGAGGAGGCGTTACTTGGCTTCAAAGGCAGCCTCTTAGTCGTCAGTCACGATCGCTACTTCCTGAACCGAGTTTGTACAGGCATTCTAGCCTTCGAAGATAACGGAGGACTTCATTTCTCCCCAGGATCTTACGACTATTATTTAGAAAAAAAATCAGAGCGAGATAAGGTAAATACTCCTCAACCTCAAAAACAAAAGACAACACAACAAACAAAGCGACAGGAAAAAACAGAACGCCCTCGTAAGCTGAAGTGGGCTGAAGAGCGTGAACTCGAGACCATAGAAGCTACGATCCTGGAAGCTGAACAAGAGGCTGAAGCTCTAGAAAACACGATGAGTCACCCAGACTTCTACACAGAGCATACTCATGATTGGCAAGACTTTGAGGAGAGGCGTGCGCAAGCGCGCAAGAAAGTCTCAGATCTCTATGATAAATGGGAAACACTAGAAGCGATTAAAGCCGCTAGTGCATCCTAATCCCATGGTATCGCACGTAGTCAACAAACTACGCTAAGGTGTCTTATCCTACTTTGGAGAGTTCTGAAATGAGCAGTTCAGACCATGTGGAAAATTCATCATCGAAATCAACATCACAGTCAATTCGTGGTGTCACACGGTTCGCCCCAAGTTCTGTTAACTTCGCATCAATTTCGACACCGCATTTACAAAAATCAGGATACTCACTATCTCCAAGTGCCAATACACTATAGTTCACACCCTCTAGAGAGGCTTCGCTCGCTAGTAGGGATTCATGAAAATCTTGGGCATTATCAGGCGCTTCTCCATCTCCGTATGTCGAGGTGATCACGTAAAAATTCTTCTCTTCTTTCAATGCCTCTACGTTCATTTCACCTAAGTCAACTAGCTTTGGTTCATGGCCACTAGCTCGCAGCTTCTTTACTAACTTTTTAGCTAACCCTTCGCTATTTCCAGTTTGAGAGCCAAAAGCTACTGTTGCGGGCTGCCCGTTGGCTGTTTCTAACCCAGTTGATGACTCCCCTGCGGAAGCTCCGATAGACGATGCTAACACACTCGGTAGCAGTGAGGCTAAATATCCATTGAGCCAAGCCCGCTGCTCTGTACTAAAGGGTGCACTTTCTGGTAATGTTGGAATATTCATGATGCGATCTTATTTTTAGCTTCTTCAAAGGATGCGAGGTCCATATTGCGACTAAATTGTGCAAAGGTTTCTTTCCCTTTACGGTTATTTAAATAGTAGAGTAATAGTGCCTCAATTAAGGGTGGAATTTGTTCAAATGGTATCGCTTTAAACGCATCACGTGCGACGAATTGGTCATCATCCACGCCCCCTCCCAGTACAATATTGTATCCTTCCACAGACTCGCCATCAGCATCCTTCACCTTCACTCCCATCATGCCGATATCACCGATATAGTGTTGTGCACAAGAATGATTACACCCTGTAAGGTGAATATTAATCGGTTGATCTAGCTCTACTTTCTTTTCCAAATAATCTTTAAGAATTGTAGCTTGGCCACGTGTATTTGTCGCTGCGAATTTACAGCCTGTATTACCTGTGCAAGCAATTAACCCACCTGAGATGGCTGTACCTGAATAGAAGAATCCTGCATCGACTATACCCTCTTTGAGCGCTTCTAAGTGTTCTTCTGCGACACCAGGAATAATTAAGCTCTTCCAGACGGTGAGACGAATTTCACCACGGCCGTATTTCTCTGCTAGGTCTGCAATCTTCACCATATTCTCAGATGACATGCGACCTTCTGCTACGCTGAAGCCTACATAATTCAATCCATTAGGCTGCTCGTACACACCTAGGTGACCATGCTTCACTTTCGGCTTCATGCTCACACATTCTGATTCCGCAAGATAACGTAAGCTGAAGCTTAATTTTTTTTGCGTTTCTTCTAATAATTTTTCTACTCCCCAGTCATCCACTAAGTACTTTAGTCTCGCCTTTTTCCTGTTAGTACGATTTCCGTGTTCAATGAAAACACGCATTAGAGCTGCGGCAACAGGGATAGCTTCACTAGGTTCTAGTAAAACACCGGAGTCGGAAGCGAATTGTTTATGCCCTGTGATACCACAAAGCTGCATGCGGAAGTAAACACCTGGAGCCACCCCATGCTCGCCCTCTTTGACATCGACAGCATAAAAGCCAATATCATTAGTATCAGCACATGCAGAAATCACTCCACCTGAGTCAAACGCAATATTAAATTTACGAGGAAGTCCATAGAGATCCCTATTATTCAGAATTGCATGGTGCATGCCTAATGCATATGGAGTGACATCAATTAATTCTTGGCTATCAAACCCTGTGGTCGGAGTTGCAGTAATATTGCGAACATTGTCTGCTCCAGAACCACGTGAGGTAAGACCTAAGTTCACCACTTTATTCAGAACATGTATGGTGTTCTCCGGCATAATTTCACGAATCTGCAAATTATTCCTATTTGTGACATCACAGAATCCACCACCCCAGTCTTTAGCCACCTCAGACATTCCACGGAATTGAGCCGCAGTCATATGCCCAGCAGGGATCCGGGCACGCAGCATATACGAATTCTGTGCTGGTTTGACATGAAATAAGCCATAGAACTTGAAACGAAATAAATCCCCCCCCTCTGCAAACTCTCCTTTTTGGGCCTGCGTCATTAAGCTATCCCAACAGTCTAACCCATTTTGCTCATACTTGATGGACTCCTCTTTCGAAAGCTCATCCACAGGCGTACCATAGACTGTCGGTTCGATCGACTCCGACGGGGAATTCGTAAATTGTCCTGTAGCAGTCTGCCCTAAGAAAGGAAGATCGCGGTGAGCAGCTATGCCGCTTGTGAAACCTTGTAAGTAGCGTTGTTGTTCTAAAGTGAATCCTTCCATAATAAAAAATCGGCCTCTGCCCTTCATCTATCTTTTCGAAGAAACCAATCACGTGCTCTTTGAAAAACATCAATTCGAAACAGAATCTAAGAAGGCCTAAGCACACAGTATACCAACCGTTCACAAAAAAATGAGCCGGACTCATACCTTAAATGAAATCAAGTCATGATAATGATGAAAGCTATGATAACTTCTTCTCTACAGCAATGGCACAACACTTGTAACTGGGCTGACGAGAATACGGGTCAAATGAACCATGCGTAAGACGATTCACCTCTGGATAATGCATGGGCATGAATGCTTGCCCAGGCTGAACAATGGGAGTGAGATGTGCAATGACTTCTATCGTCGCTCTCCTGGCAATAACCTTCACTGGATCACCGTCGCGAATTTCTAACAAATCAGCATCGTTGGGGTGTAGTTCTATATAGGCCTGCTGAGGATATAGTTTCTTAAGAACTTCTGATTTTGAGGTGCGTGTCTGCGTATGCCATTGGGCCGATGTCCCCCGCCCTGTCAGCAGTATGAGAGGGTACGTAGAATCGACCCACTCTGCTGGGGCAACGGGCTCTGAGTATAAAAATTTAGCACGACCATCGGAATGATAAAACTTCTTATCCTCAAACAGTCTACACTGATTTTCTTCTTGTTTCTTCTCTGCTTGAGCCTCAGTACACGGCCACTGTACCCCTCCAAGCTCATCAAGATGTTGATGATTCCGAATCCCTGTAAAGTCACAGGGTTGTCCGGCACTGAGTTGGCGCATAATTTCAAAAACATCATCCGGGCTCTGCCACTTCTCAAACATATCCCCACAGCCCCAAGCATTGGCGAGGAGACGGAATATATTGAAATCCGAGAGGGCTTGCCCTGGGGCACGGTGTACTTTTTTCACAACACCTAATCGGCGCTCTGAATTAATAAATATCCCTCGTTTCTCTCCCCAGGCAGCCGCTGGTAGAACTAAGTCTGCCATTTCAGCGGTCTCTGTATTCCCATACATATCTTGAACGACAAGGAAATCTAATTTCTCCATCGCATCACGATAGCGGTCTTGATGAATCCAGGAATGCGCCCCGTTTGTCGCAATCACCCAAAGTCCCCTTATCTTCCCAGCATGAATGGCATCGATGATTTGATCGTAAGCCATACTTGCTTCATGGGGTATTCTCTCTTCCTCGATTTCTAAAATCTCTGCGACTTTACGCCTGTGCTCAGGGTTAGCAAAATCATGACCGCCTAATAAATTAGTTGTATTACTAAATAGACGAGAGCCCATTGCATTACATTGACCAGTAATCGAATTTGCTCCCGTTCCTGGACGGCCAATATTCCCCGTCATCAAGGCCAAGTTAATCAAGGCCTGTGCCGTACGAGTCGCCTCATGCCCTTGATTCACGCCCATGGTCCACCAAAAGGAAACGTTCTTCCCTTGAGCAATCGTATCAACTAACAACTGAAACTGTTCTGGAGAAATCCCAGATTCCTCTTCTACTTTTTTAGGGTGAAACGCCTTAACATGCTCCTTAAACGCATCAAATTCATTTGTATGCTTTGAAATAAAATCCTCATCAATCGCGCCTCGCTCTATGAGAGCCTGAGCTAAACCATAAAAGAATACTAGATCGGACTTCGGGCGAATCGGATAGTGCTGCGTCGCAGCTACGGCGGTTTCTGTACGCCGAGGGTCTATCACGATAATTTCAGGTTGGTTCTTATTCCTCTCAATCCGCTGCCACATAATCGGGTGCGCTATACAAAGGTTAGAGCCCACTAGAACTATCACATCAGATTCCTCAAAGTCCTGATACGTATATGGTGGAGCATCAAAACCAAAACTCTGTTTATACGCAACGACAGCAGTGGCCATGCATTGGCGAGTGTTCCCATCGCCATGTTTGATTCCCATCCCAAATTTGGTCAGCGCTCCCAAAAATGCCATCTCCTCTGTCACAATCTGGCCTGTGCTGATAAATGCGACGGAGTCATCGCCGTGCTCTCGCTGAATCGCACGGAAATTCTCCGTGAAGCTGGAAGCGGCCTCAGCCCAAGAAATCTTTTTCGCCTCTTCACCACGCCTCTCTCGAAGTAGTGGCGCGTCCACTCTATCCTCAGAGTCCAACGGTGTTAATGCTTCCCAACCTTTTGGACAAGCCATGCCAAGATTCACGGGGTAATGCGTCGCCGGTGTTAAATTAATCGCCTCTCCTTCTCTGAGATGAATATTTAAGCCACATCCTGTTGAACAAAACCCACAAATTGACGTTGTCGTCGCATCAGGAGACATTGCACTAGGAAGCTGCCCTAGGCCAAATTGCCCTGGCCGGCGTACTAACTTGCGAGTTTTTGGCCCATCCAGCTGGCGGAGCTTAAAGTTCGTTGATTGCAATAATTGTTTCATGATTTAAGAGACCCAGGCATTTTCAAAGTAACGACAGATTGGAAGAACAGGCGGCGCTCCCACACCTCTCCCAGTACAATAACAAAAGCTCCAAAGGCTGTAAAATATGGTTGAACCATGCCTAATGAGATACACAGAACGCCTAAGACTAAGAGCCCAATTCTGGCGCTAAAAATAGACCCCAAAGTGTGCCATTGAATTAAACCACTTTGTTTAGCAAGGCTCCACTCTTCATTAAAGGCTGGCCTGACACCACGCCACTCAGCGATTAATTTCAAGAACGATGCTATCAGAACAGCCACGGCCATTTCATTCCGCCACTCTCCGCTAATCGCCGCGACACTCGCTAAGGAAGTGACACCGCCCAACAAGACGGAACCAAAGAACTTAGCGCCTGTCAGCCCCATCTTCCAAAACTCTCTCCGCGTATCTACATACACCATCACAGAAGTAAACACTGCGGCTAAACCGACTGTAACTAACCCCCAGCGAGTGAGTAAGGAGAGGGTTTCAATAGAAACAATATCGGCCAGCCCAAGGACCGAAGGTAACGGTGACACCAGTACAGCATGCAATAGCAATAGAGGCATCCAAGCCCCAAATGTGACTACTTCACGGCTAAGCCAAGATGTCCTTAGCCCCAGAAACACCCTCCAGGCGCCTAAAGGGCTACCTAAGTGCAGCACACTCGCTGCTAAGCCAATTCCACCTAATACAGCCGCTACTAAAAGCATGAAAAACTCAATCTTTTGGTTTAGCTCAGGAAGCAATAAGGAAACCACTGCATTCGCTAAAGTCACTCCCACTGCCAGCTGAGTTAATGTTAACATCCAGACTAGAGGGCTATGTTGGTGAGAAGGCTCCAAGCTACGGGCATCTGCAGCTTCCATAGAAGCAGGTAGAGCTTTTTTACTTTTAAAATTCGTCGACGGTAGAGTGTAGTCAGAGCGAAACGCACCTGCGATCATACTTTTACCTCCACTAGCACGCTCCTTGACCGTATCTACACTGACTACCTTAATAGAAATCGCACCATTAGGGCAGGCTTGCACACATGCAGGGGCCTCACCTTCGGCAAGCCGCTCGTGACACATATCACATTTCCTGACAATACCTAAGGATTTGTCATACTTCGGCACATCATAAGGGCACTTGAGCGAACAGTACTGACAGCCAATACATTGATCATCAAGGTGCTTCACGATACCGTTGTCCAGCTTCTCATACGCTTCAACAGGGCAACCACTAAGACAGGCAGGGTCTGCACAATGATGGCAGGCTGAGGTCACTGTCTGTTGATGAACTTCTCCATTCTCAACACCACGTACAAATCCTACATCACGCCAAGCCTCCTGATTGTGAAGGCCATTCAGGCTATGACAAGCTGTCACACAAGCTTTACAGCCCGTACAAGTGTCTAAATCCACTTCGAACGAATATTGCTCCCCAGTAGATGGCTTACGGATGGGCAATAAGTCCTTATAGTGCTGTTGCTGTGCCGGCCCTTGGTAATCCGTATATCGTTGACTGAATCGATCTACTGCGGAGAGTTCATTTTGCTCCCGTAAAAGCTCATCAATCAGAGAATATTCTTGCGTTACTAAGCTGGCCATCCACTGACGTGTAGCACAGACCATACCAACTCATCACTTAAAACATAGAAGAGATGGCATTGATTTCTCGATGCAACGTTATCTGCCCGGTAACGCCTAACTATTCAGCACTCGTAAAGCACCTCGTAATAGATCTTCGGAATCAGAAGCGGAGTCTCCTTTCATCACACTAGCAACAGCTTTACGCGCTTCTGCCTGTTTATAACCTAAACCAATCAGCGCTAGCTCGGTATCATTCGCGGCACTTGGCACTAGGTTTTCACTAGCCGCCTTCCAAGCATCTGCTACTCCGACTTTATCCTTCAGTTCTAAAACAATACGTTCGGCTGTCTTCTTACCCAGGCCTTTAATTTTAGAAAGAGCAGCAACGTCCTCGTTCACAACTGCCGCCTTGAAGCGATCCACAGGTAGACCACTCAGTACAGCTACGGCAATCGCCGGGCCAATTCCACTGACTCTGTCAATTAACAGTAAAAAGAGCTCCCGCTCCTCGGGAGAAGAAAAGCCAAAGAGCTTATGCTCGGTTTCACGCACCTGTAGGTGTGTGTGTAAATCAATCTTTCCACCCTCTACAGGGTGCAGCTGATCGTAAGTAGAAAGTGGAATATTCACCTGATAGCCCACCCCCCCGACGTCTATGACAAGGCGGTTAGGAAAGGCCTCTAGAACTATACCACGTAATCGAACAATCATATTCCCTTTTTACTGAATAACATCATGTGCTAAGAAAGACCTACATCGTCATCCCTCCATCACAAGAAATGACTTGGCCCGTGATGTAACGGGCCTTCTCGCTGGCAAGAAACATAACCAAAGCGGCAATATCGTCCGTCGATCCAAATTCCCCAAGAGGAATCTTCGATAAAATACCTTCCCGTAAGTTTTCTGGAATTTCATCCGTCATATCTGTCGTTATGAAACCAGGAGCAACGGCGTTACAGCAGACCTTCCGCCCTGCAAGCTCCCGCGCTACAGATTTCGTGAAACCAATAAGCCCTGCTTTGCTCGCAGCATAGTTTGCTTGCCCTGCATTGCCAATAAGCCCTATCACAGAAGAAATGTTAATGATCCTAGGGTCTGGAGCCTTCATCATACTGCGCTGAAATGCCTTTACTGTATTAAATGCCCCCTTGAGATTGGTATCTAACACAGCATCCCAATCCGCATCTTTCATCCGCATGAGGAGGCCATCGCGTGTTACACCCGCATTATTAATAAGAATATTCACCGCACCAAAATCTGCAATCACCTGTTTACCGAGGGATTGCACAGATTCATGGTCAGCCACATCGACAGCATAGGCCTTCGCTGAATCTGCAAAATCTGCGTTAATTTCATCTGCCGCGCCTTGGCAAGAATGCTCACTACGGCTAATCACGGCCACTTTAGCACCTTCTGCAGCAAAACGGCGTGCAATTTCCTTACCAATTCCGCGCCCTGCGCCAGTGATAACTACTACTTTGTCTTGAAATTTAGGCATGCACACAGCTTTCACGGATTACCGCTAAAGCCAAGCTCTAAGAGCAATACTTCCTCCCCTTTTTCAATATTTCTATAAGGATTTCCTAGCGAGTAGATACTGGTTTGCTAATGCGACAGGGAGCTCTTGAGCAGAGGTGTCTACGGAAGAAATATCGTAAGAATTCAGCTCTTCTAATATTTCTCGCCGATCATCCATATAGCGTTGTGCTGTAGATACAGCCAGAGCATCATTCATCATTTCCACAGGCTCTTCCATCCTATCGATTATCGCTTTTTCCCGAAGACTGGCTAGTAATACGACGTGGCGTTTACGCATCATCTTTAGCGGCCCGATAAGTTCCACACCATCTTCCCCACGTACATTAGTCATCATAATAACGAGAGATCTTCGCGCCTGCCTAGCTAATAATTGCTCTGCTGCTTCAGAGTAATCACTTGGATTCGCCGTCGTCTGATAATCATAGAGGTGATTTAAAATAGCTGTCATGGACTGTGTGCCCTTCATAGGAGGCAACCACCGCTCATCACTACCAAAGCTCATAATCCCTACACTATCCCCCTGGCGCAAGGCGACATACGCCAAAAGTAACATAGCATTTAGGCAATGATCAAACTGAGCTACTCCACCATCCACGGAACGCATGCGTTTCCCACAATCCACAGCTAAAATCACCGTTTGATCTCTTAGTTCCTGATAATCTCTACTGATGAGGGAAAGGCGCTTCGAGCTCGATTTCCAATCAATCTGCGAAAGATTATCTCCATATTGGTAATCTCTTAACTGGTGAAAATCTTTACTTAAACCAGCTCGGTTCTTCTCTACAATGCCCATTGGCTGGGCTTGGCTCTCCATAGACATTAAGGACAATTGCACCACAGGTTCATAATTCGGATATACTTTTACCCCCTCTTCCTCACCAATCGTAAACTGTCGGCTCCAGAGCTGTAGCCCTGTCCTCAGTTCTATAAAGCTTTTCCCAAATACGGCTTCTCCCCGCTCTGGCATAGTCACACGATACATCATTTTATGAAAACCTCGCGCAGGTAATTTGCCTACCCATGGTAAATCTTCACAAATGGAACAATCTGGCACGCCATCATAGAGCTGTACCCAATAGGGAATGTTCGTATCATTCTTAATCGTTAATTCTACCTCAGACTCTACTCCCATAGCCATCCTGCCAGGAAGCTTCCGCCCTACTTCTAGGCTGCGAGCGAACAATAGGAAGAGTAAATCTGCTAGAGCGATCATCAACCAAAACCCTAACACCCATTTCCACGTATCTGCGATCACAGGGATAAAGGAGCCTAATACAGCAAGGCAAAGCCAAATACCGCTCACCCAGATCATCCGAACAGCAGGTTTCACCCTCAACCACCGAAACATCACCCATGCTAGAACAATGGGCCCAACATAGATCAATACAGGAGTCAGCACCTCAACCAAATTTTTTTGCACTGCCGATAGCATCAACAAATTCATCGATTATTGGCGGGGAGCTTCTACGGAAGTAATCACGGCCTGCAATGCATCATCTACACGCTGCCCACTGATGGCTAACTCGGGAGCTAACTGGACACGGTGGCGCAGCACTGGTAAAGCTGCTGATTTCACATCATCAGGTGTAATATAGTTTCTACCAGCCAGCACAGCGTAGGCCTTTGCAATACGAATTAAACTAATCGCCCCCCTAGTCCCAGCACCAAGGCTAATTCCAGGGGCAGCCCGAGTTGCCCGCACTAGATTAACAGCATAGTGAACGACCTCATCGACAGCCTTTACTTCTGCTACTTCTTGCTGTGCAGCAATAATATCTGAAGGTGAACATACGACCTTGGTCGCATCGAAAGAAGCCCCTTCCCTCGCAGTAGCATACTTCACAATGCCAGCTTCACACTCTCCATCAGGGTAATTAATAATCACCTTCATAAGGAAGCGGTCCAGCTGAGCCTCAGGAAGGGGGTACGTACCTTCTTGCTCGATAGGGTTCTGAGTGGCCAACGTCATAAAAGGTGGTGACAGAGGCATCGTCTCTCCATCAATAGTGACTTGCCTCTCTCCCATAACTTCTAATAACGCCGCTTGAGTCTTCGCAGGGGCTCGGTTAATTTCATCTGCTAGTAGAAGGTTCGTAAAGACAGGCCCTCTGCGCACCTGGAAGGTCTGACTCTTCATATCAAACAGTGTAAACCCTGTCACATCTGTCGGCATTAAATCTGGAGTAAATTGAATTCGTGAGAAATGCCCTCCAAAAGCTTTTGCTAAAGTAACCACCAAATGAGTTTTACCTAACCCTGGTTTACCCTCTAACAAAACATGGCCATTCGCTAAAAACGATGCCAGCACCTGATCAACTACCTCGGACTGCCCTAAGAACGCTTGATTCAGCTGCGCTTTTAAAACCTGAGATAATTCTGCAGCACCTCGCGCACGTTCTGTTACCTCTTGTTGTACAATGTCTACGAATCCACTCTCTGGATCTAAGCTTGCATTTTCTAATCCTATTTCTGCTTGTTCTTCTTCCATTATATCGACTTTAAAATTTGTTGCAAATGCCTCACGACTCTTATCAATACATTTGAATCCTTAATTTGCTCTGTTTTCATGGCCTCTCGCACATCAATCTCTGATAATCCTGTACTGTCTGAAATCTTTTGCATTTGTTCTGCCGTCAGCTCGCTGTGATTTATCTTCATTCTACGGCAAACTTCCTCACGAAGGGGGTGCGTTAAAGCCTCGTCTTGCCCCTTGCTCCAAAGGAAATTACCTGTGGTCATTAAATATTCCAATTGATCCCGTTCATCTTCTATTAAGACATCTTGTCGAGGCCCAAAACGTGGTAGATTCTTCCACACCCACAACAGCACGATTCCTAATAGAGCCCATACTACGACGGAAAACTCTCGTATCATCAATGTGAAAAAGTTTTCGACTAATCCGTGGTTAAAGATCACTGCTCCATCTCTAGAAGTCTGCTCCACTAAAGTTTTCAGCAACTCAGCGTGATCATTCATCATCAAATATGGATTCCGAAATAACCGCGCATCAGAGAGTAAGGTGACTCGCCCGTCAGAATAATGAACACTCAATAGTTTCAAAGCTTCATCATCAGCTTCATTCCCGAACTCACCTTCTTCCAAATCATATTGTGATTGAAATGTGTAATTCCCACCTAAGCTAGCATTTAGGCTAACTTCATCGAGCGTGAATTGAATATCATCGACATAAGGGAGCACGACACCTCTCTGAATCAGTTTATAGTACTCCTCAGAGTCAACAGGATTCCCTTTCTCATCTAACTTTTCCTCATCATCCGATACTATTTCATCAGAAACATTATGAAATAAATCCACATACAATTCTTCTGCTAGATAATCCAGGCCGAGTGAATGTACCTCCTCCGTCTCAAAACTCGTCCAACCATCAAATTTATGGTTGGCATAGCTGCCAATATCCGACCAGTAATCTTCCCCTCGCTCTAACAGGACAATAGCATGACCACCCCAACTGACCCAATCTAGTAGTTTTTTTGCATCTCCGACATTCTGTACAGCGCTCGCTGGGAGAATGACGACTGCATCTTCATCACCTAAGTGAAGTGCTCCTCGCTGGTCTATAATCTCATAGCCCTTAACCTCCACATATTGCTGGGCTAACAGATAAGGATTCCCTCTAGCCTTGCCCTTATAACCCAGAACGATTTCCTCATCCTTGGTCTTGCTATTACAAGAACAAAGAAGCAATCCAAGAAGGAATCCAACAATATACCTATTCATGAGGCTTCCTCCTTTGACTGTTCTCCCTGGTAGGGCCAAGAGGTACAAAGACTGTGCATAAAGGAATGCTCAGGAACCACTTTGCCGTAGGCTAGAGCTAACCAAGCTTCCGTCAGATCTTTAAAGTATTCATAATGGGGGCAATCAGAAATAGCTTCTAGCTTCAGGATACAATCCCGCTCCGTATCACTATCGCGAAGTTCAACTGACGTGGAGTCCACACTCCATGAAATAGCTCCGCGATAGAGAAGGCTCAAGGCAAGTTTAGCATCACCCCGTTCCCAGGCAGCCAAAGCAGCTGAGACAATATCCTCGGGTAAGCTCTCTTTCGTCACATTCATGCCCATCACAGATTGCACTCGTTGTTTCGGTTTCACTATTTTTTTCACTCTATTCCCTTTGCCTTGGAACACATGGAAGTTTCTAGCAATGAGCACGATCAATCCTACAACAATCATCAGAACTAATATGTAAAGAAATAGCTTAAACACTAACGAGAGAATACCATTTCCACCAAAATCTAAAATATTCCAAAAATCGGAAAGTTCCTTATTTTCTTCTACATCCTCGTCCAGAACCTGAATCGTTTTGGTGTGAACCTTAAAATCTTCATGCTGATAGAGTTCATGAACAAGCTTTTGCTCTTCACTCATGGTAACAAGCTCTTCTTCTGGCTCAGTAGCTGCCATCAAACGGCTGTGAGAAGACATCAGACCAAGGCTCAACATTCCTATAAGTAATAATCCTATACCTGATCTTTGTTTCATCGCATTGAGGCGGCTACTCATCCTCTTAAATGCTAGCTCTATATCCCAGCCCTCCGTAATCGTCCGGCTATTCACATACATGGCAAAGCCCGCTCCTACACAGAAAGGTTCTACAAACAACACTGCTACAGCGTATAGGCCAACGAGCCAAGACCACAAAAGATCAGCACCGTCTTCTTCCCATAAAAAATCACTCTCATAATCTAACAGATCTATTGACAAAGGTAACAGAATCTGCAATAAAATAAATACCCCAACCGCAACTACCATGATTAATAACCACCCAATCATAGCTGTTTGTGCAGCACCATCCCCTCCATTTCTCTCTAATAGTTGAACTCTATCACGATAGGCCTTCCCTTTCAGCCCTTCTAGTTCGGACACAGATAACGCTAAACTGCGAGATGGAGAAAACCTCCAAATCAGCACAGCGTGAAAAAACCGACGAACGACCATCCTTGGCCACTGGAGAAAAACTTCTTTCACTGAAACAGAATCCCCAAATAATTTCCTACTTAAGACATACAGGATCGCTCTACTAGCCAAAGGTAATGTCATCCAATACCCCAAAAAGAGCCAAAAGGGGCTAACATCTCTCAATACAACCCAGAGCAGAAACCATACGGGGATAATCGTGACCAAAAGGACCTTAACGATCGTACTGAAAGACTCCCGAACTAACGCACACCCAAAATCGATCGATTCCCATCTTCCACGAGGCCTCACCTCTGCCGTCACATTTTCAAGCTTCATTCCGTTCCTTTCCACAGAAAGAAAAATAAAGTATTAGCAATATCCAGCCCATAGCACCAACGCTATATTTGATCATGGGCGCCACATCTTCAGCAGACCAAAACCCCTCGATAATCGCTGCAAAAAAAGTCATCGAAGCTGCTCCAAAAATAAGGGGCATACTTTTTTTACCAGACTCTAGTAAGGATCTGCTTCTCGTCATACGGCCCGGGCTCAACAGCCCAACACCTAAGCGCATGCCTGCCACCCCGGCGATCACCATAGCCCATAGCTCATAAGAAGAATGACCAGCCACAAAGGTATACAGGCTTTCAGGGTTCCCATAATGCTGCACATACCCAAATACGGCACCAAAGTGAAGCCCGTTCAACACAAGATAAAACAAACTTCCTACACCTGCTAAAATACCACTCGCAAAGATTTGAAAATCAATGCCAATATTATTTCCTATGTAATGCGAAAACATCCTGAAATTGGCCCCTTCCTCAGAGCGATAATCTTTTATAGAGCTCTCTGAGTCCAGACCATACATCCTATCCACATCTTTAATCCCCTGTTCTCCAAGCACTCCCTTCACCCATTCCATATTGTTTTCTGCCGCAAAAAAGAGACCAAACGTTGGAACTAAAAACACGGCCCAACAAAGAATATGTAGACGCCACTCTTTCCGCACAGCTTGAGGAAATGTGCTTAAGAAAAACACAAAGACCTGTTCCCAAAACGACTCTTTCTCAATAGAAATTAACTTATGCCCACGAATAACCTGATCATTCAAATGGTCACGTAAAGCTACATGGTACATTCGATATCTCGCTACAGAGAGATCGACACACATTTGCTTAAGAAGCTTTGGCAATAAACTAGCGTCAGCAGAAGAATCACGTTTCTCTAACTCTTCCACTAAAGAGTCATATTGGGCCCACCTCTCTTGATTTTTCTTTTCGAATTCTCTCGCATTCATAGGCTACCCATTTTTTACAGTTAACCATTCTGCCATATTCACTAAATCTTTGACAGAACTGGAACCAGCATCACCAACAAGCCCTTCAGCATGAGAAGCTAATTCCTCTTGCCTAGCTTCAGACCACAGTCCCCCACGTTCACGAAAGGACATAATTGCTGCCTGCTCTTCCCTCGTCAGTTTCCACCTAGGGAGCTGAGCTTCCTCTCCAGACGATAATGACATAGCAAGTTGAGGTACTGTTTTATCATACACCACCACTGTTCCTGCCACTAAGTCCCCCGCCCGTTGAAACTTCTTCGTCATCATGCAAGTGCACAGACCAATCAAAGGCAACATAACAAGCTCTATAAAGCGGAATAAGTTTCTCGTAAATACTTGCCCACGGCGCGGAATCCCTCCTGAAGAATTAACCACTCGAAGCCCGACGATACGTTTCCCAAACGTCCCACCCCGTTTCATGGATTCCATCAGAAAAAAATAACCCCAGGTTAAGACAAACATAAGTAATCCATAAATACCTGAAGCATAATGATCACCCAAAAATTGACTGAGTATTGAAACAGCGAACAAAAGAAGAGAAGCCCCAATTGATATAAAAATAACATCCAAAAAAAATGCTAAACTTCGAGCAAACACTCCTGCTGTACGGAGTTGAATCTCAACACCCTCACTAAGCTCTATGCTTTGTAAGGTATCAATCATTATGTTTTCAGGCTTTCTCGACATACTAGTTCACCGATATCGGAGATCGCTAAATTAGCTAACTAGTAGAATTCGTAAAGACCTATTTTAGATCTCTAGCTTCCGCCATAACACTTCCTATAGGCAGAAGGAGTCATTCTCATCACTTTTTCAAATGCTCGAGTAAAGCTTGCATGTTCCACAAAACCGGTCTGTTTCGCTATCTCACCCACTGCCATCTGTGTCTGGATTAGAAATTCACAAGCTTTTGCGATTTTTGCTTTCTGAATAAATTTTCGAGGAGATGTCCCTAAATACTCTTTAAATCGCCGTTCCAGAGTAGCGACAGAAACTCCCATTTCCTTCGCTAACGCCCCGACTCTCAGATCATGGCTTACATTATCATGGACATATTGAATAACGACATCGAGAGCCCGGTGACTAGGCATCATCGAGCCTGCTTGCTCAATTTTACGAGAAATCCCTGCTGTCCCTATAATCTCACCATTCATGTTATGCAGCGGAATCTTTGAAGCCGTACGCCACTCTACTCCTCCGTGACGCTTAGTGACTAATTCTACTTTTTGACGGATCACTTCTCCTGTCGAACGAATCTTCTCATCATCGTCCATAAAAATATCAGCTAAATCATCTGCATAAATATCTTTATCTGTTTTCCCCAAAATATCTTCTCCGTGTAGCCACAAAACATCTTTAAAGGCTCGGTTTACAAATATAAATCGCCCAATCTTATCCTTGATCCAAAAGATAACTCCAGGAAGTTCCTGAAATAATCCGATAGCTAATTGCCCTGGTGGCAATTGTTCAATAAAATCCTTCGCTTCTTTCGAAATTCCAGTTTCAGATGTCATAAAAACTAACTTATAACAGATGACGTAAATTATCAAGAAGTTATTTGACGATCAAAGACAAACATTTGACATTTTTTTTCCTATTTCTATTAATTTTTTGAAAATAGATATTTTTCTTTAACTACACGTAAGATTACCCAACAGTCTCCGCACATTATTTTGAATTAATAATCTTATGAGTGAATTTTTCCCAAATATTCCAACTATTACCTACGAAGGTGCAGACAGTAAAAACCCCCTAGCATTCCATCATTACAACCCAGATGAAATCATTTTGGGTAAAACAATGAAGGAACATTTGAAGTTTGCAGCCCCTTACTGGCACGTCATGCGCAATGAACTTGGCGATCCATTTGGAGCAGGAACGGCACTCATGCCATGGGACGATAAATCTAATTCTCTGCAAAACGCTCTCAACAGAGTTCCCGTTTTCTTCGAGTTCTTAAATAAGATAGGAATCGACCTTTACTGCTGGCACGACCGCGACATCTCACCTGAAGGTGCTACGCTAGCGGAAACACACGATAATATGTTAGCCGTCTGTGATGTCTTAGAACAGGAACAGAAAGCTCATAATGTGAATTTACTATGGGGCACAGCCTGTCTATTTATTGATCCTAGGTACTCACAGGGAGCAGCGACCTCACCTGATGCTAATGTCTTTTCTTATGCCGCTAGCCAAGTAAAAGTTGCTCTTGAACAAACGCACCGACTAGGAGGAGCGGGTTACACATTCTGGGGAGGACGTGAGGGATATTCTACTCTGCTGAATACAGACATGAAGCGTGAACTAGATCACTTAGCGGCCTTTCTTCACCTTTCTGTAGATCATGCGAAAAAAATCGGCTTTACTGGGCAATTTTATATTGAACCAAAACCACGTGAACCATCCACTCATCAATATGACTCAGACGCTGCGGCATGCCTAAACTTCCTCCGTGAGTATAACCTTCTGGATCACTTTAAGCTCAACCTTGAGACCAATCACGCCACACTTGCCAACCATACAATGGCGCATGAAATGGATGTTGCACTCGGTGCAGGAGCACTCGGTTCCATTGATGCCAATCAGGGAGATCCTCTCTTAGGTTGGGATACAGACCAATTCCCGACAGACATTTATATGGCGACGGATGTGATGACACGCATCCTTAAGATGGGAGGATTCACCACAGGAGGACTCAATTTTGATGCTAAGCGCCGCCGTGAGTCCCATGAACCTGAAGATCTTTTCCACGCTCACATTGGAGGAATGGATACCTTTGCCCGTGCACTGAAAATTGCGGCGAACGTTATAGAAGACGGCGTCTTTGATTCCTTCATTTCTGAGCGCTACGCTTCCTTCGACTCTGGAATAGGAGCTTCCTTAGAGAATGGTACAGCCTCATTAGACTCTCTTCATAATCACGCGTTAGGTATTGATGCGCCCGTCATCTCCAGCGGCCGTCAGGAAATGCTAGAAAACCTCCGTAACGATTACATCCGTTAATCCTCGGAAGTAAAAGCCCCTCACTTTTTCTAACTACCTTTTCCCTAACCATTTCTACAGTAGGCTCAAGCTTCCAGCTTGGGCCTCTTTTTTTAAAAAGTATCTCAATTCAGGGAGATGACATGCTCAACATGAAATTCTCTCACACGATCACACCTATCAAAACAACAAACTGACAGATAACAGGTTAATAACATTAAAAAAATATTGATATAAGAATAACCAGATTTCGCCCAACATCCATCCAACTCTCATTATTGACATCCACCAAATGATCTAGCAACAATCTGCCGCTTTTTCCATCTCACTTGCGGGAAACTCTTGCATTATCATGTCTCCTTCGCTATGCCGCAGGGATGCCAGTTGCAACACCAGAACAATACGCAGAAATGCTGGATGCCGCTCAGAAGGGCGGCTACGCATACCCAGCTGTTAATATCACCTCTCTTGCCACAATTAACGGTGCTCTCAAAGCATTCGCTGAGTCTGGCTCAGACGGTATCATTCAGGTCTCTACAGGTGGAGGCAAGTTCGCCTCTGGTCTTGCAGGTGCTGACGAAGCATTCGGCGCTATCGTTCTTGCTGAGGCGACTCACCGTCTTGCAGAACAATACGATATCCTCGTCGCGCTTCACACAGATCATTGCCACCCTGATAAGGTCGATCCATTCCTCCGCCCACTTCTTGCTGAATCAGCAAAACGTAAAGCAGAAGGTAAGAACGTCCTTTTCCAATCACACATGCTCGATGCTTCTATCCTTCCTCTTGAGGAAAACATGAAGCTTTCTGAAGAGCTCATTAAGGAGTGTGCAGCACTCGATATCATCCTTGAAGTAGAGGCTGGTGTTGTAGGGGGTGAAGAAGATGGCGTTGATAATTCAGATATGCCTGATGATAAACTCTATACCACAACAGAAGATATGATTACGGTATATGAGACTCTCAATGGCCTTGGCCGTTTCCTCTTTGCCGCGACTTTCGGCAACGTACACGGTGCCTACAAGCCTGGTGCGGTGAAGCTAAAACCAACGATCCTCCGTGATGGCCAGAAAGCTGTGACTGATAAATACGGTGCTGACGCTGAGATGGACCTCGTGTTCCACGGTGGTTCTGGATCCTCTCTTGAAGAAATTCGTGAAACTCTTGGCTACGGCGTCGTAAAAATGAACATCGACACCGATACACAATATGCATTCACACGCCCTATCGTCAGCCACATGTGCCAGAACATCGAAGGTGTTCTTAAGATTGACGGTGAAGTAGGTGTAAAAGGCCAATATGACCCACGTGCTTATATCAAAAAAGGGGAACAAGGTGTCTGTGACCGTTTGAAAGAAGCATGTAATGACCTCCTCTCAACAGGGAAGTCTGTCTACAAGAAGTAACATTTTCTCATTCTTCACACTTTTTCACAATGCCTGCAGGTCTTTCCTGTAGGCATTTTTCATTGGTGACTATGGGGGATTTAAAAAAAACCTCCAATCCCTCAGAGCACCATCCCCCTTTCAGTCCTTACTCCCTATATTACTCACACGGCCCATTCCAATTATGCTTTGGATAGCGCCCTGCTAGATCTTTTTTCATTTGCTCAAAACCACGCTCCCAAAAACCCGCCAAATCAGCCGTCATTTGCCAAGGGCGCTGATTTGGTGCACAGATATTTACCTGCACTGGTAAACCGTTTGCAATGGTTGGAGTTTCTCGTACTCCATATAGCCGCTGAACAACGAGTGCAATTGTAGGAGGGAGCCCTACTTGATAACGCACTTTCACGGATTGACCATTCGTCAATTTCAGTCTCACAGGTGCATAGGCTTCTAAGCTCGCATGCTGCCCAGAAGAGAGCCAACTTTGTAGAGCAGGCATCACACTCCGGTTTTTGATCTCCTTATAACCCAGAGCTCCTTCACAAATTTGTACTAAAGCCAGCGCTCTATCTTCCTCATTGAAGCTTGGCAGTTCAAGCTCTGGCATCCATTCACGTAAGCCTAGCAAACGAGCAATCCACTGCTCGACTTCACCATCCCATTGTTTCAGCTTCAACTCTCCTGACGCCACCTTAGCGGCGAGAATTTCTGCCGCTTGGTCCAGAGGAGGCTCCCCTTTGGTACTTGAGTGCAGAGTAAGATCTCGGTAGCGAAGCTCCTGCCGCAACAC
>CAZLQY010000002.1:50181-115077 GCA_964561965.1 uncultured Verrucomicrobiales bacterium
GAATCGTCTCCTCATATTGCGCTCCTTTCACTTCATGTAATACATCAGGAAAAACAGCCCGTAAGCTATCAAAGGATACCTCTAAACAACGCGACAAATAGGTGACAACCTCTTTCCCCCCTACCTCTGTCAGCCCCAGGGCAATAAAAGCAGAGCTACCTTTCACCGTAGAGTCGCTTGCTAACTGGCCAGATCTCTTCCCGACCAAGCGTGCCGTGGTACTAGAGGGCAAAGCCACACCGACATGATCAGGAAACGCCCGTAAAACAGCTTCAGACACCTCTGTATGCCTCATTGTGAAATCCACGTCACGAGATGGCCAACCACGTGCTTGCACCACCTCTTGTAGCTGAGAGAGGGCCTGATCGACATCTTTTGCCGCTCTTGCCATAATCCCAGCATTCTCACACCGAGATATTTGAAACTTCATTTGCCGGGCTGTTGCAAAAGCTCGGTATTCTGCCTCGAAGTCACTTCTATCATCCTCATAGATATACGCATTTTTTCCTACTGCGCCTCCTCGTTTACTCAATAAACTATCACCTTGGCATAGAGCGGCTATAAACAATACTTCACTTAGGCAATCTAACTCGGCACCAGCTACTAACATCCTGGCAAACCGAGGGTGTAGAGGGAACTTTAATAATCTGGCGCCAAGACCTGTAAGCACTTCATGATTCGCCTCTAGCGCGCCTAAATCTGTCAATAACTCTAGCGCCTGTCTATACCTCGTTTCCTCTGGAGGCTCGACCCAAGGAAAACTCTGTAACTGGCCCTCTACCCTACTCTGATAATGCGCCACAGTTAGCAGCGGTTCACTGAGCTCAACACGGTGTACCTCTGGTGTTTCAAACTCAGGTCGATTGGCATGATGATGCTCACTCCACAAGCGATAACAAACCCCTGCTGCTGTGCGGCCCGCCCTTCCCGCTCTCTGCTGCGCTGAGGCACGTGAGATAGGCTCTATCATCAGGGAATCTAATCCGCGGTTGGCATCAAACCGTGCAATGCGGGCCAAGCCAGAATCGATCACCACAGAAACACCGTCAATTGTCAGCGATGTCTCCGCAACGTTGGTAGCAACGATTACCCGAAGCTCACCACGGCGCCCTATGACGGCCATATCCTGCTTTTCTGCAGGTAACGAGCTATACAAAGGATAAATGCCATAATCTTTCGTCTCTTTCAGGTGCTCCAAACACTCAACACAACGCCTAATTTCATACACACCAGGTAAGAAAATAAGTATATGGCCAGCCGGCTCATTGACAATAGCCTGACGGCAGACTTTAGCGCAACGGTCCCAAATAGCTTCCACTCTTCGCTTCTGCATCTTATTCACTATCGGCACAGGCACGTAATTCACATCCACAGGGAAACTTCTCCCTTCAGACTCCAGTAAGCGACAAGGGGATAAGTAATCAGCTAATAACGAACTATCGAGGGTCGCTGACATCACGCATAGTTTAAGATCCGGACGCTTGCCCTGCTGTAATGCCACACATTTGGCCAAAGAAATATCCGAGGTAATCCTGCGTTCGTGAAATTCATCAAACACGACACATTCTACCTTACGTAAGGAACAATCCTCGATTAATAGACGTTGCAGCACTCCATCAGTCACAAACAAAATCCGAGTCTGAGCACTTCGTTTCGAATCATGGCGCACTGTGTAACCTACAGTCTTTCCAACTGCTTCTCCACACATACTCGCCACTCTATGGGCCAACATTCTTGCCGCAATACGCCTTGGCTGCACAACAATGATCAAACCCTGTGTTTGCTCCAAGAGCATCGGGGCTATGCCTGTTGACTTACCGGAGCCGGTAGGGGCCTTCAATAAGACGCGCCAAGGTTCTCCTGAATGAAAAGGCTCCAGCAAGCGGGCCTTTAACTCATGCACTCTTAAATCACTCAGCATAAAGCAAAGAAAAGGAAACTCTTAGCCAACTAAGAAGAATGATCTAAGTGCGCTATGATGGCAGGGATGGCTTGGGCAAAGACAGAGCCTGTTTGTTGATACGCAGAAAACCCCATGCCAATAGGATCTGGCACATCCATCCCTCTCCCTCCATCCTCTGGTAAATGATCACAGACTAATTGGCACTTGGAGCGAAACTCAGGAAAGGCATCCACCAATGTCGATAAGTGGCTCTGTGTCATCGCATAGATATGCGTCGCTTCTTGTAAGATATCCGCCGTCACCATTCTACTGGAGAAATGAGGTAATGATACTTCTGCGGAAGCTAAAAGGTGAGCTGTCTCCTCACTCATTTTATCTCCATTATAGGCTGCCACTCCGGCTGACCCTATACATTCTAGCTCAGAACTCCCTTGAATCGCTTTACGAAAAAACCCCTCAGCCATAGGGCTACGGCAAGTGTTTCCTGTACAAATGAATAGAACCTTCTTCATGAAAAAGAGAGTGATCGTAGATGTTGGCAGCGTCAAGGATTCCCCATAGGCAGCATAGATCGAACAGCCTTAACATCACTCATAATTTGATTCTGTAATTCAGAAATAGAATCAAACTTCCTCTCTGAGCGTAAAAACCCCCCGAATCGAACTTCCACAGCTAACTCGTAAAGATCCTTATGAAAATCAAACAAATGCACTTCTAACAACCGTGCTGCGTCCTTCTCTTCTACAGTAGGTCTAAGCCCCAAATTACCAATTCCAGCATACCACTGAGTACCGACAGACACGAGAACCTGCCATACACCGTCAGGTGGTAACTGCTCATTCTGTACAGAAATATTTGCTGTAGGGAACCCCAGAGTTCTCGCTAACTGGCGACCTTCCTCTACCTTGCCATAGACAGAATATGCTCTGCCTAACATTGCAGAGGCCCCTTTAATATTTCCATCGCGTATCGCTTGGCGTATTCTCGTACTACTCACCCGCTCACCCTCAGCCCGGACTGGAGGTGCTGCCGTCACGGCAAAGTCCAGCTTCTCCCCCCATACCTTAAGAGTGTTAATATTTCCTCCTCGGCCTTTCCCGAACTGCCAATCTTCCCCTACCGATATGCTGCGAAGATCAAAAGCGTTCACGTTTAAAGCCTGAATAAACTCTAACGCCTCATTCGCCGCAAATTTCTTCGTGAAAGCTTGTACACAAAACAAATCAACACCTATCGATTCTAGTAATCTTTGCTTATGTTCTACAGAAGCTAGAATTCTGCGAGGAGCTCTCTCTGGAGCCAGTACTCGGATAGGGTGAGGCTCAAAGGTTAACACACCAGCAATACCACCACTGATAGATGCCGCGGTGACGGCTAGATCAATCACAGCTTGATGCCCTACATGCACACCGTCAAATACTCCTAACGCTAAGTGCAAAGGGCGTTTGACAGAAGCTAATTCTTCTATGCTATGAATAAAAATCACAAGAAAACTTACGAACTAGAGCCGTTATCAGGAAATAATTCACGGTATTTAATCGCCTCAGCACCTACCAACAATGCTGTTCCTAGAAGTGTCTCTTCACTCGTTGTTAAAGGAACCTGCGCAGCAGGGCGAGTAAGGCCAAGAATCAACTGCCCGTAATGCTGAGCACCGCCAACATGTTGTAATAATTTAAACGAAATATGTGCTGCATCCAGATTAGGAAATACTAGAACATCTGCAGGGTGATCAGCTCTAGAGTCTTGTAACTTCGTTTCAGCCGCTGCAATATCAAGCGCTACATCTGCCTGTAGCTCACCATCAATATCCATATCCAACATCTCTCTCTCACAATAGGCCTTTGCCAAGCTGGTTGCCGCAGCCACCTTCGTCGCAGAAGCACTTCTGTTATTCCCATGCGTAGAGTGGCTCAGAAGGGCGACACGTGGTGCACGGCCTAAGAAATGGTGGGCTAATCTACCTGTTTCCACGGCGATATGAGCAAGTTCATCAACTGTTGGCTCAGGAATAAGACCACAATCTGCTAAAAACAAAATCCCATCACGCCCCATATGCTGTAGATGGGGAGCTACCATGATGATCGCTCCTGAAAGACTCTCCACTCCCTTCTGAGGTTTAATGAAATTTTTCATCGCACGGAAAACCGTCCAAGGTTGACTAGCGTTTCCAGCGACGATCCCATCCACCTGGTTATATTGAACCATCATCGCAGCGAAATTATGAGGCTGACTCATCATTTCTTCAGGATTGACAATTGTGCGGCCTCTATAACTTTCCACTTTTTCCAGCCTTCTGCAAAAGCGCTCTAAATCAGATGCTTGGTCAGGTTGAATCACATTAATAAACTGGAGGCTGATATCCATCGCCTCAGCCATCTCCTGAATTTGCTCTTTATTTCCTAATAAAATAGGGGCGATGGCTTCCATATCTACGAGCTTACGAGCAACCCGGATAACGCGCTCATCCTCTCCATCCGTGAAAACGATCCGCTTGGGATGACGTTTCAGCTTTTTAGTGATTTGTAAGGTGTGCTCGTTGGCCGTAGCGAATGTAACAGGATTAGACATGGTGCAAAGGGAATCTATCAACAATGATTAGTAATTCACAACCCTAATTTTCCTAAGATTGTTTTAGCTCTTCTACCTCTTTACGCAATTCACGTAACTCCACCAAGGCCTTCGGCAAACGAGATATACTAGCGTACCTTCTCTGAGCTTCCTTCACTGGATATACAGGGAATCCCATGTAAACCTGCCCCCCCTCTAAACTCTTACTCACACCAGTGAGTGCCGACAAAACTGCCTTATCTCCAATTTCTAAGTGACCAGCGATCCCCACTTGCCCTGCAACAGTGACATAATTTCCCAATTTCGTACTTCCTGCTATACCACACTGAGAAACTAGTAAGCAGTGTTTTCCAATTTGGACATTATGAGCTATCTGCACCAGATTATCAACTTTTGACCCTTCTCCGACTAAGGTCTTTCCAAATCGGGCCCGATCAACCGTCGCATTCGCTCCCACCTCAACATCGTTCTCCAAAACAACAATCCCCACTTGATCTATCTTACAATGCCGCCCATCGACAAGATCATAACCGTAGCCATCCGCACCGATGACACAGCCTGGTTGAAGAATCACCCGGTCACCTAGAATACTATGTTCACGCACCGTTGAATTGGCATGTAAAATACAGTCTTCCCCGATTTTCACATGTTCCCCAATCACAACACCTGAACCAATCTCAGAACCATTTCCGATTTCACAGCCCGATTCAATAATCGCGCCAGCACGCACACAGACCTTCTCTCTATCGATTATCACATCATCTGCCACAATAGCAGATGGGTGAATACCAATAGGAATACTACGTGACCGAATGGAGAGTTTTTCCACTACCATGCCAAATGCAGAACTAGGGTTCTCAACTTCCACTAAAGTCACATTTTCAGGAACATCAGGTAAATCAGGAGGTACCAAAACCACCCCTGCTTTAGTCTTTAAAAAATCAGAAAAATACTTTTGATTACCCAGAAAAGAAATATCCAATTCAGAAGCTTCATCCAAAGAAGCCATACCCGTATACTCATCCATCAATCCCTGCTGTAAGAGCGATCCTTGAGTCAATTCCATTAATTCGTGTAACGTTAACTTCACGGTCTATTTCTGCATTATACTCCAAAGTTTGTCAGTTTAATTTTCCAGACTTCATCAGACAAATTTAGAAAACGTAAAATAATCTGATGAACATTCATTTTCGTGTCGCTTCTTTCTCCGTACTAGCAATTATCCATCCATATTATCACGAATAATTAATCTTCTATCTATGAAATTATTTAATGCCACCGCTATCACCGTTGCAGCTGTCACCAGCCTTCTTCAAGCTCAAAGCCTTACTGAGATCTTAGCTCCCTTTGAGACCCGCCAACAAAAAATTCAAAGTGATATACAGGAAGCCGTCAAGCCGTTTGAAGATAAAATCAAGGACCTCGCTACAGAGCAAATTACGGTCGTCTCCGAATACATTCGTTCCAATACCGATGCTCCAGACCGCCTAGGAGCAATTCGCCAATTACATCAACTTTCTCAAATGGCTCAAGCACCTAATGCACTCAATGAGTTCTATGGAGAATGGATGAACATGCTGAACAAAGAAGACACTGTTGATCCTAGAGAACTATCCTTCGTCGCCGGACAAGCAGTGAGACAAACTCTAAGCTCTGATGGGCGTGAAGCCGCACAGTCCATGCTGACTGAAACATTGACTCCCATCATCACAGCGAAAGCTCCACAACACGGCACTCAAATTATCCAACAAATTCAAGGATCCATTAAAACACCTCTCGCAGGGGAAAAGATCGAACTAAGCTTCACCTCTATGAGTGGTAAACAAATCGATCTCAAAGACTACTTAGGGAAAGTAGTGCTCATTGATTTCTGGGCTACATGGTGTGGGCCTTGCATCGCAGAACTACCCAATGTCAAAGAAGTTTACGATACGTATCATGAGCAAGGGTTTGAAATTTTAGCGATCTCATTAGATGGCGGTGAAACCCCATTGGAAGAAACAAAAGCGACCGTAGAAACATTCCTCAAGAAACACGATATTACTTGGGAAAACAAACTGTCTGGAAAAGGCTGGAAAGAAGAATTAGCTGTAAAATTTAACGTCACAGGAATTCCAGCTACATTTCTTATAGGGAAAGACGGCAATATCGCTGCTGTCAACCTTCGTGGTTCAGAAGCCTTAACAGAAGCAATTAAGACTGAATTAGCCAAATAAGGCAACACGGCTTTTCTTCGCTTCACTAGCTCCAGCTTCCCTCCCACTCCCAGATCTCAACTCTCACTTGTAGACAGCGCCTTCTTTGTCGTTTCGATTCTAATCGCTACAAATGCTTCGATATTAGAGCTACAGCAATTAAAACGCTTCTCGTACAAGAGTCAGATCTGGGTACTTCCCTTCCTCTAAAATAACCTCTACCACATCAAAGCGCCACACCATATCTCTACGCCCCAGTAACGTCAACCAAGCTTGAGCTCCCCTCTCGATGAGTGCTTGTTTTTCTAGATTCACAGCATCCAGGGGTCTGCCTTTCCCCTTCTTTCGTCTCGTCTTTACTTCAATAAAGACAAGACTCTCTCCCTCTCTTGCTACAAGGTCCAGCTCCCCTCCTTTGGGCCCTCGGTAATTAGAATACAAAATTTTAAAACCTAGAGACTTTAGATAGACTGCTGCTATTTTTTCTCCCAAGGCCCCTACTTCAATATGGGATAACGCAGTAATAGAATGCCTAAGACCGTAGCCTTTTCTCAGAACAGGATGATACCGATAAACAATCGAAAATAGCTTATTCACCAATCCAAGTTTATTCACCAATACGGTAAGGCTTTATCGAGAAACGCTTAGAAAACATCCAACAAGCCGTCGCCAAGCCCCCTCCCGTCACTAAATCAATCAAAAGGTGCTGCCTAAGTGCAATCGTAGACCAAAGTATACCCAATACCCATAACCAGATGAAGCAGCGATACCATTTCTGAGCGCCACCCCACAAAGCCAAACCTGCAATAACAGATAAGGAGGCATGCAAAGAAGGTGCGGCATTCACCGGAGCATCAACTCCAACAACGGCAGAATACAACCAGTGCTCACTACTATCCAAGCCAACCCTAGAAACACCAGTAGGATAAAGCATATAGCATGCATGAGAAAACAGAGCCGTCCACGCGACTGAAGTGACATACCTCAAATAACGTGTGTATTCTAACCTGAGGCCAGCCCAGATTAACAGAGCGTAAAAAGAGACATAAAACCATATGGAATCAAAATTCACAGGAATAGCTCTCTCAATCGCACTGATCTTCAGCCAATGAATCTCTCCTAAATCACCCCGCATCGTAGCACGCTGAATGAGCATATATGGGGCTATCACCCAAATAATGAGTAAGCTTCCTGAGCAAGCCCTACGCCAGAAACTGTCCTTATAAGCTTTTGTCTCTTTCTCCATTAGATTTTTTTACCCGAAGTGATCGAAGAAAACGACCGCGTCGCCCCAACCATAATTCCTAACCCACCTACAGCAAACAATGCTGGGAACCAAATACTATAACCAGCAGCCTTTGTATCATGCTCTAAAATTGCAATTTCAGGTAAAGCAGGATTCACAAAGCAGATTGTACTGAGACCTTCTGGATACTTTTCAACACATTCATCAACGTCGGAACGATGCTGGCCCCACTTAGAACCACGGGGAGTATGTAGCTTACTAACATATTCCTTACCCTCATAATAATAACGATAAGCAACATGCCAACGGAACTCCGTATTCGCCCCTAACAACTGACGTTCTTCAGGGCGAGACGATGTCACCCTAGCCTCAACTTCCGCCCAAGTCCGAGTAGCACTAGCTCTGGAAAAACTAGACCACAACAACCAACAAAACCCACTGCCAAGTAACAATAAAAAGAGCCCCATCATAAAGAGAAAGACTGCTCCTCCACGGCTAGCACTTGGAGTATTGGGTGTCATAAAAGTTTACTTATTCCTCTTCTGCATCAGGATTTGCCATAGGAATATCTGCTACCTCATCTAGAAGATTAATCATGTCTACTCCGCGCTCAGCAGAGTGGTCAACGCGGAAATCTAACACGGGAGTGACCCGTATCGTTAATCTCTTTGAAATATGACGCTGAACAATGGCTCGTTTCTTATTCAGCTTCTCAATCACAGTTTTAGGGTGACCACCTAAAACACTAACAAAAACTTTGGCTTCCCTGAGATCTTGAGTAATTTCTGCGCCACTGATCGTGACGAGACAATTGGAGAACTCAAACTCACGCTGCACAACCGTTCCTATCTCGCGCCGTAGAAGCTCGTTGATTCTGTCTAATCGCTGGGACAAAGTTTTAGATTATAACGTTTGTTCAATTTTCTCGAGATTGTAGCACTCGATGATGTCTCCCTCTTCGTAATCATTGAAGTCACCGAGGCGAATACCACACTCGATGCCTTGCTTGACTTCTTGAACTTCATCTTGGAAACGACGAAGTGTTGACATCTTACCATCAAAGACAGGAATACCATCGCGAAGAACACGTGCGTGTGCCTTGCGAGTCACTTTACCGTCCTTAATCAAACAGCCGCCAGCTTTCCCTTTGTAAACCTTAAATACCTGCTTCACCTCTGCATGCCCTATAATAGATTCACGCGTCTCAGGCTCCAGTAGACCAAGCATACTATCGCGGACAGTATCTAATAATTCATAGACGATCGAATATAGTTTAATTTGAACACCTTCTGATTTAGCAGCCCGTACAGCCTTCGCTTCCACTTTCGTATTAAAGCCCATTACGATGGCATCGGAAGAACTAGCTAAAAGAATATCACTCTCTGTAATCGTACCTGCAGCGGAGTGAAGAAACTTAGTCTCCACTTTTTCGGATTCAATTTCATTGACGGCGTTTGTAATTGCACCGACAGAGCCTTGAACATCTGTCTTCAAAACTAGTCGTAAGACAGCCTTGTGATCAACCTCAGTCACATGCGATAAGAGATCCTCGATCCGCGCCTTCTTCGGAGAAGATAAGCGGCTTTGGCGTAGTTCAGACTGACGCTCTTCAGAAAGTTTCTTTGCTGCGCGTTCATTCTTCATCTCTACCAGCTCATCACCTACATTTGGTAGTTCCACAAAGCCCAATACCTCGACAGGAGATCCCGGCCCAGCTTCTGTAATCTGGTTCCCCCAGTCATCAAGCATCGATTTCACTTTACCAGCAAATGGACCACAGATGAAAGGTCTGCCTTTCTTCAACGTTCCAGCTTCGATAATAACGGAAGCGGTAGCACCTTTTCCTGCCTGAACTTTAGCTTCAATAATCTTCGCACGGGCATTGGCACGTGGATTGGCCTTTAATTCAAGCACTTCTGCTTGAAGGGCCATCAACTCCAGTAGATCATTCATGCCTTGGCCAGTAACAGCGGAAACTTCAATACACTCGATCTCTCCTCCAAAATCAACTGGCACAAGTTCATGCTCCATTAACTGAGTTTTGACACGCATCGGGTCTGCGCCTTCCTTGTCACACTTATTGATGGCGACAATGATGGTTTTCTCTGCAGCTTTCGCATGAGCAATCGCTTCTTTTGTCTGAGGCATAATACCATCATCAGCAGCGACAACTAATACAACAATGTCAGTAATGTTAGCACCACGTGCACGCATTGCAGAGAACACGGAGTGCCCAGGAGTATCTAAAAACGTAATTGGGCGGCCAAGTTCATCACGCACTAAGTATGCACCTATATGCTGTGTGATTCCACCAGCCTCACCTGAAGCGACGCGCGCCTTGCGGAGGTAATCCAGAATTGATGTCTTACCGTGATCGACGTGCCCCATGAATGTGATGATGGGTGGACGAAGTTCTAATTTATCTTCAGACTCATTAACTTCAGGATCAGGCTCTTTGAGAACCTTCACTTTTTTATGAACACCAGCTCCTTTTTCACGTTTCTCACGCTCAAATTTAAAGCCGTGAGTTTCACAAAGTTTTTCAGCGATTTCAGGCTCAATCGCCTGAGTCGGTGCGACAAAGACTTCCAGCTTGATAAGATCAGCCATTAACTGGAATGGCTTTAATCCCATCGCTTCCGCAAGATCAGCTACAATAATTGGTGGCTTTAAGCAAATCAACTTACTCTCATCCACAACCTCCACTTCTTTCTCCGCTGGAGTGTTTGTAGGCTTCTTAGCTTCTGATGCGACAAATTCCATATCCTTTTCACTACGATTAACTTTGCTAATCGTAGGAAGAACAGAGCCTTTAGCCACCGCCTGCTTTTTAATGCCAGAGGTTTTCTTCTTACCGTCCTCAGAGAAAATATCAAGTGCCTCCTTCTTCTTCTTATCCACTGAGAGTGGTGCTTCCGCAGCCTTTTGACGACGTTTTTCACGACGTGAAGGTTTATTGGAATCATCGAGAAGATCGAGAACCTCTTTTTTCTTTGGGGTAGTGCTTTCTTTTTTATCAGCCATGTATTGGGCTCAGAATATAGTTTATGTAGGGAGGAATGCGGAAAGGATAATATTTTACCCCTCTTGTTTTGCTCGAATCGTGTCGAGGATCTCTTGAGCTTCTTGCTCGGAAACTTCAATCGCAGTTGCGATGTACTCAGCTGGCATTTGAAGAACCATGTCAGCATTCACCCCGCCTGCACGGAATAAACGGCCTGCGATGTCGTCAGAAACACCCAGCGAAGAAGCTAGTTCTCCCGCTGCATCAGAAACTTTAGCTTCGAATTGCTCATGCTCACTATCGTCCTTACGTACTTGAACATCCCACCCGATAAGGCGTGATGTAAGGCGGGCATTCTGCCCTCGGCGGCCAATCGCTTTACTAAGTTCTTCTTCATTCACAGTGACATGAATCACCTTTTTTTCCTCATCAAGGGTAACAGAACGAAGTGTTGCTGGTTTCAAAGCTTCATGCACAAAAACAGCAGGATCATCATCCCACGGGATAATATCTACCTTCTCATTATTCAGCTCACGTACAATATTCTTCACACGAGCACCACGTAAGCCAACGCAAGCTCCTACGGGATCTACATTTTCATCCGTGCTAGCCACAGCTACCTTCGTACGGTAACCCGCCTCACGCGCAATCCCTTTTAAATCCACTGTGCGATCTGCGATCTCAGTCACCTCTGCTTCAAATAACCGGCGAACAAAATTAGGATGGCTACGGGAAAGTATGATTTCAGGGCCACGTTGCTCATTTTCCACAGCGACCACATAGGCACGAATACGGTCACCAATGTTGTAGTCTTCCGTTTGAACACGTTCACGAGAACTCATACGACCCTCAAATTTACCAAGATCCACCCAGACATCACTCTTCTCAAAGCGGCGTACTGTACCACTGACAATGTCACCTGCACGGTCTTTAAACTCCTCGTAAATCATTTCCTTCTCAGCCTGACGCAATCTCTGCATCATTGTCTGCTTTGCAGTCTGTACCGCAATACGGCCAAAGTTCTTAGGAGTAACATTCATCTCCACAGTATCACCGAGCTCAGGATTCTCTTTCACCTGAACGGCCAACTTCATAGGAACCTCATTCCACTGATCGATATAATCATCATCTGCTACGACCGAAAGAGTTGCAAAAATACGGGTATCCCCCTTTTTCATATCAATCTCTGCACGTAATTCTTCGATCTTCTCAGCACCAGCAACCATCTTACGATATGCAGATAAAAAGGCATATTCCAAAGCGCCCTTTACGCGTTCGCGATCAATAGCTTTCTCTCTTTCATAGAAGTCAATAAGTGCGACGATATCGTTAGTCATAATCTAAATCGGAATTTTTGAAAGTTTCTCCAACCCCTTGACCTTGATACACAAAAGAGTGGGTAAAAACCCACTCCCTGCCAAGCGCCAGAAGTTGCTAAACGGAGACGTAAGGCACAGGTTTAAGAGATGCAAGCACAAATCACTCTAGGTTCTTAATTTATAAGGAAATTCCCTTGTTCGAAACATGACTAGCTCTCGAGCTGATCACGAGCCTAAAACAGAAACTTCTCAGCCGGCACGATCCGCGTGATATCGTCATCGCTAAACGCTTATCATTGACACCCATTATTTTACTAACAGCAGATGAATTCACGGCAAATCATTTCTAATGAATCCTTAAGCAAACTAGTGAATACTAAGACAAAGCACCACACTTCTCAGCACTCGTGCACCTAGAAACAACCGTATCCTTTTTATTTCAGTTGTCCTATCCAACAGATCTGGTCATACTTAAACTTAGATGGAGCAAGTCGACAAAGTCTACAATCACTTACTTACTCGTTGCAAAGAGCTAGGCCTCCGTCGCACGAAAGCCTTGGAAGCGCTATTGACCGTTTTAACACGTGAAAATAGACCAATGACACTCGCAGAGTTAGCAGAAAATACGGAATTAGCTACTTCCTGTGATAAAGCCACCGTATTTCGCCTTATTGGCCGCTTAACGAATAAAGGGCTCGTACGTAGACTAGGCTTACATGAAAGGGCCGCATACTTCACATTGCTTCTCCCAGGGCGCCATCAAGATTTTCTAATCTGCAGCTCTTGTGGTGATATTAAAGCCGTCAAAGCACCTTGCCCTGTCCATCAACTCGAGCAGAAAATTGCTAAAGATACTGGCTATAGTGGCCTCTACCATGAGCTGGAATTTTTTGGTACTTGCCCCAACTGCCAATAAGTCACCTACCGACAGCAAGTAGAGCTTCATCTTCCCCCAACAAAAACGCAGCTTTGTCTGGTTGTTTTAATTATTAACATTAGTTAAAAGTCTACGGAGACTCTCTTTATTTTTAAAAATACACACTCTCCACGCCATCCTCCTCCACAAATATGATCCGTTTATTATAATATTTCACATCACCCACCTCAATAGACATAAAACTTCGCTTCACCTCTTCTCAAAAAGATTCCTCTAGCTAGAGTATCTGGCCGTGAGCTTAAGCCAGCACATATTTGACGACACCCCAGCCCGATTCTTTGCCGTATTAACATGGCGCTATGGTCGATTGTATATCGATGCGTTAGACAGAATTGAAGAAATACAACGCCACCGTCATGGCGTAGGTTTAACAAGAGCCGAACTAATCGAAGTCTGTCAGGACATCATTAATACCAGTAATCCTGACACCACGGAAGCAGCAGACGATGAGAAAAATCTGACTGCCCCAGAAATGCTCCGTCAAATGCTCCATTGTCATTGGCTGGAAGCTCCGAAACGTAGTGATTACCAGCGAGTCTACTATCTAGACAACCGAGCAGAGCTACTCCTGGAAAGTCTCCGCCGTATGGCCCATCCTGAGCAAGTAACCTTTACAGATAAACTCCATCTAGTTTGTTCACGCCTCATGGATCCAAACGCGTTTACGGATCACCCACTCTCAGATATAGAATCTTGTAATGACAATCTGCGCTACGGCTTACAAGAACTGCGTTCCCTACAACAAGGAATGGCCAGGTTAACCCAACGCCAACTTCGCTCTGATTCACTCAAAGAGAACCTCCAAGTACTCTATGATGACTTTTCAGAAAACATAGGTCAACGCTGCTACAAACAACTGATTTCACTAAATCTACCCGTCCGGCTGCCACTCATTAAAGAGCAACTCACCAATATCGAACAAAACCCCGTAGTGATCGCAAAAATGGAAGTTGCTCTCCAAAAGCGGCGCCCTGAACTCACAGAGAATGAAATCGCAGCTCGTGTCTCAAACCTCATTCGAGATGCGATCTCCATGCTAGAGAGCGTAGAGCCTCAGAGTGAGGCTGTTGACCGGAAAGCGGCCGACTTTGCTCGCCGTTCCTTTGCTCGATTTCGCTACCTTCAAGAAGTATCTAGTGGTCGCCGCTCCGAGATGCGCTCTGTTTTTGAGAAAATCAACAACCACTACTCCGGTTGTAAAATGGCCCATTTACCAGAACAATTACAATTGCCTGCTCTAAAAGTCCCCTCCGTCGGCCTCCTCTCAGGTCTCGAAAGCCTTTTCGCCCCCAGAACACAGCGTAAGAAATACGAACGCCAATCACTCGCAGACCTCTACGATGAGGATATCCTAGAAGATCACGATCACGCCGTCGTTGAGATGCAAGAGAACATCAACAGCTCACTAAACACTGTTCGAGCCAATCGATTCTACCAAACACTTTGTGTCCCTTCTCAAGGCCTCAACTCAGACTCCATCGTTACAGACTCTGAAGAATGGTTACTAGAACTCGCCGGCCTGCTATTACACGGAGACACATCCGAAAGTGAATACACTATTTCTTCCCCCAGAGAAACTTTCCAAGAACCTACGCAAAGTGAGAAAGACGGATACCTCATCGACCAATTCACTATTCACCCCAACCAACCATAACCTTTAATCTCTATGGAAGCGTCAGCTATCGCACCATCAGGCCTCATCAATCAAACATTGAACCAACGTGACAAGCAAATGCTTCGTGACGTCTCTCATCGTCTATTAGCTCATGGTTCACTCATGCGCCGCAGATCTTCAGAGAAAAACCTCTACGATTGGGCCAATGAACACCAAGAGTGGCTAGAAGAATGGGCCAGCTTATTAGGTCTAAAAATCATCATTCAGCGAGATGAAAGAATGGTCATGGCCATTCCAGAGTTCTCCAGTATGACAAGGCGTTTACGCCGCGACGAAACCCTTCTCGCCCTAGCCCTCTGGTATGACTACGATATAGAAGTAAGAGAGCATGGAGCGCATGATGTCTTCTTTTCCATTAGTGAATTCAACGAAGCGCTCAATAGTAAATTCCCCTCCATACAAGCGATCTCCGCATCTAGGCTAAAAGAAATCCTACGTAGCTTTTCTCGTTTCAATCTCGTTGAAATTGACTGGCAAGAAGAATTTTCTGATAGCATCATTCAAATTCTTCCCACACTCCGTTTCGCCATTCCATTTCCAGATATTGAAGAATGGTTAAAAGTAGCAGATACCTATACAGAGGAAGAAGTCACCCTTCAAAACAACGAAAACACCTCAACCGGTTCACCAGAGACTACCATGGAATCGAGCCTATCTGTCGATGATAGCGATGGTATCGACACACCTTCAGAACAAACGGACCAAATCAATCCCCCCCTATCATAACAAAGGACATCCTCCTCATTGCCTCTAAGCCCTTAGTCACAGCCCCCTCCCACTTCATCACCTTAAATTATTTTTGCCCTAACTTATGCAAATCGAACTCACTCGCATTCATGCAATCAATTGGTTCGGCTATCAAGACGTCTTTGATGTCGCAGGTAACCTCCTCATCGCAGGCGTCACAGGCTCAGGAAAATCCATCCTCATGGATCTAGTACAACTAGTGCTCATCGGTGACCAAAAATCCAAATATAACCAATCAGCGACAGGCAAAGCCTCCTCAAGAACCTTAAAATCCTATTGCCTAGGTGACACCAAAGATGAAATCGAAGGCGTTGCCCAATATATGCGTAATGAAGGAGCGACTACCTACGCCGCTCTAGAGTTCACCAGACCAGATGGGAATATTGAAACTTGGGGACTACGTGTCGAATTTGATAGTGCAGCACAAAATCAAGCATCGAAGCGCCATGGATTCTTCATTAATGGCCGCATGAATAAAGAAGACTGGATTGATGGTTTTGACTATCCACTAGATTGGGCCGTCTTCCGTGAAATGGTTCACGACGGAGGAGGGAAAGTCTTTGACACCATGGACGGTTACCGCCGTGAAATGTCCTTAGTCAAACACCTTAATTTTGACAGAGAAACACTCGACTACCTTCTCCCCGCAGCCATGTCTTTCACCTTTTTAGACAACTTCAATAAATTCTGCAAAAACTACGTTCTACCACCAGATCAAGTTCATATCCAAGAAGTCAGAGACTCCTATCATGCTTTCTTAAGCTTGCGCCGAGAACTCAGCTCCATGAAGCACCAGCTCACACTGTTAGACCAAATCCACACAAACTACACCTCACACAAACAGGCACTAAATGACCGCAACATCTTTGCAGATATAGGGCGAGACATGAAAGTAGAAGAGCTCCGAGAAACCGTGGACGAGCTTCTTCATGAAATCAAAGAACTCGAAGAAAAAGCGAAGCTCCAAGGAGATGAAGAAACAACGCTCGAAAACACTCTAGCAACCGGGCGCTCCCGCCGCGACTTATTACGTGATGCACTCAATGAAACAGAAGAAGGTCGCCTCTTCCTACACATTCGCGAAGACAACCGCAATTTAGTCAACAAACTACAGCACCTCCGCGAAGCAACACAATCGATAGAAGAAGCCCGCCGTAAACGCTGCCAAGCAGTAAGAAGCTGGATGGAAACAACGATCCAAACTCGCATCAAAATCCCCGCAATCCAGGTTTCTAAGCTAAAAAAAGCTCTCAACGACATCGAACAGTGCGACCTAACGAACATAACAAATATAACAAGTCTACTAGAAAAACTAGCAGAAGCTGTTCGGGAATTTCATACCGCTGCTAAAGAGGCAGAAAAACCACTCCGCGATGAAGTAGAGAAAAAAGTAAGAGCCATCCGCAACCTAACATCACGGCTGGAATCTCTCGATAACGGGCGCCTTAATCACCGCTCTGCACTACTAGATTCTATCAACTCCACACTCCCCAGGCGCTCCAATGGAGAACCTGCAGCCTACGCCCTACGTGAACTTTGTGAAGTCACAGATGAACGCTGGCGCCCAGCTCTAGAAACATCCTTTTCCCGTAAATTTGCAGTCGTTGTCGACCCAGGCAATTATAAACATGCAGAAACAATTTATCGTGAAATGAAAGGGGCTGCACCTGGAGAATCATTAATCAACCCAGAGCAAGCCCTAGAAATACGAGCCACTCGCCTCAAAGGCTCTTTAGCAGAACACCTAGAGTGCGAAAGCCCTGTCGCACAAGCCATTGTCAACCACCTCTTTGGTCGCATCATCTGCGTCGAGAAAGCAGCAGACCTCACGAAACATGATGCCGCTATCCTACCAGATGGATTCTCATATCGTAGACCCTTCGCAGAACGCCGCGCACACTATGATAATATTCCCTGCATCGGAGGCAAAGGGCTAGAACAACAAAAAATTCAGTTAGAAAAAGATCGCCAGATCATCCGTAAAGAACTGGATCAACTCATGCCCACCGCACAGCTGCTAGAACAAGCAGACGCCACATATAGAAGAGAGAAACTAGATAACCCCAGCCTAGGGCCAAAGCTAATCAACCTTCATCAACTCGAGGACTACGAAACTAGGCTACAAGAGAACATTGAACGACTCAAAGCCATAGAAGGCTCTGACTTCGAAGCCAAAGAAGCGGAACTACGCGATTTAGACCACGAGCTCACCTCGATCGAAACAAAACTAAAATCCCTCAGAAAAAGCGAAATTAAAGTAGAACTAGGCCGTATCCAAGGTCAACTTCTTGACTCTGAGGAACAGCTGGAGCGAGCAGAAGAAGAACTCAGCCGCTACAGAGCAGAAGGGCCAAACATAGACGCTCATAGTCAACGCCGTGAAGAACTCGTACAGAGAATCATCACAGAATTCCCAGCCATAGACATCGCCGTCTCACAAGCTGTACGCCTAGAACGAGTCTCCGCAGAACGAGCCATAACCTCTTGGGCAAGTGTCGTAGACGGAAGAAAAGAACTCTCACGAGAATTCCCCATCTACAACGAATTCTCACCAGAAGAAGAAGACAATTCCATCTGGGAAGAACGCCTAAAACGCATCGAATCCAGTGAGATACCTGCCTATGAAAAGAAAGCACAAAGAGAAGAAACAAATTGGCAAGAAATCTTCCGCAAACAAGTTCTGATCAAACTTCGTAGTGCACTGATGAAAGTAGACCTCACCCTCAAAACCCTCAATAAACAACTTAAAAAACCCATAGGGCATCATCTCTATCAAATCCGCAAACGATCAAACCCAGACTATAAGATCTATCAAAAACTCATTGATAACAGCATGGTCGATGAAGAGGATAGCCTATTCTTTGATAGCGTGAATGAAGAGAGTAAAACTGAAATCGAAAGAATATTCACAGCCCTCGTAGAAGACCCTAACAACGCTGAAGCTCTCAACTTCCTAGACTACCGAAACTACTATGATTACGACATGTCCGTCATGGATACCCGGGACTCAGATGCACGTGAAACAAGTGTCGACAGACAAAGTGGAAAGTTCTCTGGAGGAGAAAGTCAAAGCCCCTACTTTATCGCCATCCTAGCCTGTTATCTCAGAGCATATCATCGCTATGATCAACGTGATAATGAACCAAGCATCGGAATCGTCCCCATTGATGAAGCCTTTTCAAAACTATCAGGAGAGCGTATCCGCGACTGTATCGAAGCTCTCAAATCTCTAGGCCTTCAAGGAGTCTTCTCCATGTCCTCAGGTAATATCCCGTATGCTATGGACCTCTGTGATCAAACCATGGTCGTCTCTAAAAAAGAAATTAAAAAAGACAACCGCACATCCATCCGTAACATCGCAGTCTCTCTCACCAGAGAAGAAGCCATTAACAGGCTCGTTGGAGCCTCCTAAGCTACATAGCCCCACTAAAAAGCCAGGCCAGTAACACTAAGATGAACCACGATACGGACAACCACAATACGGCCCCCCCCTCCAAGCTCCAATCATTCGCCGCACCTACTCTTTCGTAGGTAACTTTGGAGGGTTCTTCTCTATAAATGCCACGACTTCTTCAACACTATCAGTACAACTCATAGACTCGGAAAACTCACGACCTTCTGCCAGTTGTTGTAAACAAGGGAAAATCATCGTTTCTGAAGTATAGCGCTCTTTGCCAAGGAATACCATTGGAGAAATGTAATCAAATGTTACATAATGGTTCTGAGTCGCATCCATAAATACCTCTTGAGTCGTCCCCGCACTACCAGGAGCAAAAACAACTCCATGAGAAGCGATCGCTAACAGACCATCTTCTCGCAAACTATTCGAAAAATATTTTGCGATTCTTACTGAAAATAAATTAGTCGGCTCATGCCCATAAAACCATGTCGGCACAGCTAAACTAGAGTGCCCGTTTGGGTGCAGATTTAAGACCTTCTGAGCCACCTCCATATAACCAGAATCTTTATAGGTAGGAGCTTGGGACAATAGAGTAAACACAGCATCAAGCTCCTCATCTGATCCGTCTGCCAGCCAAGCACCCATATTGGCAGCTTCCATGATTCCTGGGCCACCACCAGAAGCAATATAAAAACCTTTCCTAGTAAGATCACGTGCTAGACGGACTACCTTTTTAAAATAAGGATCCGTCCGTGATGTACCGTGCCCTCCCATAATACCAACTACGCGCTTCCTCCCATCATTTTCCACCCTACCTTCTAATAAGTCCTGCAAAGCATCATCAATAGCGTGATCATGTAAACGCTGCCCTAATGCCTCAAGAACATCTGGTTTATTTCTACCTGAATCGACAAAATGATCATAAATCATCTTATCGACACTTTGATCGTCCCCAGGGCTCCAGCCCTCCATTAATTCCGCACGTGAATACAGCCTAGATCGATAAGGGTTATAAGGTAATCCCTGAATACGAGGCATAACCAGCGCACCCTTATTCATTAAAAAATCGATACCAACACTATCTGGGAAATGGCAGCCAAGAAATGCGGCTCCTTCACAATTCATAGAATTCCAGTCGATTTCAAAATTACGAAAATCCACCCCCTGTACAACAGCATGATTAAGATGAGATCCTTGACGCATCAGCGCCGGAATCGAATCAATTTCTCGAGTAACAGACTTTTTCATAATAATAATTCTCTACAACCTTATAAAAAAAGCAAGACACTTGATGCATCTATTGTGAACTCTACTAATAGAGTATTGCCCTTGTTACAGAACCGTTAAGAAACACAGGTATTCCTGTCACAACAAAAAACACGCCTCGGGTCTATTGAATACTTATTCAACTCGTTAAACATTAAACAACGCCCAAAATAAACGAAATCAACCCACTCCAACAATATCACGTGACTGACTTTGAGCTCATTAGAGCAATTCCATGTACCTACGCATAAACGAATACATGAATTAAGAAAGTAAGCGTGAAGGCTTAAACAATGAAAACCAATAAACTATATGAAACAAATAGCCTCATGAAATAACACAAAAAGAGCCTCGAGACAGTACTTACGATAGGTACTGACACAAAGCTCTCCATAGTGCTCAAATAAGTCACACCATCATAGAAATGATGGTAAACCGTTTTAAATATGGCGCCCTCTACGTCTATGTAAAAGAGGAATAAATCCAAATAAGCCAAGTAGAACTGAACTAGCCTCAGGTACGGCAATTAATGCAAATCCAGATAATGTCGGTTCCCCTAATGCAGCAGATGCACTCAAGGTGATCGCATTCGCAGCATCAGCAGTAAGTCCAGTAAAGACAGTAAAGTTTTGACCTAATACATAGGAATCAATCGGAGTTGGAGTCGTTGCCGTCGCACCAGAGAAAGCCACTGTATTCGTAACACCACCAACGGTATAACTCACATTAGAGCTAGCATTATCCCCAAATTGTATTCCACCATAAACATATAAATCATAAGTTAATGTTGCATCCAAATTTGTAATATTTAAATCCCAAACCCGTAATGATTGGTCCCCATTATTTTGAAACGCAAAGTCATACAGCAAATTTGTGATTCCACCTGTTCCACCGGGAACTGTGGCGGGCGTTGCTTGATTTTGCCGGCGAAAAGCACCAAGCCCACCATTTGGAGATGTGATTGTATAGCTAACGGTTGTCGCTGTACCGTCAGATTGTGTCAAATTCGTACCTGTCAGCCCTGAATTATTCCAAATAGCAGTAGCTCCTGCAGGATCAGCATGGGCAGCACTCTCCCCAGTTGCAGAATCCCTAGGTCCTCCATTTAGCTGTATATCGACATTAATTACACTTGCGCTTATAGAACCCACTGTTAGTGTATAAAAGAGGGACATTGATAGTTTTTTTATACGTTGCATGCATATAGAAATAACATTTACAGCATTAGATACAATATTTTTTTTCAATGAAAATTTGTCTTAAATCGTCAAATACTATTCCAATTCTCAACCATTATTCATCATAGTCTACCCTCCTGACAAAATCGACTTGCATAGCTGAACCCTATCTATCTCTAGTATTAACCGCCACAACACCTTCAATAACCCCATCACAATTAGCCGCATTATCACTAAATAAGACAGCCCTTACTGTTTGTTCCTCCGCCGCTACTTGGAGAACACTCCATACTTACAGCTTAGGTTAATACATATCTCATCGAACTCTGAAAAGTCCTAAACTGCTTAGAGGGGCTAGATACAATGAGTCTGATATCATCATCGTTATTCTCGTTTATTTTCTTAAACAAGAAAGCTGAAGTATCAAAACTCGCTAAACGACTAAAGCACATTTACAAATACAAAAAAACCTCTACCCACAATGAGTAGAGGTGAACAACAGAGTTTGTTTATGAACCCTTTTAGCCAAGGAGTTCTTTCGCTGCGAGGACGACATCATCAGCAGTCATTCCCAGCTCTTTCATCACAACTCCACCAGGAGCAGAAATACCAAAGCGGTCAATCCCTAAGACTTTACCTTCGAGACCTGTGTATTTATGCCAGAGAGCTGATACACCTGCTTCGATAGCAATACGCTTTGTGCAGCATGATGGTAATACAGATTTTTTATATTCGCAGCTTTGGCGAGCAAAACGCTCCATACATGGCATGGAGACAACGCGGACGCCTTCGCCAAGTGCGGCAGCAGCATCATAGGCATGGCCTACTTCTGAACCAGTTGCCATAATAATCAGCTTAAGGTCTCCTGTCTCTTGCTTTAAAACATATCCTCCCTTGTATGCACCTTCACGGCGAACAGAAGCTTCAACGTCTGAGAAGTTCGCTACTTTTTGACGAGAGAAGATCATCGCAGTAGGGCCGTCTGTACGGTGTAGGGCCGCTGCGTATGAACCTGCTACTTCTTCCGGATCTCCCGGGCGAGCTACATCAAGACCAGGGATGACGCGAAGACCACTAACCGTCTCAACAGGCTGGTGAGTAGGGCCATCTTCACCCACACCTACAGAATCATGCGTGAAAATGTAGGTAACTGGAAGTTTAGCAAGGGCAGCTAGGCGAATAGATGGACGAAGGTAATCAGCAAAGACGAGGAATGTCGCTCCACTTGGGCGGAAAAGGCCATCATAGGCAATACCATTACAGATTGCACCCATCGCATGCTCACGAATACCGAACCAAAGATTACGGCCTGCAGGATCTTGCGCTGAATAATCTCCGCCATCCTTAATATAGTTCTTGGTGGAACCATAAAGATCAGCAGAACCTGTGATCAGTTGTGGCACGGCCTTGGCGATGGAGTTAATGACGGAACCGCCAGTACCACGAGTCGCATCAGCATAATCAGCCCCAAATTCTGGAATTTGCTCAAGAAGGTCAGATGGAACGGCTTTTGCTACGCCATTTGAAAGTTCTTCTGCAAGTTCTGGATTAGCAGTACTCCAGGCCGCATACGTTTCTTCCCATGCTGTAAATTCAACTGTATTCGCCGCTGCCACTTCTGCAAAAAAGGCGCGCACTTCATCAGAAACATAAAACGTTTCTTCAGGAAGGCCCATGTTAGCCCGTGCTGACTCTGCGAAGTTAGCACCGCCCTCGCCGTGCCCTTTCTGAGTTCCAGCCACTTCTGGGATACCACGTGCGATCTCTGTCTTGGCAATAATCACCTTCGGCTTGCCATTGTTATTTGCCTTAGCGGTATCTAAAGCTTCTTTCACTGCGGAGAGATCATGGCCATCAATGGTCACGGCATCCCAACCTTGTGAAAGGAAGTAGTCTTGTGCACCTGTGCCCTGTGTGACATCAGCCATCGCATCCAGTGTGACATCGTTACTATCATAGATAAGAACGAGGTTATCGAGCTTATTATGTCCTGCAAACTCGATAGCTTCACGTGCGACACCCTCTTGAATACATCCATCACCAGCAAGAGCAAAGACGTGCTGATCAAAAATTGTGTGCTCTGCTGTGTTATAGCGGGCTGCTGAGCGCTTCGCACTCACAGCATAACCCACTGCGTTACCGATTCCCTGACCAAGAGGCCCTGTAGTCGCCTCTACACCTGGGGTTTCATCAAATTCTGGATGACCGGGAGTCACACTGTGAAGCTTACGGAAGCTCTTCACAGCATCCAATGGAACATCGTAGCCACTCAAATGGAGCCAGCTGTAGATAAACATGGATCCATGACCACCAGAAAGAATGAAGCGATCGCGATTTAACCACTTAGGCGCGGCTGGATTATAACGGAGAGTGTCTCCAAAAAGAACAGCACCGATTTCGGCACAGCCTAAGGGAAGACCTAAATGACCTGAAGAACATGCGTGAACGGCATCAATTGCCAATCCGCGAGCTTGTGTAGCTGCTTGTGTTAGGATGTCTTGATTCATACTTGCCGGGGAGTGTCTATAAAGGTTCTCAAATTCGCAAGAGGTAATTCTGCCATTCTTTCTGAAATTCAATTTATTCCAGTAGATTCATAGTGAAAGCACTCGAATTCATACAATTTCCAACAAAAAAAAGCACCTACTCCTTCAACGAAGAGTAGATGCTTCATATTAAATAATCAATGACTAGCTCAGTTTACTCCTCTGTGGCTTTCTCACTACCCTCTTCATTGAGCTTTTTGAGTACTTCTAGCGTCTCTCCTGTAATGTCATATTTATCCTTAGCATGTAGAATAAGCGGTACTTGAGATTGGCTACGGCCTGAACTATCAAAGACAAAATCAATGTCTTTCGCTGCTGCCACTTCTGAGACCACATCTTGAATTTCCTGGAGAATCGTACGCATACGGGCAACCATTTGCTCATTCAATGCTGAATTTTTACGCTTGAGAAACTCACGACGCTCACGGTCTAGAGCATTCCCGTCACTAATGCGGCGACGAGCATCATTTTCAATATCAAGACGCTTTTTATCACTGAGAGAAGGATCTTCGATCATCTTACGGAATTTTTGAATTTCCGCTTCGATCTCCTTAATTTCGGTCAGACGCTCGTTGTTTTTCTTCTGAATCGCAGCCTGCTCAACCTGTAGGGATTCTTGAGCTTCTTTGGTTTTATGATAGTCATTAAAGAGCTTCTGCATGTCTACTGAGGCGATCTTTAACTCTGCGGTTGCAGTACCGATCATAGCAATAGCCAAAGCTGAAAGAAGGGTGATTGATTTACAAATAGATTTCATGATTCGTTTTTTTTACACTTCAAAGAGTTGTATGAAGGTGAAGTTGCACAGAAATAGGAGCGGAGTCAACGACATGGATTGTCTTTTTGCTGGTTTTAGGGCATTAAGACTTACAATCTACCAAAAATCACATCATGGAGATCATTCAATCCGTCTCAGACTTACATCGATTCAGACGTAAACATCCCTGCCCAATCGCCCTCGTCCCTACAATGGGAGCGCTGCATGATGGCCATTGTGAACTCATTCGCCAAGCACGCATCTTAGTTGGAGCAACAGGTAAGGTCATTGTCTCTATCTTTGTAAACCCTATTCAATTTGACCGAGCGGAAGACCTCAATTCCTACCCGGTGACACGAGATGAAGATTATGCAATCTGTAAACAGCTAGAAACCAATGCTATATTTTCTCCTTTAAGCTTCTACCACTCAGACAGATCCATTACAGTCACCGAAAATAATCTATCGAACCGCCTTTGTGGTGCGACTCGCCCAGGGCACTTTGACGGTGTCTGCACCGTAGTCACTAAGCTGTTTCATGCTTCTCAAGCCGACTACGCTGTATTTGGTAAAAAAGACTATCAACAGCTCGCTATTATTCAACGTATGGTTCGCGACCTCAACCTACCTATAAAAATCCACGGAGTAGAAACTGTGCGCGAGCCCAGTGGCCTAGCCCTATCGTCCCGAAATCTTCGACTCTCTGAAGAAACCCGCTATTCTGCGCCCATTCTTAGAGAAGCTCTACTACAAGCCAAAGAGGACGCCCTCACATCCTCCCCCTCTACTGTTCTATCAAAAGCGACCGAAAAGATCACAAGCGCTCCCTCAAGACCTCGTATTGATTACCTCGAACTTGTCGATGCAGAAACGTTACAAGCTGTTCAAGATTTCTCCAATCCTTCTGTCTTGGCAACCGCAGTCTTCTTTGGCGATGTTAGACTCATTGACAATATCGAAATACCACCTCAATCTTCTTAACTTATGACAAAAATCTCAGACTTCCTCGTCATCGGCACCGGTATAGCTGGCCTATCCTTTGCTCTCCGCGCTGCTGAGCACGGAAGTGTCACTGTCATCACAAAAGGCCAACCCATAGAATCCAATACAGCATGGGCTCAGGGCGGCATCTCAGCAGTATTACCTGATGAACTTCGAGAAGATGGGGACAATTATGAGAAACATGTAGCCGACACCATTGATGCTGGAGCAGGGCTCTGTATCCACAGTGTCGTCAAAAATATTATCGAAGGTGGTGCGGAAACGATTGATGAACTTATTCAATACGGCGTAGAATTTGATAAAGACAAAAAGAAGTTCTCTCTAGGGAAAGAAGGAGGTCACACCCAACGCCGTATTCTTCATTGCAAAGACACTACTGGCTTATCCATCGCCCAGGCCCTCATCTCCGCAGCGCAGGCACACCCGAACATCACTATTCTCGATGAACATTTTGCCATCGACCTTATCACCACAGGTCGCCTAGGAGTCGTCACAGACAACCGAGTCATCGGAGCTTATGTCCTAGATGAAACAACGCATAAAGTCATCACCTTCCAGTCCGATAGAGTCGTCTTAGCTACTGGAGGGTGTGGAAAAGTTTATCTCTACACGACGAACCCGGATAGCTCTACCGGAGACGGCGTTGCCATGGCGTGGCGTGCTGGCGCAAGTATTACAAATATGGAATTTGTACAATTCCATCCCACTTGTTTCTACAACCCTGCCGCGACAGGGGCAGAAGCAAGGTCTTTCCTAGTCTCTGAAGCTGTGCGTGGGGAAGGAGGCATTCTCATCAATAGTAAAGGAGAAGAGTTTACCAAAGAACACGATTCCAGAGGCTCTCTCGCTCCTCGTGACATCGTTGCTCGTGCCATCGATCACGAAATCAAGAAAACAGGAGCCCCTTGTGTTTATCTCGATGTCACTCACAAACCAAAGGGCTTCATGAAAGAGCGGTTCCCTCATATCTACAATACCCTCCTAAGCTTTGGTTTAGATTGTGAGACGCAACCGATCCCAGTCGTTCCCGCCGCTCATTACCAGTGCGGCGGAGTACTCACAGATGTGAACGGGAAAAGCTCTATCCGTGGCCTCTTTGCCGTGGGCGAAGTAGCCTGTACAGGCCTTCACGGAGCAAATCGATTAGCCTCAAACTCCCTTCTGGAAGGAAGTGTCGTAGCACGAAACGCTCTTGCTGAAATGATGCGTATTTACCCCCCTAATAAACCCACCCCAGAGGCCCCTCCTATACCAGACTGGGAATACGGAGATACCAACAACCCCGATGAACTTGTCATCATCTATCACAACTGGGATGAACTCCGGCGTCTCATGTGGGACTACGTCTCCATCATCCGCACAGACAAGCGCCTTCAGCGAGCCGCCTTCCGAGTCGCCAATCTACGCCAAGAAGTCCGAGAGTTCTACTGGGGGCACAGAGTCACGCCGGATATCTTAGAACTTCGGAACTTAGTCGCTGTTTCCGCCTTGATTATTGACTGCGCCGTGCGACGTAAAGAATCCCGTGGAATCCACTACACTCTAGACTATCCAAAGAAGGATGATCGCTATTTAGCTCCTATGGAAATCCGTAGATTCTAAACCTCACTCTTAAACACCATGCCACTACGTATCTTACCATCAGTAGAAGCTCTCACCAATCGATTAGCAAAAGCTTCCACCCTCCCTAGAACTCTCATCATTGGCTTTGTTCGGAATGAAATTGATAATTGGAGAAAAAAACTACTCTCTGGAGAAGAATCTACTCGTGAAGCTATTGAGCAAGACATCACGAACAAGTTACGAGCCTTTTCTGCTTCCCGACTACAGCAGGTCATCAACGCTACAGGAGTGATTATCCACACCAATCTCGGGCGCTCCCCACTTGGCGATCGCGTCTTTGACTCCCTCCGCTCCGTAGCCACTGGTTATTCCAATCTAGAATTTAATTTACCAGGTGGCGACAGAGGAAAACGCGCAGCCTACTTAGAAACAGCACTGGCATGCCTCCTAGAAGCCCCTGCGGCAACGGCAGTGAACAACTGCGCAGCCGCCCTCGTTCTCATTCTCCGCACCTTAACAGCACAAGGGAAAAATGAAGTCATCGTCTCTCGCAGCGAACTAGTTGAAATCGGAGGAGGATTCCGAGTTCCAGAAATTTTAGAAACCTCAGGTGCCAAATTAGTCGAAGTAGGAGCCACCAATAAAACACACCTACGAGACTATGCGAAAGCCATCACCCCACAGACAGCACTCATTCTCAAGGTACACCGCTCTAACTTCTATATTGAAGGTTTTACAGACGAACCAGAGATCAAAGACATCGCAGACTTAGCGAAAGAACACAATATTCCACTTGTCGAAGATATCGGCTCTGGCGCCATGATGAACACCGAAGATCTAGCTCCTCTCGACCATGAACCAACTCCCCAAGAGGCGCTGCAAAACGGTATAGACCTCGTCTGTTTCTCCGGGGACAAGCTCCTAGGAGGCCCACAGTCTGGCATCATCGCCGGGCGAAAAGATCTTATCGCCCTAGTCAAACAGGAACCCTTCTTCCGCGCTGTCCGCTGTGATAAACTCATCCTAACAGTGCTACAAGAATGCATCGAAGAATACCTACGAACACAGTCGAACCCCTCTCAAACAGACATACCCGCACTCCAATTTCTTCAAACAAGTACAGAAAGCCTCCAACAACGAGCTGACGCCATCATAGCCGCGCTACCGCAATCAATACAAAGCTCCGTACAAAGCGAAACATCCACAGCAAGAACAGGAGGAGGCACTATGCCAAAGTCAGCCATACCCTCCATCACTTTAGCAATTAGTTCAGCCGACCTCAAAGTAACCCGTTTAGCCAAGCTACTCCGTATGGGTACCCCTGCCATCGTCGGTTACACAGAAGAAAACATGCTAAAGCTCGACTTACGAACCGTCTTCCCCCAGCAAGACAAGCAATTAACTCAGCGAATCACTGAAGTCTTATCACCCTCCAGCAATGCCTAACCTTCTCCGACATCAAAGGTTATCCACCTTACTGCTCTTACTCCCCTTGGTCTATCTAGCCTCTCTAACCTCTTGCCAACTGGGAACGAAAGAAACAGCGCCAGAAAAGACCAAGAAACCACCCGTGCGCGACCACCTCGTCGGTATCGTCACCTCCGTGAACAACGACTACGTTCTCATTCAAAAATACGGAGCATGGAAAGTCCCAGAAGAAGACATCTTATTTTCCAAAGGCCCAGAAGGGCAAACCGCAAATCTAAAATTCTCAGGGGAACAACTCGGCCAATTTATTGCGGCGGATATCCGTAGCGGTAACGTTAAGCTCAAAGACGGCGTCTATTGGCGCCAAATTCTCAGTACAAAAGGCACCACAGGTCTCACTAAACCTGAAGAACCCAACAAACCAATCCACCCTATCCCAAGCTCAACCCCAATTGTTAAGACAACACTAAACAAGACACAAGGAACAGCTATTCCCCCCTACACGCCACCCCCACTAGCCCCACCTCTCCCAAATACCGTAGAACCAAAATTACCTCCTCCATTTAAGGCACCCACAACAGGAAACACGCAGTGGAAGGAAATTCCACCGCAGCAATAACAACATCCTACTTTCATACCCTAGATTTTGTTTTCAGGTTGCCTTCCTAATTTCTAAATGATAGTTCGTAAAGGATGCGAGGTTCTCTAGCCTCTTCTATAATCTATATTGAATCGCTTTTTTCATGAAAATCTCACAAAATTTCCGACTTCAGCAATCACGCAGAGGTTTCACTCTCATCGAACTCCTGATTGTTATGGCCATTATCGCTACTTTAGCTGGTATTTCTGCTCCTATTGTTCTGACAAAACTTGATGAAGCCAAACAAACCAAAAGCGAAAACATTGCCCGACAATTAGAAATCGCCATCGATGGATTTCATCAAGATTATTACAAACTCCCCTCTCCTGAAGCTGAATACCCATCCGCAGATAATATCAGAAAGCCTTACCGAGCACAAAAGAAAGATCCTCTAGGATCCTCCATGCTCCGAATTCTTGCTAACCAAGAAACGACAGAAGATATAGTGAACCACAAAGGAGTCGAATATTACACTCCAGAAGAAGGAAAGGCCTCCTCTGATACTGGTGCCATTGGCGGAGCCTCCCGTGACTCTTCTGGAAACATCACAGGGCTTTACGACTCGTATGGACAGCCCTTCCATATTATCTTTAATTTTGATCACGATTCGGGCACTGATGTCCCAAAAATCACCTCTACAAAATCGAAACCAGAAATTCAAAAACTCTCTGGCAAAGACTCTGCCGTCTTCAGCGCAGGGAAAGACCGCAAGATCCTATCAAGAGATGACGTGAAAACCTGGTAATTCACTTCCATCTCCTATTTCACCATAGCCTGTACCCATCCTCGGTGCAGGCTTTTTTATGATTAAAAACAGCACACAACATTTCATCAAGCCACCTTCAAAATTTGGAACTCAAAAAGCCAACTAGGATAAGCTCTCTTCACCTCCGCCCAACTCTACCTCCGGAGAAAACTTTGATGAAGCCCCTCTATCTTCCGTGAAATCTGAAGTGGTAACTTAAAGGGTGACTACACCACAAAATTTTTAATATGAATATTTCATGAGAGTAGAGGGCTCTTTGATTCCCTTCGCATTTTGTCTTTTCAAGAGCTTCGGCTTCGCTACAGTCTGCGCGGCCTCGCCTTGATCTCTCTGAACTACGGGTTTCTAAATTCATGTTGAGTCATCACTAAGGCCATTCATTCCACTTCTATCACCTATAGAAGTTTCACTATCGCACCATATTATAGACATGTCAGACCGTCAAAAGCCGTTCCCCTTTGATACCTTTGAACCTCAATGGCAAGACCGCTGGGATACCGAAAAAACGTTCCGCACGCCGCAGATCGGTGATCCTGATTTCGATCGCTCTAAGCCTAAGTACTTCGTGCTCGATATGTTTCCCTACCCATCGGGAACCGGCCTACACGTTGGCCACCCGGAAGGCTATACAGCTACTGACATTTTAGGACGCTATAAACGTATGACAGGCCACAATGTACTCCACCCTATGGGATGGGATGCTTTCGGCTTACCTGCTGAGCAACACGCGATCAAAACGAATGAACACCCTTCCATCAGCACTAAAATCAATACAGACAACTTCCGCCGCCAGCTTAAAGCACTCGGCTTTGGCTATGATTGGGATCGAGAAATCAATACAACGGACCCCGGCTACATTAAGTGGACACAATGGATCTTTATCCAACTCTACAATTCCTATTTTTGTACTGAAACAAATAAAGCACGCCCTGTTTCCGAGTTACTTGAAAAAGGCTACACGAAAGAACAAGTGGATGAAGAACGCCTCGCCTTCGTCTCTGAAGCTCCAGTAAACTGGTCTCCAGATCTAGGGACCGTCCTCGCTAATGAAGAAGTCGAAGAATGGAAAAAGAAGGGCCACACAGTAGAGCGCCGTCCCTTAAAACAATGGATGCTACGAATCACTAAATTCGCACAAAGACTCATTGATGATTTAGAACCTCTCGATTGGCCAGATTCTATTAAAGCCCTCCAGACAAATTGGATTGGTAAGTCTGTAGGAGCAGAAGTGAATTTTGAGATCCAGGGTAACTCTGTCACAGTATTCACTACTCGCCCAGATACCCTCTTTGGTGCCACATACATCGTCCTTGCTCCAGAGCACAATCTCGTTGCTGAAATCACTTCTGTAGAGCAGAAAGATACGGTCAATGAGTATGTTAAAGCATGCTCGACAAAATCAGATCAAGAGCGAGGAGATCTCAACAAACATAAATCAGGAGTCTTCACAGGAGCTTACGCTATTAATCCTATCAATGGAGAAGAGGTCCCTGTCTGGATCGCCGATTATGTGATGATGAGCTATGGCACTGGAGCGATCATGGCTGTACCAGGACATGATGAACGGGACTACGAATTCGCCAACAAATTTGATCTTCCTATCCTTCAAGTTGTTCAATCAACAAATGATACAGATTCTAAATGTTTCACAGGGAATGGCACAGCGATCAACTCGGGCTTCCTCGATGGAATGAAAACTAAAGATGCTAAAAAGGCAGCGATTCAATGGTTATTAACCAATCAAAAAGGCACCTTTAAAACGAATTTTAAATTACGTGACTGGCTTTTCAGCCGCCAACGTTACTGGGGAGAGCCCTTCCCTATTCTCTGGGAAAATGGTCAACACCGCACTGTCTCTGAAGATGAGCTCCCAGTGCTTCCTCCTGAAATGGAAGACTTCAAACCTACAGGATCACCTGAAGGCCCACTTGCTAAGGCAACTGACTGGATTAACTACAGTAACGATGCCCAACGAGAAACGAACACCATGCCTCAATGGGCTGGCTCATGCTGGTTTTACCTCCGCTATTGCGACCCTAACAATACAGAACGATTCATCTCTAAAGAAGCGGAAGAATACTGGATGGGGAGTAACAAAAAACCGGGCGGTGTCGATCTCTACGTCGGGGGTACAGAACACGCCGTACTCCACCTGCTCTATGCTCGGTTCTGGCACAAAGTCCTCTTCGATCTAGGCCACCTCAGTACCAACGAACCATTTCAAAAACTCGTCAATCAAGGTCTTATCTTAGGAGAAGATGGACAAAAAATGTCCAAATCCACAGGTAACGTCGTTAATCCAGACGAAGTCATTCATCAATATGGCGCAGACTCTCTCCGCCTCTATGAAATGTTTATGGGACCACTCACTCAGGTGAAGCCATGGCAAATGAAAGGAGTCGAAGGCGTTTCACGTTTCTTAGCAAAAGTATGGCGTGTCGCCATGACAGAAAATCAAGCTGGGGAATCAGAATGGTCTGGCAAAGTATGCTCTGAAGCACCTGAGAATCAATCTTTGCTTAAGATCACTCATGAAACCATGAAAAAGGTGACAGAAGACATAGAGTCCATGTCCTTCAACACCGCCATTTCACAAATGATGATTTGCACGAATGCCTTTACCAAAGCAGAGAAGGTTCCCGCACAACTATTCCGGCAGTTTTTATTAGTACTTCACCCCTTTGCTCCACACATCACGGAAGAGCTTAACAAACTCCAAGGCTCCTCTGAGTTACTTTCTGAAACAGATTGGCCTCAATACAAAGAGGAATACCTCATCGAAAGTGAAATTCAACTCGTCGTCCAGGTGAATGGTAAAGTACGAGCAAAAATCATGGTCAATAAGGACAGCAGCAAAGAAGAAGTCGAAGAAACAGCGAAGACAAACGAACAAGTCGCAAACTTTCTTCAAGACCTTACAATCCGTAAGGTCATCGTCGTGCCTGGCCGTCTAGTCAACATTGTGGCGAATTAACAAATGGATCTCATGACATAAGGAAACAACAATTCACATTATTTCCTTATGAAACTCGCTACCAATAAGCACTTTCCACTATCTATGGGCGTAGCTCTTTCTACGTTTCCATAGATAGTATCTGCGTCTTCTCCCGATGAGCCGTTAGATTCTCCTCTACCTGTAAGACCGGTTCCATGGAATCACTTCTTCTCTTTCTTTCGTCCTACAATTAAAAGTACGGTTTTATAAGAAAAACATCTTGCACGAAAACGAAAATTGATTAGCTTCTCGCCACCAGCAATGGTAAGCAATAAAACTGAAGCGGAGCGGTAGCTCAATTGGTTAGAGCACCGGCCTGTCACGCCGGAGGTTGCGGGTTCGATTCCCGTCCGCTCCGCCAGTTTTATATCATTTGTTTTGTTTATCGATATATTTGATTCTTCATCTATCTCTCTATTTTGTGAAGCCCAGCTAATAGAATCCTCAACTAGTCATTTTATGAATCTAGTCGCATTGATTGTGGATAGGCTCTCATAAGTGCGATGCAAAAAGGATTGATCCTCTCATCTAAGAAATCACAATTATTGTGTCAAACCCCTAGATAGAAAAAACGCTAGTGAATTCATTCACTAGCGCTAAAGGGTTACATCATCTCAAGCCCCTCTTTAACAAGGACGCTAGGGAGCTATTTATTTTGTCCGTTATAGAGAAGCTAGGTATTGTTCCGCTTCAAGAGCAGCCATACAACCTTGCCCTGCTGCGGTGATGCCTTGGCGATAGACTGTATCTGCTACATCTCCTGCAGCATATAAGCCAACAGTCTTTGTTGCGGTCTTTCCTGGTACTTGAACAATGTATCCAGAATCATCTAAATCTGCTAATCCATTCACAAAACCCGTATTAGGGATGTGACCAATTGCCATAAACACACCTTCTACGGCAAGCTCATCCTCGCTCCCGTCCACTGTGCTTTCTAACTTCACAGCACGAATTCGATTATTTTCATCTAGAATATAATCTGTGACACCACTGTTCCAAATCACTTCTATTTTCTCATGATTAAGAGCACGCTGCGCCATGATTTTAGAAGCACGGAGCTCATCTCTACGATGAATAAGATAAACTTTGCTAGCGAATTTCGTTAAAAACGTCGCTTCTTCACACGCACTATCTCCGCCGCCAATGACACAAACAGGAACGCCACGATAAAAGGCACCATCACAGGTAGCACAAGCTGTTAAACCTGCCCCAGATTTCACAAGGTCCATCTCCCCCTCTATTCCTAGGTAACGAGCGGAGGCTCCTGAGGCGATTATAACTGTCTTACTCAGCCAAGTTTTCTCTTCCTGAGTGAATTGATTGATGGAATGAACCGAGAATGATTGATCTTCGTTTTTCTCTATCTTCGTGACGATCACCGCATTTTCTACACGCGTTCCAAACTTCTCAGCCTGCTGCTGCATCTTCACCATGAGTTCTGGCCCCATTACTCCATCGGGGAAGCCTGGGAAATTCTCTACATCTGTCGTAGTTGTAAGTTGGCCCCCAGGCTGCTCACCTGTAAGAATCACAGGATTAAGGTCTGCTCGTGCCGCGTAAATCGCTGCTGTGTACCCAGAAGGGCCTGTTCCGATAATTATAACGTTTTCCATAGGACAATTAAAAGTCTTGCTCGGCGAGACTATGCCTTAGAAAAATCTTAGCGCAAGAGGTCAATTTATGAAAATCACCTCCTTTTTGGGAAAATACTAGGGGACAATCCATATTTTTTTAATTCTATCGCATTTCACGATTGATGAAGAGCTTTTCCCCGCCTAAAACCTCATCACTTCGCCGACGAGATAAAGTCAGCGCAGGAGTGTTTTGTAGATTAACAATGAAATCTGCTTACTCTCAATTAAAATACAGACTCGTATAACCAATGCTCGAGAACATCCGAAAATACACTGGCCTCATGGTCATCGTCATCATTCTGCTAGCAGCAGGACTGATTCTTACTATGAGTAATACTCGCCCAGGTGGCAGCCAAACGATAATGACCGTGAATGGCATTGGAGTCTCAAATACTGAATACTACCGTTCAGGAACTTCCGCTAGCCAACTCGTTTATTACTTCACAGATCAAGCTTCTGCTACAGGCTTAGCAGCCAATGATCCATCTGACTTTCTTGTAAACCGCCTTATCTTGCGTTCAAAAGCAAAAGAAATGGGTCTGTTTGCTGGCGATGTTGAAATCACCAATTTCCTGCAAGAACACAGACTATTTGCAGGAGAAAACCAGGAATTTGACGCAAACGCATACTCAGAGTTCATCAAAAATCTACCTGGAGCTATGACTGAGGCTGATTTCCGCAGCTTAATTAGTGATCTGCTACTCCACGACAAACTCAAGGAAGTCATTACTGGCGGACTATCTATGCCAAGAGAACAAAGCCTCTCCATAATCAATGCCAGTGAACAATCATTCACTGCGGACACAATTGAATGGAAACGAGCTGATTACGTCGAAGGCATCTCACCTACAGAAGAGCAAATCAAGGAATACTGGGAAAAGCATAAAGGCTCATATATGACTGAGCGCAAATTGCGTGTTTCTTACGTGTTATCGACATCACCACGCCCCTCTGCACCAAAGGCTCCTGAAATCACTGAGGAGTTAAGTGAAGAGGAAATAACAGCTCTAAATCGAGCGTACCAAGAGGAAATAACAGCACTCAACGTTTTGCATGAATCCAATGTTAAGACGTTAAAAATACAATTCTCTGAATTCACCAATAAAGTGGAAGAGTCCGAGGGCGTTGAATTTATCGAAAACGATGCTGAGGATGGATGGAAAGATTTAAAGATTGCGTCTACTGACTTACTCGCAGAATCAGAACTAAGGACTCTTGTGGGCAACCCACAAAAACGAAGCCGTACAACAGGCCGTACTGAAGGATTTATCTTTGATGATATTGCATCTAGCGAGTTTGGGGAAAATCTTCAGGCGATCACCGATTACTACCCTGTCGCGCCAGACGGGTATTTTGTCATGAAAGTCGAAGAACTTATAGAACCACAGGAGAAAACATACGAACAAGCGAAAGAGCAAGCTACAGCAGCCGTCACAGCTCAACTGATCGACGAAGCATTACTTGCCGCAGCCGAAGAAGCACGCGAAGCGTTCTCCAAAGAAGGTGCAGACTTTGCCAATGTCGCGAAAGAACTCGAACTTGAGGTGAAACCTATAGGCCCGTTTAAACCTTCTCAACTAATCAACATCCCACAGGCCTCACAATACGGCCCTCAAAGAATACCTGATCAGCCGGAACTACACAAAGCATGCTTAGGCGTCAAGGTAGGTGGACTCTCTGAGATCACACTCACAAATAACGGAGAAACAGCCGTTTTGGCCAAACTAAATAAGCGTACCTTAGAAAAAAATGCTCAACCCGAAATCCACGCCAATGGCCAACTTGCTAGCTTCAACTCCAATATGAGTTCTCAAGTATTCCAACTCTGGCTGCGTAATGAATACCTGGCTGCAGATAAGACTCTTCCGAAGAGCAACTAGCACCACGATTTCCTTACTGATTTCTTAAAAGCCCGCTAGTCTATCTACGGGCTTTTCTTACTTTTATGAACTCACAGCGCGATAACATATTTGACGAGGCTAATGGTGAATTAGCAATAGGTGAACTCGAGTCTGCCATCACTGGCTATCGAAAGTGCTTAGAGCTCGATCCTAATTTCTTCGACGGGTGGCAAGCTTTAGGCATGGTCCTGATGAAGACAGACCAGCTCAAAGAAGCCATAGGCTGTGCCCTTCAGGCCATCGCGCTACAGCCCAATGACCTCTTAGTATGGACGGCACTCTCTCAAATGTATGTCGCTAACGGCCAAATTCCTGAAGCGGAAGAGGCAAAACAAAACGCAACGATTTTGAGCATCGGCGGCAAGGTGTCACAAGACCCACCTCACAGCTCATAACCTTTAGAACCAATCACTTATGTTTTACATCACTACAGCAATCGATTACACAAATGGAACACCTCATATAGGCCATGCCTACGAAAAAGTTCTGGCTGATGTCCTCAATCGCTATCACAAACTAAAGGGAGAAGAGACTTATTTCCTAACAGGAGTAGACCAACATGGCCAAAAAGTCCAACAAACAGCAGAAATAGAAGGAGTCAATCCAAACACTTATGTACGGCGAGTAACCAAGGGCTTCACATCAGCATGGGAGAAATTAGGCCTCGAATTTGATGGCTGGGCAGAAACAACGAACGACCTCCACAAAAGCTGTGTGCAAGAAATTCTACAGACCCTTTTCGATCAAAAGCAGATCTATAAAAAACAATACAAAGGGTTCTATTCTATCCGGCAAGAACAGTTCTTGACCGATAAAGAGCGTAATGAAGATGGAGAATTCGGCCCAGAATGGGGTGAAGTTGAAGAACGCGATGAAGAAAATTACTACTTCAGACTGAGCGATCATGTTGATTGGCTACGCCAATATGTGCAGTCCAATGACAACTTCGTTCTGCCATCTTTCCGCAAAGCAGATATTCTCAACGCGATCGAGCGCACAGAGGGTACTGACTTATGTATTTCTCGCCCGAAAGAGCGCCTTCGCTGGGGCATAGAGCTCCCGTTTGACCCGGATTTCGTCACCTTTGTATGGTTTGATGCTCTGATTAATTATATATCATTTGCCGGTTACCAGAAAGCTACAGATAGTGATCTTCCTGATTTTGAGAAACTGTGGCCAGCTAATTTACATGTTATAGGAAAAGATATCCTAGTCCCCTCCCACGCTATTTATTGGCCCATTATGCTCCACGCCATGGGTTTTGACGATACTCAGATACCCACCCTCCTCGTCCATGGGTGGTGGAACAAAAAGGGAGGAAAAGTATCCAAAAGCCAAATGAGCAAAGAAGAAGCTGTACTGATGGACCCCATCCATTTGGTAGAACAATTTGGACAAGATGCCGTACGCTATTACCTCGTCCGAGATATTCACACTGGTAAGGATTCCGATTATGATCCCGCACGCCTAGTCATGCTGTTCAATACAGAGTTAGCAAATAACTTAGGTAATCTCTGCAACCGTGCTCTCAATATGACAAAACGCTATAGTGCCGGTGTCACTGTTTCATCAAGTTTTGATGATTCATCTAGCCAAACACTGCGCGATTCTCTGAATTCTACGTTAGAGAAATATAAGGCTCATATGGATAAGCATGAAATCTCATTTGCCTTAGAAGCAGTCATAGAATTCATCTCAGGAGCTAACATCTATGCAGAACATCATAAGCCCTGGGAAATCGCTAAGGACGAAACCAAAAGTGAGCAACTCAATGCAGTCCTCACCCACATGGTTGAGGTGGTAGCCATCTCCAGTGTGCTACTAAAGCCTATCATTCCCAATGCCTGTGAGCGTATCCAATCCCAACTGAAGGCCACACATTTATCCTCCCTAACACTAGATGAGTTACATTGGGGCATTCTCCCCATAGGGCATGAAGTGGCAAAGCCAAAACCTGTCTTTCCTAGGATTCAACTGCAAGAGAACGAAGAATAATTCAACAGCCCCCCTCGAACGAACCCATTCTCTCATCATTTTACCACAAATTTGAATAACGCTTCAGCTCATATCGTCTCAAAGAGTATCAAAACATTGAATAACTTGACATAGCCCCCCTGAATGCTATAAATACTGCACTAGAGCGCTTGAAATAAATACTGTTATGAAATTCCTACTATCATTCATCCCATTAACAACCTTATTGGTCTCATGCTACCCCTTGACCTATACTCCCCAAGGAATCTATAACCCTTACGGTAATACCACTAGGCCTTTACCCAACAATGGTGTAACGCAACCAAATATCACAACGGTTCCTCCAAACACACCCGCTATACCACCCCAAATCCCTTCCGTAAAGCCACCCTCTTTCAATACACCAAACGTACCAAAGCCTCCTATCAAGCCTCAATTAAAGACTCCTAATTACCCTTATGCCCAAGCCGTCCCTGGAGAAAAAGGCTTTGTATTAAACCCCTACACAGGAAATAAGGTAGATGTCTCAAACCTCAGTCGCGGAACACTGGTCAGAGACCCTCACGATAAAAACGCAGACCATAAATTCAGAGTTCCTTAGCCCTATGCTGCCTTATGGAATCATTTCAAGTCTCCAAGAACCTATTACGTAGTGCCCATCATTTAGGGAAAGTAGGCCGATGCCACGTTTTATTAAAGAATAACGCTCATTATTCCTGGTTTCTCATCGTTCCAGAAACAGAGTGTGAAGAGATGTTCCAACTGGCACCAGATCTTCTGAATGAGATCCATTCCTACACGGATCTATTATCTCAGTTTATCGTGAAAACACTGGGAAGTTTCAAAATAAACATGGGGCAGATTGGTAACGTGGTCCCCCAGTTACATATTCACGTGGTAGGGAGAAATTCTGGAGATCCGGCATGGCCGGCACCAGTATGGGGGCATCCTGAAAAAGAAAAATATACAGAAGAAGCCGTTCTGGAACTTCAAAACAAGTTACTGGAGGCTAGACTTCTAGTAGAAGAGCCTATCACGTAATCCACCGAACACGAATCGTTCGCGATAGACAAAAAGCCTAAACGCACGATCAACTGATGGATTTATAATGGGTATTGACCTTGCGCAAGAACCATTGCCACTTCCGGCCAGGTTTTCCATCATCCAAAAGAAAGTGTGGGCAGTTCTTATGTGGCGTGTCTAGGCCAACTCTCGGCCAATGATAATGAGGCACTATCTTATCCAAGGGAATTTGGTGCTTATGCATCAAATAAGCCGTTAGCTTCGCTGTCCTCTCAATAGTCTGCATTCGGTCATTTCCTTTATGTTCACACATCTCAATCCCCAAACTGAAGTTATTCCCAGGGCCATTAAAATCCGCATGTTCCCCTTGTTCATCAGACGGTAAGTGCTGAACTACCACATTTTCATCGACTGAATAGTGCCAAGTTAAATAGCCAATACGATTCCCCCCTTTGCGTTTATACGCTCGTAGTTTCCCATTCTTCAAAGCCAAGGAGTGCCTCCACGCATCCGCTCCTTCCGAGAAATTCTGTGTCGAATGTATTGTAATAAACATAGGGTTGAGCTTGCGTACTACTTTGCGGCCGTGAGTCCCCCGGGCAATGTAGTCACGTTTCACATTCGCTTCACGATACAGTTGAGTAGGAGTCTTTACAGACTGTTGCGAGCGAGGTGCTGAAAGACTCACTGGATAAAACTGAGGATCTGGCGGAGCAACAGAAGCAGATTTACCAGAGCAAGACCATAATAGAGTGATAATGCATCCACTCAAAAACCAAGGAGAAAAAAATCGAGAGATCATAGGGAATAGAGCTAGTCTGTAACATATTCTTCATCTGATAACCAATGAAGAATCAACTTTGATTTAATATACTGGATCTCACACAATTAGCAAAGAAAAGGTCACCTTTCTTAAAAAAGATGGTAGCCAAATATCAAACCAACTGTATATCTAGGCACTGATGTTGAACGTATTCAAGTTTGTCTCAAGACTGGGGGCTCTAGCTAGTGCTATTGTGCTATCCCACTGTGGTGGAAACTATTCTGAAACCATCGAAGTCGTACGAACGTCAGGCTTTCAACAAAGCCACGGTCCTTTTGACTCCAGTGGCAATTATGTCGAACGTTGGGCAGATAAGCCACCTCGCAGAATCTTCGTTAACAAAAAATCTAAGAAGTCCAAGAAACAAGAAACAAAGCAACCAGAACCACTTCCCCCTCTCCCACCCAGAATCACTCCTCCTATCCAACAGTTACCTAGCATCCAGCAACCTCGTGCCATTCCACCCACCCATCCTACTCCTGTACCTAGGCCTACGGCCCAAGTGATAAAGCCCCTTACCAAAGCTCCTCTTCGGCACCGAGTCAGCAGTACAGATACACTCTATGGACTATCACGCCGCTATGGTGTCTCCGTGACCTCTATACAAAGAGCGAATAGGTTAAAAGGAACGACGATTATCACAGGATCTACACTCTTGATCCCCCGTTAGCCCTTTTCGGTAAGTCCTTGATAGACATGAAACACCTGTAAACTTATGTAAGAATCGACGAGATTCTACTACATTTGAGGCATTTCATGAGCCCACTTCCTACCGCCGTTTCGCCGCCACTCGAACAAATAGAACTTGATTTCCACTAATATTCGCTATTTTACCCTTGGACTTAAGCTCTGAACCACTTAAACCGGGCCAACCAAGCGACTATGAGGACTCTTTCCATTCTGTTTAAAAAAGAACTCACACACTTCTTCTATACCCCCTTCGGGTGGATTTTATTAAGTGTTGTAATATTTATGCAAGGTATGTCCCTCTCTACAGCTCTGGAGTACTACCAATCAGGGCCTGTGGAAAAAAACATGTTATTTACTTTGTTACACACGCCTAATTTTTGGTTCTACTTCCTCTTCATTTTCCCTCTAATCACAATGCGCCTATTTGCTGATGAGGAACGTTTAGGAACTCTGGAGGGCCTCCTAACTGCCCCTGTCAAAACATGGCAAGTAGTCCTCTCTAAATATCTATCAGCTTTTGTGTTTTACTCCATCCTTTGGCTCCCACTTCTCGCTCATATTAAAATTTTCACTTTACTAACAGGGCAGCCAGCACCTCTAGAGACTGGCCACATCATCGGCAGCTATAGTATCCTTTTTCTCATTGGTGCATTTTTCACAGCAATTGGCTGCCTGACTTCCGCACTGACATCCAGCCAAATTATAGCAGGCATTCTCTCCATGTTCATCATCGTTATGTTGTTTTTCCTAGGCTACGTTCCCATCCTATTTGGAGATTCGTTCCAAGGCTCTGCCATCTTCCATTACATCTCTATTCAGGAACATCTCGCATACTATAGTCAGGGGATTATTGATCTCCGCAGTGCGATTTATCATCTATCTTTCGCCTTCTTCACCCTCATGCTCACCCACCAGGTTGTTGATTACCGCCGTTGGAAAAAATAATATGTCTGAGCAAAAAAAACATCAGCGTTCTGTCGCAAGATTTAGCCTTAGTGCCAAAGCTCTCTTCCAGCTATGCCTCATCCTCCTCATTACCGTTTTCGCTAACTTCTTAGGATGTACAGAGCATCAACGGTTTGACCTTACAAAAAAAGCTGACTTCACACTGTCTAAAACCACAAAACAACTTCTTCGAGGTCAATTGCTAGAGGGCCGTAAAGAACACATAAAACTCATTGCCGTCGTTAAAACGAGTAATCCTCACTATTTTAGAATTCGGGCACTTCTCGATGAATTCCAACGTGTCGGTAAAGGGAGAGTGACTATGGAATTTGTTGATCCCATCAAAAACCTAGATAGAACTCAGGAATTAGCGAACACCTATGATCACACCTTTACAGAGGAATCTATTTTTATCGACGCTCGCCAGTCAACTAACGTTGAACAAACCGACACTGAAATCGCCCAATCGATAGCCAACCACGTCCGCTATTTACCCATCACTAAGCTCTACATCTCCGATTTAGATCGTTATAACAAAGAAATCGTCGTTGGTTGGCAAGACGAGGACAGCCTAAGCACTGCCATACTGAGTGCTATAGAGGGTAAACCCCGCCGCTTTTACTTCCTTTTTGATAAAAGCCAAATTGACGCACACGGTGAAGAGCAAGCCCCGTGGAAAACACTCAAAAGCCTGATGCAGCGCCAAAATATAGCCCTTACTGAGCTTCGGCTAGCAACAACAGATCGCATTCCTGACGATGCCGAAGGCCTAGCCATCATAGCTCCACGCTACGATCTAGATGACCGAGAGCTCTCAGTTATTAGCGAATATTGGGATCGTAATAGCTCATCCATCTTCATCACCCTCGATCCATCTGCAGAACTCTATAAATTACGTTCGTTTTTACGCTCATATGGCATCACCCCCCGGAATGACAGAATCATTACAAGGAATAAAGACCGAACGCTAACTTCCGCCCGGACAGTCATGATACAAGGCCCTAAAGTCACCAAGCAACTGGGAGAAAAACCCAGCCAAATGGATGGCCCCTCATGCTCTCTCGAGGTACGCTACGATGATGACAAACTCATTAATCGCCGCATCGCAGCCTTTCCTCTGATCCGTGCCGCAAAGGGATGGTGGGGAGAAACTAAATATAAAGAGACTGACCCAGAATTCGATTACAAAGAGGATAATGATACCCCCTTATATCTTGCCGCAGCAGTCGTAAGAGGCAAAGAAAACGAAGACACCACTGTAGAATTAACCTCACGTTTAATCGTAATCAGCAATACAGAATTTCTTACTCCTACGAACATGCGAGAAGAAATGACGGACTTCCTCAATAACAGCTTTAACTGGATGGTCGGCCGAGAAACGTTGCTGGGAAATGGCCCAAAACCTGTTTTTCGCCAAAAACTCACAATCCAACCCAAACATCAAAGTCAACTGAACCTGACCGTTTACATTATTCTACCAGCTATCACTCTACTTCTAGCCTTTATTACTTGGTATTCCAGACGTTCTTAAATGATTCATCATCCCATTGAAATCCCTGACTAACATCTTCCTATTCCTCCTCACCATTGGCCTTGCAGTAGCGTGTCTAGCCAAGATGGATAATGCTCCTATTTCCCTCTTTAAGGCCGTTGAAAAAATTGATGTTGGAGAAAAGTCATTCCGTTGTGATGCCCTATCTATTCGCCGCATACAAGTTCGCCACTCAAGTGGTAAATATCTAGATATCACAGGAAATGAAGAACAGTGGCAGGCGACGCACCCTTGGAAAGACAGAGTCGACTACCATACACACGTCCAGCCACTCCTTCACTTCATTCACAACTCCAAAGTCATAGACACTCTACCTCGGCGAGAGTTCCGTCTGACCGATCTGGGAATGACGGAAGACTTTTTTGAAATCGAACTCTTTGATGAAGAATCGAACTCTGTCGAGGAATTCATTCTCGGGCGCTCCACTCCCTGGCATAGCATTGCTGCCGATGAAGCAAAAACGCACCTTCCTACATATTTCATCCGTCATAAAAAATCGTCAAAAAAAGATTATATCTATCTCGTTTCCGACACTAGCCTCCAATTAAACGAAATCTTCGAGCAAAATTTCAAACAATTTAGAGATCACCGCCCATTCTCCATCTTTAGCTCCATCTGCCAAATCCGAATCATGCGTAAAGGTACTGACATGATTATCGAACGCACCGCTGCTGGGCAGCCCTGGTACCTTACCAAGCCTTTAGAATTACGTTGTGATCAAGATACGGTGAAGCAGCTCATAACAGACCTCTCTCTACTCTCAGCAACAACAGTTGAAGACTCCAACAATTTCCCTGAAACATTAAACCCTGATGAAGCTCTAGAAGTAGGAATACGCCACTTTGGAGAAGAACAAGAAGTGACTCTAACTGTTGCCCTACCTTCTGATGAGTCAGCCCTTTCCGCACTAGCGAAAGTTTCCAATAGAGATCCTATCTTTTCACTCCCTCTCGCTCCTGCTTCAGATATAGACGTTTCTCTCAGTAAATTACCCACGTCCCTAAACGACGTCAGAGCAAAAACCATGCTGAGTTTAAATGGCCAAGAGCTCCAAACTCTAGTTATTCATTCCAATAATCAACCACCGACTCTCCTAACCCGTGAGCGAGGAGCCACCTATCAGATCGTCCAACCAGATGGACATCACGAGTTAGAAATCGAAACATTCTCAGAATTCATCAAGGGCCTCACCATCGATAAAGTCACTAAATTTGTTTCTGACGCAGCTGTCGACCTTAGACCCTATGGATTAGATAAACCAAACTTACGGATCGCACTGGTAGATTATGCCAAGAATCAACAACGCCTCCACATTGCCCGTAGCCCTGATGACTCACTCATCTATGCTCACATAGCAAAATCACCTATCATCTGGCAAATCAGCGAAGAGACACTTAGTAAACTCGACCGACCCAGTTGGGACTGGCGCCCGAAAAGGCTATGGAATCTACCCTATACCGATATTACCTCCATCGTTAGCAAGCACTCAGAGAAAGAAGAATTCTCTGTTTTCTATGATTTTGGTTCCGATGCGTATTCTGCAACAAAAGGGCAAAACGACGTTACAGACCAACTCAACCCGAACCGAGCTCGATATTACTTCGAAGCTATCTCTCAACTACAATCACTCCGACGCCTAAGCCCTAATCATGCCAAAGCAAAAGAGCTATTACAAAACCCTGACTTCACGCTCAAAGTCACGGTGCAAGAGTACGACAATGAGGGAGAACCCAGCTACGATATTGATCATTGGCTCAAGCTAGCACGAGCCTCAAAATCGAAGGACAATCAGTTCTACTACGTCACTATCTCAGGAGAATCAGATTACTTTCTCTTCAATACCGATACAGCCAGCATTCTAGTCACAGACCTGTTCTCCAACTAATGAGCTACCTATTAGACACCTCAGAAATCCGAAAGGAATTCCCTATACTAGAGCAAACAATCAATCACCGCCCCCTTGTTTACTTCGACAACGCTGCCACCTCGCACACCCCTAACACCGTTCTCGATGCCTCGCGTCAATATTACGAAGCTTATAACTCCAATATTCACAGAGGAGTCCACTATCTCTCCAGAATAGCCACGGAAGCCCACGAAACAGCCCGAGCAACTATCGCAAACTACCTCAACGCAGCTCATGAGCATGAAGTCATCTTCACTTCAGGAACAACCGACTCTATTAACCTCGTCGCAGACATCCTAGAGAAAGGGAACATCATCCAAGAAGGTGATCGTATCCTTATTTCAGAAATGGAGCACCACTCCAATATTGTTCCCTGGCAAATGCTCTGCGAAAGAACACATGCGATCCTAGATGTCATCCCCGTCACCGAAGTAGGAGAATACGATTTATCCACTATTGATGACCTACTCATGCCTGAGACAAAGTTAATTGCCTTAAATCATGTCTCTAACGCTCTTGGCACAATCAACCCTATTGCCCCCCTCATACAGAAAGCGAAACAACTCAATATTCTAACTCTCATCGATGGAGCCCAATCTGTACCCCACATAGAACTTGATCTCCAGAAATTGGATTGTGACTTCTATACATTTTCAGGTCACAAGACCTATGCCCCTACCGGGATCGGTATCCTATGGGGCAGAGAAGAGCTGCTAAATCGCTTACCTCCATGGAAAGGTGGCGGAGAAATGATCAAAGAAGTCAGCTTCTCCGGAACAACATACAACGATCTACCATTCAAATACGAAGCCGGCACACCTAACATCGAAGGCGCCATTGCCCTAGCACGAGCTCTGGAATGGATGAAACATCTCGGCGTTAACAATATCGCAAGACATGAACACACCTTGCTCCAGCAGGCAACAGAAGGCCTAGCAGAAATCGAAGGTCTCACCATCTACGGCACTAGCTCTCATAAATCCGGCGTCATCTCCTTCCTCATTGAAGGTATTCACCATTTTGACTTAGGTACTTTAATCGATCAAATGGGTGTCGCCGTCCGTACAGGCCACCATTGCTGCCAGCCTCTCATGGCCCGGTATGGTATTACAGGGACAGTACGGGCATCCTTTGCCGCCTATAACACCCCTGAGGAAATCGACATCTTCCTAAACAGCGTCAAAAAAGCAAAGATGATGTTAAGCTAAACTCCCCCGCTAAGATCTCCCTCATCCTATTCCTAAAAAAAGCTGCTATGTCTCATAGACATAACAGCTCTTATAAACTTTCTTCTTATGACCATCTTCGGTCTGGAAACGATGGGTTAGAGATCTCCATCCGTCACAGCACCTTTAGAGGCCGACGCCGCTAATTTGGCAAACTTAGCGAGGACACCACGCTTATAGCGGGGCTCTGGCTGTGTCCAGTTCGAGCGGCGCTCAAGTAACTCCTCCTCAGAAAGATTCACATCAATCGTATTCTTCTCTGCATCTATCGTGATCTCATCTCCATCTTCAAGAAGACCAATTGTTCCTCCTACAAAAGCTTCTGGTGTGATATGCCCGACGACGAAGCCGTGACTGCCACCTGAGAATCTTCCATCCGTAATTAAGGCCACAGAGTCTCCGAGCCCGCGGCCCATCACTGCAGCTGTTGGCCCCAGCATCTCACGCATACCAGGTCCTCCTTTTGGCCCTTCCATACGGACAACAATGACGTCTCCAGGATTAATCTCACCAGCTAAAATAGCTTTCAGGCTCTCTTCTTCAGAATTAAAGCAACGGGCTTTACCTGTAAAGCTCGTACCCTCATTTCCAGAGATCTTTGCGACAGAGCCTTCCGAGGCTAAATTCCCATAAAGAATACGGAGGTGACTATCTTTTTTCTTAGGATTATCGAATGGTTTAATAATCTTTTGGTCTGCTGGGAATTCAATCGGTGAATTCGCGAGATTTTCAGCCATCGTCTTTCCCGTCACAGTCATAACATCACCGTGGAAGAGCCCCGCCTTTAGTAACATTTTCATCACAGGAATCGTCCCCCCGATGCGCACAAGGTCTGCCATAACATACGTTCCAGATGGCTTTAAATCAGCCAAAACGGGAACGCGCTTTCCGATCTCCGTAAAATCGTCAATCCCAAGCTCCACATCGGCTGCATGAGCCATGGCAAGAAGGTGTAACACTGCGTTTGTAGATCCTCCAAGGGCTATCACGAGTGTAATAGCATTCTCAAAAGCCTTGCGAGTCATAATATCTGAAGGGCGAATCCCCTTATCAATCATATTCACAACAGCGGCACCTGCATCAATACAATCCATAAGCTTATCATCCCCCACAGCGGCCTGAGCAGAACTATTTGGTAAGCTCATTCCAAGAGCCTCAATCGCACTCGCCATCGTATTCGCTGTATACATACCACCACAAGAACCGGCCCCGGGAATAGCACAACCTTCGACTTTATCTAATTCTTGGTCATTGATTTGACCATTTGCATGCTGACCGACAGCCTCAAAGACAGAGACGACATCCAGATCTTTCTTCTCCCCTTTAATCGTAGCACAGCCAGGTAAAATCGTACCCCCATAGACAAAGACAGCTGGGCGATTCAAACGTGAGATCGCCATCATGCAACCAGGCATATTCTTATCACAGCCACCAACAGCTACCAGACCATCCATACCCTCAGCACCCACGACTGTTTCAATAGAGTCTGCGATCACCTCACGGCTCACTAGCGAATACTTCATACCTTCTGTACCCATAGAAATACCATCGGACACAGTAATAGAGCCGAAGGTGAGAGATTTACCATTGGCAGCATCCACTCCCTTAGCACACTCAGATGCTAACTTATCCAAATGAAGATTACAGGGCGTAACTTCACTCCACAGCGAAGCAACCGCAACTTGAGGTTTTTCAAAATCCTCCTTCTTGAAACCTACAGCATAAAGCATAGCACGGCTGGCAGCGCGATCAGGGCCATCTACCACTTTCGAGGAATAGGGGCGTGAGTTATTTTCGTATTCGTTCATTAATCTATCAAAGGCAAATTACTATTGATAAGCAGTCTTGACTGAGTCCGAGTACGCGTCAAGCACAGGACAGTAGGACATCGTACCAAACTCCATTTTCTTCTCCAGTTTATGGAAAAATGTGCTGCTAGCTTACTCGCACTTGACAGCGGATATGAAGAGACTAGAACCTTGCCAGCACATTCTGGTTTCTCCAGAGCAAATTTTTTTGAAGTCTTACCGATCGCATAATTTATGAACGCCAATCAACTTTTTGAATCCGTCAATCCATCCGTCGTCATCGAACTTTTCACGTGGCTTCGTGAAAACGAACGAGATCTCTACAAAAACGCTATTATAAATCTCGCCTCGAACAAAAAACTACGGCCTGTTTTTGTGACAAAAAAGCCCGTTCCGGATCAAATTGCCTGGTTACATAAGACCCTGAAATCCAATACTAGTAACGTCATTGGAGAGCATCTACTTCAAATTTGGTTCATGCAGGCGAAGCAAGACATGCTCATCACCTTCTGTGATTCACTTGAAATCGCACATGATGGTAACGGAACAGTGGAAGAAGATCTGCCCGAAGAACTCGATAGTGCTGGTTTAAAGAAAGCTGCAGATGCACTCCTCGCATCACACCCGGCTAATATTACCACACTCTATTTACAAGTCTTCAATATGCAACGCCAGGGTGGTTGGCAAGCGCTCACTGATCTTCTAGCCTCAGATGATCGCCTTCAGCTTGGGTCATAAAAGAACTCTGTGAAATCCTCAGAAACCCTTGACCCACAAGGCTACTATGTAGATATTTCACGGAGAAGTCTTCTCTCTTCACCTATTATTCAAAAGTGGTCTTGCTGAGCATCTCTTACAACGCAGCAAAACCCACCTCTTCACATAAACGTAAGTAACTCATTATCAATGTTTTCAAAAATATTCGGCCGCTGGTTCACCAATGATATCGGCATCGATCTCGGCACAGCAAACACGCTGGTCTACGTAAAGGACCACGGCGTTGTCCTACGCGAGCCCTCTGTGGTAGCAGTAAAAGCTGGTACCAACCACGTCCTCGCCGTCGGCGATGACGCCAAACGCATGCTAGGAAGAACTCCTGGAGACATCGTCGCCATTCGCCCTCTGAAAGACGGTGTTATTGCAGACTTTGAAGTAACCGAGGCGATGCTTCGGCACTTCATCAAAAAAGCCAATAACAAAGGAAGATCTAACCCAAGAGTCGTCATCGCAGTACCATCAGGCATTACAGAAGTAGAACGCCGTGCAGTGCGCGAGTCAGCAGAACAAGCTGGCGCTAGAGAAGTGTATCTCATCGAAGAGCCCATGGCAGCTGCCATTGGGGTAGGATTACCAGTACAAGAAGCGTCTGGTAACATGGTTGTCGATATTGGAGGAGGGACCACTGAAGTAGCGATTATTTCACTCTCCGGAATCGTCTATAGCCGCTCTGTCCGCACAGCCGGGGATGAACTCGATGAAGCTGTCATCTCTTATATGAAACGAGCCTACAATCTCATGATTGGAGAAAGGACAGCGGAAGAAATTAAAATCCGCTTAGGCTCTGCCGTAAAGCTCCCTAAAGAAAACTCTATGGACGTCAAGGGCAGAGACCTCGTCGCAGGACTACCCAAAACCATTAAGATTTCTTCTGAAGAAATCCGAGAAGCCATGGCTGACCCAGTTTCCACCATTGTAGACGCTGTCCGCACGACTCTCGAGCGCTGCCCTCCCGAGCTAGCTGCAGATCTAGTAGACAGAGGCCTCATGCTAGCTGGTGGTGGCGCGCTACTCCGAGGGCTAGATATACGCATCAAAGCTGAAACAGGCCTGCCTGTTCACGTCGCAGAAGATCCCCTCAGTGCCGTTGCAGAAGGAACAGGGAAATCTCTGGAGGAAATCGAATTCCTCCGGCGTGTGACGAACTTAGCATAATCAGTAGAACAAACGAATCAAAGCCCTTAACCCGTGAAACCTCTTAATCTCATCGCATTACTTCTTTTTCTAGCTGGCACCGCATGGGCGCTAACTAGAAGTGATGCTACAGTGCGTGAGATACAAAGTGCTTATTACACCGCATTAAGGCCTTTCCTCAGTGCAGGCTCAGTCTTAGAGGTCAAAGCCCGCCGCTACACTGATGAAGTCCATCATTCTGCAGAATTACAAGTACAGCTCGATCAGACTGAAAACCAACTAGGCATTTTACGTACAGAAGTCTCCCACCTGCGTAAGTTAGAACAAGAGAACATTCAATTACGCTCTGCACTTAACTTCCAAAAACAATCCCCTTTTGCTGTCATTGCAGCAAAACTCATACGACGTAAACCTTCTACTTGGTGGCAAACAGCAACCATCGACCGAGGAGAACAATCTGGAATAGGAGTACAACTTCCTGTTCTCGCAGCAGAAGGCCTTGTTGGTAAAATCGATCGCACGGATCAAACCACTTCATCCATTATATTACTAACCGACGAAAGATGCCAGGTATCCGCCAGGATAGGCAACACTCAAGAGGTTGGTATACTAAGCGGACAGCGCGTCCAACCAACAGATAGACCTGTTCTTAGGTTGCGCTATTTATCGAAAGAAGCAAGCATCCAACCCGGCAGCAAAGTCTTTACGACTGGTAGGGGTGGCCTCTTTCCCGCAGATATCCTTTTAGGCACCATCATTTCAAGTGATTCAGGAGCCTTTGATGCTGAAGCTCGAGTTGAGCCAGCGGTGGACTTTGCGAGTTTAAACACCGTTTTTGTCCTCACAGGTAATAAATGATTCGATATCACCTCAGCCTCATATTTCTTATCCTGGCAGCTTGTGTACTACAACAGTTCGTGCCAGCCATTACGGTATTATTTGATGCTCGCATCCTCGTCTTACCCCTAGTGTTTCTCTGCTCCGCAGTCACTGTCCGGTTTGGCATGATGTTGAGTTTAGCCTTTTTATCTGGCTTCTTATGGGATGCGCAGCACACCCTCAGCCCACACGGAGGAGATATTAGCGTATACACAGAACTCCCTCCTTCCCTTTCCTTTGGCTACTCGATATTACTCTACGGTTTCATGGGCTTCGTCATGCAAAGTATGCAGCCCCTATTCCGCCGTGGTATTTGGCAAGTTTCTGCAATCTTGACTGGTGTTGCTACATTTCTTTATCTCTTCACGGAGTTCTCCCTCATCACCTTTGTTCGTGGAGAGCTCCAGTTTCCCTCACGTGTCTTTATGCAAATCTGGATCACATCCGCCCTCACCATGTTCTGCTCACCCATCGTTTTCGCTTTATTATTCCGGTTAGCAAAGGCATACGATTATGTCATTCGCTATGACGGATTGCGCCGCCGGTACTTTACGCCAGAAACTCCGATCGATTAACCCCTATTAACCTCGCACCATGACTCCTCGCTATAGGCACAGACTTTACTACCTAACCGTCCTCATTTTGGTCGGTTGTGGAGTATTGTTAAACCGCCTTCACGAGATGCAGATCCTAAACCAAGAAAGCTATCGAGAAAAACTGCCCCAAAATTATACTGTCAAAGTTAGAGAGCCCGGCATTCGTGGTGAGATCACTGATCGCAATGGCATCGTGATGGCAAAAAACCTCAAAAACTACGAAGTCGTTTTTAATCTAGAAGAAATCTATCAAGACTATCTAGCCAATAACGACACAACTCTCACAACACCTCACTCTAAAGACGGGGCACCAGCCAAAACTTCCAGAATTAACATTGCACAGATCGTACAAGAATGGGTCATCCCGAGATTAGAAAGCCACGGGCTCCAAGCCAAGTTTAACAGCCGGGCAATGAACTCACACTTCCTCACCCATCGCGGCTTGGTACCCTACACCTTCCGGACAGATCTCACTTATGAACAATTCGCTCATTTTGCAGAGCATAACTTAGAATTGCCAGGAGTTTCCGTCTCCGTCACACCACAGCGCCAATATGCCTTTGGCTCACTGGCATCCCACATTCTAGGCTACATTAAACCCTGGGCAAAAGGAGATATCCCTCCCGAATATAAGCACTACATCGGTGAACCGAAAGGAGACACAGGTGTCGAGGCCGTCATGAATACTTACCTCAAAGGCCCAGAAGGTATTCAAACAATTCTTAAAGACGAAAAAGGCAAAACCATCGGCATCACAGATTACCAGAAACCAGGCATCGGCTCTAAAGTCCAACTCACAATCGACGCCCATATTCAACACCTAACAGAGACAGTTCTCAGGCGTGCAGGCAGAGGTGCAGCAGTCGTCATGGATCCCAGAACAGGAGAAGTCTTAGCCATGGCCTCTGTACCAGACTTCGATCCCAATGACTTCATCCCATCCATCTCTGTCGAAAAAAACGACCAATACCGGAAAAATTTTGCCTCCCCTTTTACCAATCGAAGCATCAGTAAAATGGCCCCCGGCTCCACCTTTAAATTACCCATCGCCATCGCAGCTGCAATGCATGGAAAAATGGATTACTACTCCACATGCCCAGGCTACGTGCTCTACGGCAAACAGAAAATCCGCTGCTGGAAAGCCCACGGCCACGGCACACTGGGTATGAGTGAATCTATTCAACGCTCCTGTAACCCCTACTTCATGAAATTGGCCAATCAACTAGGAACCAACAAAGTCGTAGAAGTTATGGAATTACTGGGAATGGGCCAACCGACAGGAATCCGCCTACCACACGAATCCTCCGGCACTGTACCAGGCAGTCAAGAATGGCAACGCAAGTTTCGAAACCAGAGAATGACTCCTGCCCTCACAGGTATGATGGCAATAGGCCAAGGCTACGCAGAGGCTACGCCCCTACAAGTAGCAGCACTCGTATCAGCCATAGCGAACGGCGGGCGTTATTACAAACCACGGATTATCCGTAAAGTAACCCACCCAGAACACGATGAACAAATCTCAGACACCCCCATACTCCAGCAAGACTTACTCACTCAAGGCCTCTCACCTTCTGATCTAGCCACCATCAAACAAGGCATGTGGAAAGTCGTCAACCAAGTAGGAGGCACAGGCCGAAAGACCGCACTCGACGACATAGAGATCGCAGGGAAAACAGGCACAGCCCAGACAACGGATCAAGGAATACGCAGTCATGTTTCTTGGACAGTTTCCTTCGCTCCCTACGAATCCCCCCGCTATGCCGTTGTCGTCGCCGTCCAACGGGGCGGTAGTGGTGGAAGCGTTGCTGGGCCGCTCGTCAAAATGATCTACAATGGACTATTCGCAGCAGAGCAAGGGAAAGAACTCCCTCTTAAACCGATGATTCCCTATGTGGGTAACTTTGGACTTATATCTGGTATTAGCCTCCCTACTGAAACAGACTTACTAAAAGCCACATTTTCCTCAGATGGATCCGAAGACAATGAGGAACATCTAAAAAACAAAATAGTTGTACAACACCTTTCCCCCGAAGAATACCCAGACAATTTTTATGAAAATTATTCCAACCTACACCCCAATGGCAGGCGCCCTCCAAAGGCTGTCCCTATCACTGAATAGAAGAACCACTTTATAACAACATTCCAAACACAAACCCATTTCATTCACTTTACTCAAAACGAAACACTATATGATTAAAAAAATCAAACGAGCCCTAGGCTGGGGAACACCTGACCCGCATAAAGGGGTCACTCTAGTCATCAACTCGGAAAAACTAGAACGCCGTGTTGCCCTCCTTGAAAACGGCAGCGTAGAAGAATACAATGTCGAACGCGAAGGCGATGCCAACATCGTTGGTAGTATCTATAAAGGTACCGTCAAAAATATTGAACCAGGCCTCAAAGCCATGTTTGTCGATATCGGTATGGAAAAAAATGCGTTCCTTCACTTTTGGGACGCCATTCCTGCAGCTCTCGATTCTAGCTTAGAAGAAATCAAACGCGGTGACAGACCAAAGAAAAAACAAAAAAAAGTCACCTCAAAAGACATCCCAAGTATCTACCCCATCGGATCTGAAATCATGATCCAAGTTTCCAAAGGACCGATTGGAAACAAAGGCCCCCGAGTGACAACCAACGTCTCCCTTGCAGGGCGCTATCTCGTCCTCATGCCCTTCTCGGAGCAATTCGGCATCTCACGTAAAGTGGATGATCCAAAAGAGCGCCAGAGACTCCGCAGAATCATGCAGAAACTTAAAGTCCCAGAAGGGATGGGCATCATCATGCGCACAGTCGCACAAGGTCAGCGCGCGCGCCACTTTGTACGCGACTTAGCAATGCTACTCGAACAATGGGAGCAAGTAGAAAACATCCGTGATAACAAGCCGGCTCCGATCTGTACATTCCAAGAACCAGATCTCATTGAAAGCACCGCTCGCGATTTCCTCACTGATGATGTCGATCAAATCATTTGTGATGATCTCGAAACCACAGAATTCATGCGAGAAGTCGCTGGGAAAATATCCCGCAGAGCAAAGCGCCGAATTCATCACTACCCCTCACGCCAATCCATCTTTTCAAAGATCGGAGTACAAAAGCAAATCGACGAAGCGTTTCACCGCCAAGTCTGGCTCCCCTGTGGTGGTTACCTCGTCATTGATGAAACGGAAGCTCTCATTGCCGTAGACGTCAACACTGGTAGAAACAAAGGCTCAAAAGACGTCGATAAAATGATCCTAGAGACCAATATCGAAGCCGCAGAAGAAGTCGCTCGACAACTCCGTCTCAGAAACATTGGAGGCCTTCTCGTTGTTGACTTCATTGACATGCGCCACCGCCGTGACCAAATGGCAGTCTACCGTGCCATGAAAGGCCGCTTAGCTCGTGATAAAGCGAAAACGCAGGTCATGCAAATCTCAGCCATCGGCCTCATGGAAATGACCCGCCAGCGCCTACATGAATCACTCCGTGATACCATGTATGAGCCCTGCCCATACTGCCAAGGCCGTGCCCGAGTAAAGACCACAATGACAATGTCTGTAGAGATCCAGAGAAAGCTAAACACCGTCATTCAAAAAAACCGAGACACAGCAGGCGACCTCATCGTCATGGTCAATAGTGACGTCCTCAACCGCTTCAAAGCCGAAGACTCCTCTATTCTCATCGAATTAGAACGTTCGCATAGCGGCCGTCTTATCTTCCGCTCTGATCCATCCCTCCATCGTGAACACTTCGCCATTATCGATGCAGCCACGGAAAAGGCAATCGCCGAAGGATAATCAAACATCAGCATCAGAGCCGTTCTTCACTGTAAGAACGGCTTTTTTGTGCCCTAAAAAACGTTACGGAGGTCCATAAACTCAAAATCACTTCCGTCTACCCCCACTTGGTCAATCAGTTCATTTTGCTCAAAATTTAAACATCCGCTCACGGATTTTCCTCCAGCTTCTTCAACATTAGACTCAGAGTACACAAACAGTCTCTAAGGCTGACATTATAAAATCATGACAACTTCGCCAAACATCCTCAAATTTCTAATGAGTGTTGTAGCCTGTCTCTACTCCACTCTAGCAGCGACTCCTACCTCAATAGAAACAATTAACTTTGGAGACTCTGCTGAATCAATTTCCCTGAAACTACAATCCAGCACATCGTTTCAATCAAACCTTTCAGAAGGCTCCATAGAACAACAGGATTTAAACGGAGCTTTCCGAAGCAACGTAGATATCTTAGGCGTTCCCTACTACCTCTGTTTTCAATTTCATGCCAATAGGCTTTCCGATCTACATTTCCGCTCTGAAATTCAGCATTCTCATCAGTACTCCAGCACAATAAAAGAGCTCTGGGAAGAAAGCGTTACTCTTGTGACAAATATCTACGGTGCCAGTAAACACCAGTTACCAATGCCAGCTAGTTCCTCCATTTTCAAGAATACCATTATGTATTCACATATCTGGAAAAACGGAAACACAACCATTCTTGCAGGAATTGGCGAAGAACAAGGCGCTTACTATTCCATCATTACCTTCACGCAAACTAACATCACAGACTTACCAGAACGATCTAACTAACGAAGCCTTCCTAAAAACCTTTATAACTTCATTCGTTAGTCACCACTTTAAAGTGGCATGCCCAGTTAAATCTGCTTCATTTCCGCAATTTCTTCGAGCGTGATAAGTTTACTGATTAATTCTTCTCTAGTAGCCACTTTGAGTTCACTAGCTGGAACGGCTCTTGAGAGATCAAAATCACCAGAATGAGTCCGCCTCAAAGCCGTTAGATGAGCTCCACACCCTAGATCTTGACCTATATCATGCGCATAGGTTCTGACATAGAATCCTTTTGTGCATTTCACTGTAAAATCAACGTGTGGGACATCTATCTTATGGAGAATAGACTCAAATACAGTGACCGGTCGTGGCTTTCGCTCGACCTCTTTCCCCTTTCTTGCCAATTTATATAATGCCACTCCATTGATTTTAATCGCCGAGACCATAGGAGGGATTTGCTCAAAATCACCTGTATAAGCACCAAAGGCATTTCGAATTTGCTCATCTGAGAAATTTGGAACTATTTTTTCTTCTAGAATTTCCCCTTCTCGATCTTGAGAATTTGTCGTCACACCCAGAGCCAAAGACCCTTGGTATACTTTGTGCTCAGACATCAATAAATCGGAGAGTTTTGTCGCCTTTCCCACAACTAAAATAAGCACTCCTGTCGCCATTGGATCAAGAGTACCACAGTGGCCGATCTTTTTCATCTTTAGCTGTCTTCTCGCAATAGCAACCGCATCGTGCGAAGTCATATCAGGTTCTTTATCAACGATAAGAACCCCACTAGGCAATTCTAACAAATCCTTCATTATCTAAGCTAAAACACGCTCCACTTCGACTAACACTAATCGCCTAGCTTCACCAATGGGCCCTGCCATTCTAATCCCAGCAGCCTTGGAATGGCCACCTCCGCCGAACACCTTAGCAATCTCACAAACATCAATTCCTGCTGATTTAGAACGCATACTCACTCTCACAGCACCACCTTCTAATTCTTCAAAAAGCACAGCTATTTCAATCCCTTTAATAGCACGAATAATGTCAATCAAGCCTTCATTGTCCTCGGGTTTTAATTCGAGCTTCTCTCGTACAGACCACAGTTGAGTCCAGTCAGCGACTCGCTCATCACAACTAAGTTCAAGAGTATTTAAGAGCTCACGCATGAGTTCCACTCGGCGAAAAGGGTGACTATCATATGTTAGACGATTGATTTGACCTACATTAAGGCCACGCTTCACCATCTCAGCCGCCATTTCATACGTTGCAGCAGTCGTAGAACCATATTGAAATGAACCTGTATCTGTGGATACAGCAACATAGATATTATCCCTCGTTACATCGGAAATTGGGAAATCCTGATCATTTAAAAACTCATACAGAATTTGACCAGTAGCTGGAGACTCTGCATCGATGTAATTGAGGTCTCCATAGCGAGGATTAGAAATATGATGATCGATATTGATCCAAATTTTAGCCTTGGAAGCCGCAAGATTCGATTGATCTCCCAATCTGGGCTTCGTCGCACAATCCAGAGCAATCGCAACATCAACATCAAGAATCTCGCCTTGTGGTTGTTTCACATTCTCGGAATAAGGTAGAAACTCTAGGTTTTCAGGAGTTCCATCTTCATTTCTATAATATACTGTTTTACCAATTTGTTCCAGCGCGTGACCCAGCGCTAGCTGAGAGCCTATGGCATCACCATCAGGCCTCACGTGACTCATTAGAATAAAGGTTTGATGCTCTCTGAGCACATCTGCAATCTCTTGAAAAGAGTTATTTTGAGAATCTGACATCGTATTAAACATCTCTGTAATGCGAGGCCAGAGCCTAAATGGGGTTCTCACGAAGAGCAAGGAAAACTCTCCGTTTACAAGTCCACATTTTCACCTATGTTTCTGCCCGTGGATAAATTGACTGAAATCATGAACTACAAACAAGAGGAGATTACCCCCCTCCTCTCTCGTACGGCCAAACTCAAAGCAGCCGCTCTCAATCGAAATGAATTTCGAGGATTTCGCTCTGCACTCAACCGTGGACCAGATCATCTAGGCATCATAGCCGAAGTCAAAAAGGCATCACCTTCCGCTGGGATCATCGACCCGAACTTTGACCCCATTCGCCAGGCAAATATGTATATTGAGGGTGGCGCATCATGTATGTCCATTCTCACGGACGAAAAATACTTCCAAGGCCATCTCTCCTACCTCACAAGAATCGCAAAAGAATCTCCTATCCCTGTACTACGTAAAGACTTCATCATTCATGAGGTGCAAATTTATGAAGCCATCGTTGCTGGTGCAGATGCTATTTTACTCATTGTGGCAGGCTTAGAAGAAGATCAATTACGGCGCCTCTACCATACGGCAAAGGACTTCCAACTCGACGTCTTAGTTGAAGTTCACAATCTAGCAGAAATGGAAACCGCTATCGACTTGGAAGCGGACCTCATCGGTATTAACAACCGGAATCTCAAAACATTTACAACAGATTTAGCTACGACTGAGCTTCTGGCAGACGAGGTCTCTGAAGACATCCTTCTCGTCTCAGAGTCCGGCATCAAAACGATCGAGGACGGGCAGCGTGTCTTAGATGCTGGAGCTAATGCCATCCTTGTAGGCGAATCCCTCATGCGAGCGAATACCCCAGCAGATGCCATTGCTGCATACCTTAGCCTAGAAAGCACTCCTGATACTCTCGAATAATCAAGTCTTATCACAGACAAAGACAGTTCTTCCCTGTCTTCCATTCCGATATCTCTAAGAGCTTCCAACCCTGGAAGCTCTTTTTTTGTGCCCTGCAAACTTCAATAACAGGCGAATCAATACATTGTAGTCCCCCATTTCATCTTTCGTTCAGATGCTCTAGAGCTCCCTCCCCCCATTCTCTCAGCCCTTTCAGCTTCCTCCACTCCCTACAGCACCAAAAACCTGATGGCTTAAAATTTTATAAATTTTGAATTATTTGCTCTATTATTTCTTTAATAACCTGTAATCTCTATTTTTTATAAAAAAACAATCTCTGTTTTTCATCCGTTTTTATTTAAAATTGTTAATAAACCAATGTATTTTAATCATTTACTAAAGTTTTATTTAAAATCAATATTGACAAACTATTTTTTTAAGAAATAATCCTAAATTGTTATGAAAAGACTAGCCCTTGTTACAGCCACACTCGTCGGCCCCCTTGGCGCCTTTGCCCAAGGAGCGACCGAATTAGAAACACTTCGCGCACGCTGCTCCGAGCAGGAGCGCCAAATCGTGCAACTTGAAACCAAGGTGGATCACCTCAATTCCATCATTGAGCGCAACCAACGCCAATCCATCACAAACCCAAAGGTGAACACCACACCTATCGCTTCATCTCAAACAGGAACATCCACTAACTACATTGTTCAAAAAGGAGATAGCATTTCCAAAATAGCCAAACATCACAAAACAAGTGCACAAGCTATCATCTCAGCCAATAAGCTTGAAAATGCAGGCATCATTGCCATAGGCCAGAAGCTCATTATCCCAACAGCACAGCCTACTAAAAAATCAACCACTTCCGATCAACCGTCTAAAGCTCTTGCCACTAGTGAGACAAAAGGAACAGAAACCAAACAAACCACAACACTCTATAAAGTAAAAACTGGTGACACTCTTTATAAAATATCGAGAAACTCCGGGCTAAGTGTAAGCCAGCTATTAAAAGCTAACCCAGGAATCAATGCTAACCGCCTGGCCGTAGGTCAAACCATCAAACTTACGAACACGACAGGTTCCCCATCTTCTAAAGCTGTCAAAAAAGCACCGAGTATCGCAAAAGCGAAACCAACCGCGCCCAAGCCAGCTCCAAAAAAAGCGTCTACACCAAAGCCTACGCCTAAACCCGCTCCAAAGGTAGCAGCGCAAGCGCCCAAAGAACAAACCGTTCATAGCGCCCAAAATCCAACATCTGTACGAGCCGTAAAAGTCGACAAACAAATTACTTTTGGAGATTTTTGTAAGGCCCACGGCGTTACAGTGGATCAAGTGAATGAACTCAATGGACACGCTCTAACAAAGAGTCAGTACCTAGCCAAAGGCTCCGAACTCTATGTTCCATCAACTCAGCATTAAGCTTTAAGTTTTATCTCAATATAGTTCAAACTATAGAAACATTTCGTTATCCGACGAAACATAACAAGGGCAGAGTTACTAGGTGCATTCCTAGTAACTCTATTCTTTTTGTCTACATTCTTATATTAGAAATGCGGTACGTTTATCCGAAATAATCAGGCTCATTACCAGATTTCCACTTAATATTGCAGCCCGTAGCGGGTACGACAACGGAAGGAGGCGCAGCCCCTGAAACTAATAAATCAATCGCTTTTCTGAGGTCAGCTCCATCGGCCACAAAATCATTATTAGGGCGAGAGGCATCAAATTGACCTGCGTAGAAAATATAACCTTGAGAATCCAACAAAAAGAAATCAGGGGTGCACGCCGCGAAATACGCATGAGCGACTTCCTGAGTCTCATCAAACAGATAAGGGAAATTCCATCCATTTTCGCGAGCAAATGTCCTCATATGTTCAGGAGAATCTTGCGGGTAATTCACAACGTCATTCGAATTAATAGCTAGAGTATTCACCCCCAGAGCTTGCACGTCAGATGCCAATGCACCCAGTTCCTTAGCCAAATGAATGACAAAAGGACAATGGTTACATACAAATGCCACAAGAGAACCTGCTTCCCCTAAATTCTCCCGAAGACCAACGTCCTCCCCCTCACAGGTAGGAAGCATAAATTCAGGAGCCTTATCACCTATTTTCAATACAAATGTTGATGGAACTTCAGCCATAGAGGCAGCGTAATTTTAAAGTCACTACAGAGCCATCATATTCTTCAGGAAGCATCTCACAAACAATAAAAACTATGACACGCCAACGTCTTAAAAAGTGTCAAACATAGGATATCCTGAATATTTGCTATAGATTGACAGCTGCAATCTCTCACTTAACTGCCGGAGGGTAGCCGGCTCTTTATCGACTGATAAATTGGTCTACCAGAAATTCGGCGTTGGAAGAGAAATATGGCAACAATCATGAAGAGGATGTTCGTAGCCCAGGCAGCTAGAATAGGAGACAGGTGGCCAGACTCTCCTAACGTAGGAAAAACCGTGGAGCAAAATAACATCCCAGCACATAGGAAAATGGCGACTGCGACTCCCCCTCCAAGACCTCTACGAGTAAATACAATGCCAAGTGGAGCTGCTATAAGGATCGTAATAAGGCAGATCATCGGCTGAGCATAGCGGTAGTGAATTTGGGTAATATAAGCGAGTTTGTTCGAAAGTGGATGGTCTCGATGGTTTTTGAGCCAACTTTGAAGACCTGGAACACCTAAGTAAGATGCTTGCAAGCCTGGTTTAATCAACTGCCATGGAGTCTCAGCCCAATCATGTACCAATGTGTCCTGCTTCGTCACAACAGGTATTTTTTGGAGCGCTGAGAGTCTTCGCCCAACAGACCTCTGATTGTGGTGGTATATTACGGCATCATAAAACGTCCATTCTTTCGTTTGAATATCCCACTGCGCCCTTTTCGCAAAAAGTCTCTGTGTAATCGCCCCTTCCGCATCAAAACTTGTAACTGTGACAGATTGTAATTGTCCATTTTTAGTAAAACGTGAAGGAAACTCTCCAACAGTCCATTGGCGTTTATCATCTATGGTTTGGTAGAGGACGTTTCTCGGGCGATGGCCTTTGTTTTCTTTCTGAGCATTGTCAAAGACAGCATCCCTCAACTCTTCCGCATGAGGAGCCCAGTGGTAGTTGAGAATCATACAAAATAGAGAGCATAGAAAACCAAAGAAAATAACAGGAGACGTTATTCTAGTGATACTCCGCCCAGTCTGAATCATAGAGACAATTTCTTGCGCCCGAGACATCTTACCCAGACACCACAGCAGCCCTAGCATAAGAGCGTATGGTAGTATAAAGACAATCGTAGCTGGTGATTGTACTATATAATACTGCAACGCAGTCTTCATAGGAGCATAGCTCTCTTGGAATTTATTGAAGTTGTTTTGAAAATCCAACAACAACATGAGGGAAAAAATAGAGCTAAAGCATAAACAAAAGGACCCTAAAAAGAGAGAGCTGATATAGCGATCCAATGTCGAGGATAATGAGAAGACTATAGCGCCAAGAGCAGGAAGAAAACAGGCTATTCCAATCAGCCAAGGGCGCAGGATATGTGATTGTCTATCTGAATTAGGAAAGCCGACTAATTGTTCATTCACAGATGAAATTTCATTGGGAACTAACCAAGCACAAAATATTCCTCCTATAAGTAAATAGAGGAAAGGCCAGAAGATTAGGCGCAGATTCGTGGACATGTGCTGAGTATTAAGAGAAATAACGTCAGGAAAAAGAAAAATAAAGACATCTTAGATTCTCTCTTGCAAAATGTGGCGAACCATAAAAAGAAAATCACTACAAAAATCATTCGGGAAAAATCGTGATCGCTTATCCGTCATAGAACCGTCACTAACCCTGAATCATTTTTACGGGAGGTTTCGCCGTTCTAGGGCCATGCAATCTTTTTGGAGGTGGTGGCATATGCTGAAGAGCCTCATCAAGGCTTTGATATCGATGTTGAGGGTCCGGCATTATGAATCGTTTATGCCACTGGAGAAAATCTTCTGGGAGATCAGAGCGGTAACCAGAGAGAGGTGGAATTTCACCCACTTTATGCTTTGCATAAGCAGTTGGTAAATCAAGCTCACTAAGAGGATGCCCCCCTGCCAACAACCAATAGCTTAAATGACCTAATAGATAAATGGTCGATACAGAACCTTTTGCATGACCTTCATAAAGTTCTGGCGCGATGAGTGCAGGATCTAATGAGTGCGTATGTTTCACAGTTTTACCTTCCAATAAGGGTATAAGCTGACTGTGCCCAAGATCCGTCACAATATGATTATACCCACCAGTGGGCTTTACTTGTGCTGTCACAGAATTTGCACTCATAGCATAAAAATAGAATCCCTGTGACATCACATCATTCAATGTCATTAAGAGCTGCCTAAGAAGCTGATAAGCATGGATGAGGGAAATACCTCTGGGGTCTTCAGAAAGAAAATCTGAGGCACTTTTACCAGAAAGAATAGGGCTTACGACATACGGCCCATGATTGTCATCAATCCCAGCATCTATAATCGATAATACACCTGTATGGTTAATGCGAGAAAGCTCTCCTATGAGTTGAAAAAATTTATCGGAATAGAAGGCTTTATCCACCCCTTTTGAGACATTAAAGCAACGAAGGGCTACTTTCCTTTCGAGCATCTTATCGAGTGCTTCATAGACACTTCCAGCACGGCCTGAGCCTAGCCTTTTAATGATTTCATAGCGATCCCTCATAAACGTTAAGAAAGCGTTCTGGAAAGATCACTAAAGAGCAAGATAAATATGATGGTTACTTGTACCAGAAAAAAGCCCCCTTTCATAAGGCGGAAAAACGATGGGTATAGCTCAACATGATATAGTTCAATAATATATGACTCAATGAAACACAAACCCTTCTAAACAGCTGCTCTCAGTAAAGCAACCATAACGCCTTGGATAATAAGCTCACGTGCCGGCATAAGATCGGGGAATTGATCGTTCTCTGCTTGTAAAAACGGCTTACCTTCTTCAATAACATAGGTTTTCAAAGTCGTCTCTCCATCAATGAGAGCAGCAACGACATCACCTCGCCGTGGTTCACGAAACTCCATGATGACTGTATCTCCATCGCAAATATGAGCATTGATCATCGAATCTCCACGTACACGTAGAGCAAAGGTACGAGATGAATGAGAAACACCTAAAGACCCTATATCAATCGAAATACAACCATCTGTTTCATGATCAACATCTTGTGACATTCCAGCTGCAATGTTTCCATGAATAGGAATGTCTACAATTTCGCTTCGATTGAGCTCCTCAGGAAATACGGTAGCACGTGCTTTACCAGGCAACCTGACAATGACCCCTTTCCTTTCAAGAGCCCTAAGATGACCCACAGCTGCGGTTTGACTAGCAAAGCCAAAATAATGCTGAATCTCTCGAGTAGAAGGCATAATTCCTGTTTCACGATGAGATTTTCGCATATAATCTGCGATTTCCTGTTGTCTTTTAGTCAAAGTTTCCATGAATGTTCTTAACGATGTTCGGAGGAACAATATGTTATTATGAACATACTGACAAGAAAGAAAATTCTACGAAATGTTATAGATACCATCCATTTCCCACTCACCGGTGGCCAAAACTAAGATAGTCGAGCCTTAAGAAGCCCTAAGCTGCTTGGCGAGGCGAGAGAAAATGAGTT
>CAZLQY010000003.1:0-94482 GCA_964561965.1 uncultured Verrucomicrobiales bacterium
GGTTTTCCTCTTTTCAATCAGGAATGTCAGATCAAGTCACGTTCTTTACATGTAAATCGATGTGCGGAGAGAAATGAGCAATGATCTGCTCCCTCTTGATTCGATCGTTTCTCAATCAATATTAAGTTCTGTATCATTGTTCTCATTGAGGTTAGAAACTCAGGAATCAAAGACATGGATTTGAAATAAGATGAATGAAACCAACCCGTACTCCACCCCTCAAAATACGACGATACCGAGTCATTTAGAACAAAAACTAGGCCAATACGCTAGTTTTTGGAAGAGACTTGTGGCCCTTATTATTGATACAATAGTGATAACGATCATTGGGGGCGTGATAGGAGTGATAATAGGCTTTGGAATGGTGGCAAACTCTGGAGGAAACGAGAATATTGAGTTCCTCTCAAATATCGCAGGTGTTCTTGTGGCTTGGCTCTATGACGCTCTTTTGGAGTCTTCTTATAAACAAGCGACGTGGGGGAAACAGATTATGCAAATTAAAGTTTCCGATCTAGATGGAAATAGAATTAGTTTTTTGAAAGCAACAGGGAGGCATTACGGAAAATACATATCATTGATCACTTTATGTATAGGGTATCTCATGATGCTTTGGACGGAAAAGAAACAAACGTTGCACGATATGATGGCAGGCTGTTTAGTGACTAGAGATAGCGCATCGTAATTTGACGAACAAGGTGTTAGGAAGAGGAGTGAGATGGAATGTGCACTCCTCTCATTCGAGAAAGATCTGTGAATTACTCCTTCGTTGCGTTTTGTTATTTACTGTTATTTGTTATTATTAGGAAACTATGTAGAGTGTTCTAGGTTTTTTTATCTTTGTTTGATGGCGTCAACACTCCGGAAAGCCTTTATTTTCAAGGGAAAAATAGTATGATTTGCTAGTGAGGTACTATTTTGAAACCTGAAATTTAATGGTTTATCGTGATAATATAATTCACAATGAATATAAATAATAGTATCTGTCTTGATGGCTCGTTATAAATGGGCTATAATGGAAACTATCTAAAAGGCGATAAAACATGGCCATCACCCCTCTCTTAAATAATCCCCCTAAATAACCCCCCCTAAACGAATGGGTATATACTGCATAGGAGATATTCACGGAAAATTCCCAAGATTAGTGGAAGTGTTAAAAACACTCCCAGAATACGCCTTCGTTATTTGTGTGGGAGATATTGGTCTAGGTTTCGCTGATAGCCTTGGCCCTGACTGTTTGGCAGAGGTTGATTTTGCCGCTACGCAAAGAAACCAGAAATTAATACTGATTCGAGGGAATCATGATAATCCGGAGATTTGGACATATTACCGTGATGAATGGAATACTCAGCTTCAGTCGATAGAGATCAGTAAAGATGTGGATAGAGTCCAGGTTCAAGATATGAATATTCTTCTGGTTGGTGGAGCCGTTTCTATTGACCGTTCTCAAGAACATAGAGTGGAAGGCTTCACTTGGTGGAAGGGAGAGGGAATCTCATCTGATGCTCTAGAACAGATTGAAAAACTCGTCATATTATATGGACAAGCCGATTTACTAGTAACACATGCGGGCGCGTGCGGGGCGTTGCCGATGTTCTCTGCGGCGAATCCAGATATTGCCTATTATGCTGGTTTTGATAGCACCCTTGTATCTGATATTTCTGAGGAAAGAGATTTGTTAACTCAAATTGTTCAGGCCAGTGGAGCGAATAGTGTCACTTATGGGCATTATCATGAGTCTCTTAGCTCAAGGATCAATGGAGTTGGCTATAGATGCTGTGCAGAGCTAGAGCCGTGGCAGTTTATGAAAAGGCATAGCTTACCTCCTTTACCACAGAGCTAAACGGCCTCATTCCTTCGTTTCGGAACAAATAAGGCTCGGAACTATGAACTCCGGAGGTTTAGTGTCTCTTGCTTACAAGAGCCAATTATTCAGAGATAACAACAGGTGTTCCTAAACTTGTTTTTTCAAACACAGTAGGTACGGCCTTATAGTATGTACGGACACATCCGTGTGAAGCTGGGTAACGTGGTACCTTGCCCTTGTGCATCCCAATACCATCATTGGTCAGACGCATCCAATATTCCATAGGAGCGCCAACAAACTTTCCGCCTTCAGGGACAGCGTCTTTTCTGGAATCTGCATTAGAGTTAATCACGGTTCCTTCTGCATTGTAGAGTTTCCCATACAGATTAGATCGTTTTTCATTCTTCTTTCTCTCAATGATTTTATAAGAACCTGTAGGAGTGGGGTGCTTACTAGTTCCAGATGAAATCGGGTAATCCAATGCAACTTGATCACCGCTAATGAGAATTCCTCGTTGCTTGGAGAGATCTATATGAATACGTGTGTCTGACCCTTTGGTACGATTTAAAAGCTCTTCGTTACGGTAAACGGAGTAAGTTTTAGGATAAGACGGATCAGCCGTAAAATGAGAATAAGAGCCTGCGGGATAAGGATTAACAAAGATAGCCTTAAGAACGATTTTTTGGGAGGGATTTGGTAAAGGGGCCGTAGGTGCACAACTAGAAGCTAGAAGAGCTAAGAGAGATAGGGAGGATAGAAGGAGTAGTCGAGTTTGAGATTTCATAAGATGTTCTGCAATCAGGGGAGAGCTATTTAAATAGTGAAAAGATGGAAAAGCAAGCCATCTAAATGATTAAGTGAACTGAAATTAGGTTGAGAATAAAAAAACGGCCTTTTAAAGGTTTTCTTTTCGCAATGCTACTCGTAGGCGTTGACCTTTCAGTAGAGAAAGAAACTGGGTATAATCTTCGTCCATGGTACTGGAAATTAAACAGTACGTATATTCTGTAGAGCGCTTCATTTCATCGAGAGCATTTTGCATCCGTAGCTCAATCGTGTCGGGAGTGTCCGTACCTCGACCAACGAGCCTATCACGGAGTTCTTTTTCTGAAGGAGGCATAACGAAGAGGTCGAGAAGAGATGTCTGGAGGAGAGGATCATGACAGCTTCGTATTAAAGCTGCACCCTGAACATCAATATCCATCACAACATCTACCCCTGACTCTATCTGTTTAAGTACTTCAGACTTCAATGTTCCATAGTAATTTCCATGGACCTCCGCATGCTCAAGGAACTCATCTTTGATGATTTGTTGCTGAAATTGCTCTCTCGTTAGGAAATAGTAATCTTTTCCGTCCTGTTCAGGCCCTCTAGGTTTTCTAGTTGTTGCTGATGTAGCGTAAACAGCTTCAGAATCAGCAGCTAACCGTCGACATAATGTTGTTTTACCTGAGCCGGCCGGCCCTGACACTAAGTAGACAATACCCAAGCGTTTCTTCATGAATTTGATGTAGAGGAAATCTTAAAATCTGTAAATCAAATGTTCTGCTCCGCCTCTACTTTATCTGGTTAAAATCAGCACGTCTTGAGAGTTGACCCCCGCATGGCTTTTCGATTCACTCCGCTGCATGAAGATACTAGTAGTAGGAAAGGGCGGGCGAGAGCACGCATTAATAACAGCTCTTGAGCAGTCAGTAACGGAGACAGAGCTTTACTGTTTTCCTGGTAGTGACGCTATTGCTAGCATTGCCACTTGTGTTTCTGTTGATGGTTTAAAGCCCCTTATTGCATGGATGCTTGAGCATGAAATCGATTTATGTATCGCTGGGGAAGAAAGCTATTTGGTGAAAGAGGAAGGTTTGGCCAATCTCTGTGAGGAGGCCAGCATTCCATGTTGGGGGCCACATAAACAATCAGCTCAATTGGAAGCTTCGAAAGAATTTGCTAAGAATTTTATGCAGCGCCATAAGATCCCGACTGGTGCTGCCACTGGTTGTGCGAACATTGAAGAAGCTCGTGCTGCCATCGCTGGTGTCTATCCTACAGTTCTGAAATTTGATGGCTTAGCAGCCGGGAAGGGAGTTGCTGTTTGTGAAGAAGAAGCTTCCGCAGAGGCATTTTTAAATGAAGTTTTAGTGGAACGGAAGTTCGGGGAAGGGCGCCTACTTGTAGAGGAGTGTCTTGTCGGGCCAGAAGTTTCCATTTTTGCTGCTGTTTGTGATGATCAGTATCAAATCTTCACTCCTGCTCGTGACTATAAACGTGCTTTAGATCAAGATAAAGGGCCTAATACAGGGGGAATGGGAGCTGTTGCTAGCCTTCAGCTTATATCAGCAGAAGAACTAGCCCTCATTGAAGAATCTATTGTGAAACCAACAGTGGATGGCCTAATTGCAGATCAACTACCTTACCGGGGATTTATTTACTTTGGTTTGATGATGACGAAGGATGGCCCGAAGATTATTGAGTACAATTGCCGCTTTGGAGATCCTGAATGCCAAGCTGTTATGCCTCTTATGAGCGGTGACTTTGCGCAATATTGTTTAGATGGTGCTAATGGGGTGCTACATAAAGAACTTTTGGACTTTAGTGAGGGCTGGAGTGTTTGCTTAATTAAGGCTTCAGCAGGCTACCCTGAAACATCTCGCAGTGGAGATGTCATCACAGGCTTTGATCAAGTAGAAGGAGCTCGTGTTTATCACGCTGGTACCAAGAAGAATGACCAAGGGGAATGGAGTACGAATGGTGGGCGAGTGCTCGCAGTTGTCGCAAAGGGGGATGAACGCCTCGAAGCTGTTGAGAAAGTATACACTCAAGCTAGTAACATTACGTTTCCTGGAGAACAGCACCGATCTGATATTGGCCGAATGAACTTCTAAGCTCCTAAATAACGGACTATATTTATTACGTAAATAAGCCTCGTAACTCATTAAGAGTGCGAGGCTTATTTTTTAAACATCAAGATTGATAAACCCTTTGGGCTTTCATCTTACAAATTAAAGGTATCGTCAGCAGGAGAACATCCTTCAGATTGTGTAGCCTCTGCGTTGTTGGCTAAATGAACGAGACAGTGGTAAACAGCCTCGGGGTCAGCACTAAGAGATTCTGCAACATCATCCGCAGTTTTTGGAGAGCTAGTAAGATTACCTCGGACTTGATTGAGGAGCTCCAAGAAAGAGACTGCTGCTTTTTTCCCAGCTTCGACACCAGGTTGATGATACGCATTAATCTGAACAAGAGATGCGTAGAAAGAAACGGTGCGCTCAAAGAGAGCAATGAGAGAGCCTAAGGTGAGAGGTGTCACATCTTGGACAGAAATCGTTACGGAATGGCGCCCAGATTCATAGAGCGCTTTACGTGTGCCACGAAGGAATCCCTGTAAAAAATCCCCGGAAGTGAAAGAAGGCTCTACTTCGATGCTCTCGCCAGCCCGCCCTTTACGAACCTCAATGAAAGTAGAGAAAAAATTAGCGACACCATCACGGAGTTGTTGCACATATGCATGCTGGTCTGTGGAACCCTTATTTCCATAGACAGCGATACCTTGGTGTACAACGTCTCCGTTGAGATCATGCTCTTTCCCCAGAGATTCCATAACCAGCTGTTGGAGATATTTAGAAAATAGAACTAATGAATCCTTATATGGAAGTACGACCATATCTTTTTCTCCTTTACCGTTACCTGCAAAATACCAAGCAAGAGCAAGCTCCATGGCCGCATTCTCAGATGCCTCGGATGTTCTAGTTTTTTCATCCATCTGCTTGGCTCCTTCTAAAAAGGCATCAATATCGATCCCCTGAAGAGCAGCTGGAACTAGCCCTACTGTGGACATGACAGAAGTTCTGCCGCCAACCCAATCTTCCATAGGGAAGCATGTTAACCAACCATTCTCAGATGCGTAGTTGTAGAGCTTAGACCCTTCACCTGTAATTGCGGCAGCTTGCTTTGAGAAATCTAGGCCTGCTTTTTCAAAGGCATTTTGCGCCTCCAGCATACCATTGCGGGTTTCTGCTGTTCCTCCAGATTTGGAAACCACCAATACGAGGGTCTTGTTCAGCCCAGAGCCAATATTACTTAAAACACGGTCACAGCCTTGAGGATCTGTGTTATCGAAAAAATATGTAACGAGCTTAGAGTTTTCTCCCAAAGCTTCATAGACCAGCTGAGGGCCCAGAGCTGATCCGCCAATACCGACGATTAAGAGGTTTTCAAAAAGACCGCCTGAAGGGGGAGCTAATACTCCTGAATGTACTTTACTTGCAAAATCTTTCAGTTGGGCAATAGGCTCTTTTACCTGACGTTTCAGCTCATCATTTGGTGCGAGATCTGAATGACGGAGCCAATAATGACCAACCATCCGGCCTTCATCAGGATTCGCAATTTCCCCATTTTCTAAAGCGACCAAATCATCAAAAGCGTTTGCAACTTTAGTTGCCATTTCTGATCGAAATGAAGTAGTGATATCCATTAATGAGGTATCCAAGGTAAACCCCAGATCAGAATAGCGAATGACGCTATCTGTATATGATTTCCAGTTTGACATAATTCTGTTTTTTATAAGTAAATTAATAAGAGAGGATGGAATGAATTTTGTTAGACGAGATATTAGAGCGGCCACCAAGAAAGGCCAGTTCAATTAAAAAGCTGACACTTACTACATCGGCACCCAATTTGTTTAATAAGCGCATGGCAGCAGATGCCGTGCCACCAGTTGCTAATAAATCATCAATAAGTAGTACGCGCTCACCAGTTGCTATCGCATCGCGATGAATTTCCACAGCGTCTTCACCGTATTCCAGACTATAAGACTCTGAATAGGTGGCAGCTGGTAATTTACCCTGTTTGCGCAGAGGAACGAAGCCTGCCCCTAGAGCAAGAGCGACAGGAGCACCAAAGATAAACCCTCGTGCATCAATGCCTACGACTTTTTCAACGTTCTGGTCAGCAACATGATTCACAAACAAATCGATAGTGTACTGAAATAATGCAGGATCACTAAGAATTGGTGTAATGTCTTTAAAAATGATTCCAGGTTTTGGGAAGTCTGGGATATCTCGTATGGCTGATTCAAGCGAGCTTGTCATATGAACATCAATTGAAACCAGATTTGGGTAAAATGCACGGAAATTTATGTGGAAGACCCATATTTTGTTTGTCATTCATCACTCTCCCTCTCGGCCTTCATCCCGTAGGAGTCTGAGGGATGCTAAAATCCAGGTTTCGCTGACTCATGATCATCGATTATTCATCATCCCTTCAAATTATGGAGAATTGCTTTTGAAGGCCCGCAAGTGTCATCTATTACGATATTTGAAATTGTGCGTTACGAGATCGAGATAAAATTCCTCCTTCTGGAGAGATTTCAACAATCTGATCAGCGTATTTCAGAAGTTCAGGCCTATGAGCAATCACGACACGCGTAGTACTCATCGCTCCGATCACTCTAGCAATCTTTTTCTCGGAAGTTTCATCTAGATTAGCAGTAACTTCGTCTAAAAATAATGCGGAAGGGTTCGAGTACAAAGCTCTTGCTATCAGTATTCGTTGAATTTGACCACCTGAGAGGGCTGAACCAGTATTTCCGGTTAAACTAAGATAGCCAATTGGCATGTCTAAAATCTCATTATGAATTTCCGCTTTTTGGGCACAGTCAATCACACGCTCTTCATCTGGGTTTGAGGAGAAGAATGCAATATTCTCCTGAATAGAACCGCTCGAAATACGATCTTGCTGCATCACGGAACCTACGATCTTTCTCCAAGATTTCATCCCGATGTTTTCAAGAGGGATTCCATCAATGAGCACTTCTCCTTCGGTTGGTCGTAAAATCCCCAACATTAACTTAATCAATGTCGTCTTTCCTACACCAGAGGTCCCAGTTAAAATTAAAAGTTTTCCTGCTTCAACATTCAAATTCACATGTTTCAGGATATAGGGGTCATTATAGCTGTAGCGAAAACTAACGTTTCGGAGTGTGATTTCTGGCCCAGGTTGATCATAATTTGGTAGTAGTTGAGTGAGGGCTGAAGAATCATCTTCCTTTGGAGTTAATAAAATGTCTCCGAGCCGTTCTAAATGAACATCAAGCATACGGAACTCAGTAGCACTATTTAAAAGACCCTCAACCCGTAGCCTTAATGTCAAACGGTAAGAGATAAATGCTATTAACCCTCCAACAGAATAAGTTCCATCGATAATCATTTTTGCTCCAATCAATAAAATAAATACTTCTTGGAACACTAAAATAATTTGACGAGAACTTTCAGAAAAAATTTGTAACTTTTGCGAAATGATTTTTTTATGAATCGATAGTTTGAATAAATTTTTCCACCTTTCCAATAGTCTAGATTCAGCATTCAACAGTTTGATAGACGTGATCGAAGTAATCATTTCAAACACATGACTATTTGTGTCTGCCTCGACTTTCGTCACCTCTGATTCTCTTTCTCGAATAGGAGCCCAAAACAAGACAGTGACAATGACATATATGACAGTTGATAGTAAAACAATAAGCGATAAAATCGGGTTCAAATAAAGCATCATGATGAGAATAACAATACTCATGACCCCATCCATCAATGTAGTCACCAATCCACGAGTAACAAAGTCATGCATTGGTTGCAGAGATGCAAATCGATATGTGATATTTCCAGTATCTCGTTTTTCGAAATACTCCATAGGTAGCTTCAACAGATAACTAATCACTTTTTTGAAAGTTCATAAAACATCTGTTGACCCCAAGTAAGAATTAGAAAATTCCTTAAGAATTCCGTTAGCATTCCAATGACCAAAACGGCAAAAAAACCAAAAATCAGTACACTGAGAAGACCCAAATCTTTTTCAGGAATAACCTCATCAAATACGGATTGTACAAAAAGAGGGCCTGCTAGTGCGATAAGAATGATAAGAATACTCAACCCTAATACCTTCGCGAAGGAGCCAAACATTTTAGGAACACCAGAGAAGAATTCTAAAAATGTAAGCGAAGCTGCGAACTTTCTAGGATGAAATTGTTGAGTAGGAGATAGTTCTAGAGCGATTCCACTAAAGTGTTTACTTAACTCATCTTGATCAACACGACTAATTCCACTAGCAGGGTCATAAATAGTGAATTTATTGTGTTTATAGCCCTTAAGAACTACGAAATGATTTTCCTTCCAAATTAAAATAGCAGGAAAATGTAATGCCGTAACATCTTCTGCAGAACAGCGAAAGACTTGAGCAGTCATCTGGCATTTTTCTGAAATGTCTACCAGAGAATTTAAACTAAGCCCTTTTGATGAGACGGCATATTTTTCCCTTAATTCATGCAAACTATAATTTGCCTTGTAGTGCGATAGAACCATCGCAAGACACGCTAGCCCACATTCAGCCGTCTCTCCTTGAAGAATTAATTTCATGGCATTAAAAAACTAACAGATTAACTGATTTCTCTTAAATTGGAATGATTCTCCATTTCCCAGTTGGGGTTTATATGTTCCTTGAGAAATCGAATTAAGAAATGATTATGTTCCTGTGGGATAATTTTAGAGCGAAACACAACCATTGGAAAATAGAGTTTATTCTGGTTAGATTCCCTCCAAGTAGACATTTCTTTCCATGCTTCATGTTCTGATACTTCCCCTCGCTCAGAAATACTGGGATATTTCATTTGAAGCATATTCTTCCATCTACCTATGTCCTCTTGATTACAATCATTATACCAAAAACGCAGGACCTTAACTGCATCGTGAAATCCATATGAATGATAAACGGCAACGACCTTATGAAAGATTTCTATTCCTTGTTGATTTTCCTTAGAAAGAAGCATCCAGACTCTTTTCTTTACTGATTGAGAAATTGACTCAACTGGATGTTTCCGAACTCCCATTCCCCCTTCATAAATGGTACAGTAATCTTTGGTTCGATCTAAAACTGCGACCATACGCTCTCCTGATAACCAAGTAAGAAAAGGGGGGAAGTCACCTTTCAATAGACTTTCAGGTTCTGCAATGGCTCCTATTTCCGATTCAATGTCGAGCGTTTCCAGAGCAATGGTAGAGGCAAGAAGTGAATTTCCATAAAGCGCTTCTTTCACTCTGATTTCATCGCCAAGCTCTGGGTTAGAAACGGAAGCCCCTTGTAGAGATAAGACCTTTCTTATCGTTGCGACCCACTGATCACTCTCTTTAAAATACTGACGATCTAAGAGGTTCAATATAGGAATGAAAAACCGAAACATAATGTGTTCTATTTTAGCTACTATCTTCTTAGAGAGATACTGTGCATAAAGAGATAATATACCTTAATCTTACAAATCGTCATAAAATAAAATAGTATCAATTAACTACACGTTAATTAGGATTTAATGCTATTCAATAAATAAGAAGAGGCGCCATCTTAGATAATACCTTAAGAGGACGCCTCTTGTTTTAATTAGACTTTGTTATTAAAATCTAATAATTAGCATCTACGGTTACCACCATAGATGCGGAAGCAATTATGTCTGCGTCCTAAGTCAAAAATAGTGCAACAGAAATGTCCGCGGCCACCTCCTGCTGTAATTTCAGACAACTCTTTTTTTTCAACTGGAATGAGGTTTACTCGTTTTGTTTGTTTTGTGTTTTTCATTATTTGTTTTATTTTTGTTAGTAACCTATTTCTAGGCATTTTTCTGGAGAACAAAGGCACCCTTTGTTCATGCAGATCTGGTAAAGAGAGTAAGATGGTTTTAATGATACACCTTCTTTTGTTAAGCTCTCTAAAAAATTGTTTATGATATAATCACGAAGTTGTTCATTCGTTTTATTGCATTTTGATAGTCAAATTTAAAACATCATGAACACATGGTATCATCAACATAATTTGTAAATAATAGTCTTCAATTTTTTGTCTCAAAAAATCAAACCTAATAGAATCAATGATTATGATCATTTACATCAATATGAATTAGAATAAATAAATCGAGTATTCTAGAATGACTAACGGTTACTAATAGATCATTCAGGTTCAATATCAGAAGATTGATAGGTTTATTTGCTAAATGATACTTTTCTTTAAAAAAGTGATGTATCTTTATTTTATATCATTACACCTATACAGTTTTTTTTAATAAAAAAACTAACTACATTGATCTTATTGAAGATAAGATTAATAGGTCAATGATTATTATAAGGTTAATTATGTATGATTCATTTATATGATTATTGTTATACGTGAAAATAAACACTTAAACTACTACTGATTAAATAGTTACAATAAAAATAAAAGAGGTAAAAGGTGAGCCTAAAAATCGAATATTGATTAAAAAATTGCACTGTTAAATCAGCCCAACATATTTTTCATTAAATCATTTCTGCAAAGAAAACATTGATAGTAAATAGAATTATTTCATATCAATAATGTGACAGATTTGTGTCATTTGATAGATTTTATTCTTGTCTAAAAACGCACTCTATTTGTTCAAAATCATCGGCATTTGTTCTAAACATAAAATAGATTGTTCAGAATGGTTAAATGATGGAATTTCACTATATTCTTCTGGTTTTTATTTGACTAAATCAATCAAGTTAAGTAAAAGTTATGCACCTCCAAATGCAAGCTAACAACCTTTCTTAATAAAGGTTTAACACATATAAAAAATGAAAAACACATTACTATTATCATTAGCTACTGGAGTAGCTCTTACAGCATCAGCATCAGCAGATAGACAGTATAAAATACACACAGTATTTGATAGCGACGGGTTCTCTCCTCCTGCTGCATCTTCTTCTGAAATTGGAGGCTTTCGCTTTGGACCTACCGTTCGTGGGTTTGGACGTAGAGAACGTAACAACGGCACGTTCACTAATGCTAGACGTCTTACAATCAGATTTGATGGACAGTTCCAAGATTCAGTCACCACTAACAGGTTTTTCTTCAGACGTGGTCTTAGAGTTGAAGGAACAGCAAGTACAGCTACAGGACTCAGTGTAAACTTTTCTCCTCAGAGCCCGTACTTGTCTAACATCCAGGGGCCTAACGTAGTCGCTTTATTCGACTTAAGAAGATTTACTAGCCGTCCAATTAACCGCACTATTGGAGACGCTTACTTGTTCTTCGAAGGTTTTGGTTCAGGTCGCTAATCCTTATTAATAACATGCCGCAATGCATAGTAATGTGTGTTGCGGCATGCTATTGACGTACATATTATGAAATTAAAATTTATATTATTAGTTAGCACGCATATTTGTATTTTTTCGATAGGCTTTATTCTAGCAAAACCATCTATTTCAGGTGAAAAATCTCTTGCTGATAACAAAAAGCAAACATCATCAAATCATACACAAAGAGTGAGTGAGGATGGCGTTGCAAAAAAGAAGCAATCCGCTACAAGAACAAACAACACTCCTCAGGTTTTTGCTAACAAACAGGTTATGGAGCGCCATATTGAACTCTTGGAAGATCAATTAGAGTCGATGGATCATACCTTAAGTTTATTGCCTCCAGTTTTAACGGCTGATGGATCATTAAGCCAAGAATTCATTCGATTACTGGAACTAACGGAAGAAGAAGTAACAGGTGTCAATGTATCTCTTAAGGAAAACCAGACAGAATTAACTCATAAAATGTTGCTTCAAGCAAAATCAACACCTGAAAATCCTGATTTTCCTACAAAAAACTTTGAATTGGGAGATATTTCAGACCTCCAAATTGAACAAAAAGAAGCACTCCAAGCATCACTCGGTGAAATTATCACGCAAGATAAAGCTCATTACCTCATTGATAATATTGCACAGAATTCAAGTTCTTTGATCAGTAATCAAAGAGGAAATGCTTCAATTAATTTTGGCCGTAATACAAACAACGTCGTTGTCATGGAAGTTATCGTAGAAAACGAAACAAGCGTGACTGCAAACAATCTAGGGTTTAAGGAAGAGAAGGAGCTACCTGAGCACCTTCAACCTCTCACGAGGTTAGTCGATTTAAATTCTCTTAATACCATACAGTATTAAAAAAATACGTCATTTCTTTATTGCCCTGGAAGCTTCGCCATAGGATTGCTTCTAGGGCAAATTCATTTCCCCTAATCATATTAGTGACGAAACAGCTCTGAGCTCTACTAGCTTATTTCTAAAGTCGCAAAGCCTCTATTTTCTTAACTTGTTGATAAAGAGTATGTAAAAGTCATTTTTCATACGTTTTTATTCACAAAGAAACACTCGATCTTTAGGAAATCCCTAAAAGCATAGCTATTTTCCCCAATTGAGCTAGATTAGCGGTAGCATCTCTTTCTCCCACACTCTCTGAATATCCAATAGATATCTTATTGAGGATGGTTGACTTTTCTTCATAGTTCTCTAAATTGCATTTCAAGCAATTGATTGAAACTAAAAGAGATCTCCACAATGAGTAAAGCGCATATAACAACCAAGAAACGTATCTTATTAGCTGCAGAGGCTTTATACGCTGAGAAAGGTTTCGAAGGTGTATCACTAAGAGATATTACGACTTCGGCAGGTGTCAATGTTTCCGCAGTTAGTTATTATTTTGGCTCGATGAAGCAACTAGCTGATGAAATTATGGTATGTTATATCGACCCTATTAATGAACGGAGATTAGAACTGTTAAATAAATTAAATGGGACTGAAGCGAAAGGCATAATTAAGTTAGAGCAAGTACTGGAAGCTTTTATCCGGCCATTACTAGAGGTTGTTTCTTCCAATGTTGTGCAAGAGAAATTATTTTCAAAGATCATCGGCCACTGTATGACGACTAGTGGTGATAGCTTGCCAGACAAACTACTTCCTCAATTCCGCTCTGTAACGGATCGGTTTATAGAGGTTTTACAGCTAGCTCTTCCACATTTGAATACGGAGACTTTGATTTGGAGAATGCACTTTAGCTTTGGAGCATTAGCTCATACGTTAACCCATTCTGATAGGGTAGTAGCAATTACCAATGGGAGGTTTGGGTATTTAAGTTTGGAACAATTGTTGTCAGAAATCGTAACTTATTGCTGTGGAGGCTTACGAGCAGAAGCAGTTTGTTCTAGTGGAAAACCATGACAATAGACAAGTAGCTTAAAAGGGAATTGTGAAAGCAGATAACGGGATATGATACGGGGTACAAGGGTAATGGGAATTTGTATGATCTTGAGTGGGTGTGTTGCCCCCTTACCTGAATCTAGGATGAATCTTGTTGAAGCTATGGCACCTGAGAGCTGGAGTGCTAGTAAGGAGGGGGTTGGTGGTGTGGATGGAGCCTGGGTCAGCAAATTTGGTGATTCAACATTAACTGCTCTTGTACGAGAAGCCGTGGTGAAAAATCCTGAGATGAAAGCTTTGGCAGAGCGTGTGTATCAGGCAGAGAAGGCTGCCTATGTCGCAGGCAGCTCTCGCCGTTTGTTTCTAGATAGTAATCTGACCGGAAATAGAGATAAGATTCAATTTGTAGGTTTTCCCTTTGGTGGCTCACAGACGACTACCCGTTTGGGGAGCGGATTAAACACCTCTTGGGAACTTGATTTATGGGGGAGAGTGAAGGCTGGGGAGAGTGCTGCGAGAGCAGATGCTATGGCGGCTCAATTAGACCAAAAGGCAGGAGAGGCCTCTTTAGCAGGGCAAGTTTGTAAAGCCTATTTCGCTCTAGTAGAGAGCCGGCAGCAAGTAGCTCTCGCAAAACGTGCGTTTTCAATTAGAAAAGAAACAGCCGAGTTAGTGGCAGAGCGCTACGCACAGTCTCTCACAGAAGAGGGGGGAAGCGCCTCTCAGCTAAGATTAGCGCAAACAGATGTGGCCTCTAGTACTGCGATTGTAGCTCAGCGTAATGGGGAAGTGGAGGTTGCTAGGCGTCAGCTTGAGCTATTAGTTGGCCGTTATCCTAGCGGGAGCCTAGATAGTGCCTCTGTTTTTGATCAATTACCAAAGAAGCCGCCAACAGGGTTACCTTCGGACTTACTTCAAAGGCGCCCTGATATCTTAGCAGCGGAACGGAGATTCATATCATCAGGGCATAGTGTGCGGGAGGCTAAGCTAGCACCTTTTCCCTCTTTAAGTCTCACCGGTTCGGTAGGAACGGCGACAGATGCCTTACAAAGTATTCTTAGTAGTAGCCAAGGTATTTGGTCATTAGGGGCAGAGGTAGGGCAAGACATTTTAGCCGGAGGTGCAGTGCAAGGTGAGTTAAAAATTAGAGAGTCTAGAGACAGAGAGAATTTAGCAATTCTCCAAGATACAGTGTTGAAAGCATTTGGAGAGGTAGAAATAGCTTTAAACCAGGGCCACTGGTTGAGACGACAAATTGTGGAATTACGTAAAGCGGAACGTTTGGCTAAAGAAGCAGCAACTGCTGCTGGAGAAGATTTTGATAGTGGGACGATTGATGCTTTAACATTGCTGACGACACGGTCCAGAGCGATTGAGATCGAAGAACAAGTTCTCAATCTTCAGCGATTGCAGTTAGAAAACAGGGTAGATTTACATTTAGCTCTTGGAGGGAAATTTCAGACGAAAGGAAAATAGGATGAGTTCACGTAATACGATTCGTTGGGTAGCGACTGTTGTCGTTATTATTGTTATGTTAGGATTGAGTTACTTTCTCTTTAAGTGGCTTAAATCGAATGACCCTAAAGCAGAAGGGGTTGAGCCTCCTCAATTTGTTGTAACAGCCAAATACACGACCTTACAGTTTGAGGATTATTCGGTCATATTAGAAACACAAGGTCAGGTTGTCCCCAAACGTAGCACAATCATAGCAGCTGAAATAGCTGGTCGTATGGTCAGTGTCTCAGACCAGTTAGAAGTGGGTGGGGTACTTACATCGGGAGATCGGCTTGTGGAAATTGATGCATCAGATTATCAGGCAGCTCTCAGTTCTTCTTTAGCTGCTGTGGCAGATGCTATGCTTTTGTTAGATCAAGAAAACGCTAGAGCTCAACAAGCAACTCGTGATTGGGCAAAACTAGGGAGATCTGGAGCGCCTAGTGATCTTGTTTTAAGAAAACCACAACTGGCAAGTGCTCAGGCCAGGCTGTCAGCAGCAAAAGCTTCCGTCATTCAAGCGGAGAAAAACTTAGAGAGGACAGAAGTTTTTGTACCTTATCACTCGAGGGTCCAACGTGTGATGTCTAATCTAGGTACGTACGTTACGCCTGGAACTCCGATCGCTGAAGTGGTATCAGACGGGGAAGTCGAAGTTCGATTACCGATGACTCTGGAAGATTACGGATATCTTAATTCAGAAGGCTTGGATATAGATTTGTCCGCGACGATTGGAGGTCTGCGTCATCAATGGAAAGCGAAGATGGTACGCAGCGAAGGAAAGGTGGACCGCCAGACACTGACAACGATGATTGTGGCGAGTGTATTGCCTGAAGAAACGAAAGAACGATTCGCTTTGCCACCAGATGGTTTGTTTGTGCAAGCGAATTGGGCGGGGCGTACTTTAAAAGAAGTGTTTGTTATTCCCCGGTTAGCATTACACGCTAATAACGAAGTGTTTTTGGTTGGTAAAGAGGATAAATTAGTGAGGAGGAAGGTCGTTGTTACGAGAACAGAGGGTAACAGTGTTGTGATTTCTAAAGGCCTATCAGAAGGGGAAAGGCTCATTATTAGCCCTTTAAGTACTCCAGTGAATGGGATGAAATTGCATCCTGTGGAAGAACGTTCTGAAAACGAGGAACAAACCGGGAAACAACTCTAATCATAAGACGATGGGCGGTGTAATTCATTGGTTCACGAAAAACCACGTGGCGGCAAATTTCTTGATGATCCTGTTATTACTAGCAGGGTTTACAACTTGGTTTAAGATAAAAAAGGAGATTTTCCCTGAAACTTCATTAGACGCGGTACACATCCAAGTGCCATTTCCTAATGCGACTCCTGCCGATGTGGAAGAAGGTATTTTATTACCGCTTGAGGATGCTATCTCAGATGTGGATGGAGTCGATCGCTATACCTCTAGTGCTCTTGAGAACATGGGGACAGTCACTGTTGAGATCGCTTCTGGCTACGATGTCCGTGAGGTGATGGATGATTTAAAATCCAAGGTCGATGCCATCTCCATCTTTCCAGATAGCTCTGAGGAGCCTATTCTGGAAGAATTTTTAATTAGCGCTCAAGTGGTGACTATTGCTATTACAGCAGATACCGATGAGAAAACTCTGCGTCTGATTGGGGAGAAAGTGCGCGATGATTTACTAGACTATGAACCAGGGCCACCGAAGGGGATATGGGAACGGGGCAAACGTTTACTCACCGGTGATGTCGATCTTACCAAAGTCAGTTTATCGGCAGTACGGCCTTATGAAATAGGAATAGAAATCTCTTCTCAGACATTGCGTAATCATGGTCTAACTTTAAGTGAGGTCGCGCAAACACTCCGTGAGTCTTCGCTTGATCTCCCTGGAGGCTCTATTCGTGAAAAATCAGGAGAGATTGTAGTCCGTGCAGATGGTAAAATAACTAATGCTGAAGAATTTCGAAATGTTGTGATTTCACAATCGGCAGAAGGCGAAGAATTACGACTGGGTGATATTGCTGATATTGTAGATGGTTTCGAGGATGTTGATATCCGATCTAGATTCGATGGAGAAAGTTCGATTATGATTAATGTCTTCCGCTCTGGAGAACAGGATACTATTTTAATAGCAGACGCAGTGAAGGACTACGTCAACAATGTAGCTCCTCTTAGCTTACCGGAAGGAGTGAATATTACGCTGTGGAGCGACGGTAGCCAGATGCTGCAAGGGCGTATCGATTTACTAGCGAGAAATGGTGCAACGGGGCTGCTCTATGTATTTATTGTATTAGCATTATTTTTGCGCCCGAGTCTTGCTTTTCTGGTCGCTCTTGGAATACCCGTTTCTTTCGCTGGTGGAGTATGGCTGATGCCGGATGTTGGGGTTTCAGTAAACATGATTTCCCTATTTGGCTTTATTCTCGTCCTCGGAATTGTGGTGGATGATGCTATTGTGGTCGGGGAGAATGTTTACAGTCGTATTCGGAAGGGGGAACACCCTCGTGATGCTAGCTGGAAAGGCACGCATGAAGTAGGGGTTGTTGTTATTTTTGGGGTGATGACGACGATGGCTGCATTTACCCCTATGTTGGGCCTTAGCGGGGTCAGTGGGAAAATTTGGCCCAATATCCCTCTCATTGTTATTCCAGTTTTAGCGTTTTCTCTAGTGCAGTCGAAACTTGTTCTGCCTGCGCACTTAGCACTTCTTAAGCCTCATAACCCTGAAGGTGGTGGGTTTATTTTATTTCGTCTACAGAGGGCGATTGCTGATAGACTAGAATGGTTTATTCAAACAGTGTACAAACCAATCCTCCAAAAGAGTCTGAATTCTCGTTATATCATCGTCGCGCTATTCTGCGCAGTTTTCTTGATTGTTGGGGGGTATGTAGCTGGTGGCTGGATCAAATATAATTTCATGCCTAAAGTCGAAGGGGATGTGCTATCAGCTAAGCTGACAATGCCTGTAGGTGTTCAGTTTGATCTTACAAATCAGGCGCTTGAGCAGATAGAGCACGCCGCCTTACTAGTGGGTGAAGAGCTAAAGGATAGGGAGGGGAACTCTGTTGTGAGGCATTATCAAACAACTGTCGGCAGTCAGCCATTTTTAACAGGCTTTTCACCTATAAATACAACAATAGCGAGCCATCTGGGTGAAGTGACTTTAGAGTTATCTCCTGCAGCAAATAGGGACTATAGTGGCGATGATATTATTACTCGTTGGCGAGAAAAAGTCGGGACTATTGTAGGAGCTGTGGAGTTGAGTTTTCGCCAAGAAACCTCAGCAGGTGGCAATGCGATTGATATTGAGATCACTGGCCAGAACAGAGAGCAACTCATTGAAGCATCTGAGTGGATTGCTGAGAGGTTACATAAAATCGACGGAGTAAAGGACATTACTACAAATAATCGAGCAGGGAAACAGGAAGTAGTGTTTAAGGAATTAACGCCTTCAGGCCGTTCCCTAGGCCTCACTCTAGAGTCAGTCGCATCTCAAGTTCGAGCCGCGTTCTATGGAGACGAGGTTCAAAGAATCCAACGCGGGCGTGATGAAGTAAAAGTTCTTGTTCGTTACCCACAAGATGAGCGCAAATCTTTAGAAACACTGGAAGAGGTGAGACTGAGGACGCCGGATGGATCTGAAGTTCCTATTGGCGAGGTTGTACGAGGTGTTGCCAGTAGAGGCCCAACGACAATTCATCGGGTAGATGGAAAGCGGAGTGTGAAAATTCAAGCTGATGTAGATCGATCCAGAGCCAATGCCAATGAAGTCGTTGCTAAATTCACCTCTGAGGTTCTCAATATGCTGCCAGATAAATTCCCTGGTATTCGCTATGATTTTCTAGGAGAGCAAAAGGACCAAAAAAACAGTTTGCAAGAAATGAGTGTGAAAGGCGTCTTTGCTCTTCTATTAATTTATATTCTCATCGCTGTGCCATTGAGATCATACTTCCAACCATTTATTATTATGAGTGTGATTCCGTTTGGGATGTTAGGTGCTGTATTTGGTCATTGGTTATTGGATCTTGATCTCAGTATTATGTCTATGTGCGGAATTGTGGCGCTATCTGGTGTGGTGGTAAATGACTCTCTTGTTCTTGTAGAGTATGTGAACCGTAAGAGGCAGGAAGGAATCGCGCTACACGAGGCTGTGCGCTTGGCTGGATTACGGCGGTTCAGGCCGATTTTGCTGACTTCGTTAACGACGTTTGCTGGTTTGATCCCTATGTTGAGCGAGACGGATATGCAGGCTCGCTTTCTCATTCCGATGGCTGTCTCTTTAGCCTTTGGGATTTTGTTTTCTACCGTGATTACCTTATTCTTAGTCCCATGTGTCTATTTAATTCTTGAGGATTTGAAACGACTCATGGCGGTGATACGCTCTGGTTTTTCTTGGCTACTCCACGGGGCAGCAGAATAAGAAAAGCACTCTGCTCTGAAGCTATAAGATGACAAATAGAGGGTTAATCTTACCCAGCTGTTCATTACTGCTGCGGTTCAAAGATATTCTTTTCTATCAATCCACCGCTGTCTCAAATCTACGTTGAGGCAGGGTTCTAATAACATGATGTATTCTTTACTACGCGTCGATAGAGATAGACTCGGATGGCTTGGAACAACATGGAAGGAAAGTACCTTCATCAAGTGTTGCCATCGGATCATACTCATAGGCTACTTGACCGGATGTTAGCTTTGTCATACAGGTGCCACAATCTCCATAGCGGCACCCGGTTTCTATATCGATACCGTGCTCTTCCGCAAATTCTACAATGGAATCATAATTGTCATCCCACTCGGCGGTGATATTTGATTTCGTAAATGTTACAGTAATTTTAGACATAATGTTGATTTTTGGTTAAGAAATTTCTCTTGGGGCTCTACTGAGTAGAACCGCCTCCGTAGGAGGGCGGGGGATAATGATGCGGTTGATGAGGTCTTCCCAGACCTGGTGCCCGCTTAATATGTCTACTTCAATTCGTAAAAAATAGATCGGTGCGTGTAGATCAGTGGGGCGAAGGAAGCGGACAGCGTCCTTTTCTGTGGTGACGATAATATCAGCGTCGCGCCTAATGCAGCGATCCATGAATCGATCCACCTCGTCTTGGCTAAAGCTGTGATGATCTGAAAATGTTCGGTGGAAGAGGACTTCTGCGCCTAATGCTGTTAATTTTTCTTCGAAGCTCTCTGGTACAGCAATACCGCTGATCGCCGCCACATATTTTCCATCCAAATAGCTCAAAGGTTTTATTTCACCAGTGAACACATTTTCAAGCCGTATTGGGCCATGTGTACATTCGATAATTTCTGCAACAGGGTTATGCTTCCGGATTTTGCGAATCAGTTTGTCGTTACCCGCTTGCTTACACTTGGTGATGAAGATGTAGTCCGCCCGGCATAAACTCTTGGCCGGCTCTCTGAGAGTGCCCCTTGGTAGCATAGAGCCTGTACCAAATGGGCTATTCGAATCGACAAGTACGATGTCTAGACTATGAGCTAATTTTAAAAACTGAAGCCCATCATCGAGCAACAGTAAATCAGAGTCTAATTCTTGTATCGCAAATTTCCCTCCTTTCACGCGGTCTTTATCGACGACAACGGAAACATTCTCTAAATTTTTAGCGAGCATGTAGGGTTCATCTCCCGCATAGGTTGCTTCCAAGAGAAGAGATTGCCCATCACTGACTACTTTAGGCATATGTTCTGCCGCTATGGTCTCTTGGGTTGAGCGAGAGGTCCATTCTTGGGCTTTATCGAGTTTTTTTGATTTATACCCACGGCTGAGAATAGCTACATTTCTGCCATGGTCTCTTAATGTCTTAGCAAATAGTTCAACCACAGGAGTCTTTCCCGTACCTCCGACCGTAATATTACCAATACTAATAACCATGGTGCCTAAATGGGCCTGTTTTTTCCAGCCTTTACGGAAAAGTCGTAAGCGCAACAAGATAACCGCGCGATAGAGCCAAGAAAAACAGCGTAAGACGATACGCACTAGGAATGCTCTTATTCCTTTAGCCCGGCCAAAAATGACATCTTCAGCCCATTCCTCGAGTTCTTCTAAATTATCCTTCATGGCATAACTCTATGACAAACGATGATGTTTAGACCTCAGGCGGGCTTCCACCTAAATCAATAATAATTTTATCAAGGCCTTCTACAATTCTCCAAGGTAAGCGCTTTCTTTGATATTTTCTCCAGACGATATCTCGCAGAGTCTCCCACACCTCCAATGTCGGCTCATCAATATTCTCCCACTCCGTAGTTTCACGGCGAGTAAGGCGAATACAAGTAGTCAATTCCCAATCTGAGCCATAGTAAATACCGCGAAAGAGGTGAACTTCTCCATCTATTTCTTCACGCCATTCATGTCGGTTCTGCCGTTGCATAGGCGGACTGTGGGCGCAAGGTGAAGAAATGGCAAGATGGCTTTTTGGTAGAAATGATGTGGAGTAATAGAAGTGTTCTATTTTATCGGTTTTGGATAGTCTAGAAGTATGCCAAGCTTCGCTCTTGTCAATAATATGGCACTAAGCTAAGGCTTTCTAATGAGTATTAAAGTAGGCGTAGCTGGTAGCGGATCAATGGGCAGAAATCATGCCCGTGTCTTTTCCTTGCTTGATCATGTGGAATTAGTTGCGATCTATGATCAAAATCGAGAATCAGCTCAAGCTGTAGCTTCTGAATTTGGAGGAAATGCTGTGAACTCTCTAGAAGAGTTTGCTGAATTAGTCGATGCTGCGACAGTTGCAGTACCAACTACATATCACCGGGAGGTAGGCTGTATGCTCATGGACAAGGGGGTGCATGTTTTAATGGAGAAACCCATTGCGGATACTCTTGATGATGCGCGGGTGTTAATTGAAAAATCTCATGATACGAACACGATCTTACAAGTAGGTCATATTGAACGGTTTAACCCCGTCATGAGAGAGCTAGAAGCTCGCCTCAATCAACCAAAGTTTATTGAAGCGCATCGATTATCACCCTTCCCTAATCGCAGTATGGATATTGGTGTGGTTCTCGATGTGATGATTCACGATCTTGAAATAATCATGCACCTAGTCAACTCACCGATCAAAAGTGTGGATGCAGTGGGGGTTCCGGTTTTAACCCATAGGGAAGACATAGCGAACGCTAGGCTTCGGTTTGAAAACGGTTGTGTAGCGAACATCACTGCTAGCAGAATTTCTCCAGAGCGTATGCGGAAGATTAGAGTATTCCAGGGCGATTGCTATTTATCCCTCGATTATCAAGCACAGACTGGAGAAATGTACTGGAAGGAAGGGATGCAAATTGAGAAATCTGAAGTTGATGTAGAGAAAGATGAACCTCTTAAGTTAGAATTAGCATCATTTGCGGACTGTGTGTCTCAAGGATTAACTCCCCATGTCACAGGCCAGCATGGAGCGGCAGCCCTCGATATAGCTCTAGAAATCACGAACATGATTTCAGAAGCAAATAAAACTTAGTTTTTGCTAGATTTGCGAGTCACATGGCAAAGGGTTGACAGGAAGCAAATCCATAGCAGACTTAACTAGTGGATAAGCGAGAGGAGATTCCTAAAAAAACAATTTATAGACTATCAGTATATAGTCGTTGTTTAAGGCGTTTATTGGATAACGGGATGGAGACCGTTAGCTCCTCTGCTTTAGCCTCTGCTGCAGGGGTGAAACCTTCCCAATTACGTAAAGACCTCGCTTATTTCGGTCAATTTGGGACACGAGGCCTAGGATATCCTGTCGAAGCATTACTAGAGACCATTCGTGGTGTACTAGGGCGTGAAAACCTCCAACCAGTCATCTTAGTCGGTGCAGGAAACCTCGGCCGGGCCTTATTGAGATATGATGGTTTCCGAAAAGAAGGCTTTAACCTTGTTGCTGCGTTTGATTTAGCGCCAAGTGACAGGGCTACAGAGCTGCCCTGTCCATTACTACCACAAGATTCCATGGTAGAATTTATCCAGAAGAATGAAGTGAAAATGGCTATTTTGTGTGTACCTGCTGAGAGTGCCCAGCAAGTAGCAAACGAGCTAGTCAGCTCTGGCATACAAGGTGTTTTAAATTTCTCTCCAGCAATATTACGTGTTCCAGAGAGAGTAGTCGTCAGTAATGTAGACTTAGCCATGGAGCTGGAAAACTTAAGCTTTTTCATTGGGTAGAATGGCATTTGCTACATCATGTATAGTGGCAATGGATCGATTTATCATCTTTCTCTAAGAAAACCGTTATTTGAGCGTTTATTGATTAGAAATTAAACTGGATGATATCTAGAGAGCTACAGATCATTATAACCTCAGAAGACCTTGTCGAATATGCACTCGCCGAGTATGAATCGCCTCTTCTTGGTTATGCCTGTGGAATTGTACATGATTTTGATCGGGCACGGGATATCGTTCAAGATACATTCATTCGGCTTCATAAGCAAGATGTAGATAAAGTCAAAGGAGGGCTTAAAACTTGGCTTTACACTGTTTGCAGGAATCGGGCTTTCGATGTGTTACGTAAAGAAAAACGGATGATCGTTGTCGAAGATGATGTTTTCAGTAATGAAGTTAGTCAGGAGTCAACACCTATGGAGTCGATTCAACAAAAAGAAAAAGTAGCTGTGTTAATGGGACTAGTTGATCGCTTGAAACCTAACCAACGTGAAGTCATTCAGCTAAAATTTCAACAAGGTTTAAGTTATAAACAGATTAGTGAGAAAACAGGACTGAGTAGTGGCAACGTAGGATTTTTACTACACAATGCTCTAAAACAGCTCCGTCAAATGATGCCCAACGGCATAGAAGAATAATACGATATGAGTGCTGAAGATAACGATCCTCAATTAACCGCATACACCCTGGGTGAACTATCCAGAAAAGATGCAGAGAGTTTTCATAACCATGTACAACAAGATTCTGACCTAAAGAAAAGGGAACAGGAGATCCGAGAAATCTCTGATATGCTTGCATTAGGGTTTGGTACGCCAGAGAACGCAGGACTGACAAGTGATCAACGTAGAGCCATTTTTCGTTCCGTAGATACAGGAGAAGATGAAGCCGTTATTCAAGCTGGGCAAAAACCACAGTGGAGATCTTATATCATCGCACTAGGCTCTGCCGCAGCTGTGCTATGCATGATGTTCTTATTACTGCGTGATTATACTGATCGTAATCAGCCCAAAGAACTCGTAGGTGTGAATTGGGATGAGATTTCAGATAATACTGTTTTAACCCGATTTAGTGAAAACGATTTAGACTGGGAAAAACTAGCTGTGATCAGCCAGGAAACAAGCAGTGCCAACCATAATATAGGGAGGGGGGCTATACGCCAAAAACCCAGTGAACTTCGTACCGAGTCAGCACTTAGATCTCAAGAAACCAATTTTAATACACTAGAGAACACTTCGCTGGACTCCGTTTGGAAACCCGTTGAACCTTCATCCATTATAAGAGTTCCTCTTGTCTGTGGCTTAGGAAGTTGGGCTCTTTTAACGAAGTCAATTGAACAGAGAGAAACTCCAAACGTAGAAGACATTCGTATAGAAGAGATCATCAATGCGATCAATTATGATTCGCCTACAGATGTCATTATCGGAGGGTTAAGTGCAGGCCTAGAGGTCGTTTATTGCCCTTGGAATAAAGAAAACGTGATTGTTAGTGTATTACTTAAAAGTGCTAGCAGCCAAGAAGGCTTACAAGTCGGAATCAGCTTTGATCATTGCGTTTCACGTTACCGATTAATTGGTTATAGTGATGCCAATGACTCTGCCCTCCCTAGTCCAGCTGCTCTTAATATACCAGAGGGGTACAGCCATATGGTTCTTTACGAATTAGAATTGCCAGATTTATACGTAAAAGGAAATGAAGTCGTCAGGCTCCATTTAAAATCATCTTCGAACCAATTCGAAGAAACCTTTGTGACTTCTTCATTCGTCAATAAATCATGGAAAGAGGCAGGTGCCAATACCCGGTTAGCTCTTTGTCTGGCAGCCTGGGCTCAAGATATTTCTAATCATTCTATGGAGATGAAATTGACAAGAACCATATTTCAAGAACTACCAAAGAAAAATCTGAGTGATTCCGCAAAAGATGTCCTACATATTCTAATGCAGCACTTACAGGGGGAAGAAGAACGAACTAATTAATTATAAGTTAGTTACTATCTTGATGAAAATAAATTGCGTCCCATTCTTTCAATCATGAAAAAGAGGAACAGTGACGAAACGATTTGTTTGTGATTCATGCCCACTCCAAATTGAAGAGGTTCATAACGACGGTGAAATCCTAAAAAAGAAAAAGCACCAGTAGTAAGTCTACTGGTGCTTTCCTATCGAAAGGGTAAGATAAGTAATACAAAATTAAGCTTCTTTAAGGAGCTTATGGGCCTTTTTAATAGTAGTTTGACTCAATTTACCATTCACTCGGCGTGAATTATCTAATAAATCAGTCAGTGTTTTGAGTGTGGTCTCCGCTATTTTTAAAGCTTTGCGGCCACCTCCATATTTTTTGTCAGAGAAATACTTTGTAAAAGTAGTTCCTGTACGACTAAGGCAGAGTCTCCAGCCTTGAAATGCTGTTGTTTCATAAGTGAAACGTGTAAGATTCTTTTTTGATTTCATAATATTTAGTTGTGGGTTTTTTTTAGTATTTGGATAGAAGGGTTGGATTAATCATTTATTCTAAAATGTATAGCAATAGATAAATGCAGAACAGTAGAGTATCAATTGATAGGTTTTTAGGCTGTCAATTCAACTGTGCTGGCTGTTATGCTAACCGTTAGCTCTTAAGTGTCCAGCTAATTTTTTATTTCAGGCGTTATAACTATCTAACATACAAGGTTAAGTCTAATACAGGCATTAATTTTCAGGCTGTTTGCTTCATAATGAAGCGAAACTGGAATGATTCAAAGAAAGAGGAAGAGCTGAAATCTATAAATCACCAATAATATCCGGCGAATCATATTGAATGGAAGCCATAATCTATCACTCCTAATATAGCAAAGTTAATGAAACATTTAAAAACTAGAGGACTATAGTTTTCAAAGTTTTTCAGTCAACCGAAATGAAGAGAGCCCTAGAAAAGTGTGTTCTGGTTTTAAATAAACTCAAAACGTATCACGCTAGAAAAGTGAAAGAATGACTCAAAAAACAATTTGCTAGAATCGAATGGTTTTACCTACTCAGCTATTACACTGCAGCTGCTGAACTCACCGTGAGTTTTGATGCATCGTTTGAGTGCAAGCTACCTTAATGAAAGCTTTCGACACAATCTAGACCCTTATCCTTATAAAAAATACGTTTCTTGTTATTTGAATTAACACCGATTCAAACGACACATTACGTATATTGTTAAAACACTGATTGTTAACAACTTACGTGAAATGACGTTAGAAAGAAATTAGATGAAAATGAGAATCAAGATAAATAATCCGCTCACAAAAAAAGTATAGCATTTAAAGACGACCACCACCATAAGCTTTTGCATAATACCATCGATGATCAGTAACCGACTTAAGACCATAGTATCTGCGACCAGCAACAACAACATACTTAAGACGACCTTGTTGGGCAATAACATGCAAAGCTTGCCGACTGATACCTAAAAACTCAGCGGCCAAAGAAGGAGGATAAACTCCACCCTGGTCAAACTGAAAACTCATAAAACGCCTTAAATCACATCTTGACATGGTGACAACACTAGATTGACACAGCATATATAAGCAAGTCTTAACTTTAAAGATATGTAAGTCAAAAATTGCCGAAAAATAACAAGGTAGGATCGTCTAGGAAAACCTAGACTACATACAAGGCGCGGCTGCCCTACGGGCTAGTTTTGGAGATCAGAAGTTTTACTAGAAAAATAGATACTGCCAGGAGCGCGATCACCTCAAAAAAATAACAAGAGATAATGGTCACATGGGGTTCCGCTTCCGCTTGTGGCCTCTACAGCTGCCCATTCTCTGGAATAATCTTAATTATGCCAGTAACCATTAACGGAGTAAAAAAGCTAAATAGGGGATTAAAGAAACGCAAAACTTTTGTAATTAATAAGCAAAAAATTGTTAATAATAGGCAAGCCTGGAACTATAAAATCACTTCGAAGGAAGAACACCAAAAGGAAAATCAGGTACAGTAGACCAGGTATCATCAAAATCTAATCTCTTAGGCACAATCAAAGCCTTACTATTAAGCAAAGTATCTCTAGGCCTGATAAAAACCAATAAAAGATCCTCAGTTTTACTAGATCTCTTACTAAAAATACCTTTACGAAGAGATTCAGCGTCAACCTTAAGAGCAGCAAAAAGACTCCATCGATGCCACTCAAGAAATCCACGCAAAGTTGCACTTTGCGTTTGAAATTCTGGAGCTGACAATTCTCTGGACCCATCAACGATCAAAGAATTAGTAAACCGAATCCTGGCATCAATCCTATTACCAACTTTAGCAACTTCTCCACTAAAACCGAGACCAACAGATCTATAAGTAAAATCACTAGAAACCACACCATCAGAAACAACAGTTGATTCAATCGGGACCTCATTTCCGCTTTCAAATGCAAACGGCTCTCCAAAAGCAGTACGAATCTGAGGAGAAGAAACAATCCAGGACCCAGCAACAGCATTTTGAAAACTAGCTCCTAAAGAAATATTACCAAGAGCGAGAGAACCAGTAAAAATATCAAACCCAAGCTCAGCAGCAGTAAACACACTAGCACCTTCCGCAAAAATGGCTGTAAGTCCGTACCTTTTTAATCTTTCGTGAGAAACACTGACTAAAACAAAATCAAGGTCAAGCTGTTCGACCGGCGTATCAATAGCTATAGCTAAACTTAAAAGCTGATCGTTATCTTCAGGCTTACCAAACCAAACCCAACGATTATCAGAACCATCTACCAATACCGAAACAGAAGTGCTAGGCGATAATGTGTTATCAAAAACAGGAACTCTTCTATTTACAAAACGATAAGTACCAGACTCCTTTTTAACTTCTTCTTCCTCTAAATCAGGTTCAAAACGAGATTTAACCTCATCAGGAACATTCTTAGCCAAAAGGGGAGGGACTTCTATCTTAGTTTCAAAAAGCTCTAGTTCAGACTCAGAAGCCACTATTTCAGGCTCAGAAGAGTCTATTTGAGAATTATAGGCCACTTCGGATTCTTCAAACTGCGACGTATCCTTTGTAACCTCCTGTATGGACTTAGGAGGCTCCTCTCGAAACGATCCTTTTTCAGAGAAGCTAGAAATCTTGTCATAGAGTAAAAACCCACCAACTCCAAGAATGGAGACGACGATCGCGATGAATATTCCAAATCTGAGCATGTTTCTTTAGTTATAGGATTAAAAACAGGGAGAGACTGTTTAAGATCAGTCGCATGAGTATCAAAAGTTTGCTTCGTATCGTAACAATCAAAAATATGACTACTCAAAGGCGTCTTACCTTTTTCTTGAACAGTCTTAGACTGAAAATCTTTACGAATCCATTGGAGACCCATCGAAGCTAAGGAACCAAAAAGAGGAAACACAACTCGACGAAGATCAACACAGTAATACAAATCTTGGGCTTGTTTCTTAAACTGACCATATAAAGTATCAGGATGCTGAGTGATAAACCAAATATCGATATTGAATTTACGAGACTGTGTAAGAAAACTAACAAGATTTTTTATTTTACTATCAAGAGTCCTATGTTCAGCAGAATTATAAAACAAATGAGCCTCATCAATAGCAACAAAAACATTAAGCTCATCAGTTCCTCGACTCAAACTACAACAAAAATCAACATCTTCATTCAAATCCAAAAAACGATACTGAGAATCATCAAAGAAGGTCTTACGCCTCTTCATTTCAGACCTAATAGCATCAGGAAAAAGAGCTAAATTAGTAAGAACTAAACCACCTTTCTCAAAATGATCCAACATTTTAGAAATGACAAGCAAACTCTTACCCGAACCAATCTTACCTGTAACAACTGAAATCATGATAGACCAGGAATAAAATTTCGAACCAATTTAACAGATATGACCACAAGTGCTATTTCGATGTAAGTACTAAGCAAATCAAAAAACAACGTAACAGGGAAAAACACATCAACCTTGCCAAGGACACTAGATATAGAACCAAAATTAACTTCAGCCCTCATATCTCCAACTAAGCCACTAACCTTAGAAATCAAACCATCAACAACAGATCCCCGAAAATCAGAAAAAAACCACCAAATAGCAGAAATACCCGAAAGAACAGGCAAACAAACAGCTATAAAACTAACAATTTTAGAAAATATAGCAGAAAAAAACATTACGATAATAAAAGCCTAATCATTGCAAAAATAAACATACTATAAAGAAATATAGTAGCCAAACTACGGAAAATAGAAAAACGACTGGAATCTACAGAATAAGAATAACTATCTCCAAGAAAATCAATAGAAAGTCCAATACTAGAAACTCTACTAACAGGAGCATTAGTAATATTCCAAATATCATCTAGAGAAGTACTAAACTCATCCAAAGAATCCAAACGAGACTCTTCAGAATCTTTAAAACCTTGTTGATCATCTAAATCATCAACAGGACTATCATCAAAAGTAGCTCCTTCAGCAGGTAAAACATCACGAATAGAATCTAAACGACTTTCAATTCCTGATGTATCAACTTCATTAACAGTATTATTCGTCGTATTATTATTCGTCGTATTATTATTCGTCGTATTATTATTCGTCGTATTATTATTAATAACATTGCCTGAAGAATCAGTAGAACTATCTGAACTATCTGAACTATCTGAACTATCTGAACTATCTGAACTATCTGAACTAGAATCAGAAGAATCAGAAGAATCAGAAGAATCAGAAGAATCAGAAGAACCAGAAGAATCATCAGAAGAATCATCAGAAGAATCATCAGAAGAATCATCAGAAGAATCATCTGAAGAATCATCTGAAGGATCATTCACAGGAGGATCTGCAAAAGAAACACCATCAGCAGAAACAGATAAATGCACATTAAAACCATGAACAACACGAGACGCCGTAAAAACCTGTATATCAGGCAAAACAGAAGAGGCATCCTCAGAAACAGTTAAGGTACCAACGGGAAAAGTATCTAACCCACCAGGTTGAGTAGCAAAAACATTAATGGTCGCAGAACCAGAAACAGATATAGACGTATCACCCTGACGCCTACTACCATCTTTAAAATCAAGAGTAGAAAAAACGTTTTGAGTTACGATAGATCCATTACCAAAATGAGCAAATTCAACAGGATCAGAAGAACCAGAATGAACAATAGAAAAATGATATTGATGACCATCATCAGGTATAGCAATAAACAGCCTCTGAAACTGTAAACGAATATTACCAACTGTAGACGGAAAAGTATCAGGAGCAGAAGAAACTAAATCAATCTCAGAAAAAGAGACAGAAGCAGAAAATAAACAAAAGAACAAAATTAGAAAAAATCTCATCTAAAAAGCTCTCTAAAAAACTTAAAAAAAGCATAAGCCAAAAACGAACCAAAACCAAGAGCTAACAAACTCTCAGAAAAAGATAATATTGTAGGGTCATCAGGCATAAAAAAAAGAGGAGCAACGGCACTCCTCATAAGGATTAACCACCGAACATTTTAGAGGCGATGCCTTTAAGAACTCTAACGGAAGTAGGAATAATCCAAATTCCAATTGCTACAGCTACAAGAGTAGTTCCAACAGCAATCAAAGCTGTTAGCTCACCACTAATAGCATCACCAACCTCAGTAGCAGTTCCTTGAGCACTAGCTAAACTAGTAGTTGCAGCAACAACGGCAGCAGAAAGAACAAACCGTGTTTTATTTCCAATTTTGTTTATCATAATATAATCAATTTTTATTTTTTGTTTATCGTCCCATCGAAATCTTAGCCACTCGGCAAAGGTACGATGCAGACAAAGGGATGAAAAGTAGACCACCAGTAAGACCAAAGCCTAAGAATACAAAGTAAAAGGCTTCACTCCATTTAGACATACGGACATCAACAGCATTAAAACTAAGTCGATTATCAATACTGCGGGAAATAGCATCAGGATTCGTTATCCTTACTCTAGATATCCTGTTCTGGTTTTGCGTATTTTGAGCCAAAGCTTCCGAAGTAAACCAAGACCCAAAACAACATAAAAGGGCCAAAATCTTGGCAAAATTAACAAAATTACTTCTATAAATCGTTCTATCATATCGTTTTAAAAAAGTTACCTCTCCACATTTCTGCAAAGAGGCTGGTTGCTGAGCCGTTGATCTGTCACAACCAAAAATATATAACTGAATAGTGAGGAGGATGTCACGCGGCGCGAGTCGGCTCACGCTTCGCCTCACGACACGGGACAAACCTCCAACACTAAGAGTTAGAATTTGTTTTAAATAAAGATAGAGGCCTGCGGCCTCTGAAAAAAAAGAAGAAGGGGATAAGACAAAAAAACGTGAAGACAGTCCTAATTTTAGGAATGAAATCACGTTAATATATGAAAAAATAGGCATAATTTAAGCTAATGAACCCGTTAAACGATGCTGACCCATGTCACTAAAGACAGAAACAGGACAAATATCGATATCTTGCATCATCTCAAGCTTAGGAAGCTCTACCCCTGTCTTGATTTTAAGACCGTAAGTATAAATCTTAGAACCATCCGTTAGACCTAAAACAATGGTTTTGCCTATGACAGGTTTTCCTTCAGCTTTATGATCTTTCCAGTCTTTCCAGTCCTCCATACTGACAACTCTCCCTTTGAAGCTGAGTCCATATTTCGGAGAAGATTCAACTGCGCTTGATGCAGGCGAGCTCGTCTTATTGTCATCTTGTTTTGTTGGCATATCTGTTTGTATTTTAGTTTAGTAATAGGCGGTAAAAAATCTTCATCGATATTGTCTACTATGTAGTGATGAGGGCGAAGAGCTACCGCAGAACCCTTCAAAAGCTTAGGAATAAGTGTGGTCTCAGAGTAGACGTGAAATGGAACATTCAACTGAACTATCTTTGACTCAATATAATCACCGGACTCATTACGAGCTGTGATCTGAACCTTAGAGAGATGCTGAGACAACCTCTCTGAAACGCGAATAACTCTCAAAGAACTTTTAGGGAGAGATGGTTTCACAGGTTTGATTACTTTATAGGCTCTAACTCTTTGACCTTGAGAGAGAAGCCAGTCTCTGTGATTGATTAAAAAATTACGTGATCTTTGAAAAAATCTAGCACGATCATAAGAGAAAGGCTTACCCTCAGCTATCTCATATTTATCAGCAAACCACTTAGGAAGAGCTGATTGCATAAGAGACTCTTCAATTGTCATACCTCCATTAGGATCAAACTTAGCACGCTTAAAAGGTGATTTAAACGCATACTTAAACGCATAATGAGCATTAGAATCTAGTTTATCGTACCTAACACGCCCATAACTCCACATCTCACAGACGGTCCGAAGCTGAGGCTTAGTCAAACGCTTAAGAATATTTGTAAAAATATGCCAATGCGGCCAACCATTAGTCTGAAACTCCAACTTTCTCCAAGAGACACAATGCTTTGCCTCTTCGAAATAACCCCAAGAAACAAGCTTAGCAGAAACATCACGCATATATTTTGCAACTCGATTATTACGTCCTGAATTCTTAGAGTCTAAAAGAAAATCATAAGCTTCTTCAGGAGAGGAGAATTGATTTTGATCAATCGTCAAAGTGATCATCATCCAATTATCACACATTGGAAAACCTTCCTTAGCTAAGGCCTTTTGCTTCAGATAAACTCCATGACTGGTAAACCAATTAGGAAGAGCAGCATATTTAATTTCGAGAGTTCCTGAATTAGACATCGAGAGCGAGAGAAAGCTGCAAACGATCTATCGAAGGAATCTCAAGGCGAACAGATGGAACAGGTTCCTCAGAAAAAGGAATTTCCATGATATGATCACAGTAAGAAAGTAGAAGTTGCATAGTTTTTTGAATGCAAACACTCCCGAAATAACAAAATGCAAACCGAGAGTGTCTGCTAATATAGATTAATCTCAGTTCCTAAACTGAGAGCCGTTTCCTAGGCGACAGGTAATAAAAACCAAAAAAGAGAAAACTTGTCAAATAAAAATACCTGGAACGTTAAAAAGCCGACAGGACTCGCTGCTCCGTTCCAGGTATCAATCTAAATCACAAAATTGATTTTCAACTCGTCGTTAGCGTTAGTGAGTAATCGGCAATAACCCGTTATTTCAATTTTGATCTATGCAGTCGTACTCTCGATACGACAGGGAAAGGAATAACGTATATAAACAGGTAAACAAGAAATATTTAAAAGTTTTTCACAAAAAACGACGCATTACGTATATTGTGTTAAGTTATTAATTAGGGGAAATTGGGGAAATGAGAATCAAATACGCACTGATTAGATTCTTCTTCGGCTAAATTTAGACCTAAGTCTAAGAGTTTACTCAATGGTGATACTGCGCTTGAATTTCGCTCCTGTGCTTAGATATCCAACGTTTGTCGGAGCCTGAAATAGAATCTCTACTCATGCTAGCATCTCCAATAGAAAGTAAAAATTTCTCTGGGATTGCACCTATCTAATCCGGCTCACTCATCCTTGACCAAGTGTGGATATCGATACTGGGCTAAAGATCGAAGCCTTCTCTAAAATCATCTCTCTTAATGCTGATCAAGGCTTAGATGCAGCACCTGTTCTGTGCCGCTTTTTGTATTTTCTGGTTTCACTAAAAAATAGGTTAACACCAAGCCTATGAACCCTCCAACATAGCCAGCATTGTGAATATATCCTACACGAATGAATGCCCAGTGATCGGATACCCCTAAATAATCAAGTTTAACAGCCCATGTAGAATAGTCTGCATCGGGACCTCGAGCAAGACCATAGATATATCCAATGACTCCAAACAATAGCCCCGACCCAAAGATGACTCCAAAGCCTTTTAACGTCTTTTGATATATGACATGACGTGATTGATTTGGTAGCATTCGTCTCGCTAATACCCACCCAACAATTAAACCAACCCACCAAGTTGCGAGAAACCCTATGCAAGAGACAAAAAATTGATCCCCAATCTGAAGATTAGCCCACTGAAACTGCTCGAATTTAAAATGTGTAAAATATTCCGGGGCAATTAAATACGTAATATTATCATGAATAACACCATAAGACCCTGCAATGACTGAGCCCAACAAAGTAATCCTAAACATGACAGGCAAATCTTTAAGAGCGATATTAGGAACTAGATATTTTAACATGACGAACTCTCATTGAGGTGAAACCGTATACCGCCAAAAAACTGAAGCGAGCTACCAACTCCATTCGATTAAATTTATTAGGTTTTGTCGCGCCCTAGAGGCTTGGATTGTAGTACCTGTTTTGAAAACGCTTAATCATCTCCAAAACAAATTCCTACTGCCCGGGCTGTCCTAACAACTTCACCTTCTGCATCTACTTTTCGAACCTGATGGACAGCTTCCTCAATTGTTACTGATCCAACCTGATACGCCTCATAACTCACCATCCGACCAAAGCGTCCATCTCTAGCTAATCCTACAGCTTTGACACCAAAGCGCATACCGAGAATACGATCAAGACTCGTAGGTGCGCCACCTCGTTGAAGATGGCCCAATGTACACGCTCTTGTTTCTTTTCCCGTCAACTGTTGGATCTTCTCAGCCACAATATCTCCCACTCCTCCAAATCGATTTTCATGACAATCTAATTTCCCTTTCTTGCTATCCTCTTCTTCAGGCAATTGCGCTCCTTCTGCAACAACAACAACGGAACTTAGATATCCCTTTGATTCACGCTCTTTAATAAACTCAGCAATGCGTTCATAGGAAAATGGAATTTCAGGAAGAAGTACTACATTTGCCCCTCCGGCAATCCCCCCCCAGAGGGCGATCCAGCCCGCACTTCTGCCCATTGTTTCTACAACCATCACACGCTTATGACTCATTGCTGTAGTGTGTACCCGGTCCAATGCATCCACGACACAGTTAACCGCACTATCAAAGCCAAAGGTCATAGCTGTGGCCTGTAAATCATTATCAATTGTCTTCGGGACACCAATAACAGGAAAGCCTTCTTGATAGAGATGAAGAGCTGTAGAAAGAGAGCCATCTCCTCCTACAACGATCAACGCACGAATTTCTAATTGATCCATAGTTCTTCTCGCTTTTTTCACAATGGTATCAGCAATTGCAGCAAGATTTCCCGTACCAACTTTAGAAGCGAAGTCTCCCCGGTTTGTCGTACCCAGTATCGTTCCTCCTAACTTCATGATACCCACAGTATCTTCAGGATCCAGTATTCGGTAATCCCCTGGAGGCAGCAGCCCCTCGAAGCCGTCTCTAAAGCCAACAACTTCCCAACCAAGTTTAGATGCTGCGCCAACAACGCCATGAATGACAGCATTCAGACCTGGGCAATCTCCGCCGCTATTTAGGATACCTATTCGCATGCCCTAATGCTAACCGATTCAGATAAGGAATGACTAGGGAACAATCAAAAAATTTCCTGTGATCTAAACACACCTTAAACAAACGTTGAATCGGAGATCAGGCTTCAACTAGTTGCTGATGCGTTCGCTTCAGAATTACCATCGTCTTCTGACAAGGTTTTCTTTACGCCCTCTTTCATCAGTTTCACATCCACAGCGGAGCCGTTTTGTTCCTTGGAAATCGCAATAGAAACCCATCGGAAATCTTCACTGTTATCTAAACCTACTTTAATCACCATGGTCAAAGGGACAGCTAATAACATTCCTGCAGGCCCCCAGACCCAGCCCCAGAATAAGACTGAGATTAAAACGACGAGTGTGGACATTCCAAACCTGCGCCCAAGCATCATTGGTTCGATAAAATTCCCTAAAAACGTGTTAATCAGAAGGTATCCAATCGCCACCCATAGTGCATCACTTGAATCTCCCGTTACTAAAGCTAGCATAATAGGCGGAATACCTGCGACGACAGAACCAATCGCAGGAATATAGTTCAAACAAAAAGCTAAAATACCCCAGAGCAAGGCAAAATCGAGATCCATGAGCATACACAGCCCTCCAGCCATAATCCCGGTAACAATGCTCACAAATGTCTTGATCCCTAAATAACGCTGAATATCACGTGCAGCACTCATCAGACGCTGGAAATTCGGACCATGGGCCTCAAACACGGCCTTAAAACGACGCGCAAACATCCGAGCCTCGTTCAACATGAATACTGTAATCAATATAATAATAAAAGAAGTCGCCAAAAACGAAGCTATTTCCCCAAGAAAACCTTTACTCAAATTTAGGAGAGCAATGTAATCTAGGTCTGCCATCTTTTCCCCTATAATGGTATTAAAGTTCTCCTTAGCCCCTTTTACCCCCCATGACTCTAGCCGCTCACCTGCTAAATTGGACTGTTCCCTCACCCATAAGCTAAAGTGTGAGGCATATTCTGTATGCCATTTCTCTTGTAACTGACTAATTAACGTCAGACCAAAAATAACAACACCTGTTAAAAATGCGAAATCAACTAATACAGTGACTAATACTGCAAAAAACCTAGGAACTCCTTGAAGTCGCAACCAATTGGTGATTGGGAAACTCACTGTCGCAATGAAAAAAGCTAGTAAAATAGGAACAAAAAATCCAGAAGACTGCTTAAGACCTGCAATAACAATGACTAAACAGGCTAACACTATCAAAATGTTAACTGAAGATGTCCGCCTCAATTTTTCGAATCTATTCATGATCTTAGCTCAAGGACTTACACACAGGTTTTGCGGCCAGTCCTTTGTTGAGGAAAAACGGATCTCTCCTCAACTCACTATTAGGTTAACTTAATTTTTCTAAACCACAAAGCTTTCGTGCTATTTTGCTAAAATATTTAAAGAAATCTTACAATTTTTTGCCTTTTTCTTCCTTCGCTTCTTTTAGCCCTGACAAAAATAGTAAACTGGCTGCGATGCAAATACAGCTATCCGCCACATTAAACGATGGCCACCTGTAATGAATCAGAGGAATCGTAACATCAATAAAGTCAACAACGTAGCCTGCACTCAAACGTTCTAAAAACGTTCCTTCTCGAAGATGCTCTAAGTAAAAACCCTGAGTTAACCGGTCGACTAAATTGCCCAGTACCCCTGCGATTAACAATGGCGCTGAATATTTAGAGAGCCCAATAAAAACATTCTTTCGCCAAAGCACCGCCACCACAATAAGAGCAATAAATGGTACGATTAAAAAAACAATGGGTGCCCAACTCGAACCATTCCCCAAACCAAATGCTACACCCTGATTGTGGACTCTAATGATATTGAAGAAACCATCAATGACAGGAATGATACTTTCTCCGTCTGCATTCTCCCAATAGCTAACTTGCTCATTCTTTTGATTATAACCTAGCTGACGATTGGAAAAATGAAGAACAACCCACCACTTTGTAATCTGATCAATTACAAAAAGAGGAACAATAATAAGAAGAAACCAAATGAATGTTTTGCTCATAATCCTTAATTTAGAACAGCATCACAGCGAGCGCAAAGCCCGCTATCGACCAATGGTTCATAACGGCGGCACCGCGGGCACATATAAAAAACTGTTTTTTCTACAGAGACCGAAAGATCCTCACCTTCCTCGATTTTCACATCTGATAGAATGAAGAATTCTGTTGAAAAATCCCGATCCTTCAACAGTTCTATATGCGGATAACCTTTAGGCACAACGATCTTTATATCGGCTTCATTATTCTTAGAGAATTCCTTTGCCTGAATTTTCTCTTCAATTGCAGCCTGGATCACTCCACGTAAATCCAATAGTTCAGAAACCACCTCTGAAACAGTACCCGGGGTATTCTCGTCTAAGAGTTCCGGGAAATCTTGCTCATGCACAGAACCATCAAACTTAGCATGCTCCCAAGCTTCCTCAGCGGTGTAGGCCAATATGGGGGCTAGCAGCTTGGTTAACGCGGTAAACGTATCATGCATCACCGTTTGTGTCGCCTTCCGCCGTGGGCTATCTGGAGCATCACAATACATTCTATCCTTCGTCGCATCGACATAAACTGCTGATAAATCTGTGGTACAGAATTGATTTACAGCAGAGAAGACCTTGCGGAATTCGAAGTTCTCATAAGCAGTGCGGCAGTCTCGAATTAAAAGATGCAAGCGCTCTAACACCCATTGATCCAATAGGGGCATATCCTCTTTCTTCACCCGCTCATTAGCCACATCAAAGCCATCCATATTACCCAACAGAATGCGTAACGTATTCCGAATACGGCGATAAGGTTCTGCAATCTGAGTAAATAGTTTCTCTCCGAATGGAACCTCTGTCTGCCAATCTACAGAAGCGACCCAAAGACGCACAATGTCCGCACCATATTTCTCATAGTAATATTTGGCATCTACAGGTTTCCCACTTTTAGAAGACTTCGAAATTTTAGCATCTTCCGCAGAAATCTTGCCCTTCTTTTTCTGTTCAAGTAGATCCTGATCTACCACAAAGCCATGAGTTAATACGGATTTATAAGGAGCGCGATCATTAAGGCCAACAGAAAGCATTAAAGAAGACTGGAACCAGCCTCGATGCTGATCTGTCGCTTCCAGATAAAGGTCTGCAGGTCCGTGAAGCTCAGGGTGGCGATCCATCACAGCTTTATGTGAAGAGCCCGAATCAATCCATACATCTAATGTGTCCCTACACTTTTTATAACCAGCAGGTAATCCCAGCCGCTGTGCTAATTCCTCATCACTAAGTTCAAACCAAATATTAGAGCCTTCAGCTTCGACCAGGTCTGCGATTTTATCCGCTAGATCAGGGTCAATCACAGCACTCCCATGTTCATCAAAGAACACAGGGACAGGAACCCCCCATGTCCGCTGGCGAGAAACACACCAATCAGGACGCGCCTCAACAGTGCCATGAATACGGTTACGGCCCCACTTGGGCAACCAATTCACTTTATCAATTTCCTCAAGAGCTTTCTCACGAATCCCTTCTAAAGAAATAAAGAACTGCTCCACAGCACGGAAAATAATCGGTGTCTTTGAGCGCCAACAATGTGGATAACTATGCAGGTAATTCTCTTTTCCCACAAGGAAGCCCTTACTGGCTAGAAGCTTTATGATCGGTACATTACAATCAAAGACATGCTCACCCACCATATCAGGTAAACCGCACTCCTCCGTGTATTTTCCCTCATCATCCACAGGTGAAAGCACGCCTAAACCATTCTGTATACCTGCCATGTAATCGTCAGAACCATGACCTGGAGCAATGTGCACAGCTCCAGAACCTGAATCTGTCGTCACAAAATTCGCATGAATCAACTTAGAGGTACGATCTAAGAAAGGGTGCTGAGCTTCCAAATCGGCGAAGGCCTCTCCCTTCACCTCCTCAAAGGTTTCTTTAAGAACAAAGCCTGTCTTAGACTCCACCGCCTCGATAAGCTCCTTCGCAATGACAAAGTGTTTTGAAATAGTTCCAACAATTGCGCCGACTCTATCTTTCTTCTCCTTTTCGAAACGACCTAGTACATACTCTAACTGAGGGTGCACCGCTATTGCTAAATTTGCAGGAAGGGTCCACGGCGTCGTCGTCCAAATCACCATAGACATCTCTTGTTTGAATTTATCCGTTTTGAGAGGAAACTCAACATAGAGTGAAATAGACTTTTTCTCCTTATACTCTACTTCCGCCTCAGCCAACGCCGTCTGAGCCCCATAAGACCACTGCACTGGTTTTTTAGATTGATACACATTCCCACGGCGCATTAACGCTGAGAATGTACGGATGATATCCGCCTCATACGCGGAATCTAATGTCAAATAAGGGTTATCCCACTCACCAAAGACACCAAGACGGCGGAAGGATGACTTCTGAATTTCGATCCACTTGCTTGCGAAGTCCACACAACGACGACGAATCTCAGCAGGTTCCAAATCACGAGCATCTTGACAAACTTTAAATTCGATCGGTAAACCATGGCAATCCCATCCCGGGATATAAGGAGTCTCAAAGCCTGCCATTGTCTTAGATTTTAATACCAAATCTTTAAGAACCTTATTAAGAGCTGTGCCCATATGAGCATCACCATTCGCAAATGGAGGGCCATCATGGAGAATATATTTCGGAGCAGACTGAGATTTACGACGCTTCTGAATACGCTCGTAAAGTCCCTCTTTTTCCCATTGCTCAAGGCGTGCTGGCTCTTTTATCACCAAATCCCCACGCATAGGGAACGTTGTTTGAGGAAGTGTCAGCGTGTCTTTATATTGTGATCCATCGGTGCTCATGATTTCGAGCGCGGAAACTAGCCCTTCCAGAGCCCATGGTCAACCGTGCATTTCACTCCAGCTCAGGGTTTCCAATCACTTTCTTAGAAATCGACTCCGATTCCATTAAGAATTTAAAAATCCCGTCAGAGGGCTAGTTGCAGAAGCTACGATGCTTTGCTCCGGAAGGCCCATTTCATAAGCAGCCCTACCAGCCTCCACTGCCATAGCAAAGGCCTTTCCCATACGGGCAGGATCCGATGCCACAGCCATCGCTGTATTTACCAACACAGCATCTGCGCCTAATTCCATCGCCTCCGCTGCATGACTAGGTGCACCAAGACCAGCATCAACAACGACAGGTACAATCGCCTGCTCTACTATAATCCGAATCTGATCACGTGTGACTACGCCTTTATTGGAACCAATTGGCGCCCCCAAAGGCATTACAGCAGCCGTACCTACCTCTTGCAGGCGTTTCGCCAACACAGGGTCTGCATTAATGTAAGGTAATACGATAAAGCCTTCTTTTACTAAGACCTCAGCGGCCAGAAGAGTTTCAATTGGATCTGGCAGTAAATATGTAGGATCGGGATGTATCTCTAACTTCACCCACTTTGGCAATCCAGCGGCCACAGCAAGTCTCGCCAAACGCACTGCCTCATCCGCATTCATCGCCCCACTCGTATTTGGCAACAAGAGATATTTCTCAGGATCAATAAATTTCAGAATGTCCGCGTAAGGGTCATCTTTCCCATTAAGGTCTGCACGACGCAGCGCGACAGTTACAATTTCACTCCCACAGGCCGCAAGAGCCCCCTTCATCACTTCATTGGAAGAGAATTTTCCAGTACCCACCATTAGGCGAGAAGAGAAACTACGATCAGCGATTTGTAATGTCGAATTAGTCACAGCAGCGAGACCCTAGACACAGTCCTCCTACTTTCCAAATCTCAAATGCAGGTTATTTTGTCAGTAGCGAGAACTCAGCTACCTGCACTCTCTTAAAAAATTCTAAATTACCGCCTTTTGAATCTCTTCTTACAGTATTTCATACCATAAGACCTAGAGCACAGAACAAACATTTAAAATCGTTTCGCCCCATCGGGAATCGCAAAGTCTACATCGTCTCTATTCTTAAATAGAACTTCGCTGACGTCTGTATGACGCATCAGCGATCCTATCTTCCCATCCTCCATCGTGTATGTCTGGTGGCCAGATGGAAGTAGTAGCCCACCTACATGTTTCAAATTATCCAAAGTGATTAATTTGGCAGGGCCCACTCCATCTGCCGTAACAAGGGGGTGTGTCACAGTATAGTAGGCTGCTCTAACAAGCTTAGTTTCAGGATCAATCAATAACACGTAATAATCATCTGGAGATGCCCCGGCATCTGGTGCGTATGTTATTTTCACCTGGGTATAATCTTTCCCTTCAAATGCTAACGTTTCACTCAATTTTTCGAAACTGGCATTAGCATCATCAAACACAAAAGGAATCCCCATAAAGTAAACAGGCGTATGTGTCCAAAAAGGAACTGGTAGTTTTAACTCTGCATCGGCAGGAGACACCCAAAACTCGCCTTTGGTATAACCATAACTAATTTCAGTATCGGGAACTGTATGTAACGTTTCAAAGTTATTAGGGTCAACACTTTGTCTGGAATCAACCACGATCCCTTTATCCGTCATATGATATGTCCACCGAAAACTGATCAAGCCATTATTTCGCCACTTTTCCATTCCACCGTGAGCTTCAATTGATTCTCTCAGCAAAAGTTCTCCTGCACTGATTTCCTCCTCTTCACTGGAATGTTCCTTTTTTGGACTACAGTTCACCAAGGTCAAAAAAAGGACTAAAAGAACGTGGATAGAATATTTCATGAAATCTGTGGCTAGGAACCATTAGACCACATCTCAGAATCTATCAAGACCTTTTCAGCTCTCATAACATGAATCTTGTTCATGAATTTAAAGAGATAACTTTGTTCACGATGGGCACGTGAAACGGTGCTATTTCTTTTACCGGGTCAGCAATGCATCGCGTTATCGTTTATGAGACCCTTATAGCTCACAATAAAAGCCCTATAGAAATGAATCAGTAGGGCTTTCAAATTAGCTATCTCAAGAGGAATTAACTCCCTTCTTGGATCGTTGGCAGGATGCGAGATACCTTCTCCTTCATTTCCTTTCCTGGCTTAAACTTTACCACTGCACGAGGTGGGATTGGTACATCCTTACCAGGATCCTTCGGGTTACGGCCGATTTTACCTTTTACTTCGCGAACCTGAAAAGCTCCGAAATTTCTCATTACAACAGAGTTACCTTGGGAAAGCTCTTCTGTAATGGCGTCTAAAGCACCTTGGACTACAGCGAAGACTTCCTGTTGAGTGAGACCTGTCTCGTTACTGAGACGGATCACGAGATCACGTTTTGTAATAGTTGACATAATTTGATACAAATTGAGTTGTTAAGAGCGTTTCCTCTGGAGATCGACAAAAGCCATACATTGACGTAATTGTCTCGAAAAAAATGCTCTTTCCTTAAAAAAACTCTACTACAATAAACATAAAAACAACACAACACATTCACTACAAACAAATAATAGTATTTAAAAACGACCCGAAGAAAAATCACCTAGATTAGTTAGATAAAATCTCTTTCTACCATTTTCCACCCTTGCCAGCCCATTAGGCACTCTCTAGAGTGCGGCTTCATGCGCGTAGTCATCCAGCGAGTATCCGAAGCTTCCGTTTCCGTTGAAGGGAAAATCATCGGGCAAATCCAACGCGGAATGGCAGTCTTATTAGGAATCGAAGAAGCTGATACTCTCAGTGATGTAGAATGGCTTACTCGAAAAATAGCCCGCACTCGCATTTTTTCTGATGAGCAAGGTCACATGAACTTATCACTCCAAGAAATTGATGGTGATGCCCTCATCATTTCTCAATTCACTCTTCATGCCAGTACAAAGAAGGGAAATAGACCATCATTTCAAAGAGCAGCACGCCCTGAATCAGCCATTCTTCTTTACGAACAATTCCTCCACCATTTGACACAACAGCTCAAGAAACCTTGCCAAAGTGGCATATTCGGAGCAGATATGCAGGTAAGCCTCATTAACGACGGCCCCGTTACCATTCTCATAGACTCCCAGAGTAGAGACTAGTTATGAAGTTTCATCTAATTTTACGTGCACTAGGCATACTCATCCTTTTAGTAGGCACTAGCATGCTAGTAGCCCTAGCGCTGGGGCTTACTGTCCCTAGACAAACAACATATTCTGAAGCTGTCGACCTTCAGGCATGGCTCAGCGCTGCAGGGATCACTATGAGCTCTGGCTTACTACTGTATGTGACAGGTCGATTTGTGCTCGGAAACAACGAAGCAGAAGTAAAACTATTCCGGCGAGAGGCCATTGCCGTCGTCGGCCTGGGCTGGATATTTTGCAGCTTTTTTGCAGCCCTCCCCTTTCTCTTTTGTACCAATGCCTCCATTACCTACGCATGGTTTGAATCCTGCTCTGGCCTCACGACCACAGGCTCTTCTATTTTCCCCAATTTAGAATCCTTGCCAAAAACCATTTTGTTCTGGAGATCCATCTGTAATTGGTTAGGCGGCATGGGAATCCTAGGGGCATTTCTTCTTATCTTTACTGGTGAAACAAAAGGAAAAACCCTTCTTTCTATGGAATCCTCCATTCATGGTTCAGATCTCTCTACTTCCAATTTAAGAAGCTCCATGCGCTCTCTGTGGTTCATATACTGCAGCTTCACTCTCGTCTGCACCATCGGTCTGGTCGTTCAAGATATGAATCTATTCCAAGCCCTGAATCACGCTATGGCCACCGTCGCCACCGCCGGGTTCAGCCCTCAGAATGACTCCATAGCAGGGTTCTCTACCGGCGTGAAATATTGGTTATGCCTCTTTATGTTCCTCTGCGGGATTTCTCTCCCCATTTATATTTCCATGTACCGGAAGAAAGATCCCAAGGTGATTTTACGGCATGAAGAATCTCAATGGTTCACTGTGATTATTTTAGGAGCCTCCGTGATTCTGACTATTCATTCTGCCACAGGGTTCTTTGATGAAGAGTTTGCCGACATCCTTTTCACCACAATTTCCATTATTACCACCACTGGATTTGCAACTACAGATTACACAACTTGGTCTAACTTTGCTCAAGGCTTTATACTTCTACTCATGATCACAGGAGGCTGCGCGGGCTCCACCTCAGGAGGGCTCAAAATCAGCCGAATCATTCTATGGCTGCGCATGCTTAAAAACGAAATACTCCATGGCTTCCGCCCCAATCAAGTCCTCCGTCTAAAAATCAACGGCGTTCCCATAAGTAATGATGTAGGCCGCCAAGTCTTCATCGTACTCTCTTTAGCCTCTGTCTTCATGGTCTTCGGCTCCATCACAGTACGGCTGCTAGAGCCAAACTTTAGCACCATGGCCTGCCTGTCTTCTGTCGTCACCGCCCTCTCCAACGTGGGCCCAGCCTTTGCGGAATTAGGCCCTGCAGATAATTTTTCAACTATTTCGGACCCCACCGCCGCTCTTCTCGCATTTTTCATGATTCTTGGGCGTCTTGAATACATCGCCCTCCTTGCCCTATTCACCATTCAGATCTGGAAGAAATACTAGACAGCTAGACATTCCTAGAAGATGATGCACGCAGTCTACATGAGAACTTCTTCACAATCGCGCACAACAGCAGAGACAGACATCCAACTCTCTCTTAACCTAGATGGTAGCGGACAATGTAACATCAATACTGGTGTTCCCTTCTTCGACCACATGCTAACACTCTTTTCTCGCCATAGTCTTATTGACCTTGATGTCCAAGTCAAAGGTGATGTCCAAGTAGACTACCACCACACAGTTGAAGACACAGGCATAGTGATCGGAGAGTGTATCAAAGAGGCACTGGGGGATAAAAAAGGCATCCGCCGTTACGGATTCTTTTACCTACCTATGGATGAAACTCTCAGCCGTGTCGTCGTGGATTTATCCAATCGCCCTCATTTGGAATTCCGTTTTCCTGAAAACACTCCAGATGCTCAGAATTTCCCCTTCTCTCTAGTCGAAGAATTCTTCCGCGCCATCGCATCGAATCTCCGGGCCAATATTCACGCAGAGGTTCTTTACGGGCGTGATGGTCACCACATAGCTGAATCTCTATTCAAAGGCTTAGCCAGATCGATTCGCCAAGCTATCGAAGATGATCCACGCGTCACAGGTATCCCCTCGACAAAAGAAATGCTCTAATCTCTTAGCGAAGCTATGACGGATATATTATCAGCTCAACAAGTCGGCATTGTCAATTACGGCGCCGGGAATCTACGCAGTGTCGCGAACGCCTTCCGTGCCATTGGAGCAAACACCACACTCATCACACAGCCATCTCAATTAGAGGGGGTCACTCACCTCATTCTACCAGGCCAAGGCGAATTTGGAGACTGTGCCACTAAATTAAAAGAAAGTGGGCTTTTCTCTGCTATTCTTGAATGGATCGCAGAAGACAAACCATTCTTAGGGATTTGTGTAGGCTACCAGCTGCTATTTGAAGGTAGTGATGAATCTCCAGATACTCCAGGCTTAGGCATCCTTAAAGGCCGAGTAAAGCGCTTCTCCAATCACGGATTAAAAGTACCACACATGGGCTGGAACGCGATCCACCCCTCCAAGGCGAATTCTCCAATATGGAATAACCTCGAAGCCTCTCCTTATTTCTACTACGTTCACTCCTTTTTCCCAGAAGCTTTAGAATCAGACAACGTAGCCTGCACCACCACCTATGGAGACACATTCCACAGCGCTATTTCACGGGGTAACCTCTTCGCCACACAATTTCACCCAGAAAAAAGCCAAGATGCAGGACTACAGCTCTTGCGCAACTTCATCAATCTCACCTCAAGACCACTATAGTAGTTCCTCTGAGAAAACACCTCCTAACTTCTTCAATACAACCATTCACCATGATCCCTACAGAACATTCTGATCCTATTAACGCTAAAATCCTCGCTATCTCAGAAGACCTCGTCTCCGGATTCCAGCGCCGCCCTTTCGAAACCATCGCCGAGCAATCTGGCGTAGAATTAGAGATCGTCCTTGAGCGAATTAAAGCTATGTTAGAAGCTGGCGTTATTCGCCGCGTCCGCCAGACCCTCCTTGCAACCAAGCTCGCGCATGGCGCATTAGTCGCATGGGATGTCCCCTCAGAGAAAATCAACGCCGCCTTCGACTTCATGTCAAAAGAAGATCCCTTCTCAGGGCACGTCGTACTACGTACCACAGACAAAGAAATATCTGGGTCGAACTACAAGCTATGGACAACACTCAAAGTGCCTCAAGGAGAATCACTCGACCATCATGCTGGAGTTCTCCAAAGAATCCTTGGAGCTAAAGAATATATCCTCATGCCAGCCAATGGCTTATTCGCTCTTGGTGTCGGCCACGTACGCCGTAAAGGCCTAGAGCCTGGAGCAAAAATCAGTACCCCTGCTGAGATGATGACGACGACGACAGTAGAACTCTCACAAAAAGAATGGGATGTCCTCCTCGCCATGAAAACAGAACTAAGCCCAGCAGAAATCACATCAAACTGTTGGGACAACCGAGCAAAGCAAGCAGATGTTGATCTTGAAACATTCTTTCAAATCGCCGAAGGTCTCAATGCAAAAAAAGTCATCGGACGGTTCTCTACATTCTTAGAACACGTCAAACCCTCCACCGGAGGCCAGCGCGTTACACGTTTCAACGGCCTATTTCACTGGGCAGTACCAAAAGGCCGTGAAGTGGAAGCGGGAGCAGAAGTAGGCCGCCACCACTGTATGACACACGCCTATTGGCGTGAAGGAGGCTCTCGCTTTGGAAACGTCAATATCATGGGCGTCGTACACGGTACGGAAAAAGATAAAGTCCTAGCCCAGAAGGCCGCTATTGATGCCCACTTAGAGGCCTGTGGCATTCCAGTTTCCTACACAGCCGTCTTCTGGGGAGGGCGCTCTGAAATTAAACCTTCTGAGATTTCCCCCACAGTCTATCAATCATGGCATGCAAAGCACGCACTCTAGCATCCTCTAACATGCCAGCAGCGCCCATCACAGCAGCTCCCATCATCGCACTCAAAAATATCACCTTCGAGCGTGATGAAGTGATCCTTAAACAACTCAACTTCTCCATCCAACAAGGTGAACACTGGGTCATCATGGGCCCGAATGGCTGTGGGAAAAGCACCCTAGTTCACCTCTTAACAGGTTACCTCCAGCCCAGTTCCGGCTCACTAAACGTCCTAGACGGCCTCGTTAATGACGATCACGGCTGGGCAGATAAAAGGCGCCACATCGGCGTCGTGAGCCCACATATTAGCCACCTTATCGATCCTGATGAACTGGCTGGTGACGTAGTCCTCTCAGGGCGCGATGGTATTGTCAACATCTGGGAAAAAGCCCCACCACAGACCGTACAGGACACTATTAAAACCCTCAAACACATTCATGCTTGGCATTTACGGGATCGCGAATGGAGTGATTTATCACAAGGTGAACGCCAGAGAATCCTTATCGGGCGGGCCATGATGAACCATGCCAAAGTACTTATCCTAGATGAGCCTTGCGCAGGGCTAGACCCAGCTGCCCGTGAGCACTACCTCCACTTCCTCAAAGAGCTACTCCAAAACAATACAGACCTCACCCTCATCATGATCACCCATCATGTCGAAGAAATCCTGCCAGAGTTCACTCACGCTCTATTATTAAAACACGGTGAAATCCAGAACTCAGGAACTATCGAGAACACCATCACATCCTCACAACTCAGCCAACTCTTTGAAAGTGACATCCAGCTCGAACAAATCGAAACTCGCTACTACTCTAAAATAACATCGCACAGCCATTCTACATTTTCCTCCACAGCACAGGCATAACTACACGTACCTGTAGCGCAAACCATTCTAACAAACCAAGAACTACTCATCAATGAACGCCAACATCATTCTCACTCTAGGTTTACTCATTACCAGTTTAACCAATACGACAGCCAAGCCAAACATTATCTATATCCTCGCAGATGATCTAGGCTATGGAGACTTAGGCTGCTATGGCCAAAAAGTAATCCAAACGCCCCGTATAGACGCAATGGCTGGCGAAGGACTCAAGTTCACCCAACACTATGCAGGAAGCACCATCTGCGGCCCATCGCGCAGCAGTTTGTTAGAAGGCAAACATACTGGCCACACCTATGTCAGGGGGAATGGAACCTTACAGATGCGAGAAAATCCTAACGAACTCATCTTCCCGCAAGCACTACAACAGGTAGGCTATCATACAGCCATGATCGGTAAATCTGGAATAGGCTGTAATACCGACGATGCCACACTACCTGAGAAAAAAGGATTTGATTACTTTTTTGGCTTCACCTCACACACCGCAGCTCATTTCTACTTCCCCCCCTACCTCTGGAAAAATCAAACCAAACAACTCTACCCTAACAACACTCTCCATGAAGGCGACACCTACAGCAGTGAAGTCATCATCAACGAAGCTCTTCAATATATTGAACGCCAAAAAGAAGGCCCCTTCTTCCTCCACTTAGCTCTACAAATCCCCCATGCCAGCTTAAGAGCAAAAGAAGAGTGGAAAGCGAAATACCGCCCAATCTTGCAAGAAAAGCCAGCAATCTACGATCAACACTACCACTACTCGGTAGAACCAGAGCCTAAAACAACCTTCGCCGCCATGGTCTCCTACATGGATCACAACGTCGGCCTAATCCTCGATCAACTCGAAGAACTCGGCCTCACTGAAAACACCCTGATTCTTTTTGCCAGTGACAATGGGCCCATGACTGAGGGCGGACACTCTGCTGAAAGTTTTAACTCAAACGGCCCACTCCGTGGAGGTAAACGTGACCTCTTCGAAGGAGGCATCCGAGTGCCCATGATCGCACGTTGGCCAGGCACCATCACAGCAGGAACGACCACGGACCACATCTCCGCCTTTTGGGACATCTCCCCCACTATTAGAGAAATCGCAAACGCACAACCACAGGCAGACACCGACGGCATTAGCCTAGTCCCAACACTACTCGCCAAGGGCCATCAAAACACACACCCATACCTCTACTGGGAGTTCCATGAAAAAAAGGGATTAATCGCCATCCGTAAAGACGAATGGAAAATGATCCGCTTCGAAACCAGCCTTAATGTCCAGCCGAAAGTAGAGCTCTACAACCTCAAGGACGATCTAGAAGAACAAAACGACCTGTCCGCCAAACACCCAGAGATCGTAACAGAACTCTCTCAACTCATGGATCAGGCCCACACCCTCTCAGAGCACCCAAAATTCCGTCTAGCAAGCGAGCTCGATGAAGAAGAATTCCTACGCTTAAACCGAGCAAACAATCGTAAAAAGAAACTGTAAAACCCTCATTGCCCAAAAATGGCTACCACTTTTTTAAAGATTTATGCGGCTTTTTGGCGAGGTTTCGCTCTTTTCATATACTCCAAAATTAGGTGACAGCTTCATGAGAAATGATTTGCTCATTTCGCCCATCTACTATGGAGGCTAAATCTTTTAGGTCTTCTAATAAAAGCTTACAGCCACCAAACTAATGCTATGAACAAAAAAAACCGAGAGGGTTAACTCTCGGGTGAAATTGTTATCAAAATTGATTCAATCGCTGTTTAGCTTAACTTTTCAGCAACGATCGCTTCAAGTTTATCGATGTCGATACCGAATTTACGGATACCTTCAGCGAGTTTCTCTGTTCCCATCGCATCTTCATTCAGCATCCATCGGAATGTCTTCTCATCCATATTGATTTTAGCAATGTCAGATCCTGCTGCTGCATCAGCACTAAGTTTCTGCTCGAGTGGCTCCGTAGAAGCTTGAAGTTGCTCAAGTAAGCCAGGGCCAATCGTTAACAAATCACAACCAGCGAGTTCTGTGATCTCACCAGTATTGCGGAAGCTTGCTCCCATGACTTCTGTGCTGTAACCAAACTTTTTATAGTAATTGTAGATTTCCTTCACAGATACTACGCCTGGATCTTCTTCTGCACTATATTCCTGACCTGTAGAAGCCTTATACCAATCAAGTATACGCCCTACAAACGGTGAAATAAGTTGAATGTTACCTTCTGCACAAGCAATCGCCTGACAAAGTGAAAAGAGGAGAGTCAGGTTACAGTGAATTCCTTCTTGCTCAAGCTCCTTTGCCGCTTGGATACCTTCCCAAGTGGATGCTATCTTAATAAGGACACGATCACGTGAAATTCCTTTTTCTTCGTAAAGTGCGATAAGTTCACGAGCAATCTTAAGTGTCCCTTCTTTGTCAAAAGACAAACGAGCATCTACTTCTGTAGATACACGGCCTGGAACAATCTTCAGGATTTCAAGGCCGAAGGCGACGAGAAGTTCATTCATGACGACAGGAAGAAGACAATCACCACTTGCTCCCTTCGCTTTAGCATCAGCAATAGCTTGATCTAAAAGCGGTGCATACTGGTCCATCTTTACAGCACTGAAGATGAGGGAAGGGTTCGTCGTTGCATCCTGAGGAGCAAATGCTTTGATCGACTCGAAATCGCCTGTATCAGCTACGACTGTCGTGTATTGTTTGAGTTGTTCTAACTGGTTCATAGTTTTAATGAATTACTGGTGTGAGTTCATACCGCATCGATCATCTGCGCAAATAAAAAACGTGACATTGCGCAATAAAACGCTCAGGAGCATCTTTCTTGTCTCAGCCGTATATTGACATAGGATTTTAAATGCCTCCAATATAGCCAGCACATGCATTGATCATTAGATCTTCACGCTATAAACCCACAACTCACACAGGATCAATTAATAACCATCTAAATCAACACTGGATTTTATAGGCCAATTCCCCTTAAACTCTCTAAATACTAAAATTTGTAAATACCTCAACCCAGGTGACCTTGTCTTAAGAGACATGGGGTTCTTTAAACTCACTACTCTTAAAGAAATTACAGAGGTTGGTGCGTTCTGGGTCAGTCGCCTACCCACGAGTATTACAGCGGTCGAAGTGAACACAGAAAAATCACTCAATGAGATTCTAAAATCTACAAGCCTTCAGCAATTAGATATCGAAATAATCCTCGGGACAAAGTCAAAACTAAGGTGCAGAATTGTCGCTAAGCGTTTACCTAAAGAAACTGTAGCAGCAAACATAAGGAAACGTGAAATGGATGCCCAGAGACGAGGGTCAACACCAAATAAGGAAAGTCTTTTAAGAGATCGTTGGGCTATCTTGTGCACAAATATTACAGAGAAATTAACTCCTCAGAAGCTACACGCTCTCTATCAAATAAGATGGAATATAGAAATTCAATTTCGAGGAATCAAGCAGTCTCTAAATATCGAGAAATCCACGAATCGTAAGCTCAATAAATACCACCTCAAATGCCTCCTATTAGGAATCATAATTTATCAGCTCCTAAGCTTTGTTATTCTCAATAAGGTTACTCAATTTATGACAATCAAAGAATACATGACGCTCTCTTATGAGAAGCTCTGTAAAGAATTGTCTTATCACTGTAGCAACCTAACAAAAACCAATCTAAAAACGCCTCTAAAACTCGACATTAGGCATATTTCTCAAGAAAAACGAAATAAGAAAACCGCTTATCACAAATCACTTATGGCGTTAAGTTGACGCTATTGGTTCGGGGATTGGGTGCTGCGATTTGTTAGCCCTTATTTTTAGTATGTCTTAATTCGTAAATGACCTTAGAAAAAACAACAGTAACAGGTAAACAAATAGAATACATAAGCCCTATTTCATACGGGAGGTTGTAAGCTGCGGCACTCCCTAGCAAAAACAGCAATACCATCATTAACAGCGAAGTGAATATACGATCATCCTTCAAACACCATAAAATCCAATATGATACAAGAAAAGAGATCCACGGAGCATTTAGAATTGTAAATAATGGGGCTCTAATACTACACAAAACAATACCGCATAACCCACTCATTAAAATAGCAGGACAAGCTATTTTCTTCGACAGAAATTTGGATTCACTAGCTATTTTCGTCATCAATTTTTTGGCTAACGTTCAAGTCCACCCGCCGCTGACCCGAACCACGAGCCCGCTTTGAAACAGCTGAACACTTCCAACCTACACACAACTCAGACAAACTCAAGCGCAGTCAGTGGTTGAGTGCAGCGTTTTGTTCTGCTTCTCCATTTCCTAAGATTTGTGCGACATAAAAGTCAGGCTTCATCAATAGAACGGTCAAAAACGGAATCAGAAGTAAAACTACTCCTATCACCTGCTCTCCAAGAGTGAACATCATACCATGCATTCCATCGCGGCTGAAAGTGGAAAAGAGCCAAATACTACAGTAGACGACCACAACCGCGAAATATTTAATAAGTGATCGTCGGATTCGTGGCAGGAAACCTGCATAGAGACGAAAGAAGAGCTTCCCTCCGCACCAGACGAGAACAGTCGGCACAACGCACAATGCGATGGCGAGAAAATCAGTTGGAGAAAAGCCCGATTCAATTCCTCTTCCAATTGCTCCCACAATAATCATCACTCCGAGGAATGCACCAGGAACGATCACGAGAAACGACAAGCTCAAGAGACATTGATGGATTCGCCTTTTCATGTCTTAGCAGAACGTCAAAAGCCACCCATCCACTACCGGAGGGCGAACTTTGATTTCAGGTTAAGGTTCATAATTATCATTAAAATTTCGACTCAAGGCGCGGTAGTGGATTGGTGTGCGCTGTCTTGTTCTCTGTTGGCTAGATATACTTGCAGTTCTCGTGGATTCTGGAAAGTATAAATCTGCAAATGCTGATGCTCTTCAAGTAACCTTATTGTTCGGTCTCGAAAAGTTTTACGAAATGAAGCAACATAACGAACAAACTCCCAATCGAAACGTTCAGGACATCCTTCAGCACAATCAGATCGATCTCTTCCTAGTCCAAAGATCATTCGCTTGAAAACTCTGAATAAACATAAGGGTGTGGAATAATCTAGATGAAAGACTGCGTCCGACCTCTCAAGTCTGGCATCCATCGTCGAAAAATAATGCCCATCAATAATCCACTCGTCCTCACTATAAATAGAGTTCATGCGTAACTGGAAGACCTCCTTATCGGATGGAGTCCAACCTTCAGTCCAGAACTCCTTGTCTAGATGAATGAGCGGCAAGTTTGTGGTTGCATGAAGCTCTTGAGCCAAAGTGGACTTGCCTGCTCCACAGCAACCGATGACAGAAATGCGCTGCATTTTTTCAGAGAACGTCAAAAGCCACCCATCCTACCGGAGGGCGAGCTTTGATTTCACGTTAAGGCTAGTAATTATCATTTAAAATTTCGACTCACAGCGCGGTAGTGGATTGGTGAACCCTGTCTTGTTCTCTAGGTTGATTTAGACTTCAGCTTGCTCCCGAAAACAGCGTAACCTATAGCGACTAAAACGATTCCCATTCCAATATACTCGAAAAGACTCCTGCTGCTCTCCGGGGCAGCTTTTGCGTTCAATTCAGAAGACTCTTCAGGAATCTCAATCCAAGTTAAAACCTCGGATAACAGTGCAGTTGTGTTTGCTCCAGTAACATTAATCATAATCATGCTATCTGAAGCCAAGAGAATCAATGCCTCTGCTTTTATGGCCTCATTGCTGTTTTCGGACTTAAATTCCCCTGTAATTTGCTTACCTGTTAAGCCTAACTTGGTAACACCAGTAGTTGAAATGTGCTTATATCCTCCTTTCGAAGCTCCTCTTATGTGGCTAGCCTCAGCTTCGTCCATAGACATTACAATATCCATCTCAGATATCATCACTTCAGAATTTTGCTCTGGGGATAATACTTTCACTAGAGATTGAACCGTTTCAGGAAGTTGAGACGGAATCTCTATCTTGGACCACTCATCTGGAATACTGACTTCAACAGCAAAAGTAAATCGACTGAGAATTAAGAGGATTAGTGGAATACGGCGAAACATATTTTAGAGAACGTCAAGGACTGGAATCCACTACTAAGAGCGCCAGTTCAACGAAGGGGTTAAGGTTTTAATTATCATAAATATAAACTACTGAACGTGTAGCGGATTGCCAGCTCCGTTTTGTTCGTAAGAGGGAGGTTCAATATATACCCAAAGTCGCCATCCATCCATAAACAATCGCCATAATTAAAAGAGAGCTCAACATAATTCCGATAATACCATAGATGCGAGTCTTCCCTCCTAATCTGACTACGCAACTAAAAAAGCCGATTGCACAAGCGAGACTAGTTCCAGACTTAAGTTCATACAATGTCGAGTTACTCAAAATATAAGGCTGAAGTAAACCTAGAATCGAAAACACCGATCCTGCAATTAGATTAACTCGTAATTGTAAATATCTCTGCGAATATTTACTTTCCGGGCGAAACGCTAGATATAGAATCAAAAATCTTGCGAAGGGCAATACAATTGAATGAACTGGAAACGGTAACGACAATATTATTTTACGAACAGTATTAGTTGTTAAAGCCCTAGTTGGTGAACTGGGCGCGAGCTTATATCGTGCAGAACAATAAATCTTTTGTATAGCCTTATTTGACGCAATCTTAGTTTAGAAAACCTAATTATTTCTATTGCTTTGACAATGAGACTGATTGCATCTCAAACGACTTATTATACCTTTTTTAAAGATCTTTGCTTATTGAAATTTAATAACAACGAAGTTTACGTTTTTTGATAGACAAAAAATAAGCTTTATTAAATAACTGAAAATACCAACTCTCACTCACGTATTCGTTTATCTCCACCAGACCCTAAGCAGTTTCAATGGTGGCCAGATCTTCAGGCTTGCAGGGATTTAAGTCCGCAGGAGAAGCATGGCTATACCTTTTTGTTCGCGTGGTTCGAAAGCTGGAGATTACGACAACATTTGCAACCATGCCGAAGTTCTGCAGAAGCTTTTTGGCGCGCTGAGGTCATGACTAAAAGACGATCGACTTGGCAAAAACAGCAATGGAGTGCCGCCATCCGATGGTATCTACAGTGGGTTCGATTATGTAAGGAATCTGGTCGGCCCTGCCAGAGCTTAGCTGAGCGGGTTCGTCACGCTATTGAAAATGCAGGAGCCAGACGTGGTCTCGCCTATCGTACCAGACTTTCTTACGGGGCGTGGGGCGCTCGATTTGCTCAGTGGGCTGGCTCTAAAGGGCGGGTGCTTGATGGTTGGCAAAAGGCAGGCGGAGCTATCGCTCTATGACGATCGAGGTCTGGGCCCTCACTTTGACTTCCTTGCCAAGGCAGAGCTGCGCGGCCTCTGACAGCTTTTGCACAAATTCCGCAGATACTGGAGACTCTGCTTCCATAAACACTTCTAATACAAGGAGCCCATCTTCAGATGAACCACGGCGTACCTGTAAAAGGGTGACGGACTCAGCCCTAGCTATATCAGACATGACTAGCTCAACATCACGCGGCCCAGAAATACCACCGACTAAAATGGACGAAAGGGGCACCAATAAACCAGCCATCAATAACGCGAAGATAATAAACATTCTCTTTGACCACACTCCCGAGGCGGTCTCCCCTCCGCGTATTCCTGCGAAAAAAAACGACACTCCTGCACCTAGAACGATTGCCACCACATTCGTACCAAATAATAACGATGCACCACGTGCTACGCCGAAGTGCCCTAAGCTGAGGCAAATCCCAGCAGTCGCAATAGGAGGAACTAACGCCGCGGCAATCGCTACACCTGCGAGTGCGCCGCTCAACTTAGGCCTAGCCAAACAATACGAAGCGGCAATGCCTGAGACGAACGCAACTCCTAGATCCAGCGGTGTCGGCTTTCCTCTAGCTGTTAATTGATCCGTTAAAGGCATATCAAGCCAATTTGCGACAAGCCCCAGTAAACACCCTATTAACAAGGCACTAAAAAACCCCATTAGAACAGCAGCCTGAGAGCGCTTCCAGAGTGGCAAATTCCCCTGTACTAGTGCCAAGCCTCCTCCTAAAAGTGGCATCATTAATGGGGCCACAAGCATTGCTCCAATCACCACTGCTCCACTATTAGCCAACAATCCCAAGCCAGCAATCGTCGTAGCAAGGATCATTAATGCCCCGAAGTCAAAAGACCACCGAGCTTTATCTTCAATTTCCCCAAACAGTGTAACTCTCTCTCCACGGTTAAGCTGTGGGATACTTAGGTGTAGCCAATTCTCAAAAACCTCTCTGACACGATGACCTACTGGCCTCTCTCCTCGTATAATCCCTACATCCATCGCCCGCTCTCCACGCAACACTTTCTCTGGAATCGTGCCAAACAATTTCCTCCGTATCGTTCCTGAGCCCGAAGCTCCTATGAGCATTAAACCATAGTCCCCCTTCTGAGCAGCTGCCCCTACAGCGCTAGACACGCTATCAGACACAATCACTTTATGCTCTAACGAATCAGGGTCTACACCAGCCCTATATAATATTTTCCTTAAACGAACCTCTCCGACATCCGCAGAGATTTCTCCGACATCAGGCTCCACAAAAAGAGCTGTCGCCTGTTTTCCCATGGAATTAGCCACTAGCCGAATTGCTCTACGTGAATGAGGCCCACCAGCACAGGGTAATAGCACTTTCTTACTGGGAGATTCCCCCTGTGTCGCACGCAAGATGATGACCGCACAGAATACCTCGTCCAAGAGTTGGTGCACTAATTTATGGTGTGGATCCATATTCTCAGAGCGGTGTAGCCCTGCGATGAGTAGAGTAGGTTTCTCCGACTTCACAGCCCTCTGAATCGATTTATAATAACTGATCGAAGAGACGTGTGCGAGACGGACAGCCACATCGGGAAACAACTGGATGTCTGCCTCTATATGGCTCCATTCTTCAAGCTTTTGCCGTTCACCCCAGAGCTCCCACATCGTCTCAGGAACAGTATCACCTTCCTCCAACCAGAGTAGATCTAGCCCTGTCCCCTGCCCTTTTGCAAAGCTTAGGCCCCAGAATAACATGGAAGCGGCTTTCTGCGCATCGCGAATCACTAACAAGACACTCATAATAATAGATTCATCATGAAAATTTATGTTCTAACTCTTTCATCGAAATATGAATTAACGTAGGGCTGCCACTCGGTGTACAATATGGGAGTTCACAGGCAAACAAAAGATCTAGCAATTTTGAAACTTGAGCTAAGGGATAAATAAGCCCTCTAGTCGCGTTCTTTGCTAAATGACGAGCAAATTGCTCAAACGCCATCGTCTTCCCCCTTGTAGACCCTTGAGTTTCTACTAATTCATCAATCATTTCCACGACGAATGCCCGAGGATCTCTTGAACCGAGCAATGCGGGCATACTCCGAATCTGCAGGGTCCCTCCGCCAAAGGATTCCAGCTCAATCCCGGCATCTGTAAAATTTTCCACATGCCTCAAAACGATATCTAAATCACGGGCATCAAGCTCAATTAACTCAGGGACAAGAAGTCCTTGGCTCTCGATTTCTCCTAATTCTGCTGCGGATATAAACCCTTCATAGATAATACGCTCTTGAGCTGCCTTTGGGTCTAATATGACCAGCCCTTCCTCACCTTCTAATAAGACATAGCTATCTTGTAAGCTACCTATGATCGATAAACTGGGCTGTTCATCACGCCCTGCTTCATCATCCGTTTGAAAAACCTGCTGGCTCTCTCCAGTCCTTGATAAGCCATTAGGAGGTAAGGCGTCTTCATGCTTTCGCGCAGAATCAGCCCCCTCACCCTTCTCACCTAAACGGTCAAATGATGCTTCTTCATGAGCGAACTGAGATGTCACCTTTGAGGAATTCTTCCCTGATTCCTGCTCCAATTCTTGATCTAATTCCTTTCCGATAACAGGTCTTTGCTCATCAACCTCATCTCTAACAACATGTTGCATAGGAGGCACTTTGTACATAGGGGACTCAACGGCTGTTTTGGTACCAGACATTTGACTCACCACCTTAGGAACACCTCGTAAATGAGACGGCCTAGTTCTCTGAACAAATCCGGTTTCGACAGCTTCAGATACTAATTTCCTAACTTCAAAAGGTTGGTGGAAGCGAACTTCCTTCTTCGCTGGGTGTACGTTGACATCGACGAAGCGAGGATTCATTTCCAGCCACAACCAGGCGGCAGGATTCAACCCATCATTCAAACTCCCCCCAAAGCCATCCCTTATCGCCCTACTGACAGCACTATCTTCGATAGGGCGCCCATTCAGAAAAATATACTGCTGCCGCCTCCCTTTTCTCGCAAACTCACCAGGTAGGATGTAACCAAATACCGACATCCCAGATTGCTCCATTCTAGGAATTTCACAAAGAGCTTTCCCAGCTTCCGCACCAGCCAGGCCAGCTATCCTTACACGCCTGTCTTTACTTGCTGGGAGATCAAACACTAATCTCCCGTCCTTCCGAAACGTGAACCGTATGTCAAACGCAGCCAAGGCGTGCAAACGGATTTGATGCTCAATGTGCGCGGACTCTGTTGTTTCCGCCCTCATAAATTTACGTCTCGCTGGAATATTAAAAAATAAATTCCGCACCTCTGTAACTGTTCCTTCCGCCATTCCCGTGGCTTTTACCTCCTTCACTGTCCCTCCATCTACAAAAATCTCAACCCCCTCGAGAGAATCCTGCTCACGAGTCGATAATCGGAATTTTGAGACACTCGCCATACTTGGCATCGCTTCCCCGCGAAACCCCATTGTAGAAATCGCAGCCAGTTGATCGACCGAATGCAGCTTACTCGTAGCATGGCGCTCCAGGCACAACAGAGCGTCCTCTTTCTGCATCCCACACCCATTATCCGTCACCTTCACCAAAGACATCCCCCCCTTCAGGATTTCAACTTCAATGTGCGTCGCTCCAGCGTCCATACTATTCTCCACCAACTCTTTCACCACAGAAGCTGGCCGCTCCACAACCTCACCAGCAGCAACCTGACTGGCGAGAACATCCGAGAGAATCTGAATTTTTGGCATGATACAAAAGATAAAAGAATAACTGGCGATTTCTCAATTTCACTCTTACTCTGAGTGCAGCAACCAACCGCCTTTTAAACGATGATTACTTTAACCAACCAAGCTGTACAGGAACTCAAACGTCTTCTGAAGCAAAAACAAGCTTCTTCTGAGGCAGGTCTGCGCTTAGGCGTTCAACGCGGTGGCTGTGCAGGTATGCAGTATACGATGGAGGTGACAGATCGGCAGGAAGATGACATTGTGATTCAAAAGGATGGCGTCCATTTTTTCTTAGCTCAGGATAGTACAGAATATTTAGAAGGCTGCGAAGTAGGCTACCACTTTGATCTCACGGATGCTGGGTTCAAAATTTCCAATCCTAATGCATCCCGCTCTTGCGGCTGTGGTACATCCTTTGAAGCTAAAGATGAGGAAGGCACCTATGATCCTTCCAACGATTGTAAATAGCGTATGCCACGACAAGAGGAAGAGTCATGGAGCGAACGCCTATTAAAACGTAAACCCCCTTTGTTTTGGTGGACTCTAGCAAACATTCTAGCGTTCTGTCTCGCATTGCTAAGCTGGATGGTCTGTTTGCACGTATTCAACAATCCGGAACTCCCTAAAAATTATCATATTTTAAAGCGATTAGGTCGCCTCCCTAAAATCACAGAATTCGCAGCCCTAGAAGCACCAAAAGGGACAACAGCAGACCCTAAAAACCTGCACTCGAAATACTATAACCTTACCGACAATGAGAGAGCGCTCCTCAATCAGCAATTGATCCGCTCCTACTTAGGAAATTTCCGGGAGACTCTCCTCAACACTTACTTAAGAGGTGATTTCCGAGTGATAAAAACTAGAGCACTCTCGGCAACAGATTTCATTCAAAAAGGTATTGTCATACAGGCTCAGGCTTACGTTCAACCAGATACCTACCACCCTCCTACACCCTACCTAGTCGTCATTGAACTCATTTTACCAGGAGCTCCAGAAGGAGCTGTCGAACAAATCATAGCAGGTGACATGATCGAAATCAGTAAGAACCCTTATTTTGTATCGGTCCTCCACACAGAAATCATAGAACGAGAAGGTGATGAAAGCATCGTCTATTTAAGTGCGATTCCCCTTGTCTATGAATCCCCCTATACACCTCCTCGAGGTGAACAATTTCAGTTATCGTCACCACCAAATTTAAATCTTGAAGTACAGCTTCCCATCATTCCACCTTCCTTTTGACCTCACAGTTTCACAATTGATATTGATCCCCCTCTCTTCAAAAATGCCCTACTTCAATAGTCAGCAGCTTGTTCAGGGAAAGCCATGAATACGGACTTAGATCAATACCTTAGATGTGGAGTAAATAGACATCATTTCAATTTGCGAAGCTCTAAATCTAGCCGGTAATTCTGTTCCTGAGCTCTCTCCTCTTTTTGAAAATAGACGATCTCGACTTCATCCCAATATGGGGTCTTTTCTGACAACTCATGGCATTTTTCATTTGGCGTTTTACCTCCAAGAGAAGAATGTGGACGATACCAGTTGTAAAAATGCTGCCACTCAGCCAAGTGACCTTCTAGCTGAGGATCGTCTAATTCGTGTAAGGAATAAAACTCGGTCAAATCAGTTTTATGAGAACGCTCAACTTTACCATTTAGATGTGGAGAACGTGGTTTAATTGGTCGGAATTTAATGCTATAATTCATTAACCAACGCTGAACCTTAACTGCAAAAAATTCACGTCCTCGATCACTTTGAATTTTTTCAATTGGAAAAGGCATTTCCTCGACCATACGTTCATAAAACAAAAGGGTGTTAGCAGCTGTTTTTCTAGGATAGATTCCTATTACTCTGTATCGTGAACAATCATCTATTGCACAGTAATGGTATATATTTGGAGCTATTTTACACACATCAACTTGAACTCTATCACCAGGAATAGCTCTACTGTAGCGTTGAGTTTTTTTACGCCATTTAGGTCGCTGAATAGGTTTAATGTTAGGGGCTCGATTAATGGCTTTTTGAATAGTTGGTGCAGATCGGTAGATGTCATGTAGACGAAGTAGTTCACTAGAGATTCTTTTTGCACCAAGTTGCCTGTCTTTTCGCATAGATAAAATGACCTCTTCAAGCTGAGGGGTAACTTTTGCTGCTGGCGAAGAGTGAGGTCGCCTACTTTGACTTATTAGACCATCACAGCCTAGCTCATCAAAACGTTTAACCCACTTTCTTAGAGTTGGTCTAGATATGCCGCATCTACGGCATACAAAACCTGCATCTTCTGTCTCCTTAAAGAGCTTCACCCAAGTGAGCCTAGCTCGTTGATTTTTATTCACAGAACAAGTCTAGAAGTTGAAACGATGTTTGTTAACCCCACAGTTTATGTGAGCAGGTTTATCGATGTTCTAACCAGAAGAGTCCACACTGACTCTCGTAACTCTCAACGTGAATGAGTTCTTCTGTCTCGTTATTAGTTAATTCATCTATTTTTAACGGGGGACTAAATAATTACAAATCACTTGCACCATTTCTGGAAGGTATTGTTGCCCCTTCATCTCATTGATGCCGTGAATTCGCATTCCTGCTTCTATACTTCTGGGCCTTAGCCGGGTTAAACGTTCTAATGTTTTATTAGGAAATACAGTGTAGATGGGTACGCCATCACGTTTAGCGATCATATTACGCTGCGCCTTCAGCTTTGCGTACAGACGGGCATCAAACCCTAGTTCTTCCATTTTAAGTCCAGAGCTGCGCGCCTTTTCTTTACTCTTACTGTTTAACTCTGGCCACGCTAGCATGGCACTCGTTTTCCCATACATTACTTGCTCCCCTCTCTTCGATAGTGTTAGAAGAGGGTACTCTCCTTTCTGAGTGAAAACTAAGCCGGCATCATGCATTGAACGAACTAATTCATTCACATAGGCACTCCCCTCCTCTTTCAAGACCCCATACGTGCTTAGTTGGTCCAATTTATTTCTTAAAATCTCTTGAGATTTGCTACCTAACAACATTTGAACGACGCGAGCTCGGCCGAAACGGCCCTGCCAGCCATCAGTTTGTTTCACACACATCCTAGCCACTCCACTAAGTGCTTTTTTAAGCACTACTATTTCCGTCTTATTACCCTCACGTAGATTTCCATTAGATTGGCTCAAACAAATATCACAGGTACCACAAGCTGGTGCCTCGATCTCTCCAAAATATTCTAAAATCCACTTTTGCCTACAGACTTTAGCATAGGCCATTTCCACCATGGCTGCGAGTTTATCACGGTCTCTTTTTTCTTTTTCCTCTAGCGCCTCTCTATTGATGTTCAACTGACTGGTGAGTACATTCGGCTGTAGTAGGCGTGTCCCTCGAATACGTTGACCTGGTCTATCAAACCGCTCGATCAAGCCATGCTTCACAAGGATTCCAAGCGCACTTCCCGTACTCATGCCATTCTTCACTTTGGCTCCCTTACTTATGGCATCCAAACTCTCTATTACCTCAAAATCAAGATTGGCCTGATTTTGCAAATACTGATAAATCGCAGAAATTACGGTATATGAGGGGTTAGCTCCTTCGATAAAAAAATCTTGGGTCCGTGTATCAGCATAGTTGAATAGCATCTCACATACAGCAGCCTCGCCATCTCTCCCAGCTCGCCCTGCTTCTTGATAATATGCTTCTACACTCCCTGGAATCTCAAAGTGAATGACAAAGCGTACATCGGAACGGTCTATCCCCATTCCAAAGGCATTCGTCGCCACTGCTACATCAGCCTGTTTACGGATAAAGATCTCTTGGGTTTGCTCGCGCTGTTGATCATTCATCCCTCCATGGTAAGCGATGCTAGAAACACCCCAACTGTGCAGCATTTCTGAAACTTCTTCGACGCGTTTACGCGTAGCGCAATATATAATCCCTGTTTTATGTTGGGCTATGATTTGCTGAATGCGCTGGTACTTCTGTGTTTGTTTCTCGACGAGCGTAATCGCTAGAGAGAGGTTCGGCCTAGAGAAGCCTTGTACGATTTCAAATGGTTGACGCAGCCCTAAGACGGTCAAAATATCTTGCCTCACTACCGGCGTCGCCGTGGCTGTGAAGGCAACACACTGAGGGGAACCCAATTTCTGAAGAGCATGGCCCAAACGAATATAGTCTGGTCGAAAATCATGCCCCCACTGACTTAAGCAATGGGCCTCATCTACCGCAAATAAAGCGATTTCTACTTCTCCCAGAGCCTGCATAAAACTCTCTGAGCGAAACCGTTCTGGAGCAATGTAAATAAGCTTAAATTCACCCGATCGTATTCTGGAAATACGCTCTCGCTGCTCCGCATAGCTCAACGTGGAATTAATCATTGTTGCGGGCACGCCTTTCTGAATTAGACCGTCTACTTGATCTTTCATCAATGCAATCAAAGGGCTAACGACCAGAGCCACCCCTTCCATACAGAGTGCGGGTAGCTGGAAGCATAGGGACTTCCCGCCACCTGTTGGCATGACAACTAGGCCGTCCTGACCACTCAATATCTGGCGAACGACTTCTTCCTGACCTTCTAAAAACCCATGAAATCCAAAGTACTGCTCTAGTACCGAGATGGGATTATTTGAAGAATTCTCCATTTCGTATCACTCCCCTGTTCTTAGCCTAGTTCACTAAATCACCGATTGATCCGTAATCTGATACAAAAAGACGCTGATATAAACGGCTAGCGGCCCCATCACTCAAGCTAGCAAGATAATCACAAAGCAGTCTCTGTTTATTCGCATCACCCTCTACTTCTATCACTTCTTCTGCAATCGACGCTGGCAGTAAATTCAGTCCCCCAGTACAATCAATATAACGCTCACTGAGCACCTTCCAAAGCTTTTTGAGCATATGCCCACCTTTGTATTCTAACTGATTTAATTCTGGAGAGAGGAATACGATTTGATAAGCCAGTTTTTTGTAGATCTCTAATTCCTCTTTTACTCGAGTATCGAGCCCTAATCGATAGCGGTAGCGATTGGTCACACCGCTCATAAAGTTAGTATCCTCCTGTAAGTGGACAGATTGAATATAATCACCGATTTTACGGCCTGTCATCAGCTCTACTTTCCCTTCACAAATCGCTGAAAGTAGCTTCTCAATCGCTGCACTTTGCTCCTTTGTAACATTCTGCTCTCCCGCCCAACGCTCCACTTTTTCCATCGTTAGGAACCCTGCACGCACGCTGTCTGCCAGATCATTTAATGAATAGGCGGTATCATCCGCCCAATCCATAATTTGGCATTCGATGGAGCGGAAATAATCTCGCTGTTTACCGGGCACTAGTTCGAGCGGGAAATCACGATGATCGAAGACCCAATCTAAAAACTGGAGTTGCTGATCATAGATATAATGATTCTTTGGAGGGCGCCCTTCTTCTTTTAACTCGCTCCACAACGTCTTATATTTCAATACACCATCAAGAAATGCTCTAGTGGGGTTCATTCCTGAACGGCTAGTGGAGAAAATACGCTCTGTCAGCAGGCGGAGCGTCTGTGCATTCCCTTCAAAACCACCGCTATCAGCCATGAGAGCATTTAGTGTGCGTTCGCCAGCGTGGCCAAAAGGAGGGTGACCCAGATCATGGGAAAGACAAGTCGCTTCAACAAGGTCTGGATCTATGAAGAACTCTTCGGTTAACAAATCTGAACTATACCCTAACCATTGGCTAATTGCCTTACCTATCTGAGCTACTTCCAATGAATGGGTTAAACGCGTCCGGTAAAAATCATACTCCCCACTCCAAAACACCTGGGTCTTGCTCTGCATGCTCCGGAATGTGGGCGTGTAGAGTACTCTATCACGATCAATCTGAAAGGCGGAGCGGTAGTCCTCGGCTTTCCCCCATGGCTCTAAGCGCTCTGTGTCAAAAGCGTTATAAAAATGATTCATAGGGCTATCATAGGTAAAACATTCATAGCTATTCGGTTATCCTAATCGGCGGAGATAATCATAGGAGTATATACCTGTGTTATGGCCATCTTTCCAGAAAAACTGGATAGCATACCCTCCTATCGAGCTCCAGTTGTTGAGAAAAAATGCATTCGCTCCGTAGCTTACCTCAGGGCGTACTACCATACCTGTTGCGTCGGGCTCTCCTTGACACTTTGCACAGGGGCAAGCTCTACGTAAGGTTTCCAGGGAAATATAAGTCTCTACCTGATCACTCCACACAATTGCTATTTCTCCATTAATACAGGCTATATTACTGATCGTCATAAATTTTCTATTATCATTTCATGGAGTACTCCCGATGACCAAAGATCGAGGATCCCACTCGGACTAATGTCGCTCCTTCTTCAATGGCTATTTCGTAGTCGTTACTCATGCCCATACTCAGCTCTGGAAGGCGGCAGTGGTGTGCCAATTCTAACTCCTCTTTTAATTCTCTAAGTCGCTTAAAGTATGGTCTCGCCAGTTCTGCTTGATTCACTGATGGGGGAATACACATTAATCCCCGTATCTGAAGGTGCTCCAAACAGCTTAGTTCCTTAAAGGTTTCTTTGAGTTCTATCAGAGAAAACCCTCCCTTGCTCAGCTCTGCACCAATATTAACCTGTAAAAGGACGGTGGGATGAAGGTCCAACTCTTTTGCTAGGTTATCAATATAACGTGCTAGTTTTAAAGAATCAATGCTATGTATGACAGGGAATAAGGGCAGGACCTTGCGTGCTTTATTACGCTGTAATTTCCCGATGTAATGCCACTCGATTTTTGAAGACATGACAGGAATTTTTTCCTGCCCTTCTTGCAGTTTATTTTCCCCGAGAATCAACTGACCTGCATCAACAACAGGTTGAATATCTTTGGCGGACCATGTCTTTGAAACAGCGACAAGACGGACACTATCTTCTGTTCTGCCAGAGGATTTTACAGCGTCAGAAATATTCTGCTTCACGGCCTCCCAATTCGCTACAATCTCCCCTTTTGGCATTCCTTTATTCTTCGATAATGAGTGCACGTGCAGGAACAGGTTCCTCTGTCGACTCCTCTGCTGGTGTTTCTATTAACCCGACAGGTTCTTCTGATTGAGGCACTCCCGTTTCCAGATGTTCACCATCTGCCTCAGAATCGTCAGTTTCTGGGTTCTGACTGGGTGGAGGCAGTACGGGATCAATGGAATCAGGATCAAATACTCCTTCTTCTTCAATAACAATCGCAGCTCTGGGAGCGACGGTAGGCTCTGGCAGTTCTTCTGGAGCAGGGTCTTTCTCTACTAAGACAGCTCTGCTGAATCCACCAACTGGGCTCAGACCTTCATCTTCGCTCTCATCCTCTATCACCATGGCTCTAGCTGGTGGGTTAATGAGCCGTTCTACTTGTTCACGAATGGGTTCAAAAAACGCTGGAACTAAAGGCCCTGCCACCCGCCCTCCAGAGATTTCTTCATTTTCTGCACCTTCATAGACAATCGCAAACGCAAATTTTGGGTTATCTAGGGGAAAGAAACCTGAGAACCAGCCTACATATTTTTTCTTCGAAGCAGGCCCCCACTGGCCTGTCCCTGTCTTTCCACAAACAATGGAGTAACTCAATGATCCAGACTTCCCTGTGCCATAGGAAGAGTTAACGACATTCATCATTCCTTCCTGAACCAATCCCGTATCCATTGGGTTCACTCCTATCTTATTCCGCTCTTCTAATTGATTTGCCAATAGCACACGCCCCTCTGCATCTTGAATTTGACGGATGAGCTGTAGTCTGGGTAATGAGCCTCCATTCGCAATGGCAGACATAGCCTGTGCTACTTGGAGTGGTGTCGCTAAAATCACACCCTGACCTATCGCCATATTGGCTGTATCTCCGTCTTTAAAGGAACGCTTCTCATTCCTTATCATCCAATCATTGGTTGGTACCAGACCAGCAGCATCATCAAGAGGTAAACCTGTACGTGAGCCGAAGCCGACTTGGCGCGCCATATCCAACACTTTCGTGCTCCCTATTTCCAAAGCAATTTTGATAAAGAAAGGGTTGTTCGAGAGAGCCATCGCACTATTCAAATTCAATAAGCCACGAGAACGTTTTGACCAGTCATTAAACTTATGCTTGCCCAGTTTAATATATGCTGGGCAATCGATTTTACGTAGCCGATCCAGCCGATTAGCTTTCAAACTCGCTAGAGCAACAATGGGCTTAAACGTAGATGCGGGTGGATACACCCCCTGAAACGCCCGTGCGTAAAGCGGTTTTGCCGGATCATCTTTCAACGCATTATACTTTTTAGAGGATATAAATGGTACCCAGTCATTTAAATCATAACTTGGATTCGATGCGAGGACGAGGACTTCCCCTGTCTGCACATCGACAACTGCCATGGCTCCACGTGTCGTTTTCTCTGCTAATAATTCTTCTGCACGTTGCTGCCACTCTAGATCGATTGTTGTCACTAAAGTTCCTCCAGCCTTTGGCCTTCTGGATTCTTTTCGTTCTAACAAAGCACCATTGGAATCGTATTGCATCTTACGAAGCCCTTCTAGGCCCTTTAATTGCTGGTTGAAGAACTTTTCTAACCCTGCGCGACCTTCTGTGTATTCGAAAAGAGGATCTCCATAATTAATAGGCCCTTTTTCTAATTTCCCGGCATTCCCTACATAGCCCACGATATGAGCAGCAGTGGCCCCCTGAGGGTAAACTCTCATATAGCGAGGATGCAGAATTAACCCATCAATTAGCTTGGGCGCTAATAATTCTCTCCGCTCAGCCTCGACGACATGGGTATATGGCATAGGTAGCCACCTCCGGTGCCGGTAATGCTCCCAGAGCCGGTCTTCTCTTACTTCCCAATTAATTCCGAAAATTGAATTGGCGATAGCTATGCGCTCTTTCGCCCAGTTCACGACAAATTCTCTATCTGCATTCTCTAGTTGCCCAAACTGTAATGCGGGGTACCACACTACTTTATTCTGAGCAAATGGCTTGCCATTACGATCTGTAATCTGCCCGCGCGGACCAGGGATCGACAAGGTCATCGTTCTAGCATCAGGCCTCGTATAAATCGAAGCATCTTCTGCGGAACGCTTTCTCTTCTTAAATTCTGCTAAACCACTCCCCTCTTCATCCGGAGTAGTGTCTCTCTGCTTTATTGGCTGAATGACGGTAGGATCGTTTTTCAGAGCCTTTGCTGCTGCCTCCGCCGCTAAATCTGGCACCAAAGCTGCCTCTTGAGCAAATATCCAATTCGTGCATAAAACAGTAAAAACTGTCAGAGTTATCCATCCCCCCTTCATTAAAGAATAGCCTAGATCTGAATACTCTTTCTGCCAATAGTGTTTTCTAAAGAATTTAACTTTCTTCAAAGCCAATCCATCACCACGCTTGAAATAAAGATGTAATAAACTGAAGCAAAACAACTTATGATCCTATTACAAGAAGAAATACCCCATTTAAAAATAGCAAGTTTTCGTACAGATTGAAAGAATCGACCTCTTCTGTACGACATTCCGATTTCACTTTCCATGAATATGGCACAGCGCTTATCTTTCACTACTCCACCATGACGTCGACCAAACGCCTAAAAGCTAACCTTAGTTCGTTCGTAAAGTGATTTAATTTCATCGGGGTTAAGGGCTTCCCCATAAACTCCAAGTTCATCAATACGCCCATTTAAATTACGAATAGCAAACGTGGGTGTACGCCTGAACGGTTGCCCCCAATTTCCTATTTCCCCCGCGCCAATACGAAGGGTTTTTACTATGTAACCTCTCTCAATGGTGGCCTCGGATACCTGCTCTCCGTTAATGAAATGCCGAACCGTTCTCTGATCAGGATCATATGTAGAGGCGAGGTGCATCCATTCCCCACTTTTGGAAATATCCCAGACAACTGGTGAAAAGTACACCTTGTGGATACCACCTGCTAAAGGGTTTTTTACTGGCTTACGGCTGTCATCCACCATCACAGATAGCATAAGCCTCCCATCATCACGTATCTGCCAGTGAGGCTCGCCAGTTTCATAGCCGTCTCCCATTAATAATGCACTATAAGATCGATCCAAAGAGTCAATTCTGACCCAAGAAGTGAGGCTTAGCCCTCCGAATTCTCCAGGTATATTGACACGGGCCCGAGCTCCAGCACGCCTAAAATCGAGAGCTTCTTTATGGCCGGGCCAGCGCCCTTCAACCTTCGTCGCCATCACAAGAGAAGCATCAGAAAAAGAATCTTTTCCCTGAGCTAAATTAGGGACACTACTTGATACATTTTGAAAGTTGTAGTAGGCTAATAATCTGTCGTCCTGTGCGATCTCGTTGCTTTCCTGCTCCCAGCGATCGAATGATTTTTTACGTTCTGCTTTTCTTTTTAAAAATTTCTTTGGAAAACTGATTGTCGATGATTGCCTCATTTCGGAACTACCCAATTTAGGTAGATAACACGCCTCTCCTGTCGTTAACCTCGCTTCATCCTCATCTCGGTGCATCACTGCTACTTCTCCGTCTATCACCTCTACTACGGCGTTCCCTCCGGAAACTTCCAACGCAAACTCGGTACCTAAATCAATAATTTCGGAGGAATCTGTCGTTAATTTAAATCCACGAGCGGCAGGTGGCACTTCTGCTCGCAATTTCCCGTTCACAAATTTAGCTTCCCATGCGGAGCAAATATTTATTTCTGCTGGTGCTTCTAAAACAACTCTTGCACCGCTAAAAAAATGTAATTCAGCAGCGCCTTCTTCAATCATAAATGATCCCGCCCCAAGAGCTCTGCCTACCTGGTATTTATCATGATTACCGTCTAATTCATGTAATACAGCAAATCCCTCAGCTAACGTTTCGGCCGGCTGACTTTCAAAGCTTATTTGCTCATTATGTTCCGTTTTAGAAAAAAAACTAATCCCTGTCATGGTTAAACCAATGGCGAGCAGTGCTGCTGCTATCACTGGTTTCCATGCAAATTTCGTGATAACGGAAGTCGTTTCATTCCATGTCTCGACAGCGCTCAAAGGAGAAGGCAGGTTTTCTCGTAAATTATCATCAAGAGCAAGAGACTGCCGCAGCTGAGCACGGAGTTTCGAGTCTACCGCTAGCTGACGTTCAAATGCATGAAAGTCTTCCTTGGATAGAATATCATTTATATAATCATCGATCCATTGTTGCGCTTGGTCTGCCTTTTCAAAAGAGTTCATTGAAGAATACGTTGAGTATTGATTGAATGCTTAACACAATCTTGCAGCTTTTTACGTAAGCGGTTTAATCTCATATAAAAAGCTTCCGGCCTTACCCCTGATTCTTCCGCTAAATCTTTCACTTTAACACCAGGAGTGTAAGCCAGTTTGATAAACTCATTCTGCACTGGTGTTAGTTTACTCAAGCACCCTTCTAATGCTTGGTGTTCTTTCTGCCGAAGTTCCACATCTTCTTCGGCTTCCTCAGCCATGAGGTCAAAAATCTCATCGCTAAACACTAATTTATCACGAGCCATCTTCTTACGATAACTTAGAGCTTCAAAGCGAGCTACCACACAAGCCCATCGAATAAAGTCAGTCTCTTCCTCGACACCCCCTGACTCGAACTTCTCAAATTTTTTCCACAACACTAAAGCGGCTAACTGCAACACTTCATCAGCATCATTCCACGATGGTAATAAAGAGCGAATAAATTGACGAAGATCACGCTCCACCTTTGTGTATAAGCGGACGAAGCGTGTGTAGTCTTGATCATTCATAGTCATGATAATATCATTCTACTATACTACGTACAGTGACAATAAAACCTCACTTACTTAATATGAAAAAATGCTCGATCCTAGATTCATAACAATCACTTCTCGATCGATTGAATCCAAATATTTCGAAATTCAATAGGATCACTGTGCCATTGAAGGCTGAAAGGGGCCTTTTCGGAATGGGTTAACGGGTACTTCGCTGCTTTTTTATGAGATGTTGGCCCATAAACAATCTGATGGCTATGCACGACAACGCCATTATGCACTATCGTCATATACGCCTCACGTTCTACACCGTTCTTCCCATATTTTGGGGCTTCAAATATGATGTCATAGCTATTCCACTCTCCTTGTGGCAGAGATGCATTTACCTGAGGAGGGCTTTGCCCGTAAATCGCCGCGGCTTGACCATCGGCATACGTCACATTCGCATAGCTTTCCTGAATTTGAACTTCATATCGCCCCATCATAAAGACGCCGCTATTACCACCTTTTTGTCCATTCACTTTACGGCCAGCTGGAACGCGCCACTCAAGATGTAAATGACAAGAGCCAAATGATTCTTTTGTTGAGACTCCTCCCGTTTTATTAGCAACCATAGCTCCATCTACAATATCCCAGCCCCCTTTAAAGGCTGATGTATCGGTACCATCAAACAAGACTGTCGCACCAGCAGGGGCCGGCACGCTCACACAACCCGGTGCATTCACCTTCGGTGGATGAGGTCGCTCCATATCGTGCACCTTATATTCACTCCACGGTTGTTGCTCAGTATCAACATACTGTACTTTCTTAGGCTTCTTCTCATCAGCATGAACTGAACCAATACAGGAAATGGCGATCGCCGTTGTGCTTAATCTCAATACATTCATAGATTCCTAGACTACTCGGCATTTCAGCCATTCTATACAAAATTACGTCATTCTTGGCTAATTTACAAAAATTTGACAATTTCATACAAATCAACACAACTTACCGATTGAACTCTAGTTAGATCTATTTTATAAAAATACTCTACACTGCTATCGAAGGTACCCTCCTAATGACGAAACAATCAAAGGCCTCTCCATCTCCTGAACCACTTATTGACTCTGATAATGAGGTAGATGTGGCTTTGATGATGCGAGTCAAAGCAGGGGAACACGCCGCCTTTGAAGCATTAATTCTTAGACACCAAGGTGCTGTGATTGGGACTGTCGCTAAAATGCTTGGCTCCACCACTGATTCAGAAGACATCGCCCAACAAGTCTTTATCCGTTTATGGAAGGCAGCTCCCAATTACGAAGTAAAAGCGAAGTTTACTACCTTCTTATATACCATTACTCGCAATCTGGTTTTTAATGAAAGCCGCAGGAAATCTAGACACAAAACATTCTCTATCGAAGAACAAGAGGATGAGAACCATCTCCTCATTGCGGCTGATGACTCTATATCACCCGATAAAGAAGTCCTACAAAGCGAACTCCAACATACAATAGACCAAGCCATTCAAAGCCTTCCAGAAAAACAACGTATTGCTGTCATCTTAAGGCGTTATGAAAAATTGCCTTATGAAGAAATTGCTTCCATTCTTGAGCTGTCTGTCTCTGCGGTTAAAAGTCAACTTTTCCGAGCAAGGGCCAGTCTCCGAGAGAATTTATCTCTTTATCTGAACGATTCTAATCAACACAACAAATAACATCGTTCACTCGTTTCATTCAGACTTAAAAAGCCAATATTAGTAATAAAACCCCCAAAACAGCTATAAAAAACACAATTATCAGTAGACTATAATTCCCTGATGTTTTTTTCACAGACACAGAACCCAGCCCATCAACTGTAGGCAAAGGTTCAATACGCTTTGGCGCCGATGTGGCCGCCGCTGCTGGCGTGGTCACACCTACTCCTGACAAGGCTTCTGCCATAGCCGCATTTACATAAACAGGAGCTGTCATACCATTCAGAGGAGATCCCTGAATGCGAGCCTCATCGGCATTCCCAGAAGCAGTAAATGGTTTCGCCCCCGCTGCAGCCAGCGCACCTGCTATATCGGCATGAAGAAAAACAGAAGCAACCGTCCCAGCCGTCGCTTGAGCTGGATAAACCGGGACCTGAAGAGGTGTAGAAACCGGAACACTTAATGAATGAGACCGAGGCGTGTATAAAGGCTTTGAACTTGGAATGTGAAGCACTTCTGTGGCGATTCCTACACTTGGGGCTTTTGGCCGTATCATCTCAGCTGTGATCACCTCTCCTTGCCCCATTCCCTGATTTTTAAGAACCTTAAGGTACTCAAGAGTGAGTTCAATATCTTCCTTTAGCTCTGCACAACTCGCATAACGCATGGCGGGATCTGTGTGCATGGCCTTATCAATAATATAATCTAACTCAATCGCAGATTGTACTCTAAGAGATGCAGGTATTCTTTTTTCCTTTGGAATCCTAGCAGTTAATAAAAAATACAATACTGCCCCCAAAGAGTAAATATCACTAGTCGCATCAACAGCCCGCCGATTTGCCACTACCTCAGGCGCCGTAAAGCCTAGAGTTCCCCACACTACTTCATTTTGATCAAAAAAAGAGGTATCGCGTGCAAGGCCAAAGTCCGCTACCTTTGGCACGCAATCCATTGTCAGTAAAATATTAGGAGGCTTAATATCACGATGCAAAATCCCTGCATCATGAGCGTGCCCCAACCCATCACAAACAGCGCGAACAATTTCTGCACACTGAACATCCTCAACAGGCCTTCCACCTACCGCATCATGTAGTGAACTGCCGTCGACATACTCCATGACAATGTAGTAATACCCCTTCTCATTACCGAAATCAAAAACAGACAGCAGATTCTTGTGATTGAGCTTCCCCATCGCTCGCGCTTCTTCATTAAACATCTGACAAAATCCAGGGTCTTGTCCGAAATGTTTGGGAAGTATCTTAATCGCCACTTCACGGTCTAGCGAAAGCTGTACAGCATGATATATAGCTCCCATACCACCAACTGCTACTAATTTCTTAAATTCGTATGCAGGTAGAATGACTGACAACTCTTCTAATTCAGGGGCCTGGGATCTGTCGAAAGAAAGGTGAGAACTCATTAGTAAAAGTAACCTCACATTAACAGACTCCTATGGGCGAAGGCAAGTCTATAGATCTTAAAAATGACCTCATACGACTTCCATAATAAGAATTCACCCCACTCTTCTAATCCACTTCAAACAAGATCTATTCATACAAATAATTCTACCCAAGCTCTTCACCTCATTCCACAAAACGGCATCCCTCCCCTATAAGCCAGATTTTGTCCATCCTGCAAGCAGGACTGTGCGACCATTTGTCTTATCTCAATGTATGAGAAACCCTACCAAAGTAGCGGTGCGACTATTACCCAGAGATTCTAATCGGGCGGGCAACCCTTCTCCTGTTATGTCTTGCATCACGTGGGGTTTACCATACCTCCTAAGTTACCCTTGGAGTGGTGAGCTCTTACCTCACCCTTTCACCCTTACCTGTATCCTCTCAGACCATCGGCGGTATGCTTTCTGCGGCACTTTCCGTCCAAGAGGCCTTCAAGCCTCCTGTCCCTCACTTACATGAGGCACGCTACCCTATGATGTCTGGACTTTCCTCGACTTCAGTACAATTTGAACGAAACCGCGGCCGCCCAGGGAGCGATGTTCGCGAGAGTAGTACCCTACCAGACAAAGAGTCAAGTACCTATGGCAGCTATTCAAAAAAACTGCATGCACCGTAGTATACGCCTTCTATTCAGCACCCTCCACATCATCCTTGTAAATAAGCCATAGATCTAACTACAAGAAAGATCCTCTTTCCTCGTTTTCTATTCTTTCCTTGTGTACTTCCAAAAGAAATTCACGGAATAAAAGTCTGTATCTAAAGTCTCAAAGGCAATATGTTGAGAGATTTCTTAAGAAAGCCCATTATAAACTCGGAGAAAAAAAATCTTCTCCAGGCACGTTGGGATGCTCTACCGAGAGAACTTAAAATTCCAAACCAACTTACTGGGAAAACATCTATCGCTTGTGGAGCAACACACCACGTAATGGAGCGTTGTAATTTTTCCTGCACTTGCTGCTATCTAGGAGCAGAAGCGAACAAGACAGAAGCTCTACCATTTATAGAAGTAAAAAAGCAACTTGATACCTTAAGACATGAATTAGGCCCTGGGGGAAAAGTTCAAATCACTGCAGGAGAAGTCACCCTTTTACCTCTCCAAGAATTAGGTGAAATTATCAAATATGCCTTATCTATCGACCTTGACCCAATGGTTATGAGCCATGGGCAACGTTTTATAGAAGAACCAGAATACCTTATAAGCCTCGTTAGAGAATATGGTCTAAGAAAAATAAGCATTCATATCGATACAACTCAGCGAGGAAGAAAAAGAACAAACAGCAAAATGTTGGAAAAAGACCTTCACTTTGTCCGTGATGAATTTGCCAATCTGATCCGCCGTGTCCGTTTAGAAACAGGTTCTAACCTGAAGGCGGCTTCTACAGTGACAGTCACGGACTCAAACCTAGAAGAAGTTGCTGAGATCACCCGATGGTTTTACGATAATGCAGATGCTTTTCGCCTCTTGAGCTTCCTCCCCGTGGCCGACGTTGGACGCACTCGTAAGGCACAGGGCTCTCTTTCTGTTGAGCGAGACGGCCTATGGGCCCAAATCTATCAAGCCTCTGGCCAAATTATCAACCGCCGCCCCCTCCAATTTGGGCATCGAAAATGCAATAATCTAGTTCCTTTGCTTCTTGCTCAAGTTGGTTCAGAAAGAATTATTTTAGAAGGAGTTAGAGAAGGTAATCAAAAGGATGCTCTCATGTTGTCTCAAGCGATTGATACGATAGGAAGCGAAGTGAACTGGGCGGAGCCATGGAACAACAATATAAAGACCTTAGCCTCCATCTTCTTAACTCACCCTTTATTCCTTTTACAAACTTTGAAATACACTGTTTACAGAATATACTCAGATCGCCAAAAAGTGATGGCCCTTTATCAGGCCATACTCAATGAAAGGCGACTACCTGAACTACGGCCTTTCTTGTTTATCATTCACAATTTCATGTCTCCAAAGGATCTACTCACTGAGGAAGGCAAGGAGCGGCTAGATGCTTGTATCTTCAAAGTCCCCGTTGACGGAAAACTCATCTCTATGTGTGAAATGAATGCTACAGATCTGAGAGCCAAAATTGATCGTTTACAAATTCAAAAAACAAAACAGCAAACTCTTGTAGAAGCTTGATAACTCTTTCCATAAAAAAGCCTCAGTACTCACTGGCACTGAGGCTTTTTGATACCAGAACGGTATGTTGTGTTATTGAAATGATGGAATCACTACAAGTGGTACTCTATGTGAGAGCAAAGTCATTCCATTTTCAACAAACAATGTACAAATTAACGAGACATTCTCTTACGGCGAAGTGAGAAGCTTAATCCTGCTAGACCAAGCAAACAAACAGAGGAAATCTCTGGAACAGTAACAACTCCAGCAATAGGAGACAACGTTGCTGACGATGTTCCCGTTAAGGTGGTTGCTGTGATCGGTGATGCTGCACCGATCGTGAAACTATCACTAGTAAAGCGATCATTAGCTGTACGAATAACCGCGTCTCCAACTGTCCAATCTATAGTTCCAAAAAAATCAGGGAAATTTAGAGGAGGAGTTCCCCCTGTATCCGTTCCAGAAACGATCGATATCGCATCATGTAGAATATCATCATCATCTGTTACATAAGCATTTATTCCTCTAGTGTTAAGATTAGGGATATTCACTGTAGAAACAACAGCCCCGAAATAAGATGCATCACTAACACCGAAGCTCTCGCCTGCTGCTAATGTTGATCCGGCATCTAAAGTGAAGGACCAGTTCGTGAGACCGTCATCTTGGATATTCAATGTCCAACCAGAGATATCAATGGCAGATGTCGATGTGTTTGTGATTTCAATGTAATCAATATCATTGTCGACCTCTGTAATTAAGATCGAAGATTGTACATTCAGGCATAGTGCACCAAGAGCTAAAACAATAGATTTTAAAGTGCTTAGAGAGTCATATTTAGGTTTCATTTTACGTTGTATTTAAGGGGTGAGGTAAAACTAGGGAGAAGATTAAGTACTTTTATATTAAAGTAGCCGGCTATCTAACTAGTTAAATTCGACGCCTCTTAATCAACAGGTATGATATAGTCAAACAATTATCGAATCAAGTTTTTAATGAAATACTGATGATCATTAATCTAACTATCATACCTAAATAACTACACTTTTGCGTCTAATATAATAGTACCTCCTTCACACTTCTACCTATCATAATCTCTTTCTTTTTTTGCTCAAATTATTTATTTTATCCATCAAAAAAGCCCTTTGAGTCATCACTCAAAGGGCTTCATAAACTATCTCTACTCTGTTCGCCTAAACGCTATGTACTGGTAGTTTGGCCACATTTTCACGCACTTTTTCTGCTAAAGGCGTGGAGAGGTAACGCTCTGTTGAGGAGGCCGCAATGACGACGATACGCTTGCCTTCCATCTCTGGGCGTTTCGCAAGCTCAATAGCGCAATGAACTGTAGCTCCGCTAGAAATACCAGCTGGAAGACCTTCCAGCTGTGCAAGCTGTTGGGCCATAGCAAAGGCTTCCTCGTTACTTACTTTTAAGACTTCGTCAATAATATCGACATTCAGGTTCCCTGGGATGAAACCTGCACCGATCCCTTGAATTTTATGTGAACCAGGAGAGCCACCACTAATGACTGCTGACCCTACGGGCTCGACGGCGTAAGTTTTCATATCACAACGTTCTTTAAGAACTTCTGAAACACCTGTGATTGTTCCTCCTGTCCCCACACCTGCGACGAATGCATCAATGTTCCCATCTGTAGCCTCCCAAATTTCTTCTGCCGTGGTCTGGCGGTGAATTTCTGGATTTGCCGGATTCTCAAACTGGCTCGGGCCAAAAGCGCCTTCTCCTGTTTCTTCGAGCAGCTGTTTCGCCTTAGCGATCGCCCCCCCCATTCCCTTCGGGCCAGGAGTGAGTACAATTTCTGCACCAAGCATGCTGAGAAGAACACGACGCTCGATCGACATTGTCTCTGGCATCGTTAAAATACAACGATAGCCTTTAGCACGTGCGACAAAGGCTAGCCCGATCCCTGTGTTTCCAGATGTTGGCTCGATAATTGTCCCTCCTGGCTTCAGCTTACCATCACGCTCTGCAGCCTCGATCATAGCCTTACCAATACGGTCTTTTACGCTGAAGAGTGGGTTAAAGAATTCACATTTCACGAGAACCTCTGCTTTGAGGCCTTCTGTCAATTTATTGAGTTTGACCAAAGGAGTATTTCCGATGGTGTCCACCATACTATTTGCGATTGAGCTCATATGTTTGTTATATTAAAAATTACTTCACTCAACATCGTCCACCCCCTCCTTTAGGGCAATGCAAAAGATCGACATTTTCTGAAGCGAGAAAGAGCTATCGCTCAATAAGGTGATATCTACAATCAAGTATAGGCAAAGGTAAACTATGGAAACTATGGCTTCACTGATAGCTCACGCGGCCTTCCTTTAAAAAATAACATCTAACCTAAATGGTATAGTCCTGTACACCTGAAGGTAAATGTAGGCCACATTCATACTTGTTTCCACCATAGCGAGTCTCCTCTGCACTTATCCCTTCGGCGACTGGTATTGTTGAATGTTTATCCCCCATCGTCACATAGCCCTCTGCTTCTAGCGGATGACGGAGTAATTCGTGTTCGTAAAAGTATGACTGTACTTGTGCATCAGCCCAATCGAGAATGGGGTATGCTTTGATTGTCTTATTCTGCTGCTCGGCAAAGCTTCGCTCTGCGCGAGTGCTGGATTGTGAGCGGCGAACGCCACTAAGCCAAATATCAGCGCCAATCTGATCCAGAGCACGGCTCATTGGTTCAATTTTATTAATGACCGCGTACTTCTGTACAGCTTGTTCAGAACCCGCCCAAAGCTCTCCATAAAGAGCTTCTTGGCGAGCAGGCGTCATCATAGGAGTATAAACTCTGAGATCGATGTTAAATTTCTGAAGTAACTGTTCTGCATAACGATACGTTTCATCAAATAGATAGCCTGTATCGACAAATATAACAGGAATCTTCGGTGCATACGTACTGATTAGATGAAGCATCACAGCAGCTTGCAGCCCAAAGCTGGTGCTAGCTGCCACACGATCACCATACGTTTCATAAAGCCAAGCTAGCCGCTCGCCTGCGCTCTGTTTCTCGAGCTTCTTAACAATCGTTTCCGTTAAATTCCCTTCAGTCATCCTCTTAAATAGTCATCTTAGCTGGTAAGTTTAAATGAAAGTCTTTTCCATTCACTGTCGCAGCAATGTAGCCAGCGCGAATAACAAAATCGCCAAACTTTTCATTGTCTGTACGATTCTTTGCGTAGTCTTCAATAAGAGGCTTCAACGTCGAAATTATTTCATCACGTCCTATAGCTTCACGATAAAGTTTATTTAACCTATCACCTGCATGACCTCCACCTAAGTATAGATTGTATTTGCCTGGGGCCCGGCCGACGAAAGCTATTTCTGATAGGAATGGGCGGCCGCAGCCGTTCGGGCAACCTGTCATACGAATTGTAATGGCATCATGCCGGAGGCCTACTTCTTCAAGCACCTCTTCAATCTCGGATACCGCAATTGGAAGGTAACGCTCTGCTTCCGCCAATGCTAAACCACATGTGGGAAGTGAAACACAGGCAATGGAGTTCAAACGCAGACCTGAACGGTGCACTGAGTCAGCCATTTTAAATTCATCCATCAACGCTTGAATCTTAGGGCGCTGCTCTGCTGTGACGTTCGCAATCTGTAAATTTTGATTGGCTGTAAGGCGGAAATCTCCAGTGTGAATCTCTGCTATCCGCCGAAGCCCTGTGCGGAGATCGTATCCGTCTTTATCGACCACACGGCCTCCTTCAATAAAGAGCGTAAAGTGGCTATTTCCACTCGCATCCTCGACCCAGCCAAAACGATCGCCATTATCATCAAATACGAAATCACGGGCAGGCTCTATCTCATAGCCGAGATACTCATTGAGCTTCTCGGTGAACCAGTCCGCACCACGGTCATCAATCGTATATTTCAAACGGGCATGCTTACGGTTCGTACGATCACCAAAATCGCGCTGCACCATTACAACTTTCTCTGCCGCATCAAGTACTTTATCAGGTGTCACAAAGCCGATGATATCGGCGAGGCGAGGGTAGGTTTCTACCACACCGTGAGTCATACCCATACCACCACCTACGGCAATATTATAACCGACAAGGCTCCCTTCTTCGACTATGGCGATAAAGGATAAATCATTCGCATGGATGTCGACATCATTGGATGGTGGAACCGCGACTGCTATCTTAAATTTACGAGGAAGATATGTTTTGCCATAGATAGGCTCTACTTCTTCTTTGGAGTCGATTACTTTCTCACCATCTAACCAGATTTCATGATATGCATTAGTCTGTGGTGTTAAATGAGCAGAAAGGTCTTCTGACATTTTAAGCACTTCAGCGTGTACTTCACTTTGATGAGGGTTTGGATTACACATGACATTACGATTCACATCACCACAGGCAGCGATCGTATCCATAGCGGCATCGTTGATCTCTTTGATCGTCCGCTTTAACTGCGTCTTAATCACTCCGTGGAGCTGAAAAGCCTGGCGAGTCGTCAGCTTAATTGTCTGATTTGCAAACTCCGTTGATAACCGATCCATTTCAATCCATTGCTTCGGAGTGGCCACACCACCTGGCACACGGATTCGAATAAGGAAACTATAGGCTTTCTCTAGTTTATGTTTCCGGCGATTAGCACGTAAATCGCGGTCATCTTGCTGATAACATCCGTGGAATTTTAGTAACTGTTGTTCATCTTCAGTCAGTCCACCAGTCGATGTATTAGCTAGGCCTTCTGCTAAAGTCCCACGGAGATAATTACTCTCGATCTTGAGGTATTCATTTGCGGCGAGTTTCTTTTCTTCGCTCATAATAGTTATTCTTTCGGCGACTCTATTGAGTCAAAATTATTGTTTGATTCTGAAACGACTAATCGTCAATTAATAAACATCACGCTGATAGCGTTTGTCCTTCTTAAGCGCATCGACATATGCCTCTGCTTCTTCACGAGATTTTCTCCCCTGCTCTGCCACAACATCAATGAGAGCATCATGAACGTCACTCGCCATACGAGAAGCATCACCACAAACGTAAAAATGAGCTCCTTTTTCTAACCATGCATACAGCTCTGCGGCCTGCTCACGGATCTTATCCTGTACATAAACTTTCTCTGGTTGATCACGAGAGAAGGCGACATCAAGGTGCGTGAGCGCACCCGATTTTAAATGTTCCTGTAGCTCCAGCTGATAGAGGAAGTCAAAAGTATATCGCTGATCCCCAAAGAACAACCAACTCCCCCCTGTCGCTTCCGTTTCACTACGCTCTTCAATGAAAGCCCGGAATGGTGCAATCCCTGTCCCCGGACCGACCATGATCACTGGCACATCATCATTCTCAGGTAAGCGGAAATTCTTATTCTTATGCACATACACAGCTACTTTATCACCAGCCTTGGCCTCGTCAGCCAGGTAGGTGGAAGCGACACCCTTACGGGAACGCCCATTAGTATCATAGCGTACTGCAGCTACTGTGAGGTGGACTTCACCAGGATGGGCCTTAGGGCTAGATGCAATCGAATAGAGACGTGGAGGAAGTTTACGTAAGACACTGACTAGTTGATCCGCAGTAAGTCCCTTAAGAGGAAAGGCCTCAAGGGCATCTATTACTTGGCGACCCCACATCCAGTCCTTCAGCTCCTGTTTGGCATCATCACCAAGCAAACGTTCTAATTCGTCTGCGTTGACAAGAGCTTGGTACTTTTTAAGAACAGCACGAGATAGTGCAGTGACATCTAGATGACTTGTGAGGGCCTCTTCTAAGCTTATTTCTTCCCCTGTTTTTAATACCACTTGGGTTTGGGCATTCAGGCCTGTTACGTTTAATATATCAGTAACTACGTTAGCACAATTCGTAGAAACAACTGCTAATGCATCACCAGCCTCATAATCTAATCCTGAACCATCAAGAGAGAGCTCTACGTGTACAGTCTCTTTCGCAGAACCTTCGCCATTAAGGAGTATATTCTCTAGCACTTCTGATGGGAACGGATTCTTTTTAGAGTAAGAAATGCCACTAGCTACAGAACCAAAGTCCATCATGGCAGGCACTTCAGCCACAGTCGCTGGGGCCATCGCACTAAATACTTCTTTTTCCCACGCTGCATAGGCATCATCAAAATCGATATCACAGTCCACACGGTCTATCACACGCTGAGCTCCCAATGCTTCTAAACGAGCATCCATCTCCTTACCAGTTTGGCAGAATTTATCGTAAGATGTATCTCCTAAAGCGCAGACTGAAAATTTCACCCCTTTAAGATCCACAGTGTTCGCCATAAGATCATTATAGAATGTTTCCGCCCCTTCTGGTGGTTCCCCATCGCCCCATGTGCTCACGATGACCATCACGTTCTCTAACTTAGAAAGGTCTGCGGGCTTAATGTCCGCCATATTTTTCATCACAGCTTTAAACCCTTTTTTCTTCCCTGCCTTTACGGCCTTATCAGCTAGCCCCTCGGCATTTCCTGATTCTGTACCATATAGTACTGTTAAAGCCGTCGCTTGAGCAGGGGTAGACATAGGAGCAGCGCTGGTAACGCCTGCAGCCAAATACCCGCTTAACCAAACCTTCTGCATAGGTTGCAGATTTGATAAAACAGAGGCCAGTGCTGTGCGCTGATCTACGTTGAAAGGAGCGTGTTCTGGAAACATTGTTTAGTAAATTACTTAGTATTAAAAGGATTTATGGGTGATATTTCGCAGGTTTTTTATAAACCGCAACCCTTTAATCATTAAAATTCACTCAAATTTTTACCCTCTTTCATACATTACTAATTAACTAAGCTATAATTACTACCACTCCTCAGCTTTAGAAAAAACACTACACCCTCCAGCACTAGTACACACTCAATCCTGCATAAAGGTTCCAGTAATCACAAAAATCTCCGTTTTTCCCTAGCTAATTCCTCTATGCTGGCACACTGTGGGGCAAATCCAGACAATACCATGTTATTTCTCTCACCACAGTGGAAAAAGGAAGCCAAGCTCCTCGACAAAGCCGCCCAAAAATTCGTCCATTACAAACGTGATTTACTAAAGCAAGATCGTATCACTGAGATTACGGCGCGGAGAAATGATTTAAAAGCTGCTGTACAGAGTAACAACAAAACTGCCGCGGAGGAAGCAAGTGACATGCTAGAAAGCACTTGTGAAAAGGCATTACCAAGGCAGAAAAAAACTTCTGCACTTGCCGAGAATGTCGAAGTCTTCTTCGTAGCGATTGTCATAGCACTTGGTTTAAGGACATATTACTTACAACCTTTCCGCATCCCTACAGGCTCCATGCAGCCAACCTTAAACGGCATCGTAGGAGAAGCGAATTACGATAAAGACTACGAGACTCCTAATCTATTCCAACAAACTTGGGACAGGGTGGCTGGAGGAAAGAGCCACCACAAAGTTGTCTCACCTGTTGACGATGAAATCGTCAGTCTTGAGCAGGTGCAATTCCTTCATTTTTTCACTAGGACAAGAATCCATCTCAAAAACAACAAACCCATCAGCGTAGCTGGCTCCATTTCATCTCTCAAAGGCATGGGTCTAAAGGAGAACTTAAATTTACCCTCCGGTGTTGATATCCATCAAACAGGGAGAAATCAGGCCGTATTTGGTTCACTTCAACCACTCTCAAATGGCCAAAAATCTTTTGAGAAATACAACAAAGCTGTCTCTATCACCTCGGGCCAAGTCCTAGCTCAGGGTAGCACAAAGACGGGCGATCTAGTTCTCGTCGATAAATTCTCTTACCACTTCCGCAAACCTACCAGAGGTGAAGTATTTGTCTTCGACACACAAAACATCGTGGGAATCCATGGCACCACTCACAATAAAGAACAAGAAGCGGGCTCTCACTACATCAAGCGCCTCGGCGCTGTACCTGGGGATACGATCTATGTTGATGCGCCTAACATTTACATCAATGGTACACTCCCACAAGAGGAGAGTTTCCAGATGGTGATGTCACAAGAAGACGGCTTCCATGGATACACCATGACTGGATCACGTATCCCTACCATCAATGCTCCACGCCAACTGATCAATAAACCGGCGACTGGGAAAAGTGAGTACTTTGCACTGGGTGACAATAGTAGAAATAGCTCAGACTCCAGAGACTGGGGCACTGTCAAAGAAGACAATTTAGTAGGACCTGCATTCTTTGCTTTATGGCCCATCGACACAGGCCATTGGGGCTTCATTAACTAATTCATCATGGTGACTGCAGAGGAAATCACAAAGAAAGCCCAATCCAATCTGGCCTTTGCCCTAGTTTGCCTACCCAAGGAACGCCGTGCAGACATGGTCACATTCTATGCGTTTTGTCGAATCATTGATGATATCGCAGATTGCCCAAATACCCCGGTAGCTCAAAAACAAAAGGGTTTAACCCATTGGAAAACAATTTTAGACAAAGGATCTTCATCCCCTAATTCTATAGAGTCGGCAGTCTTACAACTACGAGATAGATATGAACTGCCGAATAAACTCTTCTTAGATCTCATCGCCGGCTGCGAAAGTGATCTCCAACCTCAGCGATTCGCCTCTTGGGAAGAACTACAAAAATACACCTATCAAGTCGCGTGCTGTGTCGGTTTAATCTCAATCAAAATCTTTGGCTGTACCCACCCAGACTCTGAGCAATACGCCATTAAGCTCGGCCACGCACTACAACTCACCAATATTCTTAGAGATGTCGGTGAGGATTTAACAGAAGGCGTTCGAATTTATCTACCTCTCAATGACATGGTACGCTTTCAATACTCCGAACGCGATTTAGTAGGAAGAGTCCATGACGGAAGGTTTATCTCTATGATGAATTACCATGCAGACCGGGCTGAACAATTCTATCAAGAAGCAATCGACCTTCTACCAAACGAAGATAAACAAGCGCTTAAAGCAGCGGAAGCCATGCGTAAAATCTACCATGGTATCCTACAAAAAATGCGCCAAAACAACTTTAACGTCTTCCAACATCGTTATTCACTCTCCAAACCTCGGAAGCTGTGGACTTTATTTACGACGATGGCCGGCATTTAAGAAACACGAAAAGCACTCCGTGCCTTTCATCCTACGAAGCACGCTGCATACCCCTTAAGATCCTCCCCTAAGAGCCGGTGTTTAAAGGAGACTCTTCCTTCGCTAATTCTTGAGAGAGAGCCTTCCAACCACCGTGTAGGATATAGATTTCATCGTAAATGCCCTGCTCCATAAGTTTCGTAAAAACAGCTTTTGAAGAACCACAGGATACACCATTACAATAAATCACAACTTTTTGATCTAACTGTGAAGATAGAAACACAGCCTCCATCGACGTCGCCAAAAGTTCATTGAAGTCCTCCTTAGGATCGTCTGTCAATAATACGCTCCCTTCCAGGCCATTCCGCTCCCAGTCAACCCTTGGCCTGGCATCAATCCACTGAACATTTCCTGCCCAATCTTCGGCGACTGTTGAAACACAAATGTGGTGAGGCTCTAACTCCTCCGGCACACACTGAACGGCCCTATCAGGCTCTCCTATTATCATATAATAACCAAAGGTCAGTATACTCGCTATGCCAATTAGCCCTATGGCCTCCAATAAAGAACGTCTCATTCATTCAAATTCTTACGAATCACCATAAATGCTTGTCCACGCTTAAACCTAGAGGCTTTCGCATCTGTCTCGAATTTGATAATACCAAACCCAATCTTCGATGTATCAACGGGAGTCACCTCAAACTCGTACTCAAACCCAGCCTTTTTCGTCACTAATTCCACTTTAAAATTAGAGTTCGAACAAATAATATTAGAAAGTTGCACAGGTTCATCTTTATGCACAGAAACCTTTAAAATTTGCGTCGTAGCTTCACTATCTTTCAGCCATTTCAATGTCCTAGGCCCAATTTCCAATAACGCAGGGATATTCACTGTCGCACGTAACACCTCTGAAGGAGACCTTCTCTTAGCGTCATTATACCAAAGAAACAACGTCTTATCCACTTTCCCAGTAAATGTCCCCAATGCAAAATCCAACGCGATCACCCCTGTTTCGCCAGGTAAATAGGTCTTTTTCTCTAAGCCTACGACTTTGAGACAAGAACACCCCGCATTAATATTTGAAATCGTTACCGGTTTTTCCGATTTATTCGTAAATGTATATTGAAACGGTAACACCTGATCTTCAGGCTTTGCTGTTTGTTCCAAATGAAGAGTTTCAAATGTCAATTCAGCCTGAGCAACACCGAGCAATGAAACAGCAAGCATAACGCTAAGAAAGAAATATCGCATATGGCTTAATCTAAGGCGGAATGATCCACAATGCAAGCTTCCTACTCTTCCCATACGCGATAAGGCGATAAAGATAGCTGCGAGTTGTAATACCGCCGCTCATGTGACACCTCCTTGCCGAGCCAAAGAGGCTTTTCAAAGGGCTCATCTTCTGAGCCTAGCTCAATCTCAGCGACGACTAATCCTTCATTCTCTCCCCCAAATTCATCAACTTCCCAGAGGTGTTGACCAATATCGATATGGTATCGATTCTTTTCAATGACAGGCCCTAGAGAAAGCTCTAAAAGCTCTAAGGCATCCTTGAATGGAATCTCATATTCAAACTCCTGACGGGAAAGTCCAGTTGTGGGGCCTTTGATTGTTAAAAAACCTTTCGTCCCCTTCGTTCTCACTCTCGCCGTATTACCATTTTGTTTCGCTAAATAACCTTGCCGAATCGCTATGGGCACCGCGCCCAATCGCCAAGAATCATCTGTTACTAAAAATTTGCGTTCAATTTCTTGTGCCATCGTAATCTCTCCGTTTTATTAAAAAGGCCAAAATACAGGTATTAAGTAACTAGCTAATATCCACAGAATCAGCGCCAGCGGAAAACCTGCTCTAAAGAAATCTCCAAACTTATATCCACCTGCACCGTAAACAAAGGTATTCGTTTGATACCCAATCGGTGTAGAGAAACTCGCGGAAGAACCAAACATCACCGCGATAACAAACGGCCGAGCATCGACGCCCATCGCATCCCCAACATACAGAGCCAGTGGAGTTAACAATGCCGCTACAGCATTATTACTAATCATCTCTGTAAGAACCGCTGCTAAGAGATAAAAGGCACCTAACATTAAATGGGGACTATCATTACCTACCAAATTAACGACGCTTGTCGCAAGATTCGATGCCAGTCCACTCTGATCCATCGCCATGCCCAGACCGAGCATTCCACAAATCATAAACACGACCTTCCACTCCACAGCCTGAAATGCCTCATGGGGATCAAGACACCTAGTCACTAGCACTAGTAACGCACAGCTGAGAGCCACAAGTACCGTTGGCAACTGCGGTATCCCCCAATGACCGCCTAATGCGCCCAACAGTATAAATAATACCAATGAACCAATCACAATAGGCCCCTTCGAACGGCGCGTCATTCTTTGCTTTGGTTCACTCAGATTCACAAAGTCTTTTTGCTCAAAGAGCTGCCTCATTTTATCTGCAGGCCCTTGCACTAGCAAAGTATCACCAAATGCTAATTTTTCATCTTCAAACCGTTCGCGAAGATTTCTCCCCCGGCGATGCACGGCTAAGATTAAAACACCAAATCTTTGCCTGAAATTTAACTCCTTAAGATTCCGGCCTGCTAAAGAGGACTCTGGCCCTACAATACCCTCCATCAACACAGCAGTCTCGGTTCTGACATCTTCCAGACCAAGCTGCGCCTTACCTCGAACGTCGATCCCCTCAGTATTTGAAATGCCCATTACCGCATCCAAATTCCCCTTAAATACAATTTCATCTCCGACTTCGAAACAGATCTCAGGTAAAGGTTCTGTCAAACGGTTCCCATCCCGCACCACTTCTAAAACGCGAATTTTCTTCAGCTTAGCCAATGGAGATTCTGGAAACAATGTTCCACTAAGATTAGAACCCTCTTTCACAAAGGCATGCGTAATGAACTCTCTATTCGTCGAATTATCAATAATCGATGCTAATGTGACGCGATCTGGAAGCAATTTCCGACCGATCGTAATCAAATAGAGAAACGTCACAGCCACAAAGATCACTCCCAATTTAGTAATCTCAAACATCGAAAATGGCTCCATCGACTTACTCGCTATACCTGAAGCTACCAAATTCGTAGATGTACCTATAATCGTCGTCGTCCCACCAGCGATCGCAGCATAAGACAAGGGAATCAAAAACCTGGATGCTGTATAATCCTTTTTCCTACATATCGCTAGAACGATAGGCATAAACACCACCACCACAGGCGTATTATTCACAAAGCCAGAAAGGCCCGCTACTAGCAACAGCATCACCACCAGCATCCTCATAGGGCTACCCCCAGCCACACGCTCAAACCAAACCCCTAAAGACTCAATCACACCCGTCCTCTCCAATGCGGCACTCATAATAAACATACAAGCCACTGTAATAGGGGCCGGATGAGCAAATACCATCAAGGCATTATTCACAGAACCAGGCTCCACAGAAAGAACACCAGCAAAGACACAAGCTAATAAAGCCCCTATCGCAACAAGCTCAGCCGACAGCCATTCCTTCACAAACGCTGTAAAAACAACGACCATTAAAATTGCTAGGAAAATCTGCTGCGGGGTCTCAAACATCATTCAATTGTTTCTTACAAAGAAAAAGCCTCCTGACAAGCTGGTAAATGATACCAGCAGTTAGAATAACAAAACAAACCTATATGACTTCCGCCCACTCAGCTTCTTTAAAGCCGACAAGAGCGGAATCATTCAGGATGACAAAAGGGCGTTTAATTAAATTACCATTACCAGAGAGCAGCTCTAGGGCCTCCTCCTCTGACATATTTGGTAATTTATCTTTCATACCCTGTGCTCTATAATCTACCCCTGAGGTATTAAACAGAGCTTTAAGCGATCCCTTCACTAATAAAGCTGTTTTAAGCTCATCAATTCTAGGAGGAGACTCTCGAATCGCTATTTCTTCAAACTCAACACCGCGTAATTCCAGCCACTTTAGCGCCTTCTTACATGTTCCACAGCCCTTATAAGAGTAAACCTTCATTCGAAATTCTTCCTGCTCATTTATTCAAAAATAAAGTTGATGAACTCTATCGCTCATCAACTAATCAAACCTGCTTTGTATTCAAAATAAACAGATCAACCAATCCGGAAAACAATGCGTGCCTTCGATGTATCATAAGGAGACATTTCCATCTTCACCTTATCTCCGACAACCAATCGAATAAAACGCTTCCTCATCTTCCCTGAGATATGAGCAAGGACTTCGTGCCCACTCTGGAGCTCCACTTTAAACATCGTCCCAGCTAAAACAGATTTAATTGTACCCTCAATCTCTACAGCTTTATCTTCGCGATCATCCCCCGTACTCCGGCGCTTTTGTGGAGCACCGCGTCCACGACCACGTCCGCGTCCACGTCCTCTTCCGCGTGGGCCACCACCACGTGGACCACCGCCGCCTACTTTCTTCTTAGCTGTCTTCTTTTTAGGTTGTTCTGCGATAACTTACTCCTTTTTAATTCAATGCTTCCCCTCTTCGAGGTATCAAAGCGGGCGCATCATCCCTACTTTTCTGAACTACGCAACTCTAAAATAGTTCGACTCTGTGAAAGAAGCAGCATCATATCACGAAGATTATTTCATGATGACTTGCAAAGGTGCATCTGATCTAACCCTTTTCTCCAGCGTTTACCGCCTAAACCCGAACAAATAAGCTTCTCCACCTGCCACTCAATACCCCCCCTAGACAACATAATAATGCATAAAAAATGTAAAACTTACTTTACAAAACGTAAAGCGATCTTTACACAACGACCTTGCTTATGTATGTGATTTCTTTTTCCATACAATTTTTAGATATTTCTCATCAACTCAAGAAACTACTCATATTCGTCCCCTTTCTCCTTATGGTCTTTGTCTTTATCAGAAATTTCTACCGTATGGATGAACTCGAAAAACAAATTCAAACAAATGCGATGGCTGTTGGATTCGTTGCCACCATCATCTCTTCTATGGCCGTTAGCTTTTTCTTCACAGAAGGCATCGACATGAGAACTCTCTGGATTATCTGCACTCTTGGGCTTTTAGCCTCAGCTATCACAGCGATCATCCAACGTTTTCACTTCAAAGAATACTCAAAATGAACAATGCAATTCACGAGCTCCGAAATGCTCAAAAGTGGACCCAAACCCAACTTGCCGAAAAACTTCATGTTAGCCGGCAGACTATCAATGCACTCGAACGTGGCCGCTATGATCCCAGTCTTCCACTTGCCTTTAAAATCAGCAAACTCTTCTCTAAGCCGATCGAAGAAATCTTCCTACCAGATGAAGAGAACTCCGAAACGTCAAAGTAGGATTCCATCATCCGTACCGAAAATGTATACTGCTCTCAAAATTCACTGCCTACCTATGTAGGCTGTTCACCCCGAGCCATCAGCACTTTCCCTGTACGTACGGTTTCAATAATTTCAAACTGACTGAACATATTGACAGCCGCATCCAGTTTATCAGAGTCACCTGTAATCATTGCGACCATAGAAGTCGGTGTAAGATCCACCGTTTTACCTCCAAAATGATCAATCACTTGAAGAGCTTCTGTCCGTTGATCTGGGCCAGCTAGCACTTTAATCAAAAGCAATTCCTTCGTCACAGCATCCGCTGCAATATGCTCGTAACAATGCACGACATCGACTAATTTGTGCACCTGCTTTACGATTTGCTCTAGCCCATTGGATGAGCCAGAAATACCAATCGTCATTCTTGAGAACCGTTCATCACGAGTCTCCGAAACAACTAAAGAATCAATATTAAAGCCACGGCGAGCAAACACCTGCGTAATTCGCATCAAAACTCCAGGCTGGTTGTTTACAAAAACAGAAAGCGTATGAATCATCTGATCCTCTGAAGGACCTTGAGGCGTATCTGTTGTCACAATATTCTTAGACATAGATCAATTATTTTAATGATTTAGTAGGGGGATTCTTAGGTAGAGCCAGTTGGTTTCTCCATTTTATACTTCGGTGGCTCGATGAGCATGTCCTCCAGAGCGGCGCCGGCAGGAATCATCGGGAATACATTATCTGTCTTCACACACTCTGCATGTACCAGAACCGGGCCATCATTATATTCGAGGGCCTGTTGTACAATTTTTGAAACATCCGCAGGGCGTTTAATATTAAGAGCTTTAATGCCATAGGCTGCGGCAAGCTTCACAAAGTCAGGATTCCCCTCTAGATCTACGCCAGACTTACGATCATCAAAGAACAGCTCTTGCCATTGGCGAACCATCCCCAAGTAGTGATTATTTAGCACGACAATCTTAATAGGCAATTTATGAATGGCAGCTGTGGAAAGCTCACAAAGCGTCATCTGAAAACCTCCGTCACCACTAATAGAAATAACTGTGCGATCAGGTCTAGCAAATGCCGCCCCTATCGCAGCCGGGAAACCGAAACCCATCGTTCCTGCTCCCCCTGAGCTTAACCAAGAATGAGTATTCGCATTCTTATAGAATTGTGCAGCCCACATTTGATGCTGCCCCACATCCGTCGAAACGATCGCTTCACCTTTCGTCTGCTGATAAAACTCATCAATGACCTGCTGCATACGTAAGCCCCCTTGTTTCCTATAGGACAAAGGATACTTTTTCTTATAACCATCAAGATGCGCTAACCAATCTGAAGTCTCCAAAGGCTGAATTTTCTCATTCAGTTTTTGTAACGCCACCTTTGCATCACCAATGACCTGCACATCTGGAGAAATCATCTTATTCATCTCCGAAGGATCAATATCGATATGGATAATTTTTGCATTTGCACAAAATTTATCAGCTTGTCCAATAATCCTATCATCGAATCTAGAACCAATATTAATAAGTAAATCACACTCACAAATAGCCTTATTCGCATAAGCTGTACCATGCATTCCCAGCATACCAAGAGCGAGTTCGTGTTGCTCAGGGAACACTCCCTTCCCTAAGAGAGTATTCGTAATCGGGCACTGCAGCTCTTCTGCAAAACAGCGTAACTCTTTATACGCACCTGCAATCATGGCCCCCTGTCCGGCAAGAATCAGAGGCCTCTTACTCTTCTGAATCAGGGCAAGAGCACTATCAATGCACTCATCTTTTATAATTTTAGCCTCTTCAGGCCGATAGCCTGGCAGATCAAAATCAGCTTTAATTGTATCTAAAGTAAACGGAGCTTGGCTCAAATCCTTAGGAACATCGATAAGAACTGGGCCTGGGCGTCCAGTTGTCGCTACATGATAAGCCTCACGTGCTACACGTGGTAAATCATTCGTCTCCTTCACCAAATAATTATGCTTCACAACAGGTAAGGTGATTCCAAAAATATCAGCTTCCTGGAAAGCATCCTTACCCAGCATCCAGGTCACTTGCTGCCCACTAATAAGGATCATAGGGACAGAATCCATCTGCGCAGTCATAAGGCCAGTCACCGTATTACCAGCGCCCGGACCAGATGTGACAAGTACCACAGCAGGTTTCCCAGTAGCGCGAGCGTAGCCATCAGCCATGTGGCAAGCACCCTGCTCATGGCGTGACAGTATAAATTGAATCTTTGTCTCTACTGTCTCCAAAGCATCAAAAATCGGAAGCGCTGCCCCACCAGAATAACCGAATATAAATTCTATACCCAGTTCATCCAGAGTCTTAATCAGCGCCTGCGCGCCATCTAACTGTTGATCAATCATATCAAAATTACTTAATAGAGAGCAAAATTAACCTATCGAGCGGCAATGTAAACTCAAAACAGACTAAAAAACAGCAAACCAACAACAAAAAACAAAAGAAACACCTGAAAATGAGAAAATATAGTCGAAAATGAATCAAAAACGAAAACACACCATACGAAAACACCAACGACACGATGAATTAAAAAAACATGATTAATCCATGAACAAAGCCATATCATCAATTCTCCTTTACCTAAATAGCGTATCCTGATTCTCTCAATACCGACAGACGGGTTCTAGTAGCCTTTCTTACCAAAATAGAAAATAACTAGAACCAAAGCTTTTTTACCGTCCCACTTCCGTAGCAGCGACTCGCGCACTGAAACAAGATCAGGTAAACCCAAACATAAAACCGCCCTATCATTACAATTAATGACCCAAAAAAGGGCACTTAAATACAAATGGACAATAACGAACCTAAGGACCTCCCAGAGCAGCCTAAAAAAGATGCTCCACAGGTAACTCAAACACCAGCTTCCAACACTGAAGCCACAATCTCAGAACAATCTAACCCCAAGCCAAAAGAAGCACGCAAACAACCAATTAAAGGCGTCCGGGATGCACGAAAGATAAAAGACCCTTCCAGTGATGAAAGCCCTATTCCAGAAGCCAGTCAAAGCACTGTAGCTGAAACTCAGTCAGGCTCAGCAAAAACAGAGACAAAAACAGAGCCTAAAGCTGAAGACGAGGACAAACAAAGACCTCGCCGCGGTCGCCGTGGTCGTAAAACAAACGATAACTCAGGGCCTTCTCCGCAACAAAATCACAACCACCCGGAGCAACTTAAGCTCGATTACAAGGTAGTCTCCAAAAAAGCCTGGAAAATTTTCCTCGGAGAAGTGGCAGAAGACGGATTAGGCCTCATTGCAGATAAAGATGCAAAAGAAATGGCTAAACGAAGCTTCCGAGTGGCAGAAATCTTCCTAGAAGAAGAAGTACGCCGCCAGCCAAAAACACAAACAAGAGGAAGGACCAATCACAAAGCAACAAAGGCTAGTCCTCCCGCTACCGATGAAGCTGAAGTTTCTTCACCAAAAACGAATGAAGAAACGACTCCCCAGCCAGAAGCTCGCCAGCCTAAAAAGAAGCAAACACGCAAAGCCGCAAAACGGAGTAAACCTGCTAACACTACAGCCAAAGTAGAGCCTTCTCAAACAGTAACAGCAGAAGCGGATCAGGAAAACACCTCAGCTCCAGAACAGAAACCTCAGGACAGTGTAGCACCTAGCACCTAATAAACACCTGGCACCTGACCCAATTATATGTAAAAAAAGGAACTTGATCTGACAGACGGTTAAAATCAGGCAGTAGCTAGAGGAGTTGAGTTGTAAAAAAAGGAACTTGATCTGACAGACGGTTAAAATCAGGCAGTAGCT
>CAZLQY010000004.1:0-84857 GCA_964561965.1 uncultured Verrucomicrobiales bacterium
CCGTAACTGCCAAATGATCAGCATGATGAAACTCTTAGGTTAATGCGTATGGCTACATACTATGAACTCACGTTCTATAGCATGTAGCCTTATAAAATAAATACTTTATAGTTTTAAAAAACTATTATTACTCAGCAGTAAAGATACTTCCTCCTCTGACTCGAATCACTCGCTGAAGAGTGAAAGGCATTCCGCCCCCGATCAAAGAACGTCTACCAAAATGATCCGCATATCGAAGATCAATAAAGTATCTTCCATCATCTTCCAAGAGGCGATCAAGGTCTTTTAATTCAAACTGATGGCTCTTCGGTATTCCTTCTGTATTTCGACGGAATCCATGACGAAGAGGTTCCTCAAGACCTGGGCCAGTAACACGAAGGAATACTCTTCCATCAGGATACATGTTTTGAACATCTACGTTTATTTCAGGAACCACCTCATATGTTTCTCCTGCCGTGATCCCACTGACTGATCCACTTTCTCTTGGAAAGACCACAATAGAAGCCGAATCTAATTCGCTTTCTTTTGGGTTATCCGCATCAGGCCTAAGGAAAATACGATAGGTTTCTCTTCCAAACGTTGTGGAATCATCCGAGTTAACAGATGTGGGAAGCGTATCCGTTCCATTTTTGTCCAGTTCTGTCTCAAAAAACTTATCTTTTGAACTATCGTTGTTATCCTCTACAGTTAGCTGAACTTTCAGATTAGTAGCGGCAAAAGGCCATCTCGTACCATCTTCTTGAACTTCAGCTGGGTTTTCTAATCCTGTCGTTTCAAAGACAACGGTATATCCCTCTCCGTATTTTGTTCTTGGTGCTACATTAGGATTTTTACTTGTATTGAATGGATCATCTGCTGGGCCGATGATACTCACTGTACCATCTGCAAGATAGGATGCTACCGTATCTTCATCTAGAACTATTCTTTCTGGTTCTTCTCCTGCTTCGATCTCTGCTTGCGTCAATACTTCATCTGCGACGAGCTGAAAAACAGTTCTTCCCATAATAGATGCAGGTGCCGGTGAACTATCAGAAGCACCAACATCGGCAATCATTGCGCTCGTTTCACGAGTTACACTACTTACAGGATCTGTAAATGTGTTAACCTGGACAACCGAGGACGTAAATTCACTCGCTCCAGCAACCGCCACTGTAGCGGTCATTATACTTGTTACTAATTTCATCGTAATTTCCCTTCTATTTGATGGTTTCTATATCTTCTTCAGGTATTAAGGCGTCCTCCATCACAGATATGATACTATTTCCCCATACTGCGATGACAATCCTGCCAAGAGCTTGGTAGGCTTCTATTGTTTCTGCGTCTAGACTTTCCAGACCTCTCGCTTGAGCAATAGTTACCTTATGAAGATGAATCATTCCTCTATTTTGGCGATAGAACTCCTCCCATGAGACAAATTTACCTTTCTGTTTTCCAATTGCAGCTTTAAACCTTTCAGGAGTATGAATAATAGATCCTTTAGGAACTTTAGTCCATGATCTCTGTCCGCCAATATAGCTGAACTCGATCAAGACTTTCCCTGTTTCCACTACATCTTTTTTCTCTATTGGACGAAATTCGCCAGAAATCCTATTTTCTGCTCTAGCACCTTCTTCGGCGCTGAGCAGAGAGATCTGAGATACTCCAATAAATACAACAGAAAGGGCATGTCTCATGCCTTCCCAAAATCTCATAATTTTGGGCTAGTCTACTGGTGTGAAACGAACAAGAACAATACTATCATTAGAATCGTATCCTGCTTGTGATATTTGGTTTTGAGTATGTGTTAACTCTGCTGCAAACATCACATCGAAATTACCTAAATCAAATGCTCCATCGCTGCCAAGATATGGACGAACATAATCTTCTAATGAAGTATCTCCACCCCATCCTGCAGTAGAAGTAGGCCTTGCGCCATCAGTCATCACTAGAACGTTCTCCGAAGTATTTGTATAGAAAGCTCCTCCTGAATGACGAGCAGCGAACTTTATTTCACTTCCACTTGAAACAATTCTCGTGATACTAGGCTCATCAGAATCGATATTTAATCCAAATCCTTGATAAACTAGTTCCCATTTTCCATTCAATTGAACGTAAGTTTGTGTTTGCACGCGGTGGTTACTTACCGCTGTACCTACCATGAAGACTTCTACTTTTAATCTAGTTTTCGTCTCTACTGTAGCACCTCGTCTGACTTGCTCATCTTCACCTGCTCCACCGCCGCCGCCGATATCAACTACTGTATCTAGATCATTGACTGGATAATCAATATCCCAAGAAAGAGTAGGAACAAAACCTGAGCGAGCCACGGATTTGTCTACATTAAGCGATCCCGTAGGAGCTGAGGCCGAACAGAGTGCAGAAGTTGCAGCAAAACATATTGCCGCGTGTATTAATTTATTCATGTTTTTTTTAGTTTTTAGTTCTTAAATTGTGGGGTCAAATATAAGTTTTTTCATCTGAATACAGCAATCCTTGTCTTACCTATGGATCGCCTATTGGGGTTACTCTGACCTTAAGACGTGTGAATGATATACTAATCATCACTGTATAGGCAAGCCATTAATTTAATGACTTTACTTTGGTCCTCTATTATCAAACGACTGTCTTAGTCATCTAGCCTACAAATACTTGAGTCTATATTTGACCTCTTGGAAGGAATAAAGACATAGTACGACCATGAAAAAACTCGCTACCCACTGGCAGATTTTAATTTCATTATCCTTGGCGATCCTCTTAGGCATGGTCCTGCGAAATTTCCGGCTCATTCATGGAGAAGCTTCAGACTTCTCTCAATGGGCTGACATTGTTGTCAATTGGGCAAAATCCGCGGGAGATCTTTTTATTAGAGCTCTTAAGATGATTATTGTCCCTTTAATCGCTTCTTCTATTATCGCAGGGATTTCCAGTTTAACGGGATTTGATGGTTTTCGCCGCCTAGGATTAAAAACGTTGGCTTTCTATGCTATCACGACATTACTTGCTGCCTCTTCAGGCCTTCTCATTGTAAATACGATCAGCCCTGGCCTCGTAGAAGGAAAACCAAATACTGCCCTCCAAGAGCTTTTTTTAGCCAATGAGGCTGAAACAGAGACTTCTGCAAAGGAGAGATTCACGGCAGATAGATTACATCAAGCCTCAACAAACGATAATATTCTAGAACGTATGCTCCCGACTAATATCATGGCGGCTTCGACTGATAATGGTCAACTTTTAGGGGTTTTAGTCTTCAGTTTATTAGTGGGTATCGCGATCACGCAGTTACCAGCTAATAAAGGGGACCCTTTAAGACTCAGCTTCCAATCGCTCAACGACGTCATGATTAAGATCACACAATGGATCATGATCACAGCCCCAATAGGAATCTTTGGCCTCATGCTCCACACTGTCTACACGATGGGGCCAAGTATTTTTGAACACCTTGGGATCTATTTTTTCACAGTATTACTAGCTCTAGGAGTCCATATGTTCATCATTTTACCATTCCTATTAAGAATCATTGGAAATGTAAACCCATGGAGACACTTCCGAGCAATGCGCACAGCCTTGTTAACGGCTTTTTCTACTGCCAGCTCTTCTGCTACTCTCCCAGTAACAATGCGATGCATCCAAGAGCATGCTGGTGTCTCTAAAAAAACAGCGAGCTTCACTCTCCCTCTTGGGGCTACTGTTAATATGGATGGGACAGCTCTATACGAATGCATCGCCGTCATTTTTGTAGCACAAGTCATGGGTGTAGAGCTTACCCTAGCAGGCCAAGCACTCATTGTTTTATCCGCACTCATTACAAGTATTGGGGTTGCTGGAATTCCCTCGGCTAGTTTAGTTGCTATTCTGATCATCATGAAAACAACAGAAATCCCAGGTGCAGAAGCAGCGATTCTCACACTATTTGCAGTCGATCGCCTACTCGACATGAGCCGGACTGCTGTCAATGTGTTTGGAGACAGCTGTGCTGCCGTCGTCATCGCAAAGAGCGAAGGGGAAAATGTACTACAAAATACAACAACGCAGGCTTCGTAAGACAATCACTTTCATTCGACACTGATTTCACTCTATTGTGAACGTTTCTCATAAGAAGTGATTGGAAAAACTTTGCTGTCTTCATTATTTTTCACATTAATTTAGGAATCGACCCTAAAATTTCATTCATAGAGCAAACTAGATTCTTTCACATATTTTATATTTGCCGAAATCTATCTCGAATATTGAATCAAGATTCCAGAAGTAGCTTATCATCAAATTTCACAAAAATATTGTGTCCTTGGATAAAACCAGCTTCAATTCCTCTCTAGTGGAACAATCATTGAAGGAAACTCTGGAACTTGTCCTAAAGGCATCTAACGAAGGCGTCTGGGACTGGCAGGTTGGCTCTGAAGAAATTTACTATTCTCCACGGTTTCTTGGTTTCATTGGGCACGATAAAACGAGTGCTCCTAATTTCATGACAAACACCAAACTCCTTATCCACCCAAAGGACGTTGGTGATTTCCGAAACAGATTAGAACTAGCTTTAATGGATGAAGATGAAAGACTCTTCGCTATCGATTGCCGCTTTATTACAATCAACAACACTCCCTGCTGGCTACGTATCCGCGCTGTTGTTGTACGAAATGAATCAGGAAAAGCCATGCGCCTAAGTGGCTCCGCCATTGATATATCTCAACGCAAGCAGGCTGAAATCGCTCTCATTGAGGAGCGTGCTATGTTAAAAACTGTCCTAGATAGTGTCCCTCTACACATTTACTACAAAGACACAGAGTCACGCTTTGTCGTTATCAACAAGCAACTCGCTGAGTGGATTGGAGCAGGAAGCCCGGAACAAGCCTTAGGTAAGACCGATCGCGATTTCTATGCTGAGGAAGGGTGGAAAAAGTACCGAAAAGATGAGCTTCATATTATGCAGACGAAAGAGCCTATGGTCAGCATTATCGAAAAGGAAAGCTGGGATAACCGCGATGACTCTTGGGTTCAAACAGTGAAACTTCCTTGGATCGATAGTCACGGTCAAGTTTTAGGCATTTTTGGAGTGGGTAACCGAGTGACAGAACTTGTTAAAGCACAGCAAAAATTAGAATCGCTAGCTCTGGATCTACACACCAAGAACAAAGAGTTTGAAGAAGAGCTCCAACTAGCTCGAGAGATTCAGCAAGCTTTGCTACCCAATGCCGCTGGGGAGCTACAAGAACGAATTAAATCTTGGAGTGATCGGTTAGATATCGCCGAGACTTATTTACCTGCGGCAGATCTGGCTGGCGATTATTACGAAATTTTCAATATTAGTCCGAATAAAGTCGGTCTATTTATCTGTGATGTCATGGGCCATGGCGTAAGATCCGCCCTAGTTGTTTCCATGATCCGAGGGGTGATTGAAAAAGCTCGTACCGCGCAAGGCTCCGCCTCAGAGTTCATTACTCTCATCAATGACGGACTATCTGGTATCTTAGGCAGGGCAGGCCTCACCCTCTTTGCCACAGCCTGCTACACCATCATTGATTTTGAAAACCGTTCTCTAGAAATAGTCTCTGCTGGCCATGATTTCCCTTACATTCTTCGGAAAGACGGCACCCTTCATCGCTTTAAGCGGCGCACTAGGGGCAGAGCTTTAGGCTTATTTTCTACAGCCCAGTACCACTCTGTTCACATCCCTCTAGCCGAGATAGAAGGCCTCATTCTCTATACTGACGGTATTTTTGAAGCCAACGCTCCAGATGGTGAAGAATGGGGCCGGCAGCGCATGTTCGACACCATCGAACGCCACAGATCGGAGGGCATCCACTCCATTGTGAAGCATCTTATTTCTGAGGCACATCAATGGAATCACGGAAATGATTTTGAGGATGATGTCTGCATCTTTGGCGCGTTCCTCAAACCCTAAATCTTTTATTATAATGCCAAACGAAGATCGATTACAGTTAGCTCTACAGGCCTCTAATGAAGGAATTTGGGAATGGAAAATAGGAAACCAAATCATTATGTATTCTAACAAAGTATTAGAATTCTTAGGCTACCCAGCAGATCAGGCTCCCAATCTCTTTCTTACCCCGGAAGGGTTTATTCACAGTGACGACATCGAGGAATTCCGTTCAGAGCTACAGCTCACCCTTGAGGGCGAAAAAAAAATTTTCGGCATTGATTGTAGGTACTTCCATAGAGATCAACAATGGCGATGGTTAAGAATACGTGGTGCCGCCATTCATGATGAGCAAGGAAACGCCATCCGAATGGCAGGCTCTATTATTGATATCACTAGGCGCCGCAACGCTGAATTTGCTCTAGAGGAAGAACGATTCCGTCTACACACTCTCATTGAGAACATCCCTGTGAATGTCTACTTTAAAGACACAAATTCACAATTCGTGATGGCCAACACTGCCACGGCAGAAAAACTGGGGGCGGGTTCCCTCAAACACTTAATTGGTAAAAGCGATCATGATTTCTTTGACTCTCGCCATGCGGACCAATCTCTACTCGATGAACAAAGAATCATGGACACACTCGAGAAAGGCGAATCTACCTTGGAGAAAGAAGTCTGGGGCGATAACCGTGAGGAAACTTGGGTGATGACAACCAAGCGCCCTTGGTTAGACCACAACGGAGACGTCCGCGGGACTTTTGGCGTCACTGCTGACGTCAGCGAACTCGTCCATACACAAAACCGCCTCATTGAAGTTGCAGAACAACTCAAAAATCGAAACTCAGAAGTAGAGGAAGAGATGCAATTAGCACGCGAAGTGCAAAACGCGGTACTAGACAATGAAATCCCTCCCCTTCCTCGTAACGGTGCAAAGATGCCATATCGCGTCGAGTTCGCCACACGCTATGAGCCAGTTTCTGGCATGTCTGGAGATTTTTACGAGGTTTTACCGCTCTCAGACACTTCTGTTGGTGTCCTTATCTGTGATGTGATGGGCCATGGTGTCCGCTCAGCCCTGATCGTCTCCATGCTGCGCGGCTTAATGGAAAAAGAGCGCAGCTCCGCCTCCTCTCCTGAAATCTTCCTCCAAGGCCTTAATAATGGCCTCTCCGGGATTCTACGAAAAGCAGGGATCACTATGTTTGCTACCGCGTTCTATGCTGTGATTGATTTAGAATCTGAAGAAATCCGCTACGCTACTGCTGGTCACCCTATGCCTCTTATTCGCGATGACAAAGGTGTGCGCCTCCTCACTTCAGATAAGAAGTTAAAAGGCCCAGCCCTAGGGCTCATACCCAATGTCAATTTCACCTCAGATCAATTACCTTTAAATACAATAAAGCGATTCTTGCTCTATACTGATGGGATCTACGAAACGGAGAACTCTCAAGGAGAACAAATGGGGATCCAGCGCATGGCGGATGCTCTTGATTCCACCCATGCTAAAACCCTCGATATAGGGTTGCAGATATTACTGGATTCCACCTTTGCGTTCTCTCAAGGGCAAGGCTTTGGTGATGATGTCTGCCTTATTACATTCGAAGTGCATACTGATTGAATCAGGCTTCAAATGCTACAAATCACAAGGCGCATCTCACTTGAAACTTGAAACTTCTCCACGTCAGCTTATACCAGCCGCATGTCTAGCACATTCGGTCAAATATTCCGTATTTCTACTTGGGGGGAGTCCCACGGCGTTGGCGTCGGCGTTAACATCGATGGCTGTCCACCACAGCTAGAGATTACTCAAGAAGATATCCAAAAAGAGCTCGATCGCAGACGCCCTGGACAAAGTGAAATTGTGACACCTAGACAGGAGGGTGATGTTTGTGAAATCCTCTCGGGAATCTTTGAAGGGAAAACCTTAGGATCTCCTATTGGTATTCTTGTACGCAATAAGGATCAACGTCCTTCTTCCTATACAGAGATGAAGGACAAATACCGCCCTTCTCATGCAGACTTCACCTATGACTCGAAATACGGTTTAAGAGCTTGGCACGGAGGAGGAAGGGCTTCTGCAAGAGAAACGATTGGCCGAGTCGCTGCCGCAGCGGTCGCCCATAAAGTCATCGACTCATTACTACCAGGAATTGAAGTCATTGCTTATGTAAAGTCCATTCAACATTTGGAAGCTAAGGTCAACCCAAGTACTGTGCAGTTTAAAGATATTGAATCCAATATCGTTCGCACTGGTGATCCCTCTGCTGTGCAGCCAATGATTGACCTGATCAAAGAGGTTCGTAGTAATGGTAATTCTGTAGGAGGAGTTGTAGAATGCGTCATTCGCAATTGCCCCGCAGGCATAGGTGCTCCAGTGTTTGATAAGCTGGAAGCAGAATTAGCGAAAGCAATGATGAGTCTGCCAGCAACGAAGGGATTCGAAATCGGATCCGGGTTCGGAGGCACCCTTCTGACAGGCCGAGAGCACAACGACCCCTTCTATATGGAAGGACAGCGTGTTCGCACGAAAACGAATCGTTCTGGAGGTGTCCAAGGCGGCATTTCTAATGGAGAAGACATCATCTTCCGAACAGCCTTCAAACCAACTGCTACTATCATGACGGAACAAGCCACAGTCTCTTCTGAAAAAGAAGACACCGTGCTAAAAGGTAGAGGTAGACATGATGCCTGTGTCCTCCCACGGGCTGTTCCTATGGTGGAAGCTATGGCAAAGCTGGTACTATGTGACCATATTTTACGCCAACGGGCGCAATGTGGCCTTTAGGCAGCGTTTCCATATTATCCTTCTATCCATTTCACTGCTCGTCTAAAGCGAAGCGGGCCATGGTCGACTGAGCTCTAAATCAGCACCACTTCTCCTTTTCTACTTTTATCAAGTACTACAATATTATGAGGATTTTAAGCTTGCTGGAATCCTTAGTACTGTTAACCTTATCGTCTAATCTAAATGCTCTATTGTCTGATAAGGACAACTCATTTAGAGTGTGTCTTTCACATTATACATCCTTTGAAAGGCATACAATATCATACATAATAATATAATAAAATGAAAACAAACCTAAAACTAACACGTCGTGGTTTCACTCTTGTGGAGTTACTAGTTGTGATGGCCATTATTGCCACTCTAGCAAGTATCGCTACACCTGTGATTCTTACCAAAAAGAAGGAAGCTGACCTAACTCAGACAATCTCAAATGCAAAACAGATCTATCTCGCCCTGTTTTCTTTCGATCAGGAATTCCTTACATTTCCTAATGAAAATACAGCTACCAGAGGCCTTCCATCCGTAGGCCTTCCTGAAGGAGCCGCTGCGAATGCGAATGACTGCTACAACCAGCTCATCACAGCAGGCGTTACGAACAAAGCTGAATCCATCTTCTTCGCCAAAGGTTCATCTGCTGTAAAGCCAGATGATAACATTGCAGGAGCTAGCTCCCTTGAAGCTGGAGAAAACGGCTTTGGCTATGTAGCAGGGCTCAGCACAGGTAGCCCTACTGGCAGTATTGTCGCCATGGCACCATTGGTAGCAGGCAGCACTGATACATTTAATGCAAACCCGTACGGTGATAAAGCTGTGCTCCTTAAACTAGATGGATCTGCTAACGCAGAGCGTATCGATACAACGGGCAAGATCATGAAGAACGGTAACAATGTCTTCTCTGCCAATCACCCAGGCTGGGGCTCTGACGGCACTAGCACAGATGATTTTGGTATCGAGAATAATAACGGAGGAGAGTTCGACTCTCTCAGCAGTAATTTCCATAATCTCACACCCCTTCCTGTGAAGTAACTTCTTCTCATAAGAAACAACGGCTGGGGGAAACCTCAGCCGTTGTTTTATGTTTCAATAAACAGTCGTTGCTGGGCTCTCCTCAGCCAGCAATTTCCCGGAAGATTAATTTTCGCAGGCCCTTCCAGAGAAAGTAGACTTAGGCATCTAATGATCACTTCTTCTGTCACATTTGTAATAGACTGTTCCCGAAGATAACCGTGAATTGCTTCCTTTTGAAAGCCGGTAGGCAACTGTTTCAGTTTGGGAAGGAATAATCTTCCCTTAGAGTCATAAAGCTCGAGTTCCCGAAGGTACTCTCGAATAGACTCCATGCGCTCTGCCTCTATCGCAGCGGATCGGCACAAAACACGAGAAACATTACGCCCCATAATATCCTCCATCAGAGGTAATAACTCTGCCCTAATTCTATTCCTCACCGTAAACCCATCTCGATTACTCGCGTCTTCACGATAACTGATCTTATGACTCTCCATATAACCATTAATCTCTAAACGAGATAAACCTAACAAAGGCCTATGGATAACAAGTTCATAATCAGATAATACTTTCTCCTCATGAATACCTCGAAGACCCGCTGAACCGCGCAAAAGATTATGTAGCACGGTTTCTGCCTGATCATCGGCATGATGCCCCAGAATCAATTCATGATGCCCAACTCTTTGCGCAATTTGTGCAAACACATCTAAGCGTAACGCTCTGGCTGATGATTCCAGCCCTTCCTTCGAATCCGTCATTCTTTGCCCCACATCAGCATGTTCCACCTCACAGGGGACAGAGTTCTTATCACAATACTCGCGGACAAGCGCTTCATCTAGATCTGATTCCGTTCCTCTTAACCCGTGATTGACATGAACCACCAAAAGATTTCTTGCCCCCTGCCGTAACAAACAGTCCAGTAAACACATCGAGTCTCTCCCCCCAGACACACCGACAAGAAACAATTGATCTACCTTAGGCCCCAACCATTGTTTAACGCATTCTTCCACCATTAGTTTATAACATAAGCCTCTAACCGATTTGCTATCTCTGTCGGTACAATAGCGGTGATTAGCACCTCATTCCCCTCATACTCCGTATGAGTCACTTTACAGTCCTTATGAAGCAGGCCAACTAAATCACCACGAGACTGAGGTATCTTATACGATCGACTCTGCACTCGGTCTTTAAGCATCTCAGAGCACTTTAACATCAATTGCTCCATCCCTAATCCCTTAAAAGCAGACGCTTTAATCACATTGGAAAACTTATGTTCTAAGGCTGCTAATAAAGAGTCATCTTCGATGAGGTCGATTTTATTTAAGACCACCACCATTGGTTTTTCATCCACTCCAAGCTCTTTTAATACACTCATCGTTGTCTCATAAAACTTCCAAACTTCTGGTGAAGAAGCATCCAGAACATGAATAATAAAATCCGCATGCACAGCCTCCTCCAGCGTCGCTTTAAACGCCTCAACCAAGCGGTGAGGTAAATTTCTTACAAAACCTACTGTATCCGTAAGCATTAAGGTCTGCCCATCAGGTAACTCGATGCTCCTCGTCGTCGTATCCAATGTCGCAAAAAGCATATCCTTTGCCATAATATCAGAACCAGAGACTTGGTTCAGTAAAGTAGACTTACCAGCATTGGTATAACCTACAATAGCGGCATGAGGAGTATCATTCTTCTCTCTCTCTTTACGCCGCGTCGCCCGCTGAGTTCTTACCTCAATGAGCTCTCTCTTGGCACGATCGATTCTCTTATGTGCTAAGCGCCTATCCACTTCTACCTGCTGCTCTCCCATTCCGCGAGAGGCACCGCCTCCACCTGCACTCCCCCCACCCTCACGATCAAGGTGCCCCCACATCCGAGACAGCCTTGGTAATGCATATTGCATCCGAGCAAGCTCTACCTGTAATCTCGCCTCCTTTGTTTGAGCACGCTGCGCGAAAATATCCAGAATCACCTCTTCTCGGTCAATCACACAGATTTCACCCAGTTCTTCCCAATTCTTTTGCTGAGAAGGTGACAACATATTATCAAAGATAATACAATCGCACTCATGTGCATTTGCTAGCTCTACAATCTCCGCCGCCTTTCCCGTCCCGCACAAGAAGCGTTTATACATACTACGTGCACGGACAAATTCTACGGAAACGACCCCCACTCCTAGGGTATCTACCAATTCCTCAAGCTCCTCAAGCAAACTAATCTCTTCATCTTCCTGACGTCGATCAAAGCCGATTCTCACCAGAAGAGCTCGTTCTACCATTTCTGGTTTTTCTCTTACCTCAAACATAATTCTAGGAGAGCCAGTCGTGCCTTATTTCTTGTCTTAGGTCAACACTCATCCGCAAAGTCCATCCATCAGGCACCAATAAGACTCTTATTTATTTCCATACAAGATCGAGAATCTCAAACTGCACCTTCTCCATCGCCAGCCTCTCCTCGGTAATCTCATCCTCATGCCCAGCTAAATGAAGTAACCCGTGAATAATGTAGAGCATGAGTTCCCTATCATAAGAATTCCCATACTCTTTGCCATAAGACTGCGCAGTCTCTGCACTCACCACAATCTCTCCATGGGAAAAAGTAATGACATCCGTAGCTCCTGGGATACCCATAAAATCAACATGCACCTGAGATATCATAGCGTCATTGATAATACTGACCTCTACAAGATCAAGACTAGCTAGCACCCCTCCTCCATGAACGGTATTCTCTAAGACAGAGGGCAAAGCGGACGTAGCTAGCCGCTCCATCTGTTCCACCAACTCTTCACTAAGGTCAACCTCTTGCTGATGATTGTAAACCTCTACTTTTGGGAGGTTCATGAGGCTTTCACTCTATCTTTCCCACTCTCACTAGAGACTTCTTTTGTGGGCTTCGTCTGAGATTTATTCTCCGTTGATTTTTCTGTGTGCCTCGAACGCCGTTCTTTCTTTTTATCAGCTCCAGAATCATCCTTAGGATAATCAATTCTACTATGCATCATACTCCTCAGAGTCTTAGAAAAACTCTCTTTCACCCTACAAATTTCATTCATTGTCAGACCACTTTCATCCAGCTGGCCTTCCAAAATCCTCTTCGTAACAATATCGTTTACTAGAGATGAAATTTTAGATGGGGAAGGCTTTCGTAACGTCCTAGATGCACTCTCTACAGCATCGGCAATACTGATGATTCCACTTTCTTTTGTCCGTGGCCTAGGCCCAGGATAGCGGAAACACTTTTCATCCACAGCTGGAAGCTCTTCTTCACTTTCAAACCCCTCTTCCGCCTGGCTTTTTAATTGATCCTGTGCTTTCCGGTGAAAATAAGCGACCAGAGAGTCCCCATGGTGCTCACGAATCACCTCCACAATAGCAGGATGTAATTTATACTTCACCGCCATATCCACACCGTCCTTCACATGAGCAATAATAATCAATGCACTCATTGTCGGAGTCAGCTGATCATGAGGATTAATTTCTCCCTGATTTTCAATAAAGTACTCAGGTTTTTTTATTTTACCAATATCATGAAAGTACGAACACACTCTGCACATCACCGCATTCGCTCCAATACTTTCCGCTGCGGACTCAGCTAATGAGGCGACGACTAAACTGTGATGAAATGTCCCAGGAGCCTCTAGCTGCATACGCTTCAACAACTTATGATTAAGATCGCTAGATTCCAACCAACTAATATCTGTCGTTATCCCAAAACTCGTCTCAAGAATAGGTAAAACACCACTCACCACCATAGAGACGAGTAGATTAATGCCAATCGCCCCTCCTGCCCCCATTAAAGACTGCTTCCAGTCTACATGGCTTTCCGGAATCCTTACTAAATCAAATAAAACCCCAACAATAAGCACAGCCAACCCAGCATAAAAACCAGCCCGAAGTACAGAGCCTCGGCGCCTCACCCGCTTCGTCATATAAATAGCCGTTAACCCTCCAAACAACATCATCGCAAGATACACGGGAACAAATGCTTGTGGAACCATTAGACTACCCAAGAGCGCGGCGAACATCATAGAAAACATCCCAGCTCTCCGACCCAGTAGAATGGAATTCACCATCGGCACTAAGACCACAGGTGTCAGCAATAACTTAAACTCCTCCGTACCATACTTACCCACAACTAAGTGCTGAATCACCCACAAGGCTAATAAATAAATAGTGAGCCCCCCAAACACCAAGACTACACGCCCATTTCTAGCACGGTGATCATGAATAAGGTCATGCATAACAACGCCAGCTAAGGCAAATAAGCCTCCAATAAGAAGACGTGAGGTTTTATCTTGAGAAAACACCCCTAAACCACTTCCATCACTCGCTAACAAAGCAGCTACAATGATAAACAGAAGATAAAGCAACCACCGAAAACCTCGACTTCTGTCGATCGTGATAACTACCCCTGATTCCTTTTGCGTGCGTCGCTTTTTCCCTGACGACATGCCTTTATTCGCAAGCCGCCACCGTTTGATGGCATCAATTAATCCCATAATATTTGTAGCCGCGATTTCATGAAATGATTCTCACTTCCTAAACCGCGTCCCTGTGGCTACACTTTAATCAGGGAAATAGCAAACCTTGAAGTAGTCATAGCTACAGCATGCTCTATAAATCACTCCCCCCTCCTCACTATCGTCCTCACAACCCCTTCTTCCAAAAAAACTTAATACAACATATGCGCCAATGACACATAAAACCGTGATCACGCTTCAAGGATAGAGCACCTTACTGATACCCCTCTATTCACAGACAGTGATGCCTCACTTCAACCTTGTGCATTAGAGCATTTCACCCTAAACCCTCGCGTATCAAATGCTTAATCAACAAACTTTTAAGCACATTCCTTTAAAATACGATACTATCTTAATATGAGCAAAATTATTTACACGAAGACCGATGAAGCTCCCGCTCTCGCCACTTATTCACTTCTTCCTATTGTTCAGGCATTTACAGAATCTGCTGGAGTAGAAGTCGAAACTCGTGACATTTCACTAGCAGCCCGAATCCTATCTCAGTTCCCTGAATTTTTAGAAGAACAACAACGAATCGAAGATCACCTTGCAGAATTAGGCGAGCTAGCCAAGACACCTGAGGCGAACATTATCAAACTCCCTAACATTTCAGCCTCTGTCCCACAGCTCGTCGCCGCTATCTCAGAGCTACAGGCTAACGGCTACGCTCTCCCGGATTATCCAGAAGAGCCATCAAACCCTAAGGAATCAGACATCAAAGCTCGTTATGACAAAATCAAAGGTTCTGCTGTCAATCCAGTACTACGTGAGGGGAACTCTGATCGCCGAGCTCCCAAGGCAGTAAAAGAGTACGCTCGCAAGAACCCTCACAGCATGGGAGCATGGAGCCCTGACTCCAAATCACACGTAGCATCCATGAGCGAAGGAGACTTCTTTGCCAACGAGAAATCACTCACCTTGGATAAAGCAGATGATGTCAAAATCGAATTCGTGGCAGAATCAGGTGAAACTACAGTTCTCAAGGCATCCACACCACTACTTGAAGGGGAGATCATAGACGCCACCTTCATGAGTAAAGCCAAACTCATTCAATTCTTCGAAGAGCAAATTGCAGCTTCCAAAAAAGAGGGTACCCTCTTCTCCCTTCACATGAAGGCCACCATGATGAAAGTGTCAGACCCTATCATCTTCGGCCATTGTGTTTCCGTCTTCTTTAAAGATGTCTTCACAAAGCACGCTGCCGTTCTAGAAGAACTAGGAGTCGACACACGCAACGGCTTTGGCGATCTTATTGCGAAAGCAGCAGACCTCCCTGCTGACCAACGTGCCGCTATCGAAGCTGACATCGAAGCAGCCTACACAGCAGGTCCTGACCTAGCGATGGTTGACTCTCGCAAAGGCATCACCAATCTCCACGTCCCATCTGATGTCATCATTGATGCCTCCATGCCAGCCATGATCCGTACATCTGGCTGCATGTGGAATAAACATGACAAAACACAAGATACCAAAGCTGTTATTCCGGACCGCTGCTATGCTGGGGTTTACCAAGCGACCATTGATTTCTGTAAAGAACACGGTGCTTTTGATCCCACCACAATGGGGTCTGTCCCAAATATTGGCCTCATGGCTCAGAAAGCAGAAGAATATGGATCTCACGATAAGACATTCCAAGCACCAGGAAAAGGCACAATTCGTGTCGTTAGCCAAGACGGATCTTCCCTCATCGAGCACGAAGTGCACGAAGGCGACATCTGGCGTATGTGCCAAGTCAAAGACGCCCCTATTCAGGACTGGGTAAAACTCGCTGTCACCCGCGCTAAGGCAACAGGAGCACCAGCAGTATTCTGGCTCAATGAAGAACGCTGGCACGATGCCCAAATCATCGCTAAGGTGAGTCAATATCTCGGTGATCACGATATTGATGATTGCGAGATACTCATCCTTCCTCCCGTAGAAGCTACACAATTCTCCTGTGAGCAGATTAAAGAAGGCAAAGATGTCATCTCCGTCACAGGAAACGTACTCCGCGATTATCTCACAGACCTCTTCCCAATTCTAGAAGTCGGCACGTCTGCCAAGATGCTCTCCATCGTCCCCCTTATGAACGGCGGTGGACTCTTTGAAACCGGCGCAGGAGGATCTGCTCCCAAGCATGTGCAGCAGTTTAACCAAGAGAACCACCTTCGTTGGGACTCACTAGGAGAATTCCTCGCTATAGCCGTCTCTCTTGAGCACCTTGCCACCAATTACGATAATGCCAGAGCACAAATCTTAGCCACAGCACTCGATAATGCGACCACGAAGGTATTACTCGAAAACAAAGCCCCATCGCGCAAAGTCAATGAACTAGATAACCGCGGCAGCCACTTCTACCTAGCTCTCTTCTGGGCTCAAGAACTGGCGCAGCAAAACGAGGATGCAGAATTAGCGAATTCCTTTACCCCTATCGCGGAACAGTTCGCTTCACAAGAAGCGACAATCATAGCAGAACTCAATGAAGCACAAGGAGCAGCTGTCGATACCAAGGGCTACTACCAGCCCTGTGACGACACAACAGCTGCCGCTATGCGCCCAAGCAAAACACTCAACGACATCCTACTTCAGCTCAACTAGTGTAACACTTCTTCCCAATCAACTAGACCAAAGGTGAGCTAAAGTAGCTCGCCTTTTTTTATCCCTCAAAGCCATCACTTCTCCGGAGCAGTGCTATCTCACTATGGCCATAGGAAAAGAACTCTCGAAAACATTTCTACACGACGCCGTAAATTCTTTCTCCGATATTGACCACAGAGTCAAACCCACCGAGGCTATTCCCATGGCAGAGACACCAAACAGGCTTTTTTTATTAGACGGCATGGCACTCCTATACCGTGCCCATTTCGCCCTAATTCGCAATCCACGCTTCACCAGCCAAGGAGTCAACACCTCCGCCATCTTTGGATTTCTGAACACACTCCTCAGTATCCAAACCAACCAGCAACCCACTCACCTAGGGGTAGCGTTTGATACCAAAGAGCCTACACCTAGACACAAGATTTTCCCTGAATATAAGGCGCATAGAGACGCCATGCCAGAGGATCTCGCCTTCGCTATTCCACAAGTAAAACGGTTTCTTCAAGCACTCAACATACCTATCATAGAACTCCCAGGTTATGAGGCTGATGACATTATAGGTACATTAGCCACACAGGCAGATTTAGAAGGCTCCTTCCACACCTACATGGTCACACCAGATAAAGACTTTGCACAACTCGTCACCCAAACTACCTCCATGTGGAAACCCGGCAGAAAAGGCTCAGAAGTAGAAATTTTAGACCCAGCTGCCATCTGTGAAACATGGGACATTGAATCTCCTCTCCAAGTCATCGATATTTTAGCCCTCTGGGGTGATGCCGCAGATAATATCCCTGGAGTACCAGGCATCGGGGAGAAGACAGCAAAAAAACTAATCAAACAATTCGGCTCTGTAGAAACACTCCTCAAATCCACCGATCAGCTCAAAGGAAAACAGAAAGAAAACGTACAAAACAATAGCAAAGAAGCCCTTTTATCCAAAGAACTCGTCACCATTATTAAAGACTGCCCAATCGACACAAACTGGGATGACTTCAAACTAAATAATAGCGATGACACAGCGGTAAAAGCCCTCCTAGCAGAGTTTGAACTCAACCAGCTAGCCACTCGTATGTATGGAAATGATGCTAAAGTATCAGCCCCTGATCCTACAAAAGCTCAAACAAAAAAAATTCGTAGCTATGACTCTAAAAGCACTCAATACACACTCATTGATACAGAAGAAAAACTCATCAAGTTGGTACGGGATTTAAACAAGCAAGATGCCTATTGCTTCGACCTCGAGACTACATCTCTCAACCCTCGCACCAGCAAAGTCCTAGGCATAGCACTTTGTTGGAAAGCAAATCTAGCCTACTTTATCGCTCCTAATCAATCCCTACCAATCGCCACGATTATAGAAGCACTAAGGCCAGCGCTTCTCTCAAAACAAACCAAAATAGGGCACAATCTGAAATTTGATCTCGCCGTCCTCTTGGCCCAAGGCATCACAGTCAAAGGCCCATTCTTTGACACCATGCTAGCGCACAGCCTCACAGCTCCCGAGCAACGGCATAATATGGACTATGTCGCTGAGAGCTTACTCTCATACAACACTATCAAACTCTCTGATATCGCTAAAGAAACTCCTACAGAAGAAGGTGACGATCTCTTCTCTCTCGCGGAAAAGAAAAAGCCTTCTAAAAAGGGTGAAATCAACATGAGCCTCATACCCCTAGAGCAACTCTGCATCTATGCCTGTGAAGATGCAGACATTACCTTCCAAATGGCAGAACCTCTAGCAGAACAAATCGAAGAAACAGGGATGAGCCATATCTTCTATGATCTGGAAAGCGCCCTCCTCCCTGTCCTAACAGCCATAGAGCAAGAAGGAATCCGCATCGATCTCTCCTCTCTAGAAAGCATCAGTCACACATTACAATCCAGAATTGACCACCTATCTACTCATATCATCAATCTCGCAGGGAGGGAATTCAACTTGAAGTCTCCAAAGCAGTTAGGTGAAATCCTCTTTGATGAACTCAAGATAGAGGAAAACCCAAAGAAAACAAAAACTGGCCAATATAAAACAGACGAACAAACACTAACATCACTCTCTCACAAACATGAAATCGTAGCCTCCATCCTCGATTACAGAGAATCTACGAAGCTAAAATCCACTTACGTCGATGCCCTCCCAGAACATATTTGCACTAGTGACCAACGTATTCACACAAACTACCATCAACTCCTAACATCCACAGGCCGCCTTGCCTCCTCTGATCCAAACTTACAAAACATCCCCGTTCGCTCCACAGCAGGGAGAGAGATCCGTAAAGCCTTCATTCCAAAAGACGGCTATACACTCTTCTCTGCCGATTATTCTCAGGTAGAGCTACGCATCATGGCAGCTATAGCCGGAGATCCAGCTATGATTGAAGCATTCCAGAATGATCTCGATATTCACACCTCCACCGCTGCTCGTGTTTATGGAGTAGGCCTAGAGGAAACCACTCCTGAAATGCGCCGCACGGCAAAAATGGTGAACTTCGGAATCATCTATGGAATCTCAGCCTTCGGGCTCAGCCAACGTTTAGGCATACCGCGTAAAGAAGCTGCAGCGATCATAGAAACCTACTGGCAAGAGTACCCAGCCGTACAAACCTTCATGGATGATATTGTAGAGAAAACAAAAGAGTTAGGCTATGTTCAAACTCTCTCTGGCCGCCGCCGCCTCTTGCCTGATATCCAGTCTCGTAATGGTATGATCAAAAACAACGCAGCTAGGGCAGCGATCAATACCCCGATCCAAGGAACGGCTGCCGATATGATCAAATTCGCCATGCTCAAAGTAGACTCCCTACTGCGAGAAGGAAACTATCGGTCTAAAATGCTGCTTCAAGTTCATGATGAATTGATACTAGAAATGCATCTCGAAGAACAACAAGAACTAGCACCACTCATCTGCACCGCGATGGAAACTGCACTCGCTTTACCCAATAATGTCCCACTCAAAGTAGACAGTGGCTTTGGCCAAAACTGGCTCGAAGCTCACTAACACAACTAGCCCCACCTTAAGCTCATTTACTAAACTTGAAAAAAGTATCCACGGCCTCTTCCGTATGCTTAGAAAGCTCTTCCAGCGTCTCACCACGCTCCGCCGCAAGATACTCAGCAATGGCCTTAATATAACTTGGCTCATTTCGCTTCCCCCGGTAAGGCCTAGGTGCTAGATATGGCGCATCAGTCTCTAACATGAATCGAGATTTTGGTGCCTGAATCGCTGTATCTAGACACTCCTTTGCAGATTTAAATGTTGAAATCCCAGTAAACGACAAAAAGCCCCCTAGATCTAACACCCGTTTCGCATTCTCCCATGGACCAAGAAAACAATGGAACACAGCAGTCACATCTTTATGGTAATCTTCATAAATCTCAAGAGCATCATACAGAGAGCTAGAGCCCTCTCGGTCTCTCGTATGGATCACGATATTTTTATTCAATTCCCTCGCTAGCTGAAAATGGTCATTTAAAAATTCCCGCTGCCTAACACGGTAACTCTGCTCTGTAAATCCAACTGGAGCAGGGTGAAAATAATCTAGACCTGTCTCTCCTATTGCGACGCACTTCGGATGCTTGGCGAGGTCTTTTAAAGTCGAAAGATAATCATCATCTGTCTCTGTAACATCACAGGGATGAATTGCCAGGCAGGCAGAAACAGCATCGTACCGCTCCGCGATTCTTAAATTCGCATCCATATCTTCAAGATTCGTCGCTAAGCTAATCATCTGGTGAATGCCAGAATCTACTGCTCTAGAAACTACCTCAGAAAGCTCATTCTCTAAAAATTGGTGCGACGCTAAATGACAGTGTGAGTCTGTAAACATATTAAAGATTTGTTGGTTTGTAGCTCAACGATACAGGGATAAAAAGCAAGGTGGTGACCATCATGAGCCCAGTAAAAAACCAAAAATAACTGGCACCCTCTAGACGGGAAAGCCCTCCTACAAAGTAGGTTTTCTTGAAATCAGAGTCTGATAACTCTTCCCCACTATGTTCAGACTTTAGGCCTAATACCAATTGACGTTGCTCAACCCATGTCATCCTAGAAGGAGAAGCCTCAGTCTCTGGCTGCTCTGGGGCGGATACGACAACTCCTAAATCCCACTTACTAATAGACTTCTTATCTGGCCCCACAGAACTGATTCTAAAACTATCCCCATTTAATAGTCGATAGACAAGAGGTGAGCCCCAAGTATCTGTCCAACCGCTAATCAGTTTCTGCCCATCATCCGTCTGAGGGAATTTATCCGCTTCCAGATAAAACTCTTCGATGATTTGTGCAGCAGAGAAGAAGACATCCTCACTTGGTATCTCTCTTTTGGCAACAACTCCATTGTCATCAAAATGCGTCCTGATATCATCATCCGTATTTAAGACACCATCGAATCCTGCATAAGTTAGGCTAAATAAGCTTTTCTTATATTGAGACTCTACCGCCTCTCCCATTGCCATACTCTTCTGGGCATCGGCCGCTTCACGCCTAAGCGGGCTCGGCGCCTGAATGCCCATATTAATCAAAGCAGCGATACTATTTCCGAAAGCAATAGAAGCAAGAAATAGAGCCATGACTACAGATTTCATATGTTTCGGAGCCTGAGTATAGGCGAACTCTAAACACACAATAGAAACCATAATTTCTCCAGAAGTGAGAATCACATAACAAAGAAGCTGCCAGCCAATGGAAGGCCGTGACCCTGCATCAATCCAGCCTTGAATCACCGCTGATAACGCAAACGCCATAGCCGTTAGAAACAACCCTGCCCCTATTTTCCTGAGTGGAGTCAATCGAACGACTTTTTCCACCAAAGGGTAAATGCCATAGCTAAATAAGGGTATCAGTAAAAGAATGAGAAATGGATTAGCCGCCTGTACCTGAGATGGTAACATATGAATCCCAAAAATCTCTCTATCCATATCAATCGCTTGAAAAATCCAACTAGAAGATGTTTGGTCAAACAACGTCCAGAAGATAGGAATAAACAAGAAGATAGAGCAGAGCCTGAGTACCGTGCGCCTACCTTCTTTCGAAAAAAGGTCTTTCGTGAATGTTCGCCCCCCCGCAGGGATATGCACATACGCATGGCGCCCCATCCAAAAAACAATCGTCGCGATCACCATCAAAGCGCCTGGAAGACCAAAGGCCCAATGAGGGCCATACCAGACTAACACCCAAGGAATCAATAGATTAGACACAGCTGCACCTAAGTTAATTGAAAAATAGAACCAATTAAATATTTTACTCAATAGGTGCTGATTATTTGGGCCAAATTGATCCCCTACATGCGCTGATACACAAGGTTTAATGCCGCCACCACCAACGGCAATCAAACCTAAGCCCGCAATAAACCACCATACAGCTGGACCAGCAACGCCCATGCACGCTAAGGCAAAGTGCCCAAGGCAATAGACTAGAGATAACCAAATGATCGTAGTGTATTTTCCAAAAAAACGATCCGAGATAAAGGCCCCTAACAAAGGAGTCAAATAAACCCCCGTCACAAACCAATGATGATTCGCATTGGCTTGAATAGGGGACATTTTATCCGTTACTTGATCTCCCATGAGATGCAAATAGCTGGTCATAAAAACAACTAAAGCAGCCTTCATCCCATAGAATGAAAACCTTTCCGCCGCTTCATTTCCTATGATGTAAGGAATCCCACTGGGGAAATTGGGTGTATCTGATGGTTTTGTCCGGAATCCCATATCACCTCAATTATCTTAGTTCGACCAAGCTCAACAATAAAGCCCTTAACTCTTCAACGCTCGATACCATATGCGTAGCATCACCGATAGCATGAAGTTCTTCATAGCCCCATGTGACAGCGATAGAAGCAATGGCAGCACGAGCAGCTGTTTCCATATCCACTCCAGAGTCACCGACGAGATAGGCAGTACAGCCAGCCTCAAATTCGGTTAAAATCAACTGCGCGCCTGCAGGATCTGGCTTTTTACGCATTTCAGGTTTTTGCCCCAAGACTCGGCTAAATTCAATCGCAGGAAATAAAGTCTCTACTATTTCCTTCGTAAAAGAATGAGGCTTGTTCGAGAGGACTGCTATAGGAACCTTCTTTTCTTGAAGAAGAGCTAATAACTCCGGAATACCGAGAAAGGGCCGAGTGCCATCCCTCCATTCTCGAGTATAATGAGTCTTAAACCTAGCTTCCACAGACTCCACCAGCTCTTCTTTTACTTCAGCCTTCTCTTCGGGATTCTCTTCGGGATTCTCTTCGGGAATGGCCTGCCTGCATAAAGCTCGGGAACCATCACCAATAAATTCAATAACGGCCGATTCGGAATGCTCGGGAAGCCCGTGCTCGACAAGAGCTAAATTGAGAGACTTGGCAATCCCTGGAAGAGATTCCACCAGAGTGCCATCAAGATCAAAAATAAATGCAGTCATGAATAAGGTCTGAGGTTGTTGATGCGTCGTGAACGACTCTACCCCTGCTTACCTCACTTACTAGCTGAAAAACCGAAATCTACCCCTCTATGCAGCGAATCATCGTTAGCTCTCATTTCAATAGATCAAAAAGAAAGAAATCTCATCCTGCATCGACGCAAAAAAATTCAACAAAACCCCTCAAGAGCTTTTGTGAATGAAGTATTCTATGGCCTAGAACTTAGGGTCTCACTCCACTCTACAACCATTTTTAAATTTGTTCTAATTCGACAAACTGTTGTCAATTTGTTTCAACAAGATTGTTTTATGAAAATAAATCGTATTACTGACTCACCATGCTATACCAGCTTTTCACGATTGACACAAAATGACAAAACCGATGAAACGATTTTCAATACTACTGAGCCTATTGACAGCCTCTTCCATATACGTTGAGGCCAATCCAGGAAGGGCTAACTATCAAACATATTGTATGGCTTGTCATGGCGATAAAGGTCAGGGAGGCCCTAACCATAGCTCCCCCCCTTTAGCAAAAAGCCGCTGGGTACAAGGTGATCCTACCCGCGCTATTAAAGTCATTCTGAATGGTCTTAAAGGAAACCTAGAAGTTGCTGATCATACTTACACCGCCTTAATGATGCCCCCTCAAGGCGCCGTACTGAGCGATCAACAAATCGCAGACACCTTAAGTTTTGTCCGGACAAATTGGGGAAATAAATCCTCAAAAGTAAAAGCGGCGACCGTAGCAAAGGTAAGAAAAGAAGTCGAAGGAACCGCTCCATTCTTTGAAGTCGATAAATTATTAGAGCAACACCCACTCCCTCCCAGAAAGACCCCTCTAAGAGGGCTTCTCATGGAAACTTACTTAGGGACATGGGACAAACTCCCGGATTTCTCTACCTTAAAATCAGAAGGACTAGAAGAAGAGCACTCCAACATCATTTCACTCAGAAACGTCTCCCACAAAAAAAACTTTGGCCTCGTTTGGACTGGCCAGCTAGATATTAAGAAAAAAGGCGCACACAAATTTATCATTCAAGGTGATGATGGGATTAAATTAATCATCAATGACAAAACTATCGCTACGATTAACGAAACTGGCCCTATGTCGAGAAGCGCAAAGGGAAGCTACCGGTTTGAGCCAGGTTTACATGATATCAGAGTCGAGTACTTCCAGAAAGGTGGGGGCCGAGGTATCTCGATTCGCTGGGAAGGGCCCAATGCTCCTAAAGGGGAATTCCTGAGTGATAAGGTCAAAGACGCAGCCCCTCTCTATAAACCAATTCCATTAGAAGCGCCAGGCTCAGAAGCCTTTATTTACCGGAACTTCATTCAAGGCGTCAGCCACCGTGCCATAGGCGTAGGTTATCCAGGAGGCAAAAGCATCGCCTTTAGTCAGGATGATTGCTCATTAGCAATGATCTGGAAATCCGGTTTTCTGGATGGAGGGCTACATTGGACTGGCCGTGGTAAGGGCGAAACAGCACCCATGGGTGAAGGCGTCGTCAATTTTGTATCCGGGAAAGCCTTTGGCCTAGAAGTCAACTTCCTCCGTATGGAGCACGATGAGAAGCGATTCCCAACATTCATCTATCAAGCTGGCGACCATCTCATCTCCGATCGCCCAGAACCCTTAGAAAATGGGATCAAACGAGTCATACACATTGAGTCCAAAACCAACGACACACTAACGTTCCGCTACCACCCTACTGCAGCAAACAGCTTAAACATCACCTGCGAGGAGGTACCTGATGCCCCTATTTCTGAAATCCCAATGGTTGTGAAGCCAGGATCAAATACATTTACCATACATTACACATACAAATGAAATCCTTAACGTACACTTTGTCAGCCCTTTCGCTAAGCGTCATGACACTTCTGGCGGCTCCCCCTGCGGATCCCCTTATGGAAGAATACTACCTAAGGCAGGAAATCCCTCTTCCTGAAGGAGAGATCATGGAGATTAGCTCCTTAGCTCTCATGCCAGAGCAGAGAGTCGCCGTAGCTACTCGCCGTGGGGACGTATGGATTTGTGATGGCGCCTATGGAGATGATCTAAATCAAATCAAATGGTCATTATATTACCGAGGCCTCCATGAGCCCCTCGGAATGTTTTGGCAGGCAGGCTCACTATTCCTCTCAGATCGAGAACAGTTCTGTAAACTAACCGATAAAAACGGAGACGATCGCGCCGATGTCGTCGAAACCATCGCTGACGACTGGGGCATTAACGGAAATTACCACGAATACGCCTTTGGCTCTACCCCCGATAAAGATGGCAACGTCTGGGTGGTATTATGCCTCACAGGATCTAGTGCTGCGGAATCACAATGGCGTGGATGGTGTATGAAGATCACACCAGAAGGGGAAGCCATTCCTTCAGTCTCAGGCATCCGCTCTCCAGGAGGAATCGGTTACGATGCAGAAGGTAACCTTTACTACACAGATAACCAAGGTCTCTGGAATGGAACATCCTGTCTAAAGCATCTCGTACCGGGGAAATTCACAGGGAATCCCACAGGGAATAAATATTACAAGGATGCTCCCCATATGGGGCCTCAGCCTGTCACGCCGAATAACAAATCTCGTATTGTCATAGAGCGTGAACGTATCCCTGAACTCATTCCTCCAGCAGTCCACTTACCCCATGCTAAAGTCGGGCAGTCCCCCACAGCCATCATCACAGACCACAGCAATGGTAAATTCGGGCCTTTTGCTAACCAAGTTCTTGTAGGCGAGCAGACACACTCAGAAGTACAGCGGGTTTATCTCGAGACAGTCAATGGATTACGCCAAGGAGCGGTATGGAAAATGCTCTCAGGCTTCCGTAGTGGCATCATTCCTATGAGGCAATCCGAGGACGGCACCCTCTTTGTCGGAGGTAGTAACCGTGGGTGGGCATCCAGAGGCGGAAAAGCATTCACCTTTGAACGCGTCCGCTGGACAGGGAAAGTTCCCTTTGAAATGAAGACAATGGAAGCACGCTCTGATGGATTTCACCTTAGTTTTACAGAACCTGTTGATCCATCCGTCGCAGGGAATCCTGAAAATTATTCCATGGAAGCTTGGTGCTACATCTACCAATCAGGTTATGGTAGCCCAGAGGTAGATCAAGTCACCCCTGTTATTCAGGAAATCACCGTAGCCGAAGACGGGTTATCTCTAGACATGGTCATCACCGGCTTAACAAAAGGTCATGTTCATCACCTAGATGCACACGGACTACGTTCCAAATCAGGGCGCCCTCTCTGGCATAAAGACGCCTATTACACATTGAATGAAATCCCAACGAAGTAACCATCCATATTCCATGAGTTGTTCCCGTTTGAGAGGAATCATTCTTGTGAACACATCCTACTCAGGTTCTTCTTAGCGGCGGATTTCAATTACGCCCCGGCTAAACTAATTTAAGATCAGCCTCAATCCTTTTCCACAGAAGGGATTGAGGCTTTTTATCGTTCGACTCATCAAAGACACTGAAACTAAAGCTGACACTCCTAAACCACTAAAACCTCTACGAACGAACTCTTCTCCCGATGAAGACACTTACAGTTAGAAAGGCTTAGGAGAAAGGGAGACCAACAATGAAGTCCCTCCGTAAGATTAAGTAACAAACGTCATTGGAAGATCCATAGGAATCAAACATGACCATTATGACTGAGGCTGCCCCCTTACTTTTTCATCACTTTCTTCACAAACTGCGGCTTAAGGCCAATCGAGAGGCCTTCCATTTTACAAGAAATCGGATGATCACTATCGGGGTGAAGTTTGATTTTTTTCGATTTTGTGCCGTTTTTAAGTACCTTTGATGATCCTATTAATTTCTTATCTTTAATCATCTGCACGATATCCCCGTCTTCAAGGATATTTCCAAAGGCATCTCGAACTTCTAAATTTACTTCTAACTCCACTTCCTCAGCTTTTTCTTTCTCCCATTCATGCCCACAAATCATACACTCAAACTTGGTAGAATGCTCTGCGACATCATCCATATAGCAAAGTGGGCAGGTAAGTTTAGACATGCCAGAGCGTACACGGAAAACTGACAATCGTGCAAGCCTTGCCTTATCACTCTAAATTCTTCTCCTCAATCTGTTACTTTCCATAACGACTCACCTAGAATTAGATAACTCTATGCTTCTTTATCCCATCACACGCTACATTGTCACAATCATTCTGACTCATTTCCTCTTCTTCCACAGCACGCTTTACGCGGAGCCACCTATGACTGAGGCGAAACGAATCTCCGCTGTGGGCGATATCAGCACTCTGCCTTCTAACCTAAAAGAAAGTTTCACCAATCACGGAGAATTCAAAATAAAACGCAACCCTATCAAAGGTGAATGGCTAGATGAACACGAAGAAGCAGGCCAGACATTTGCTCAATACCTCCGTTACCGAGCCAATTTCCCAAACCAGCGCCAAAACGTCATTTATTTACTCCCTCTCGGCAATTTAGAAAGCGAGCATAACCCCTCTCTCTCCACTGTTGCAAAAGGGCTAGAAGCGTATTTCTACCCGATGAAAGCCAAGCTTCTTCCCCCTGTAAAAAACACCGAAATCCCGGTAAAAACAAGAGTCCACCAAGGCAGAGTCCAACTCCACTGTGAAGAAACATTGAACTGGATGCGTCATCAACTCCCAAACGATGCCTACGCTATGTTAGCAATCACGATGACGGACCTCTACCCTAAAGAAGGCTGGAACTACGTATTCGGCCTAGCCTCCTTAAAACGCCGAGTTGGTGTCTTCAGCCTCGCTCGCCTACAGCCAAAGATATCTGATGCTCACGCCAAAACACGTTTACTAGAGCGAACACTTAAATTAATCACTCATGAAACAGGGCATATGTTCGGCATGAAACACTGCACCCATTACGAATGCAATATGGGGGGGGTCAACCACCTAACTGAAGCTGACAAGGCCCCTCTCAACCTCTGCCCAGTCTGTTTACGTAAACTTCATCATTCTCTTCATTTCAACCCTTCAACACGTTATATAAAACTTCTAACTTACTACAGAAAACACCAGTTACACAAGCAGGCAAAATGGGCTGAGAGGCGGCTCGATCTCATTCATACATCTCCTTAACATAGCCAGCTTTACCTCTCCGTATGATATGCTATCATTGATAGCATAATGAAGCCCTTAAAAGATGGAATACGCTCTCTAGTGCGCATTGATTTCCACGGAAATGTCCATAAATACTTCCGTGGTACTAATGCCAAAGAACGCTGTGCTATGGAGGTGAAAGCTCTCCAAACACTAGCTACTCGGGGCTGTGACTTTGTACCTATAGTGATTAATTATGATCTGGAAGAGAGCTACCTCTGCACCACCAACTGCGGTGCCCCAACTCCTAACATTAGCAAAAAGAAGACGGCTAGCCTTTTCGACAAACTCGAACGGCTCTACGGCGTCCGCCATGATGATGCTGAGGCAAGAAATATCACCTATGATAACAAGACTGGAAAATTCTGTATCATTGATTTCGAGCTCTCCACCATCTTGGATGACCCAAAAAGCCCCTCCTCGAACTAAGCTTCATCAAATTTTTTAGGTACTGTGAAACACTTTCCTACGATTCACTGGTCAGCACGCACCCAATCTGGCTCAAGAAAACCAGATAATGATGACGCCTGGCTTATCTTTAGCGCCGGGAAGGACGGTCGCCAACGAATGTCCCAAGATGGATCATTCCAACTTGGCGATGACGATCTAGTCCTAGCCATATCTGATGGCATGGGAGGAGGCCAAGCGGGCGATCTCGCCTCTAGGCTCATCCTAAGTATGCTCAGCACCCTCATCCCACAGTTTCATAAAGAAGAACAAGAGGGCCTCTCTCCCAGCTATAAAGAGTGCCTCCATAACGCTATTGAAAAGGTGCACGAATCCATCAACCGCCATGGAGAACAAGACCCAACACTGAGAGGAATGGGCGCGACCTTGACCCTCGCTTGGCTGACGGAGAATATGCTGCACTACGCACATGTTGGAGATTCCCGCCTCTATCACCACCGATACGGAGAAACGGAACAAATCACAGAAGATCATACTTTTGCATGGAGGCAATTGCACCGCGGAGAGCTCACCGAGTATGCATTCCGCTATCACCCTAGGCGCTCTATCCTCTACCAAGTTATCGGAGCAGGGCATCACAACCTACGAGTGGACTACGGAACAATCCCATTCCAAACAGGCGATAAATTCCTACTTTGCTCCGATGGAATCATCGATGGAGCCTGGCAAAAAAACATTCATGCCACACTTAATGAAAAGACAGACTCGACAAGTGAGCCAGCAGAGTCTCTAGTATCTCGCGCCATCACTAATGATGGCACAGATGATACCACTCTTATTTTATTCCATGTGAAATAGCCCTCATCCCAGAGGTACATAATTCACAATATTTGGCATATTATTTGCTTCATCTACAAAAATCGGCATTACGCCCATCGAATAACTTACGTAAAACACTAAGAAACCATGGCTAAATACAGACTAGATTACATCTGGCTTGACGGTTACACTCCCGTCCAGAACCTTCGCACAAAGTGCATGATTCGTGAATTTGACGAATTCCCAACTCTTGAGCAACTTCCTGAATGGGGCTTTGATGGCTCTTCCACTCAGCAGGCAGAAGGCGGTGACTCAGACTGTATTCTTAAGCCAGTGGCACTTTATCCAGACCCAACTCGCATTAATGGCGTTCTCGTCATGTGTGAAGTCATGCTCCCTGATGGCACACCACACACATCAAATGCACGTGCTACCATTTGCGAAGACGAAGGTACATGGTTCGGTTTCGAGCAAGAATACTTCCTCATGAAAGACGGGCGTCCACTCGGCTTCCCTGAAAACGGTTACCCTGAGCCTCAGGGACCTTACTACTGTGGTGTAGGTTACAAGAATGTCGGTGATATTGGCCGTGAAATTTCTGATATCCATCTTGATCTCTGCCTTGAAGCAGGAATCAACCACGAAGGCATCAACGCTGAAGTTGCTTCTGGTCAATGGGAATTCCAGATTTTCGGGAAAGGCTCCAAGCGTGCTGCTGATGAAATCTGGATCGCACGCTTCTTACTCCTTCGCCTTACAGAAGAGTATGGTGTAGACGTAGACTGGCACTGTAAGCCCGTGAAAGGCGACTGGAATGGATCAGGCATGCACTGTAACTTCTCCACAGAGCACTTACGTGAAGTAGGCGGTAAAGAATACTTCCTCAAGCTTATGGCTGCATTTGAAGAGAACTGTGAAGAGCACATTGCTGTTTACGGGCCTGAGAATGACCAACGCCTCACAGGACTTCATGAGACTCAATCTATCGACATGTTCTCATGGGGAATTGCTGACCGTGGCGCATCCATCCGCGTACCACACAGCTTCGTTAAAGATGATGCCTACAAGGGCTACCTTGAAGACCGTCGCCCGAACTCACAGGGAGACCCATACAAGATCGCTTCACGCGTCATCCAGACAATCAACTCTGTAGCGAAGTAATCGAACCAGATTCTCTTACGATTCACAAACCGCTGTTAGCTCTAGCTACAGCGGTTTTTTTATCACTTTTTATAGCAATCGGCCAAAGAATAGACTCCCTCTCTGAAAAGATACCTCCTCTCCAGAATGCCCTATCTCACATTACCTAACCCCTATCAAGCCAAAGACTCCCTCAGAAACTGATATATCTCACTATTGAATGTCTTTGCCACTGATGATTCTGGCACTAGGATCTCGAAGCCATGGGGCGCCATGGAGACAGTATAGAGCTGACACTCCACCCCTGCATCTGTCAATCGCTGCGCATACTGGCAACTTTCTTCATAAAAAAGATCCACATCCCCCACTCCTATCCACGTAGGAGGAAGGCCAGATAAGTCTTCTCTCCTAGCAGGAACAGCATATGGAGGCGTATCCGGCTTTCCGGGAGGCCCCCCTAAGTACCACGTCCAGCCTCCTCGATTATTCTTATTATTCCACATCCTGTGCTTCACTAAGTCGAGTTCTTCACGCGCGGCCGTCCGGTCATCAAGCATAGGATAAATTAAAACCTGAGAGGCGGGTTGAACTCCGCCTTCATCGTAAATCCGTTGCGCAAGGCTCGCAGACAGCCCTCCACCAGCACTCTGCCCAGCAACAGCTATTCTTGAAGGATCAACCCCCAATTCACCCGCTGCTGCTTGGAACCACTTCCATGCCTCAAAGCAATCATCAATTGCAGCTGGAAATTGATGCTCTGGTGCCAAACGGTATTCCACAGAAACGACAACCAGATTCAACTTTTTTGCATATGAGAAACACTCGTTATCATTCATCGCGGCAAACCCCATAATCAATCCACCTCCATGAATCCATAATAACCCTGCTCCAGACAAATGCTTCTCAGGTCGATAAATACGAACGATAGCACTTCCAAGCTTTCTCTCCTCTACAGTCACTCCTGACACGGGCCTACTCTTAAGCATCAGTTTAGACATCCATCTAATAACCGATAAACCTAGCCGATGATGAATCGGCATGGAAGGCATACGCCCAATGGCCTTACGTAGTTCTGGGTGAATCTTTTTAATATTCATAACATCTTGTCTATAAAAACAATATATTTCATGCGGAGAGGCGGCAGCAAACAACCGATACAATCGCTCCTATTCTAAATACGCATTTCTGGCAAATGAGCAACTTTATAGGAATGACTACCAAGAAATAGACCACACCAAAATAGACCTCTTTATACCAATAAAAAAAATCTGCTCAGGTAAACCCTAGCAGATATAGAAAATTTTGAAATTCTTAGTAGAATTAAGCTTCGAGAGCTACATTGACACGGCGGCCACTCTTATCGAAGTAAACATTACCTTCAACGAGAGAGAAAATTGTGTGGTCCTTACCAATGCCTACGTTCTTACCAGGGTGCCACTTTGTGCCACGCTGGCGAATGATGATGTTACCTGGAATCACTACTTCTCCTCCAAATTTTTTAACACCAAGACGCTTGCTGCGAGAATCGCGACCGTTCTTGACAGATCCTTGTCCTTTTTTATGAGCCATTGTTCTAAATCAATTAAAAATTAAGTAATACTTGTAATCTCAAGCTTCGTCATGTGCCGGCGTGAGCCCTTTGTTTTATGGTAACCTTGGCGACGCTTAAATTTAAAAGCGATCACTTTCTTACCACGAAACTGCTCAACAACTTTTGCTGTTACTGTAGCACCTTCAACGACAGGTGCACCTACCTTAGTAGTGCTGCCATCATTAACGAGTAAAACCTCTTCAAAAGACGCCTCAGCGCCTGACTCAAGGTCTAGCTTCTCGACGTCGATAACGTCGCCTTGTTGAACGCGGTATTGTTTACCGCCTGTTTTGAAAACTGCGTATGCCATGGTAGGTGACAGGTTGAGAATAAAAATTCACGTTCACTAGACGATGTTCCAGCGGACGGGATGCGGAATTCACCACACTATTTTAAGATTAACAAGGATTTTTTTTGAACTCTCTCCAAAAATTTACAATTTATTGATCTATGCAGGAACTTTTCCCACGGCTCGTTAAGACACCCGAAGCCATGCAACAACTCGGAAATCAACTGGCGACGCATCTCAAGCCCTGTGATGTCATCGCTCTCATAGGAGATTTAGGTACAGGTAAGACTCAAATAACAAAAGGAATAGCCCATGCACTAGGTCACAAAGGCCCAGTAACTAGCCCCACCTTCACACTAGCACAAGAATACAGGGACGCTCAGCCCCCTATCGTACACTTTGATCTCTATCGACTAGAGAACTACCAAGACCTTCTTGCGATTGGTTGGGAAGAATATCTCGATAGAGGCGAGGTTTTGGTTATAGAATGGGCGGACCGTTTCCCAGAGTTAATGCCACCAGGCACTCACTGTCTACACATAGAACACGTTGACGAAGGACGGTTTGTCACCTATGCCCCTCTTGACTAAAAGGTTTACTCCACTCATATCATGCAAAAACGCCAATATTTCGTCTACATTCTCGTCAATAAAATAAATCGCCGTTTCATTGGCCTAGCAACTGATGTCGAAAAAGAGGTGAATGCCCATAATTCTGGTCAGGTAAAGCCAACAAAGCTATTCCGCCCATGGAGCCTAGAATGGGAGAGCTTACCCATGTCTCAAAACGAAGCGGTGAAACTGGAACGCCAAATGCGCCCCCACCGCATGAACCCTACTATGCTTCAGCAATTCATGATCAAGCACTAAAAACTCCAGTATTCACTTCAATAAACAGACCATCAGCCTCACCGCTACCTTTTCAACCAGATTCATCCTTGTCAGGCCTAGCTTAACCCGTTCAATTTAATGACAACTTCGTAATACTTCTGCAGCACTCCATGCATACGCATCTTACAAATCCATCTATGGCGGATCTAGCTCCGTACTTTCCTGAGTATCAACTCACGGGGCTCTTGGGCATGGGTGGAATGGGTGCAGTCTACAAAGCCTACCAACCCTCATTTGGGCGAACAGTCGCCATCAAGATTCTACATGCTAGCACGGTAACTAATACTGAGTTTTTGCGCCTATTCCAATCTGAGGCTCAATCCATGGCCGTCCTAGAACACCCTTACTTATTGAAAGTTTATGATTCTGGGGAAGCCATGGGCATGCCCTTCATCGTCATGGAATTTGTCAATGGCACATGTTTGCACGACGCCATAGCAGGGCAACCTGTTGAGCCCCTACAAACGGCCGAGATCACCATGCGAGTTTGTGAAGGGCTATCTCATGCCCATAATGCGAACATCCTACACCGAGATATTAAACCAGAAAACATCTTACTCGATGAAAACTGTCATCCAAAAATTGCTGATTTTGGGCTAGCTCGTGATACGCACAATCCTGACCAAGACAAAATGATCTGGGGTAGCCCTGGATTTGTAGCCCCTGAAGTCACCTGTAATCCCACAGCCGTAGATCACCGTTCAGATCTCTATGCCGTAGGCTGCATGATGTATAATATGCTAACAGGCCTCACTCCTGACCCCTATAATTTAAGGTTTGATACACTATACTGGTGCGATCAACGGTTAGTTTACATTCTTAGTAAGGCCCTACAGCCAGACCAGAATCTACGCTTCCAAGATGCAGATGAAATGGCCAGCTTCCTCAACGAAGTAATCCTCACATTAGAGAATGATCAATCCACCGGCGCCCTTGCTCCACCGCCGATCACAGAACCATCTCATCAAAGCCCCCCCCACTAATGCACCTTACTTTGAGCTACATAAAGAGGCTTACCCTACTACTAGCCTTCTTCTATACTTGTAGCTGCTCCCATCAACTGATTATCCCTGAAGCAATAAAGCATGCAGCGGATCATCCACAGAAACTCACCACAGCATTCGAAACATTAACTCACTCACCGTGGACTAGTGGTAACGAAGTCACTCCTCTACACAATGGTGAAAATTTCTACCCTCGAATGCTCACCAGCATTCAAAATGCTAAACAATCCATCACTTTTGAAACATTTGCTTTCGTCAGTGGGCCTGTTAGTTATGAATTCGCCAAAGCTCTAGCCCAAAAAGCCGACTCTGGAATACCAGTTCATATCATCATCGACGCCATAGGCTCAAAAGACGCAGGCCCATGTCTCACGATACTTAAAAATTCCGCGGCTCAGGTCACACTCTATCGTCCGGTTCTTAAGACCTCTCCACTAAAAGTGAATCATAGAGATCATCGAAAAATACTCATCGTCGATGGAAGTATTCTCTATACTGGTGGGGCGGGTTTTGCTCAATCTTGGATTGGAAATGGCCGCAGCCCAAACCAATGGCGTGATTCTCAATTTTTACTTCAGGGCCCTTGTGTGCTATATTGGCAGATCGCTTTCGTTCAACATTGGAAACAACAGACTGGTGAGAGCCTCTCAGGCCCTGCCTACTTCCCTCCCCTGCTTTCTACAGGCACGGCCGACGTCCAAACTGTCATGGACTCCTCCAAACATAAACCCTCCCCCACAGGTACGTCCATACTCTTCGCCATACATTCTGCCCAATCCAGTATTGATCTGCAACAATCTTACTTTGTACCCACTCCAGAAATTGTCTCAGCATTACTCGAGGCATCCAGCAGAGGGGTAAAGGTTAGAATACTCACTCCTTCAGAAAATATAGACTTCCCCTTATGCCGAACGGCCTGCCGGTTATTAAGCAAGCCTTTGGTGAAGAATAACATCCAGCTTTATGAATATCAGCCGAGCATGATGCACGCCAAAATCATGTTAGTCGATCAACATCTAGCAATCGTCGGTTCAGGGAACATCGACCCCAGATCATTCTTCATTAACCTAGAAAGTAATCTCCATATCATAAGCCCACCACTAGTTAGAGATCTTCGGAATCAATTTGAACAAGATCTACAACTGTCTGAACCCGTGCCAGAAGAAGACACTGGCTGGCTCTGGCCTCAATTCCCCAAGCAACTTTTTGCCTGGTCCATCCGCCAGCAACTTTAACTTATCATCATGAATAAAAACACCCACCCCCTTGTAAGACACAGTTTTTATTCTCCATGCTGGACTTTAGCGCTATTCCTCACCTAAACTTAAACCTAACTTGAAGAACACTTTTCGAACCTTTGATTAATCATGAGTAGACTGCCAAAAACTATCATTGACCCCGAGACAGGCAAACGACGCAAACCTCGAATCTTGATGGTTACTCCTGAGATAACATATTTGCCCGAAGGAATGGGCAATATGGCTCAAAGAATGAGTGCGAAAGCGGGCGGAATGGCAGATGTTTCCGCTTCCTTAGTCAAGGCCCTCTACGAAAAAGGAGCTGATGTCCACGTTACCCTGCCCAACTATAGAAAAATGTTTAATCGCTGTGTGGAGCCTATTCAGAGTGGTGAGTACAGTACATTCACATCTTCCCTGCCTAATCAGCGTATCCACCTTGCTCAAGATAGAATCTTTTATCACAAAAACCGAGTTTACGATAACTCTGAAAACCACCTTCTAAGCTTGGCTTTCCAACGAGAAGTCATCAACAACGTCATCCCTCGGGTAAAACCCGACCTCATCCATTGTAATGACTGGATGACTGGGCTTATCCCAGCCGTCGCACGCAGGCTGAATATGAAAAGCCTCTTTACAATACATAATATTCACACAGAACGCCTCCCCCTCTCTATGATCGAGGACAGAGGTATTGATGCCGGAGATTTCTGGCAGAACCTTTTCTTTGAAGAACAGCCAGACAACTACGAGCACGCACGGGGTTCCAACCACGTCAACCTCTTAGTCAGTGGCATGTTTGCGGCAGACCACGTCAACTCTGTTAGCCCGACATTCCTTTACGAAGTCGTCGAAGGGCGCCATGAATTTGTTCCTGACTCCATCCGTGGCGAACTTTCCTCAAAGCTTCATGCTGGATGTGCCTCTGGTATCCTTAACGCTCCTGATGTCAGTTACAATCCACAAACAGACCCTTATATTGCCCATAACTATTCAGCAGAGACTCATGAAGAGGGTAAGCGCCTGAACAAAACACGCTTTCAGGAACTGGCAGGGCTCGAAATCAATCCAAACGCCCCTCTCCTTTTTTGGCCCTCCCGCTTAGACCCCGTACAAAAAGGATGTCAGCTGTTAGCCGACATTATGTACCGAATCATTGAAAAACATAGCGATATCGGCCTACAGATAGCCATCGTCGCTAATGGAGGATTTCAAAAACATTTCCATGACATTGTGGCACACCACAACATTGGTAACCGCGCCAGCGTCTTAGACTTCTCAGAAGGCATGTCTCGCCTTGGCTATGCAGCCTCAGACTTCATGCTCATGCCCTCTAAATTTGAACCTTGTGGTCTCCCTCAGATGGTTAGCCCCAAATATGGCACCTTACCTCTCGTTCACGACACAGGCGGCATTCATGACACAGTGAATCACCTCCACCACGACGGTTCACTAGGAAACGGGTTCCGCTTCCAACACTATAGCCCAGAAGGCCTCGAATGGGTCATCGATGAAGCTGTTCGTTTCTACAAATATCCTGCCGAGCAACGCTTCCTCATTCTCCACCGAATCATGACAGAGGCCATTGACCAATTTAACCACGAGGCCTGTGCTGGAGAATATATTAAACTCTACGAATCCATTCTAGGCTGCGCCGTCGCCAAATAGTCAACAGACCCGAAATATCATGGACTGGAATCTACGCTACCTTCAAGGGGACACACCGTGGGATAAAAATGCACCAGCCCCCCCTCTACTCGATATACTTTCCCAAAGAGGTGCTTTATTCCCCAAAGACAAAGCAGTCCTTGTTCCTGGTTGTGGTGCCGGCCACGATGTCAAAGTACTCGCTGCACACGGCTGCCAAGTCACAGGTCTAGATATCGCCCCAGAGGCCTTAGCCCTCGCCCAAAGATCTGAGAGCAACCATCATAATATACAGTGGCTCCTCGGGAACTTTTTTGACCCCAATTTACCAAAGGCAAAGCTCTACAAAACCATCTGGGAGCACACCTGCTTCTGTGCTATCGAACCAGATCTCCGAGAGGACTATGTGCAGTCTGCCTGGAATCTATTAGAAGCGAATGGAAAACTCATCGGCATCTTCTTTCTCGATACAGGTCAACCACCAGAAGAGGGGCCCCCTTTTTCTAGTGATAGAGCTGAACTCAAAGAACTCTTTGGGGAACTATTCTCTCTGGAATGGGAGGGCCCACCACAACAATGTTACCCAGGTAGAGAAGGAAGGGAATGGATGATGGTCTGGAGGAAACTGGCCATCTGTACAGACTCAGAACAAAGCCAACGAATGCTCTGTTAATCGACCCTCTCCTTTACAGGCAAAACAACGCCTAACAACAGATAGATTAAACGTTCCATAAAATACGATTTTAGGCACGTTGCTGTCTGCAGCATTGATGGAAACATCAATCATTTTACTTCCCCCTCTCGTCTCTAAAGCTCAAGCAACAAACTTGATCTATCAGATCCAACCCCAATACAGCGGCACTCTAAGCAAGGCGGCTCACCTACTATCCTTATATGTTAGAAAAACAAACAAACCAATATCCAACAAACGATAATCCTGTTAGAAACATAAAATAGACCTCTCACCCTAACAAAATAAACGGTTATTTCTAAATATTCCACATTCGAAAAAATAGACAGAATTCTAACAAATTATATACCATGACGTTATATTCAACCCTTCTATCGAAAGAAAACAATGCGTCTTTTCGTACCCTATAACAACACCCACATCTCTTCCCACAGAAATACTCTCCGACTCTTATTGACACAAAGTCTACTTTCCTCTATTATTCTAAAATAATCTCTACCCCTATTTACAATGCCCCCCAATAAGCATACTTTATTAGTACTTCTAGCTTCCTCGTTTCATATCCATGCAGCCACAACATGGGACGCTGCTGATGACAATATCAGCGGTGGGTCATTCTTAGACATCAACAGTTTCTTTCTAGATGTCTCCGATACTTCAGGGCCCGCGATAGGCGACGGGTTTGAATTAAACTTATCTTCCGCAGGGGGAAATATCGACCTCAACATTAATGCTGGAGGTACTGCTGCTAGATTCTTTATTACCGTTCCAACAGGAGTCACCACAGTGAGCGCCATTACTTTTGATGTCAATTTTGATCACTTTGGGTTTGCACTTAATCCAGCAGGCAGCCCTGCTCAACGTGAAGCTCTGGCTTATTTATCTTGGGCCGGTGGAGATGATATCCGTGGAGACCTCAGCTTTAAAGATCTTATTGTCACCCCAGATAACCCCCGCCTCACGTTTGCTCGAAACGATAGCGCCTGGCTTGGTGGTGGTGATTTTTTATTAGATCCAGAAGATGATTCCGCGCCAGGGTTCCAACGTTACACAGGTGTCCATACACTGGTAGAAGGATCCAGTGATCCTACCCATAAGGGCTTCACTCTTACAGTAAGAACAGATGATGGAGGCAACTTTACTCCAGGCACCAGTTTCATCGTCACATTTGATGCTGGCTTCAATCCTGTTCCGGAACCATCTGCGCTTCTCTTAACGACGTTACGCTTCTCTTAACGACGTTACTAATCCCCTACCTACTTCGGAGAAAACGTTCTCCTTAAAGAGAATGAACATATAGCAACCGACAAGACTCTTATGACTTACTCACTAACAGATTCACTCAGAGAGTATTTACCATTGTATTCGATTCATCAAAAAACATCTCCTCCCGCTCTTCCATCTTCTCCCTTATTTTCTGACCATGACGAAGACACTGCGCTTCGCGAATCGGAAATTAGTAGAAGATGTTTTTACTCGCAATCTAACCATCCCAATGGTGTCTGTTGAAATAGGTTTAATGTCTAATCGATACAACTTAGATTTTTCGACTTCATGTAAGGTGTGAGAAAATTTTCCCTCTCCCCCAACAACACCTAATACTTCCATCGGCTCATCACCAGAAACCTTAATCATTATTGATTTTTCTATCGTTTCTTCTCCTAACTGCCAGCTCAGACTCGCTGGTTCTAAGTGTAATTTTTCAGGAATTGTGACAGCTACGGACAGCTTAACTGAAGGCAAGCTTTCCGCATCTCCTTTCATCCATATCTGGATATTTTTCGCTACGACACCAGTAAAATTCTGCAATTCGAAAACCCCTCGCATAACCCCTTTTTCACCGGGAGCGTAACGCAGTTTGCCTCCTTCTATCTGTACAGCTAGGCAGGGACACTTTGCATCATAATTGATAATTTCAGCAATTTCTTCTGAATCATTCGAGAACTTAAAATAGACAATTAGCCTCGTCTCGTCTGCCTTCACAGTGACGGCCTGCTTTACCTCTTCAAATGTTAACTCCTGCCCATAAAGAGCTGAAACCAATAAGACAAAGGCAATCAATCCACGCATACTAATTCAAACGGAGGAGTTTAACCCCTAAAATAAGCCTGCCACCTCGCCAATCTGGCCCACCAATAAACAATGGTTTTCCCACTTTTAAAACGCGGTCTGCTTTCATCATCTTTTTACGACTTAGCCAAAACTCTAAATCCATCCGCATGCTTTCTGCCACTGATTTCCCTTGGGATTCAAACCTCAAAAGAATTTCTTCTGAAGGGCGTAGAGGACTAGCCCAATTTTCATAACTCCTAAATACAGGCTGTTGGTCCCATCCTAACACTTTGTAGGTTGAATAGTTTAGAGATTCTTCTGCACGTAAAGCGCTCTCTAACTCTGGAGTGACAGGTTTTGCTTTCACGCCAACAGTAGAGCCATCACCATTCGTGGCAAAATACAACGTCGCTACTAATTCCCCGACCTTATCCTTCCCTGTATCCTGTGCTATAGCCACCATAGAGCTCACGCAGAGCAGGAGTAAAATTAGAAGTTTTCTTCGCATCGTTTTGCTTTTTTAGAAATAATTAGATGGCGTATGCCTTACCATTACTTTTGCAGATCCATCAGGATAAGATTTCCCAGATGGAGATGCTGCGACAATATCTAGGGTATCAGGTATAGCCTTCAGACCGTTTAACATAATGATTCCAGACTGCTCATTTTCATACACTGAGGCGGTGACTCCTCCCTGTGGGACATAGATCTCACCCACACTTGCTTCTGAGGAAGCGACAGCACCAGGAATAGAGTCACCTCTACTGGGAGACATTTGGGTACCTGCATAGAAACAAGCGATCATGGCGGCAGCACCTAATGGGGCCCACAGATGACGAAGGCGCGCCCATATCGACGTTTGTTCAATGGCACCAGACGCTACTGGAGTAGATTCAGCTTCGATCTGTTGCTGGACCTTATGATTAAAGAATTCAGCATAAGGAGGCTCTTCGCTCGATGATACTGTACTTTGTATCAGGGCTGATGTTCCCCCCCAGTCCATCATCTTTTCTAATTCCTCAGGGTGATGACTCACCCATGTTTCCACAGATTCCAGTTTTTCTCCAGAGAGCTCTCCACTCATCCAGTGCTGTAATGTTTCTTTATCTGGCTTCATCGCTTAGTAGTGTTTGTAATTTTTTTCTCGCGTAAAATAAGCGGCTCATCACCGTTCCTATTGAACACCCTAAAGTTTCCGCAATTTCCTTATATTCCAGCCCCTGTACTTCTCTTAAGAGTACGACTTCCCGGTGACCTAGACTTAACGTCGACATAGCGGCATTGATTTTTTCTCTTAATTCACTCGATACCATGGCTTGGTCTGGGCGTTGAGTGATCGAAGGGGATGTCCTCGCACCAGGGTCAATTCTAGATGCTTCGAGGAGTTCATCATCGAGCTCTCCTTCAGTACGAATCTTTTTTTTCCTCATCCAATCATAAACCACATTATGAGCGATACGAAACATCCACGTCGAAAACTTCGCCCTCGCTTCAAACTTAGGCAATGCTTTCCACGCTTTCACAAAGGAGTCTTGAGCCAGATCCCAGGCGTCTGCATCGTTTTTGATCATGTTTACAATCATAGCATAAATTTTTCCTCGATGCCGCGTTACTAACTCATCAAAGGCAGAATAGTCACCAGCCTGCGCTTTTTGAACCAAAACCGAGTCATCGATTTCTGGAGAAGCTCCTCCTCCTCCCTCTTGGGAATCGGCATTCTGTGCTCCTCTCAGAACATTGGACGTAATATGGAAAAATTTATTCATGAGCTTTTGTGCCTTCTCTTTTGGTAGAGTCAGCACAGTCAGTTGAACACGACAGTCGTTCAATCAATTCGAATTTCGTGATATTTCAGTTGTACGTTGTTTTCGCTCTCTTGCATATGAGAAAACTTCACCATTTCATACTAAGTTTATCGTCATCTCTTCATCACGATCACTCCCCTCATAACAATCCACGCACCCGCCTTCAAATCGTTCCAAAGGGGATGAAATCATGGCAACGAGGATGACAACACTCCTTACTTTTCGAGCAAAGTGTGTAGTAGATTATCAGCAAATGTGGTGTCCTTTGTTAAATTGATATGATCCTGAGGAAGGAATAGGATGTTATCAGCGTCGATAGGAGAGTCCAATTTGGGTCGATATTCGGAGCCCGCTCTTTGATCGGCTAACACACTACTTCTTAATACAGTCCCATCACCTGCGGAATAGTAACTAAATTCCAAACTACCATCATTTCTATCAATTTTAATACGCTCTTTCGTATAAATTGCATCTCCTGCAATGAGAGTCATTGAAAGAGATTTCGGCTTTTTGGCCCGTTTGTCTAACGCTCTGTGTAATTGCTCTGCGGATTGTAAACATTTCGTAAGATGATCGTAGACTGTTTGTTCGCGTTCTTGATCAGACAGCTCTGGCAGCAGCCAAGAACGGAGTTTACTTCCCTCAGGATTCATCAATCCCCATTGATATTTTTTCCAGAGCTTTGGATCGTAAACATTCACTTCTTCTCCAGCACGATCAACGAATGCATTGTGCCGAGTTCTTGGCATCAATTCATATATAGACGGATAAGTCCCCATAATATCAGCAGGATAACTAGGAATACTAGTCGCAGGAACATATTTAAGCCATTTAGGGGCAAAATCTTTCCCCGTCAATAGATCCCCAAATGCAACAACAGAACCACTATTAGGAGTTCCTACTAAAATACAATTTTCTACGTTCTTCGCCCCAGCCCAATCTAGGTGAGGTAACCTCCCTTTAAGGGGTAACGGTTGTTTACCATATCTCAGATAATAACGCGCGATCAAACCTCCCATTGAGTGCGCTACGATATCAAACTTGATTTCCTTTTTATCGACCCCATCCCGTTCTTTAAGCTGCACTCTTATGAGTTTCTTTTTCCGTTGAATAAATGCGTCCAGTAGAGCCGCATTTTCAGCACAAGAGCGCCGCCAATCATAATGAAACTGGAAACAGGTAAAATGATCATCTCCATAATCGATTGCACCAGCCAAAGACAATTCCTCATCAAGATAGCCTCCTGCTCCCAATGTTGCTAAAATATGAGCATATGCTTTAGGCTCAATGGATACTCCTAACAAACGAAGTTTCAATCTATCGAGAGCCCCAGTCGAAACCACTTGATCCTTAAGCTGAGATAAGGGTTTCTCATGAGACATCGGCAACGCGATTTGTCTTGCTGTTTTTGGAGAGTCCGGACCTGTATACTGGCGATCAAACACCCCCCAGATGACTCGTTTAGACTCCTGATCATACAGACTCGAACCAAGGATACCTGGAATGACAATCACAGGATTCCGATGTTCATAACTTTGTAGAGCGGCGTCCTTATAAATATTTCTTAACTCCGGAGGCGTCACTGTATACGTATTCGTACAAGAACTAATTAGTACGGACAGTAATGAAATTACAATAACGCAACGCTTCTTCATAAAACCCTTTAGCATTGCTAGAACCAGTGGTCAAACAGATGCGCAAGAATTATTGATTTGGCGGCTATGCGTTTGCACATATCTCTACAGCCTAGATATCACAAAAAGGCCTCTACCAGACTCTTTCCCTCACTCCCCACTCACTCCTCCCATCTTCCGTCAAATCATAGCACCCATCCTCATTGTCATAGGCACTCTCAGCTTTCTCTTGCTACGCCTATGAGCCTGTTGCATATTCGGCTCATGAGCATTCAAGCACAGCTTCTCGATGATATGAAAAGCGCCATGCGCGCGAAAGATCAAATCGCACTCGCTACTCTAAGAGCCTTAAAAGCTGCCATTCTTAATGAGCAAAAGGCCGGTGTCGACGTCGTTCTCACGGATGAAGACGTGATGAAACTCATCCGAAAGCAGATTAAACAACGCGTAGACTCTGAAGAGCAATTCCAGAAGGCAGGCCGTGTGGAATTAGCCGAAAAAGAAGCCGCCGAGATCAAAGTACTCGAGGGCTACCTGCCTCAGGCTCTCTCCGCGGAAGAAGTCGACACTATCGTTACTGATGCGATTAAGGAAACAGGAGCTAGCTCCAAAGCGGATATGGGTAAAGTCATGGGAGTAGCTCAGAAAAAGGCAGCAGGGCGCACCGATGGCAAGCTGCTATCCTCAGCCGTAATGAAAGCCTTGGCCAATCTCTCCGTATAGCTTAACTGCTCTCTCCCCCTTTCGTTAAAGACGATTCATTTCACTGAACCTCTTACCTAGCCACTCCAAGCCTTATGCCTAGCAAAAAAGATATTCTCGACATCTATTACATGGACGCTCGCTGCCAGCTTATCACCATTGCAGCTTATCTAGACCGTCTAGACCGCCATGAAGGGGCATCTGATTTCCGTGAGCCAGCATTACACAATGCGATAGAGGCTATGCTAGCGCCAAACAATGGAGATACTAGAGCACAGGCTGTACTCAATGCTCTCTCCGATTTTAGCCAAGATCCTACTGAGAAGGCCACGATTCAGTTTGCATACGGGGCCCCAGCGGACGGCGTAAAATAACTCTTTTGTACTAACTTCCATTTCCACCTTCTTTCTCTCTTATGCGATATATTGAGCCACATGGCCACATGGTCAGCCGCACCACCGATGATTACCAAAAAATCGCGATGGCGGGCTGTGAAGTCCTCTGTGAACCTGCATTTTGGGCCGGATATGATCGCGCCTCCGTTCAGGGGTTTTTCGATTACTATCGTCAACTCACTGAGTATGAGCCAGCACGTGCAGCTAAGTTTGGAATCCCGCATTACTGTTGGCTCTGTATCAACCCGAAAGAGGCCGAGGATGCTGGATTTGCCCGTGAAGTCATGCAAATCATCCCCGATTTCATAGATAAACCCAACGTTCTGGGCATAGGTGAAATAGGGCTTAATAAAAACACAAAAAGTGAGTTGGCTATTTTTGAAGAACACGTCGATATCGCCAAAAAATACGATCTTCCTATCCTTATCCACACCCCACACCTCGAGGATAAACGTAAGGGAACTCTACTGATTCTTGATGCTCTAAAAAATGCGGATGTAGACCCTAGCCGCGTCGTCATCGACCATGTTGAAGAGCATACCGCAGGACTGGTGCTGGACTCTGGGTTTTGGGCAGGTATGACTCTTTACCCAGAATCCAAATGCACAGCTGCACGCGCTATCGATATCCTTGAGACCTTTGGTATGGAGACAATCTGGATGAATTCCGCCTGTGATTGGGGTGTCTCAGATCCTCTCGCCGTGATCAAATGCGCTTTGGAAATGAAACAACGCCAACACACACGTGAAATCATCGATAAGGTCATCTATCAAAACCCAAAGAGTTTTCTAGAGAAGTGCCCTAATTTCAAAATTCCTCACTAATTAGATTCTGATCTCATCTCCTTAATTCACAGCGCACTCCATAATTGATTTGAATTCCACGTCATTTTAAAGGACTATTCTATTATTATGACATTACGTTTGCTTTCTCTATCACTTTTAACTTCCGCCTCACTCTTCGCTCAAGATGATGCATTAAAAAATCGTGGAGAGATCCCAAAAGACTTATTAGGGGATCCGCACTTGCGTGAAGAACTTGGCATTAATGACTTTACAGCACCTTCTATTCAACGAATTTTTGATGACTTAGAGCAACTAGCACCATTGCCAGTCGATAAGATCAAACATCAACTTCCAGAGCGCATGCCTCTGGACCGTGCCAACTTAGCCATAGAAATTGGCTACCTTATCGCCGAAGGCTTTCTTGCGGTGCAAAACGGTAATATGAATGAAATACCTGCCTTGGCTAAAGAGCTCAATCGCTACGGCCGGGCCCTCGGAGCAGGAGAACGTGTGAACCGCCACGCCGCCTCTCTCCTCGATAATGCCAAGAAAAAAAACATTGAAAAACTCAAAGCGGAACTTTCAGCTACTCAACAGGACGTGGAAGTCGAGCTCGTACTCTTGCGCGATGCTGACTTAGCACACCTCATCTCGTTTGGAGGCTGGATAAGAGCTCTCGAAGTGGCAGCACTCGCTGTAGAAGGTGACTTCAATGAAGAAACAGCAGGTCAACTCTTCCGGGAAGATGTCGCCGACTACTATGAATTTTCCTTAGGCTCTCTCGATCCCAGAGTCGCTAGCCGGGAAGAATTCGTCTCCATGCGCCGCCTCACTGCTATTCTGCGACAAGCTATGTCTATACCAGCAGACCAAGAGCCTACAGAAGCTGCTGTGAAAATGATTTCTGAAACCTCTCAACAGCTGGCCAAAGCGGCACTGACACGCCGCTAATTCATAGCCCTGCCCTCACTACTATGGCCCAGAGTGTACGTATCGATAAATGGTTGTGGGCCACACGTTTCTACAAAACCCGCACTTCTGCCGCAGCGGCCTGCCATGGTGGTAAAATTAAACGCTCAGGCGTGACACTCAAGCCTTCCAGTAATATCAAACCTGGAGACACCATTGAAGTCCCTTCCCACGATGGCTCCCATAAAAAAATAATCGAGGTTGTCGAGCCGCTCGACAAACGTGTCGCTGCGCCCATTGCTCAAGCGGCCTATATTGATCACACGAAAGAGGACGTTCTTAAGGAAGCCTTAGAGCGTAATCAGGAACAGAAAGAAAACCGTTTAACACGCAAAAAGGGAGATCAAGGCCGAATGACGAAAAAGAATCGCCGTGCGTGGGACCAAAAACTAGGCGGGTTCTTTGAATAGCTACCACTGGCAATAGAGCTTTTTACCCAAGCCCTAACTCTGCGCTTGAATCTTCCCCACTCCGCCCTAACCTCCGCCGACTATGAGCGACCAGACTCAGTCACAATCTACAGAGCAAGACCTCATTGCCGTCCGCACAGAAAAAATCGCCAAACTTCGTGAGCTTGGCATCGATCCTTTTGGCGCACGCTATGAAACCAATACCACCCCAGGAGAACTTGCCAAACATTTCGAAAACGATAAACCCGTCACTCTCGCAGGCCGCCTCCTCGCCATACGAGATATGGGTAAAAGCGTCTTTTTCACGATTGGCGATGTCCATGGCCGAATCCAAGGATACATCAATAAAAAGGGTGTTTCTGATCTGGATTGGAACGTCTACCAACTTTCAGACCTCGGAGACTGGGTTGGCATAAAAGGCGAGACATTCACAACAGGTAAAGGAGAGCCCTCTGTTAAAGTAGAGCAGTTATCCATGCTATCCAAGGCTCTACGCCCAATGCCTGATAAGTGGAAAGGAGTGACTGACCGCGAGCTCAAATACCGTAAGCGCCACCTTGACCTCATGTCGAATCAACAAAGCGCAGACCTCTTCGTCAAACGCTCCCAAATGATTGCAGAGATCCGCCACTTCCTCACCAATCGTGGATTCCTTGAGGTAGAAACTCCTATGTTACATGATGTGGCAGGCGGAGCGGCCGCACGCCCTTTTGAGACGCACCACAATGCTCTCAACATGCCTCTCACCATGAGAATCGCCCCTGAGCTCTATCTCAAGCGTCTTCTTTGTGGTGGGTTCACCAAAATTTTTGAACTCAACCGAAACTTCCGTAACGAAGGAATTTCACGCCGGCACAACCCTGAATTCACCATGCTCGAAGCCTACTGGGCATTCTCAGACTTTGAGGAAATGGCGGATCTCGTTGAGGAAATGACTTGTCACCTCGCAGAAAAATTCTGTGGTGGCCTCCAGATCGAGCACAAAGACGAAGAGGGTAATCTCGTCCGCACCATCAATCTTCAACGCCCATGGAAACGCGCTCCTTATCAAGAGCTCATCAAGGAAGTCGCTGGAAACGATTGGTTTGAACTGAATAACGAACAACGCCGTGAGAAATGCTCGACCCTAGGAGTAGAAATTTCTGACAACATGGAGGACTACGAAGTCACGCAACAAGTCTTCGAAAAACTCGTAGAAGAGCACAGCTTTGATCCCTGCTTCGTCACTCACGTTTCAAAAGACCTCGTACCCCTCGCTAAACTTAACTCTGAAAATCCAGAAGTAATCGATGTCTACGAGCTCATCATTAATGGCCAAGAAATATCTCCTGGCTACTCTGAGTTGAATGACCCTATTCAGCAACGCCAACGCTTCGAAGACCAAGCAGGGGGAGAAACGCAAAACATTGATTACGACTTCGTAGAAACGATGGAAAGTGGCATGCCCCCAGCAGGAGGCATCGGCATCGGTATTGACCGCCTCATTATGATGCTCACAGGTGCTCCCACTATCCGAGACGTCGTCCTCTTCCCCCAGCTCAAAAAGAAAGCGCCTCTCAACGAAGAACATTCAGAAGAACCAAAAGAGTAAGCGCCTGAGATGGCGCCCCCCTCTCATCCATCCTAGACGAGAGGAGTCATACACTTCGGGCATTTATCTTTCAGGATGATGTCTATCACCTCCTTTTCATCCCTGCGCTCTCTTCTGCTACTTTATCTTTAAACTGTTGATAGGCGTTGAGAGCCTTCTCTCTACCTCTTCCATGCTCTATCACCGGCTTAGGGTATGTGTCTCCTAAACGCACATTGGCCGCTGCCAATTCCATATCACTGGCTTCCCACGGGCAATGGATAAACTCAATCGGCAACTCTGCTAATTCTGGCAAATACTGCCTTACATAATCCCCCCTAGGGTCAAACTTCTTACCCTGTATCATCGGATTAAACACTCGGAAATACGGGGATGCATCTGCTCCACAGCCAGCGATCCATTGCCAACCTAACGTATTATTAGCGAGATCCGCATCCACTAACGTGTCCCAAAACCACCGAGCACCAGTCATCCAATCCTGCAAACAATGCTTTACTAATAATGAGCCCACAATCATACGCACACGGTTATGCATCCACCCCGTTTGCCAAAGCTGCCGAAGACCTGCATCCACAATAGGGTAGCCAGTCCGCCCCTTCCTCCAGCGTTCCTTTATTTCTTCATGTTCTTCCCATGGAAATAGTGCGTATTGGGGTTTTAAAGGCTGAGTAACGGTATTGGGGAAATGATACAGTAAGTGATGAGCAAAATCTCTCCAGTACAACTGCCGAAGATACGCAGAATGAGCTCTCTCGTTACCATTAGTTAAGGCGTGATATAGTTCTCTGGGGCCAATCTGTCCAAACCGTAAATACGGTGAGAGCCTACTAGTCCCATCATAATCAGGTCGATCCCTCAATTCTTCATATTTCGTTGCTCCTCCCTGCACCATCTTTTCTAAACGTTTCAGAGCGGCTACCCTAGTGGGCACCCAGCTCTGCATCATCGCCATACCCCAAGAAGATGTTGGTAACAGATCTAAACGCCCAAGCTCTATACCTTGATCACTTCGTAGCCATTGCCTGCATTCCGCATTCTCCACCACTGGTTGCTCGACTGTTTTTTGAAGACAGTGCTTCCAAAAAGGGGTGAATACCTGGAAAGGTCGACCAGATTGATTCACCACCTTCGTAGGCTCATGCAATAATCGCCCATTATAACTCTGCACTTCCACACCTTCTGCTCTTAAAATACGTTTCATATCCGTATCCCTCTTCACCGCAGCTGGTTCATAACGCCGATTCCAAACAACCCTCCGCACTGAGTAAAGTTTCACAAAACGCTGTAACTCATATAAACTAGAACTTTCCGAGGCATCTACTATCACCAGCTGCCCTCCACGCTCTCTCAACTGCCTTTCTAAATCTTCTAGTGCAGCATGCAGCCAACATCGGCTGGCACCTCCATATTCCCACCCTTCTTCTTCCTGCGGCGCCCATAAATAGAGAGCTAGGCACGAGCCCTCACTGCTCGATATCGCCAGATTATCTTCCAATCTTAAATCCTCACGAAACCAGACAATCGTATCTACCGAGTTCATACCAAATAGTATCAACGTAATCCCTTCACAGACTCAACGACAAAGCGGAGATTCAAAGACATTTCCAACTTTCCACACCAGTTGTCCCTTGATCATTCCCAACTCCCCAGCCAGAATCTTCTCCATGGCAACTATCGTCCTCGGAATCACAGGCTCTATCGCGTCCTATAAAGCAGCAGATCTCTGCTCTCAACTCGTCAAACATGGGCATCAAGTCCACGTCGTCATGACAAAGTCTGCCACAGAATTCATCACACCTCTCACATTACAAGTCCTATCAAAAAACCCTGTACTCATCTCTTTAGAAGACGAGAAACAATCTTGGCAGCCTGGCCACATCCATTTAGCAGATAGTGCTGACCTTCTACTCATCGCACCAGCTTCAGCCAATGTCATAGCGAACTTTGCAAATGGGCTCGCACCAGACTCCCTTTCCTCTGTCTATTTAGCCACAAAAGCACCCGTACTTATCGCGCCCGCCATGAACGGAAAAATGTGGGAACACCCAGCCACACAGCGCAACTTCGCTGTCTTACAAAACGATGGCATTCATTTCATAGGGCCAGAGCAAGATGGCATGCTCGCTTGTGGATATAAAGGAGCGGGAAGGCTTTGGGAAGTTTCTGGCATTGTAGAAAAGGCTCTAGAGCTACTCCCTCCTGTAGAATAAATTAAAATACAATCGGCCAAAACGTACCTCTACGGGATAACTTCCAACTTAAATCCCGCGCTCCAACGATATCGATGATTTTCTTAATTTTAGATAGTACTTCCAGCACACCTCTTTCATTCTATCGTCCATGACCGTTTTAAAAAGTTCCTCACTAAGTATCTTCTATGCCCTATCGGTAAGCACAACATTAGCCAGTCCAAAGCATAGCGAGCTACTCCATCAATTCGTTTGTATTGATAACGGAAATAATATTCTCATCCACATCAATCAGTTTAAAGAAGGCGAATCTTGGTCAACAAAACTTCCAAAAGGAGCCAGAGATATCCAGCTAGTTGATGAGAACAGTCTTTTAATTAGCCACCGTACAGGTGCTACGGAATACAATTTGACCTCTGGGAAAGAACGTTCCTGGAAGGTGAGTGGATATAAAGACATCCAATCTGCTCTCAGACTTCCCAACGGAAATACAGCGCTGCTCTCAAGGCGGGGAACTATCCACATAGTGAACCCCCAAGGAGAAAAAGTCAGCACGACAAACATCCAGAAAAAAGGATTAGACCTCAGATTACTACGCCTTAACAATCAAGGACAATGGACCATTGGAGCAAAATCACCCAAAGCCATTTTAATCGTCGATACAGAGGGCTCCATTATCAAAGAAATCCCCATCCCAGGAAAAAGCTACAAAGTAGAACAACTCCCAAATGGTAATTACCTCAGCAGCACAGGCGACACCTGCAAGGTAGTTGAAGTCAATCCGCAAACGAGCAATATCGTCCACTTCGCAGGAGGAAAAGAAGAACATCCTGAGGCCAAGCTCGATTTTTGTTCTGGATGGACCCTTCTAGCCAATCAACACATTATCATGACCAACTGGCTAGGGCACAACAAACACGGAACATCTGAGCATTTATTTGAATTCTCTCCGGATAATACAATCATCTGGAGCTGGGGAGATCACAAACTAGCACAGCAGATTACAAACGTCCTAGTCATTCGTTAGCTTCCCCTCTACAGTTTCAGCGAGAGCATTTATAAATGCGTTCATTGCCGGCACGACCTTCCCCCTTTGCCATAAAATAATAAAGTCCCAAGCAGCCTTTGAATCAGAAATAGGCACAAAACAAACCCCAGGGTGCTGAAACTCAGTCACAAAGTAGTCAGGCAACATCGTCACAGCAGATTCCGCGTCCACTAATGATAATACGTGAGTAATCCCATCTGTTACTGTTAAGAATTTCGGCTGAAAGCCCCCTAGCTTAGCAAGAGAGCTCATCCACTCATTCCTACCAGGCACCTGCTCTTCATCAGCTCCTATAAAACTATGCATCGCTAGCTCTTTCATCTCGATACTCTCACGCTCCGACAGAGCATCCGATGTCGAAAGCGCAGCACAAACTCCATAAGAGCCTAACTTCCTACTATAAAACTCTTGCGCCGCTATCTCACCTTCTTGGCCAGTAAGAGCTATGTCCAATTCACCTTGATTCAAGGCATCTATCTGCTCACGAGGAGACATATCAAATAACTTCACTTTAACTTCAGGGTGAGTTTCACGAAGTAACCGTAAAGTAGGTATCACCACAGGCTGCGCTGAGGAAATCAAGTACCCTACTCGAATTTCAGACTTCGCCCCCTTTGCTTCATGCCTAAGAGTGGACAACCCTTCTTTATAGCTATTTAAAACAGGACGCATCTTCTCTATAACACGATGACATAGTGCCGTGGGGAGAACTCCATTGGCACCACGCTCCAGTAACCGCCCTCCTATCTCATTTTCTAATGATTTCATCTGGCGGCTGAGTGTAGGCTGGCCCATTCGCAAGCGCAGAGCTGCTTTATTAATACTACCTTCCTCCAGCACAATAAATAGAGAGTCAAACAAATGAATCATATCCACACACCTATACATTTTTGACATAACAGCAATAAGTAATCAGCATTACCCAAAACTGAATTTAACATTCACCCTAGCTCGGCAACAACAGAAGTGTCTCTTGTAACGAACCAAATAACGACAACAAAACCTAGAACGCCCTAGAACAAAACCTAGAGTAGCCTCCTAAATATGAAATTTACACTAAGTTCTTAAGCTGAATACGGTACACTCGAGGAGAGACACGCATCTCCCTCTTAAAAGAGCGACTAAATACGACAGCATCAGAAAACCCCATCAAGTCCGCAATATGATTAATACTATACGAAGGTTCCGCTAACAGTTCACACGCTCTAGACATTCTCACCTGAGTAATGAAGCGCCCCGGACTAGTATCAAAGTGCTTCTTAAAATACCTTTCCAAACTACTAATCGATAATCCACAGACAGCTGCTAGCTCATCGACACTGACTGGTGTGTCCACATTTTCATAGACATATTCCACCGCTTTAGAAACCGATTGCATCGGCCCTGCCAACCCTTCTCCTCCAGGAATTTTTGAAGGATAAGATAATGCAGCGACACCAACAATGATATCATCATTATCATAAATTGGTATTTTAGAAGTAACATACCATCTTACTACACCGGGACGATAGGTCACTAACTCCGACTTGGACAACATTTGCTTACCAGAGCTCATAACTAACTTATCATCTTTAACATATACTTTTGCAAGCTCTGCTCCAAATAATTGCTCATCTGTATGATCAACAATATTTTCTATAGGCTTTTGTAGTGTAGCAGCAAATGCATTATTTACATGCACATAAATACTCTCCAAATTTTTAATACACATGATCGTATCCGGAAGCATATCCAGTAAATTTGTCGAAATTTGCCCAGGTTTGATTCGATTTAAAAAATGGTCTTTTGTCATTAAATTAGTCATAACACAAATAGTTCGTATAGTTCAGATCATTCACCACTTACGGTTCATATTTGAAAATCTAATACGTTGACGTAAATAATCATCTTTCAATAAATTTAAAAAAAATAAATCTACAGTAAAAAAATAGATAATACGCTTCATAAGGCACATAATACACTTCATAAAACACACCCTAAGGCTCCCTCTCGCTAGAACAGCCCTTTTTACCTCCCCCTCTCATCACATAGCAGGAAAAAGACAGATCCTTCCTTTTCTAATTGATCGGAATCCATTAACACCTCACCTCATGTTTCACATTGTCTTACTCCAGCCAGAAATACCACATAACACTGGCGCAGCCGGTAGGCTTGCTTTAGCTACAGGATCCACACTTCACATCATTAAACCTCTTGGGTTTGACATTGATGACAAAGCCGTAAAACGAGCTGGTCTAGACTACTGGCAAGACGTCGACATCCAGATTTGGAATGACTGGCATCATTTTGAACAACATTTAGAAACAACCTCCCGCCTCTTTCTGCTAACCACCAAGGCAACAAAAGCACATTGGGAAGCTTCATTTCAATCAGGCGATTATTTATTATTTGGGCGAGAAACAAAAGGTCTCCCCGAGGAGCTCATTGCAGCCCATAAAGAACGATCTCTTAAAATTCCGATGTTAGAAACTAGTACAAGAAGTTTGAATCTAGCCACCGCAATAGGAATCGTCCTCTATGAGGGCGTACGCCAAGTATCGACAAACGTACCCACTTAAACGCCAAAATCACCCCCCCTCCACCCCCACTGACTCCTTCCATTAAAATCACTTTTTTTTCGAACAAAACCAGATGCCTAGTTACTCATAAGGCATGCAACAATGTGATGTGTCAATTATTGGTGGAGGTTACGCAGGCTTGGCGTGTGCCCGTTCCGCGGCTTTAGCTGGATCAAACGTCGTTTTACTAGATAGAAAAACTGATCTAGGTGAAAACATTCGGACTACAGGTATTCTCGTCAACGAAGCCGCCACACTAATGGCTCAGCCACCTTCGTTGACCCGTAAAATTGAGAAGGTGAAACTCTATGGGCCAGATCTACGCTCCATTTCGTTACAATCCCCAGAATACGCCTTCTGGGCCGTCAACACACCAGAATACATGCGGTGGCTAGGCCAACGTGCTGAAAATGCTGGCGCTGAAATTAAGCTCACTAGTAATATCTCAAGTATTCGCTCCACTTCAAATGGATGGAAACTACCCAGTGCCAAGATTCAATCCCGCTTCCTTGTAGGAGCAGATGGGGCACGATCCAATGTTGCGAGACTTCTCAATTTAAGCCGAAATTCTCATTTCCTCATCGGGGCAGAAGTCGAGTTAACAAATGTAACAGGAATAGACCTCAATAGCCTCCACGTTTTCCTCGATAAAGAATTAGCCCCAGGATATATCGGCTGGATGGTACCTGGAGTAGGTGTCACCCAGATTGGCCTAGCAGTGCGAAAGCCCAAACAACCCAACCTCAATGCTTTTCTTAAAAAACTACACCGTATAGCAGATTTCTCCTCCGCTAAAATCGTAGAGCGGCGGGGCGGCCTCATCCCCTGTGGCGGCATCGTCCCTCAATGGCACCGAAATAAAGCACTCCTCCTAGGGGATGCCGCAGGCTGCGTTTCCCCCCTCACCGCTGGAGGTATTCAACCAGCTCTGGAACTAGGTCATAAAGCTGGCACAAGGATCGAACAAGAACTACAGGGAGCTACACCCGCCCACCTACACCTCCAACAAAGTATGCCCACCTTCTCTCACAAACTCTGGATGCGTAGAGGGATGGACCACCTGCAACTACCAAACTGGATGATGAACCTCGCTATTCGCAACCCCATTTTCCAACGAATTGCCACAGTCGTATTCTACCACAACAGAGGACTCAAAAGTTCTGATGCTTGGCGGGATTTACTATTGGGAAATTCTCTTTCATCATAAAACGATGAAAAAAATACGTTGTAATTCCTGATTTTTCAGAAATATCTGAAAAATAAATCAGAGAAGTAAGGATTGCATTTGCATGAGGTTTCTATCTATGACAGGCTCAGTTCGTAGGGAAGAACTTCAAATTGCATGGCATTACTCAAATCATTCACTGAATCCAAGGGGCGAATCCCCTTCGAGCTTGTCCGCCCAGAAATTAACAGGGTAGAAGCTGAAATACGTGATCAAGTCCGTGCATTTGACCCCAGTGTAGAGCCCTATATTGACTATATCTGTAACACCAGCGGTAAGCGTATACGCCCAGCTCTAGCCGCCTTAACAGGCGGTGCCTGTGGCGGAGTGACCAATGATCACATCAAAATCGGAGTCATCCTAGAACTCATTCATATGGCAACTCTGGTCCATGATGATATTATTGATGGGGCTAGTACTCGGAGAAAACTTCCCACAGCAAATGCCAAATGGGGCAACGGACTAGCTGTTCTATTAGGTGATGCACTCTTTTCTCACGCTCTCATGCTCGCTACAGAATTTGATAGCATCGAAATTTGCCGAAAAGTAGGGCAGGCATCACGCGATGTTTGTGAAGGCGAAGTCATGCAAACCCAACGCCGCTTTGATAGTACACTGACCAAGAGCGACTACTTCACTATTATTGAAAAAAAGACTGGGGCTCTATTTGCCGCCGCAGCCGGGATTTCAGCCACCCTCTCTGGTAAAGACCTTGCTGTAGAACAAAAGCTTCATAACTATGGGATGAAGCTTGGCAGTGCCTATCAAGTCTATGATGACTGCCTAGACCTTGTCGGCACAGAAGCATCAGTAGGCAAGACCTTAGGGACAGACTTAGAAAAAGGAAAACTCACACTCCCAATGTTCCTACTCCTAGAACAAGCCAACAGTGAGCAAATATCCGTCATCAACGCACGGATAGAGAAACAGGAGAATCTCGATTTCAAAGGCCTCATGGGAGAAGATCTCTATGTACAGGCCATTGAAGACTCCTTAGCCACAGCAGAAGCCCTCAATAAAGAAGCCAGAGAAAGCCTCCGAATTCTTGAAAAAACCAAGTACCGCAGTGGGCTCGAGCAAATCACCTTTTACCTTGACGGGCTCTTAAACAAAGTGAAGGTATGAGGAGTTTTCTTCTCAGATATCATGACCAAGCGCACAATCGGAATCATCCTTCTCACCATTGGCTTCGCCGCCTGTTTTTATGGCCGGCCAGGCCTAATCGTCGCACTCCTATCGTGGATACCGGGGACTATGTTATTTGCTAAGTCATTTGTAGAGTAGGCTTTATTTGGCATTATCCTAAATTTAATTTGCCAAAATTCTTACGTCAGTTTACATCCAATCCTAGAAAAGAGATGAGCTAGCTCACACTCTATATTTAAACTCAATCACCCTTAAACCACACTTAATTCAATGGCAGTTCTAGTCGGAAAACCAGCCCCAGCCTTTTCAGCAAAAGCAGTAAAAGGCGAAACAATCATCGAAGACTTCAACCTCGAGCAATTCAAGGGGGAAAAATACGTCGTTCTATTCTTCTACCCAAAAGATTTCACGTTCGTCTGCCCTACTGAACTGCATCGCTTCCAAGAAGAAATTGCAGAATTCGAGTCTCGTAACGTACAAGTCATTGGCTGCTCAACAGACTCTGAGTTTTCTCACTGGGCATGGCTCCAAACACCAAAGAACAAAGGCGGCATTCAGGGAGTGAACTACCCCCTCATCGCAGACATCAACAAAACAATTGCAGAAGATTATGATGTTCTCGCTGGCGAAGTGACTATGGATGAAGAAGGTGATGTAGAGATCGAAGGCGAACTCGTCTCATACCGGGGCCTCTTCCTAATTGATAAAGCAGGAAATGTACGCCATCAAGTCGTCAACGACATGCCTCTTGGCCGCTCCATCCGTGAGTGCCTCCGCGTTATTGATGCTCTTCAGCATTTTGAACAGCACGGTGAAGTCTGCCCAATGGACTGGGAGAAAGGCTCTGATGCTATGACAGCGGACCACAGAGGAGTCTCAGACTACCTCTCTAAGTAACTCATACTTTCACTTCTTAAAACCAGCTCATTAGACCCATCAGGGTAATCTAATGGGCTTTTTTTATTCTCCCATAACACATTGTCACATCATAGCAGAGAAAGCAGGGCTACTACTAAACACCGAAGCTTAAACGCACACCTCCGGACTCCACCCGCATCGACTTTAAAAAACCAATACCAAATGTATCTGCTACTTGATAAACAGGATGACGTTCCAAGTATTCATTCCCTACCACATTAGCAATCTGACGGAACCCCTGTGTCCACTGCGGAGAAACTCCTTCAATATCAAAGCGCTCAATCACACTATTTTCTAAGTAAACGCCTCTATTCTTCGGATCGTAGCGTAAGCCGCAAGCTAACTGACACCCCCCACCAAATTGACGTCCCAAACCTCCTCCTAACGTCGTTAAACCGACTCTTACTTGATTAGACTCTGGCACCATAGCCAGAACTGGATCAGAAAACTGTAACTTAGCCAGCCCTTGGTAGTCCCTTGTCACTGGAAATAAAGAACCCAGCCTACGTGTCATAATCTCAGGACGCACCAAAAACGTAGGCGACAATCCAGGGCCTAGCCCCACCTCAGCACATTGGGTCAATACACATCCCGCACCTAATATACCTGCGCCTTTCATCCACTCCCGTCTATTCACATCCTTCATACTCATAGATTAAGGCAATATAGGATAAGAATGCAACTTTCCTCAGAGCTAGGCCCGCTTCTTTCAGCAAACAACTAAAACCAAGTTAGCCGAATACCTGCTAATAACGCAAAACAGACAACCATCCACTCAAACAATAATTGCGGGACTTTCTTTAATAAACTACGTCCCACAAAAATCCCGATAGCGACGAAAGGGACCAAGAAGACATCCATCATTAACGTTTCTTTACTCATCAAATTTAACTTCGCATTGAGAGGGAGCTTCACGAGATTCACGACTAAAAACAATCTAGCCCCCACACCAATCAACTCCATTTTTTCCATCTTTCTGGAAAGTAAAAATAACTGCGTAATCGGCCCAGCTGCATTGGCTAAGACGGTAGCTACACCGCCTGAGGACGCACAGAAGTAAGCAAATACGTTAGATTCCGCCACCTTTTCTATCTTCGCTTTCCAGCGTGCACGAGCAAGCTGTAATAGCACCATGATAAAAATCACGATCCCGATTAGCTTACGCATCACCTCATCAGAAACTTCCACGAGAATCCATACGGCAATTAACATCCCCAGCCCTGTGGGTAATAACAGAGGCCACACTTGATTCCATGATCCATGCTTCCTGAATGCGGGATAGAGAATCAAATCTGCCACAATGAGAAGAGGCAACATAATGCCCAACGAAGCCTTTGCTCCGTACATATCTGCAAATAAGAAAACAGAAATTAAAGATACGCCTGAGAACCCCGCTTTGGAAAACCCTATACAAAGCGCTGCTATAATCATCAAGCTCCAATGCCAATCCATAGCCTAGTCTTCCTCGTCTCGAAACAACGATCAAGCGTAGGTTTCCACATCCTACGTTTAGAGAAAGATAATGACGAACTCTTTACCCTCTTTCTCTAAAAACAAAAAAACCGAGGAGAAAGCAATCTCTCCTCGGTTTGTGAAATGTTTTATTAAAAATCGTTCATTTACCGACGGCGGCGAAGCAAAAATGCAAAGCTACCTAATGCAATAAGAGTTACTGAAGTAGGTTCGGGAATCATAGACAAACTCACTAAACTAAATGAGTCAACAGCTCCAGCTCCAAGTCCTGTATCAAAAGTAAAACTCCCAAACTCTCCAACCCCTCCAGCAATAGCTCCATTCCCAAAAGCACTATCAGAAACTACCAAATTAGGAGTCGTTCCAGGTACCGCAACAAACGTCTCAGTATGCCTAAAAATTAGAAACTGAGTAGATGAACCAATCGTGCTATTATTACCGATTACCGTATAAGCAATTTGCCCCGCAAAAGTCGCACTTAAGCCAGTTTGAGAACCAGTAGAAAACAATCCATCCAACCCTGTACCTCCACCAAAAGTAGCCGATGACCCAAGTAAGGTAAAATCTGAATCTAATGCTGCAGCTGTTGAAGTTAATAAACTTGCATCTGATATCGTTGAGAAAAATCCAATCCCAATAAATCCTGTCCCCACAGCAATTGCCGTTCCTGTATTATCTACAATTGGATTTGTTGACCCATCAGTAGCGTCAACCAAATTAGTCGATGAAACCGTAACAGCAGATGCAGTCTGCAAAGATACAGCTAATGCTGCAATAATTATATTTTTTTTCATTTTTGATCTATAGACTCCAGCCTGCAGGCACATTAATGTTCGCACTCGAAGGAACATCCGAAACTCTTCGAATAACAATCCCACTTGGAATTTCTACATCAGATTGATCTACTGAACCCCCTCCGGCTAAACGCCACCCAATGCCGAAAAAGCCTCCATCTGAATAGAAATATATATCAAAAGAATTCCCATTCGGTATATATATGGTGTCAGCAACTGTTTCAGATGAGCCTTGCTCTAAACTATTTTCTAAGCCACTAGATCCAAGGGTCGATCCAACTGGATACACTCCACTCAAATAAGTAAACTCATTAGCCAAAGCCACATTAGTTGACGAGGTTTTCACCGCTCCGCTAACTACTAAATCCATTTCTGCTCCTCTTCTCAAGATATAAAATGCATCTGTCTGAAATAACGTCTGATCTGACATATCTACTGCACCTTGGCCATCTTGACGCCAACCAATTCCAAAAAAACCACCACTTGAGTAGAAAAACTGATCAAAAGACCCTGCACTATTTGGGATATATATCACATCGGAAGTTGTGACAGATGATCCCTCTTGAAGACCAACTTCATTATTTGCTCCAAAGATATCAGTTAAAGTAGATGCTCTTCTAAGAACAAATGTATCCGAAGAAGTCAATATAGATGATAAATCATCAGGCGAAGTAATAGTACTATTAGTCCATGCAGTAATTTCTTGAATTGCCCCTTCTGCCAAACCACTAGTAATCTCTAATACATACGTCGCTTCACTATCCAATTCTCCAAAAGCACCAGCCATCGTCAAAGTTGTTCCTGAAACTGAATCAAATGTTCCAGCGACATCGACTGGCTGATGAACTGTCAGTCCAATTAAATTAAACTGGCCAGCCTTAAGCGTTTCAGTCACGTAACCAGTAGGGTTGGAAAATGCCTGCGCAGAAAGCGTTGGAGAAGATACTCCAAGAGCTACAGTAGCAGCGGCTATAAATGCAAATTGTTTCATAATTAGTGTCTTTTTTAGTAATCAGGTTCCGTAAATGTGTGAACTAAACAGCCTTTGCTAGTCATTAGCCATATAGGCATAATCCTGCATAGTCAATGCTTTTAAGTTTACATCATATATTTCTTTCTTTGGGTTTGAAGCACCGTTGCTTATCATTAGTTATACTTTAAAAAAATAAGTCCACAACTTCTATTTAACTTCTATTTGTAAACTATTGCCTCAAAACCTTCTTTTTTTGACATTTTTTTGATATTTTTCCCGTACACTAAAATTTCAGCTCTAGAGGCAGCGATTTCATTGATCCTACAAAAACTACTTGCCTTAAGAGGACTCTCACAGTATCACACCCGCCACTTGCTAAGAAGTTAAAAGTTACTGCATAGTCCATATGTAGTAAAATGAATGGGGCATTAGCTCAGTTGGTAGAGCACTTGCATGGCATGCAAGGGGTCAACGGTTCGAATCCGTTATGCTCCACCATTCATTCTTCTAAGCTCTTCATACCTTCCTACTCTCCCCCATAGCTCCCCCATAGCTCCCCCATAGAAAATTAGGAGCAAGATCAGGAGTGAGTTCGCCGAGATTCCATCCATTTACTTTGTATCTCATATTCCGATAGCCCTGTGTCTTAATCCAGTTGAAAAAAGCCTTGAATCTTATTCTTAACCGGGATTGACTCCGCCACCTGCCCTAAGCGGGCTCTCTTACCTCTGGATTCACATTATGGCTCTAATTGTTCAAAAATATGGCGGCACCTCGGTGGGATCTCTCGATAGAATCCGCAACGTAGCGAACCGCATCAAACGCCTACGGGATGAAGGTCACCAAGTAGTAGCCGTTGTCTCTGCTATGGGTGGCGTTACTAATAAACTCATCGAAATGGCCCAGAGCTTAAGTAGCACGCCTGCGGACCGCGAATTAGACGTCTTATTATCCACAGGAGAGCAGCAATCCATCGCTCTCGTCTCCATGGCTCTGCATCAGCTCGGTGTAGAAGCAGTCTCCGTCACAGGCAGACAAGCTGGCATTATCACCACAGGGAATCACACGCGGGGCCGCATCACAGACATAGACCCCTCTCTTATGCAGTCCTACTTGACAGAAGATAAAGTCGTCATCTGTGCAGGATTCCAAGGTCTCCGTGAAGATGGAATGATCCACACTTTAGGCCGTGGTGGATCAGACCTCACAGCCATTGCTGTCGCAGCAGCTCTCAAAGCAGATCTCTGCCAAATCCTTACCGATGTGGACGGCGTCTATACAAGTGATCCTAGAATCGTCAAAAACGCTCGTAAAATCCCTGAAATTTCCTACGATGAAATGCTTGAAATGGCATCCTCTGGCTCCAAAGTCATGCAATCACGCTCCGTAGAATTTGCTAAAAAATATGGAGTCGCCTTTGAGGTCTGCTCCAGTCTTAACGACAACCCTGGAACGATAGTAACCGAAGAACACGATCAAATGGAATCTGTAGTAATCCGCGGCGTCTCCATCGAGCGCTCACAAGCACGCGTCACCGTCACCGGCATCCCAGACACTCCTGGTATGTCCGCCCGCATTCTCTCTTGTCTCGCAGAGGCCGAGACCAATATTGACATGATTATTTCCAATATTGCACATGACGGAATGGCTCGCCACTCCTTCACGATGCATAATAATGATCTAGGCCGAGTACAAGCTGCTCTCAAACCTGTACTCGCAGAAATTGGAGAGAACTCCACCATTGAGACCGAGGCTGGTATAGCAAAGCTCTCTTGTGTCGGCATCGGGATGCGCTCTCATTCTGGCGTGGCCGCAAAGATGTTCGAAGCCTTGGGAGAAGCCGGTATTAATATCGGCATGATCACTACTTCTGAAATCAAAATTGCGATTACTGTGGAAGAACAAGAAATCGAACGAGCAGCCAACGTCGTCCACAACGCCTTCGGACTAGAAGGTGCACCTAGTGAAATTCTCACTGAGTAGTTCACCTTGGCCAACAGCCAAAGAAGCGTACTTCAGCTAAAGTCTTCGTCTCGCAGGACAAGCTTTGCTGACATTCTTCTGAGAGTACTCATTTACAGTCTCTCAAAACCTTTTCATTATTAGAGAATTAAATCGAAACGTTGTAGGTATGGAGGAACCCACTCAACCACGCCAGCCAGAGCTCTGTGAGTTCATGCCCAAAGATTATTTCTCACGGTTAAACCCTCGAGAAATATTTGGTAATGACAAGCCTCTCGAAGTCGATCTCGGCTGCGGTGATGGCTCCTTCCTCATTGATATGGCAAAGCACCATCAGGAGCGCAACTTCCTAGGTGTTGAACGCCTGCTTGGACGGGTGCGCAAAGTCGCTAAAAAAGCCAACCGGGCTGAACTACAGAACTGCAAGGTCCTCCGCTTAGAGAGTAAATACACAATCGAGTGGCTCTTCCCCAAAGCATCAATAGACCGCCTCCACCTACTTTGCCCTGATCCATGGCCAAAAGCAAAGCATCATAAACGCCGTCTCGTACAACAAGAATTCTTAGAAACTCTATTCCATGTACTAAAGCCTGGCGGAGAATTCTGTTTTAAAACAGACCACCCTGAGTATTTTGAATGGGTGGTGGAAGAGATGGCAACGTTTCAAAAACTCAAGCAACTAGAGTGGGACGATCAGACCTTTTTCTACCCAAAAACTGATTTCCAACTACAATGGGAAGCAGAAGGGAAAGTTATGCACCAGCTGAGATTTCTCAGGCCATAACTTCAATCTCAACGTTAATAAATCCCAATCGTTCATAACAATCCATCACACCCACTCATTTCTTGAGCTTCGTAGATACATTCAACCGCCTTTCTGAAGAAAAATCCGCTCTTCTCAAAACATTTGAGAAACTGATTAGCCCAGCTAGTAATGAACAGCTGGAAGCGATGGCCAAAGAGAGCCAGAAACTCACCCGTCAACACTTCGGTAAGACGATGCGCCTCTTCGCCCCTCTTTACGTCTCTAATGAGTGTGTCAACAATTGCAGCTATTGTGGCTTTTCCCGAGACAATGCCGAGATCCTCCGCACAACACTGACGGTAGAACAAGTGGTCACAGAGGCTAGACATCTGCATAGCTTAGGTTTCCGCTATCTCCTCTTAGTAGCAGGAGAGCATCCTAAATTCGTCTCCGACGGCTATCTTCAAGAGTGCATTGCCGCCATCAAATCGTTCATTCCCTCCGTCGCAATCGAAGTAGGGCCGATGGAGGATGACCAATATGCTGAAATTGTAGATCATGGAGGAGAAGGCCTCATTGTTTACCAAGAAACGTACCACCGAGATACTTATAAAAAACTCCATACTGCCGGGCCTAAGAAAAAATTCGATTGGCGCCTAGAATGCCCAGAGCGTGCGTACGCTGGGGGATTCCGCCGTATCGGCATCGGCGCTTTATTTGGCCTCGCTCCTTGGAAAGAAGAAGCTATCGCTCTAGCGGCACACTTGGAATATCTCTACAAGCATTGCTGGAAAGCTCAGCTCTCCATCGCCTTCCCCCGCATGCGCCCGTACGCAGGCAACTATCAATATAGCCCAAACCCTAACCTCTATCTTAATGATCGCACGTTTGTGCAACTCACCGCCGCCTTTCGGATTTGCTTCCCCCAAGTAAATATCGTCCTCAGTACGAGAGAACCAGCACAATTACGTGACTCCATTTACCACCTAGGTTTCACCCACATGAGTGCAGGCTCCGCCACAGAGCCAGGAGGTTACACAGGGGCAGGCAGTGGAGATCTCCATCACACAATCAAAGGCAGACGCTTCGAAATCACTGATAAATCTCCATGCCAAAAGGCAACAGAACAATTCCAAATCGATGACAAACGCAGCCCTGCACAAATAGCTTCTTTCTTAAAACAAAAAGGTTATGATCCAGTCTGGAAAGATTGGGACGAAGCTATTCTTGCTACTTCTGATTAACTCCGCGGCTCACTCTACACCGCGCCACCATATTCTCACCTGCATCACTCCTATGTCTAGCATCTACATCCAACTTCACGGAAAGCCACATGAACTGGCGGAGAAAAGCTCTATCCAAGACTTACTGCAACAACTAGGATTTGGATCCAAACCTGTCGTCGTAGAGCTCAATCAAATTGCACTCTTCCCAAGAGATTATAACACGACGACTCTGAAGGATAGTGACTCTGTAGAACTCATTACTATTTCAGCAGGAGGATAAACCCACACCTTCATCATTCGCATTCACTCAGCCACATCATGTCTCCCTCTCAGCTCGATAGCCTCAATACCCGTTGGATGCAGTTCAGCCAACGAGCGCTACTACCGAGCCCTGAGCGGCTTTGGGCTGCGATTATCAGTCTTTATACTGAGAAAACTAGGCATTACCATACTCTAGATCACATCGCTGATTGCCTAAACCGGTTAGATGCTTGGCCAGAAACGACGGCAAACCGCCAGCTCATCGAATTAGCCATATGGTTTCATGATATTATTTATGATCCTCAAAGATCAGATAATGAAGAATCTAGTGCGGCCCTGCTAACCTCACTAATCCGAGGCCACCATTTCACCACAGAGGCCAAAGCTCTTATTCTCTCCACACGGCACAAAGAAGTCATCGGCATGGAAGCTGAAGCGATTCTCTGCGATATTGATATTGGTATCTTAGGAGCAGACACCACCACCTATAATCATTACGCCAAAGCGATCCGCCAAGAATACAACTTTATTTCCGACGAAATATACTGTGAAGGGCGTACTAGAGTATTACAAAACTTCTTGTGCCGTGATAGCATGTACCAGACTTCACATTACCAAAACCTCTACCACCAACGCTCACACGCAAACATTCAAAGAGAAATCCTCCAGTTACAAAGCGAATAACCCTCATTTCATGGCGACAACGTTATCCTAAGGATGAAGATCGTAGAGCAAAAGTTTAATTGGCACAGCGCTTGCTATAAGTTGGCATCATACCTTTGCCTTCATGATCACATTACCAGACATTCGCCAGATCCGTATTTTCATCGCGCTAGAAGAAACTAGATCCTTTACAGGAGCTGCCCAAGAAGTCCATGTCACCCAATCTGCAGTTAGCCATTCCATTAAATCTCTAGAACGTCTGCTAGACTGCTCTCTCATTGAGCGTATGGGTAAAAAAATCGCGTTAACTCCACAAGGCGAAGTCTTCTTACACCATGCCAAACGCTGTATCAGTGAATTAGAAAGCAGCATTCTTAAATTGGAAACTCTGAAGCGCTGGGGTTACTCCATGATCCGCCTAGGGGCCAGTGATGCCGTCTGTCAGTACTTCTTACCCGCATCACTCAAAGCCTTCTCAGCCCTCCATGAGAAATGTGAACTCATGCTTACCCCAGCGGACACACCAGAATTACTCGATGATCTGAAAAAAGGGGAACTTGATATCGCCGTAGGTATCTACTCGAGTATGAATGAAGTGGATCACCGCTTCATCCCTCTCGTTGATGACGAACTCGTACTAGTCGCTCACCCAGATCACCCTGCTGTCAAACAAGGTAAAACTCCCGATCTCAGTAACACCCGCCTCCTCCTATACAGCGAGAAAAGCGCCACCACAAAACTATTCAACGACTACCTCTCCCAACGTGGTATCGTACCTCGCCATTCCCTCAACTTAGGAAATCTAAATGCCATCATTGAAATGACACGCCTTCAACTAGGCGTAGGAGTCGTCCCTAGCTGGTTCTTAAATGCATTCGAGGACAACTCCAACCTTGTCACTATACCCATCTTCTCACCAGCACCAAAGCGCACTTGGGGAGTTTACACTAACAAAGGAAAAACCCTTTCACTTCCGGAGGAAACTCTCGTCACCGTCTTAAGGGAACAGATCAATGCGATCTGTAATTTTGATCAAACACCGCCGAATGTCTCCTCGCTCAAGCAAGCTGCCTCCAATTAAATCTACCGATTAAAGTCGAACGCCAAAGAAATCCTTCATCACAGAGGTAAACACTTTCTTCTTAAATCTAGGAGCCCAATCAGGCTCAAACTGAAAAGGATAAATCCAGGAATACGCCTGAAATTCTTCGTTTTTTTTCATCAAATCTGGCTCTGGTGCGTACTGATGAAGTCTCAATAAATAATACGTTTGATCCTGCCCGTCATACTTTTTTTTACTATAGTCAGGATATAAATAACGGTATCCCCCCCTCTTCTCCACCACAGAATAATGCTCAGGGCGGTACCCCACTTCCTCCCATACTTCTCTCCTCAAAGCGTCCTCATGGGACTCTCCCGTATCGACACCTCCTTGAGGAAACTGCCACGCACCGTCTTGCCCCTTGCGTTCACAAATCAAAAGCCTACCCTTGGTATTCACAATTAAGGCTGCTACATTTTGGCGGTAGGTCTTCACTTATCGCTATAGAACTAGGAAATGTTTTAGAGGTCAACGCCTTGCACTGATTTTTTTATGCAGGCAGCCGTAACCTTCCTGAATTGACACCTTAATAGATCATTAGACAAACTATTCATTATGTTCCACCGTTTTTCACTTACCCTCGCTATTATCACCACCTTAGCTACACCGCTAATTCAAGCCCAAGAGCCTACAGCCAATCAGACGGCTCCTGTATTCTGGAAAGCTAAATTACCAGGAGGAAACTATATGGTCGCCCTAAACTCCATCACCTCTATTAGCCACCATCAATACATCATCGATAGCTCCTTAATTGTCAGTGAAGTCACCATCGACACCACAGGAAATTCCTTAGTCCGCTTTTACAGTATCAGCCCTATGGGAGAAGGAAATGATCTTAACCCTGCTGAAAACCTTCTCAACAGAGGAAAAGAGCTCATAGACCAGTCCTCTGAAAAAACCGGTATAAACGTCAACGAAACCGTGATAAAGCAATACCCTACTACCACCCACGCGAAGACCGTAGAATTCCGCCTATCATCTAAACAAAATATAGAACAACTCTACAAATCCATCGCTCAATCTTGGGAACGAGGACGTAGAGGAAATTTTTCGATTCAATAATTTCAACAGTGCCAAACTCTCCTCTATCAACTCAATACTAACTGTTGGTCATTTCTTACTTGCCCCCCAATCCTCTATCTAGTCTACTGCATCATTATGAAATGTCGTTTTCTACCTATATTCTATTTTACGTTCTCCTCATTTGTTTTCGCCGATCCACTTTCCATACAAGTGCAGGTGCAAAATCTAAAGGAAATCAGTGACAAGATAACTAAAAACTCTCCGAAGGACGCTACAACCAATCCTTATACTCCCTCAATTCATACCCTCACTACTCAACTCATACAAAAAGTAGACGATGGTAACTACCCAAGTCTTTATCAATTAATACAACAATCATCCTCTTATACAGCAATTCCTGACGACTATTCAAAAGCTCTCTCTCTCTTAAAAAAAGAAGTCAAAAAGCATCTAGAGGAATCACAGACAACAGAATTAAATGAGCTAACTAAGCTATTGGATCTCATAAAATCGGAAATTTTATCCTCCAAGCAACCTGAAGATCTCGATGAACTACTGTCTATTGTATCAACCAAGTCAGCACAGTTCTCACGATCTTACTCCTCAGAACAAAATAAAGAGCTTTCCTCACTCCAAACCAAAATCAGTAATAGCCCCGATATCCTTTCAGAATGGCAAAACTACCTAATAGCAGAAAACCTTAAAGACAGCAAAGCCTGTAGAAGAGCCCTAGAAAACCTTTCCCGGAGCCTGACTCGTACTCCAATCATACCTCGATCCCATATTTTACGTCTGCTCAACCCACGACCCATCCCAGAAGAAACTGACTCCACCCCACAAACAACGGAAACTCCAGCAACGCCTGAAGCCGATCGAGCAGACAATTTCACTTCTTTTCCCTCGATACAATCAGAACTCGAACAAGGTGCCCCACTCGCTAAAATTGTATTGATGTTAAAGAATCTACCTCCAGCACAACACGAAGATTCAAACGTCACCCGGTTTTATAACACTATAGTACTTCTACAATCGTTCACCTCTGAAAAAAAGAAGGCTAGCTTTCGTGAAATAGCAGATGAAATTTTCACTGACAACTATATCTCAAAATTCATGAGATCCTCACAATTCAAAATTGCTCGAAATAGAGTACTGATGCCAAGTCTCCGATCCACTCACAAAAAAGCTCTAGAGAATTTAAAACCCATCCCAGACTCTCCAGAACAACTACTTGATGATGTCTTTTCATATCACATGAATCAACAAGACTGGCCAAACGTCCTGTCAGTCATCGAAGATCAAAAAAGTTACTACAAGCTCGCAAATGGCAGAGCACCACAAGAATACCAATATAAGTCAGAAGCAATTACTAGTATAGCTAGAGCAGATGCTGCCGTCGCAGCCAACGAACTACAAATAGCGATCTCAAACTACCGGTCTGCTGTTAGTAAAACTGATGACCCTAAGATATTCGCTGCTGGTTTCAACGGACTCCATAAACTGAAACAGTCTCACCCAAAAGAATTCTTAGAAGAATCTGAATTCGCTAAAGCAAACATCCTTCTAGAGCTAGAAAGTCGTTTAGCTCGTTACAACTACACCCGGAGAAACTCTCACAGGCCATCACACTCAGATAACGACATTAACCCTAAACTACAATCACTCATCAAAGAAACAGTCCAAGGTGAACTTGAAAAAACTCGAGCCAACACCTTAGACCGCAAACTCGAGAACTCCTCAGATACGAAAACGAAATAATCCGTTCTTTTAAGAACCTCGGAAACTTTGTCTTAGCTCTCGTAGCGTCATTGCCTTCGTAAGGTGTACAAATCCAAAATAGACGAACACTCCTACAGCGCCTATTAATCCAATCACGGCGATACGAAGGACTTTAGAATCAATATAGATCCAACGACCCAGTACAGCAGCTAAAGCATAGACAATACCTCCCATTAAAACTGCCGCCACTACCATTTTAGCCAAACGTTTCCAGTAATCTCCATCCAGAGTAAGAAACCCTTTTTTGCGTAATCCCATCATCAAAAGAAACACATTGACCCAACCTGCGATCGTCGTCGCTATAGCACAACCAACGTGTAAGAAACCTTCCTCTCTCCAGGCATAAAACACCCCCAGGCAAAGTGCCGCATTAAGCCCTGCTGAGCAGAATGTATAACGCATCGGAGTCTTCGTATCCTCACGTGCGAAATAACCTGGCTGCAGTACGCGCACCATAATATAGGCAGGGCAGCCTAGAGCGAAGGCCATTAGTACCTGCCCAGTCAGCAGCGCATCTGAAGACTCAAACTCTCCACCTTGGAACAAACCATAAATAATAGGGCGGGCCAACACCGTCATACCCACCATAGCCGGAATCGCCATCAACATCGCCATGGTTAGCCCCTTTTGCATACTCTCTAGAGCACCTGCCTCATCCTTAGATCTTACTTTTCTCGTAATATCAGGTAATAGAACCACACCGAACGCGATCCCGATTAAGCCCAAAGGAAGCTGATTAATTCTATCTGCATAATAAATCATCGTTTTTGCCCCCTCTTGAAATGAAGCGACCCATCCGCCAACTAATAAATTAAGTTGCTGCACGCCGGCACTCATTAACCCCGGCAGCATTAAAAGCCCCAATTTCTTCATGTCCGTATCAAACTTCGGCACGTGGGCTTTTAATTCTAAACCAAGCTTCATCGCAGGCACCAAAACAACGGCAACCTGAATCAAACCCGCTGCTAGTAAAGACCATGATAAAACGACCTCAGGCGCCCCAAAACGGGGAACAAAGATTAATAGGCCTACCAAGAACGTCATATTTAAAAAGGCATAAGAAAGTGCTGGTGCCATGAATTTTTTATGACTGTTGAGTATACCACTCACAGCTGCTACTAGGCAGACAAACACCATATACCCTGATGTAATCTTTGCTAAACTAGCGGCTAAATCTATTGTCTCAGTATCAAAGCCTCGATTCATCGCATACATGATCGGGCGGATCATGAAAAAACAGAGCGCAAAAATCACACTCAAGATTAGACTCAACATTACGATGACTCTATTTCCAAATTGAAAAGCAGATTGATCTCCCTCTTCCGCACGTATCCTCGAATACATCGGAACAAAGGCAGAATTAAACGCCCCCTCGCCAAAAACACGACGAAACATATTCGGAAACTGAAACGCCGCATTCCAAGCGTCAGACACCCTCCCCACTCCTAAGTAATGCCCGACAAGCATATCCCGAACGAATCCTAAGATACGGCTAAGTAGCGTGAAACCACTGACAGTCATGAGGGATCTAAGCATCGTCAGATCAATTCTATTCTAGGAGAACTTGCTCGCTTCAAACGATCCATGATCGCAACACCTAAGCCCACAGCAGACACAGGCTCGGCAATAATAGCATCTACGCCACTCTCATCCAACTCACGAAGGACGTAGAACAAACGCACAGAGGCCTCCGCCAATTTCCCTTTTCCTGGACTCAGCTCTGCCACTTCTGCCCAATCATGTAAATTCACGTAGCCATCCTTCTCCGCTCCTCGGTAACTCAGCAACCCATAGCTCTTCTCTGGATCTGGCTGAAAGTCTGCCGGATCATCAAACATATACAAAGGCACACGTGGTGCATAATGGCTCTCTAACTGACCTGGAGCATCCTTAGAAGCCTTCTTAGGTCGAATCACCTTACCGTGCTTCTGAAGTTGCTCTTTCACCACAGGCCCAGGCCGTAATAAATGAAGGTGCATTCTCCCCTTATCCCCCATCTCTGGGCGGACAATGGTACTTTCCAACCCATCATTACAGGCACCACCATCAACGATAAGAGGGATTCGCCCTCCCAACTCCTTCTCCACAGCATTCGCTGAAGTAGGGCTAATACTTCCAAACTTATTTGCACTAGGTGCGGCAACGGGAGAACCAAGAGCTTGCACAACAGCACGCATCACAGGGTGAGCGCTCAACCGTACGGCCACATTGGGCATGCCACTCGTCACAATATCAGGCACACATGCTTTCTTAGGGAGGACGACAGTTAAAGCGCCTGGCCAAAACTCTTGTAACATTTGATTCAATTCCGTCTCTATCTCCTCAGGAACTTCAGCCACAGTAGACAGATCTTCGATTCTCGCCACATGAACAATTAAAGGATCAAATGAAGGGCGCTCTTTGACTTCAAAAATTTTAGCCACCGCAGATTCATCCAGAGCATTCGCCCCTAAACCGTAGACAGTCTCTGTAGGTAAAGCCACCACCTCACCTACACGCAGTAAATCCACAGCCTGTTTTACTACAATCTCCTCATTCAGAGAATCAACATATTCGATCCGAGTTTCGCTCACACCATTGGGCGTAACCCAAAGCAAACACTTTGAACACTGCGAAATGCAACTTCAGCGCGGAAAACCCAATTAAAAACACCACACCCTCGAGCTACAGAGCATCATCAAACAACATGATGCAGAAATCCTATTTCCATCATTGAACAAAACCACCTTAAAAAACGAACACATACCCTCCATTCGCGATTGGTCTTCTTTCATCGATTCATAAAACAATAAGGCACTCTGCCTTTCACTAGATTTCACATTGTTTACCAGCCATCAATCATGATATATACTGCCGTAACTATGAAATTTCAGATATTATCCGCCCTATTTTTCATTAGCACTTTAAGTGTTTCAAAAGCTTCTTTATTTGGATATTTTTTTGAGAATTTTGAGAACAAAATACCTTCGTCCATAGGAACTAAGGCTCATAAAAAAAGCACATTCCAGACTGTCCGAGGTAAAGCTTCCATTGTTCATCTGGAGGAAACAGGATCTACTCAAATTTTAGAATTAGAAAAGAGTGATCCATATACCTCTGTTTTTCTAGATGCATCAGAGTTTGCCATATATGATGAAGTCTACTGTGAAGTTTTGGTAAAACCGACAGCTATGAATGACTCTCAGGATGAAGAGTTTTTAGATTTCGGCGGCGCAATACTTGGTTTTTTTCACCATGAAGATTCTGCAGAAATACAGGTTTTATCATCTAAAAACGAAAACGAGAGTGTCTGGATTTCTACAGGAATTCACTATGCTCTCAATGAAGAACGCCGTCCACAGGACTGGATACAAATCCGAATTCGTATTAATCTATCGACAAACCGTTGGTCATTAGCTTTAGACGATAAGTGGGTTTTAAATGGATTAAAGGCGTTAGATTTAACCTCAGAAATAGCTCTACCTCTTTTTTTATATGGGCACTTAAACTCTTCGAATCAATTTGATGATCTTTTGTTGACCAATGTCAACCCGTCTCAACTTGGAGAAACATTGACACAGGAACATGTATCTAAGAACCGTTATGGAAAAGCCGAAGTGACCAACATAGGGGATAAAGTTGTTTCAAAAATCAAATCTAACGCCTCTGTCAGGCAGAGTATTGATCCTCTTAAGAAAGTAAAAGCAACAGGCATCCGGATACGAAACGTTGAATTTGCCTTAAAAACTGGTAACAAAGTCTATCGAGCCCAATCAGATTTAACCTCAGAATCCAAAGAAGAACCGTCCCTTCTACTCTATGCTCCAGCGTATGACGAAGAAGGAAATAGAAAAAGCTCTACTCTCACATTAACCGCGGATGTTCAGCTTGAACCTGGAGTCCACTTGAACAACCTGACGTGGAAGCTAGTCAAGGTCCTTCAATGGCCTGATCAATACGGAGAAACACTTTCTGCAGGTGACTTCAGAACAGGCCTACTTCAGCAAGTGACGATCGATCCAGAATGGCAAACATCAACGATGGCAATTGTTGTCAGTTCTGAAGGGGTCACGAAATAGACAAGGTCAGCCTATCTCCTATTCCCTGTCTCATCCCCCTGAAATGCTATGATAACACTCCAATCGTAGCCAATTGCATGCTAACTCATGGCGTGCAAGATATTGACAGCTCTCTTCAGACACCATTCCCAGAGCCCAATATATACCGCTATCTTGGAAAAGAAAAAAGGCACCCGTTTTGGGCACCTTTTATAAAATCAATATAGTTTCTTAGAACTAGCTAACTTTTTTCACATTCGATATGTGAATCGGGCCATCGAGTTCGGCGATTCCACCGTCCGGATTTTCTTCGGAACGCTTCAAAGATTTTTTCATCTTGCGTACGCCTTCGACAATAACTTGTCCTTTTGTGACGTTGACGGAAAGAACTGTGCCTTTCTTGCCCTTGTGACCACCTGAGATTACCTCAACTTGATCACCTTTGGAAACGTGTGTTTTAACTTTGCTCATTATGAATCGTAGTTAATTGTGAACTGCTCTGGGATTATAGAACCTCAGGAGCAAGTGATACAATCTTCATGAAGTTTTTCTCGCGAAGTTCACGAGCAACTGGGCCGAAGATACGTGTGCCTTTAGGGTTGTTATCCTTATCGATAATAACAATTGCGTTAGTATCAAACCGGAGAACTGAGCCATCAGCACGGCGAACAGGTGAAGCGGTGCGAACTACTACTGCTTTCACTACAGCTCCCTTTTTCACGGAAGAAGTAGGGATTGCATCACGAACGTGTGCAGTAATAATGTCACCAACATTTGCTACCTTAGAACGGGTTCCAAGAACACCAATCATTTTTGCGGTGCGTGCGCCTGTGTTATCAGCGACTGCAACCTTAGATTCCATCTGGATCATTGTATTAAATCAAATGTGAATAGTTCGTAATTAGTGAGAAAGAACCTTTTCAAGATTCCAGCACTTCAACTTAGAAATAGGACGAGTCTCGACGATGCGGACTTTATCTCCTACTTGAGCTTCACCTTTTTCATCATGCGCATAAAACTTCTTAGTGCGTTTAACGATTTTGCTGAAGCGAGGATGGGGAACACGGTTTACATAAGATACAACGATCGTCTTGTTCATGCCTGTGGAGACAACAACACCAACGCGAGTTTTACGAAGACCTTGTTTGGATTGAGTATTTTCGCTCATTTATAAATTCTAGTTACGATTAATTACTGAGCGGCTTTCGCCTTCTCACGTGCAATTGTATTCACCTGTGCAATTTCGCGGCGTATCTGGCGAATACGTGCAGAGTTCTCAAGCTGAGAGGTTGACTGCTGGATACGAAGATTGAGTCCTTCTTGTTTAAGTTCACGGAGACGAGCACTGATTTCATCCAGGCTCAATGCGCGAATTTCGCTTATTTTAGACATACTTTAATTTTCTACTGGGTTCAATTCCGTTCATTACAGTTTGCGGCGCTCAACGAAACGAGTGCGGAAACCAAGCTTATTAGACGCTAGGCGGAGAGCTTCACGTGCTTCTACTTCAGGTACACCAGCAACTTCGAAGATCATAGTGCCAGGGCGGATTACCGCAACCCAACGATCTACAGCACCTTTACCCTTACCCATACGAGTCTCAGGTGGACGGCCAGTTACAGATTTATGAGGAAAGATACGGATCCAAACTTTCCCTTTACGCTTAAGGTAACGGTTAATGGAAATACGGCAGGCTTCGATCTGGCGGTTGGACATCCAAGCGCGACCGAGGGACTGGAGACCGAAGTCTCCGAAACTTACGTCAGTTCCGCGCTGAGCATCACCACCGCGGTTACCACGGTGACTCTTACGAAACTTCGTTCTTTTTGGCATCAAAGGCATAATTTTATCCTCCTATTGATTCAGTTTAATGATTACAAAATTAGGCGTTTGCCTTTGGTGCAGGGCGACCTTCACCGCGTCCGCCACCGCGCTCACCGCGACCACGTCCGCCGCGACCACCGCGACCACCACGGTTATTGCCACTTGCTTGAACTTTTTCTTCTTTCTTATTGATCCAGACTTTGACACCGATGATGCCATAGACTGTTGCTGCTTCAGCAAATCCATAGTCAATTGGGACACGGAGTGTCTGGAGAGGGACTTTACCTTCTGCATACCACTCAGCACGTGCAATATCAGCACCACCAAGACGGCCAGAACAACGAACACGGATGCCTTCAGCACCGAAGTCCATTGCTGTCTGGATAGAACGCTTCATAGCACGGCGGAATGCAATACGGCGCTCTAGTTGAACGGCGATATTTTCGGCTACTAGTTGAGCGTCCAGCTCAGGCTTACGAATTTCAATAATGTCTACTTTAACCTGTGCTCCCTTACAAAACGTTCCAATATCCTTAGACATTTTCTCGATTTCTGAACCTTTACGACCAATCACTAGACCGGGGCGTGAGGTGTGAAGGGTGACACGTACGCTGTTCCATGCACGTTCAATCGTGACACGTGAAAGAGCGGCGAACTGGAGACGATCCTTGATGTATTTACGGATCTTAAGGTCTTCGTGAAGCTTCGTGGAGTAGTCGCTGCCGGAGGCATACCACTTGGAACGCCAGTCCTTGCTGACTGCTAGACGAAACCCGATTGGATTAATTTTTCTACCCATGATGTTTGCGGATAATAGTTTAGTTGTGGTTAGGCCTCGGACTTGGAAGCGAGGGTTATGAAAATATGACTTGTGCGCTTGCGGATAGCTCCTGCAGAGCCACGAGCACGCGGTTTGAAGCGCTTGAATGTAGGACCTTCTCCGATGACGGCTTCTTTGACAAACATGTCTTCAGCATCCAGTTCGAAGTTGTTTTCTGCGTTGGCAATGGCGCTTTTGAGCGTCTTGCCGATCAATGCTGCTGCTTTCTTAGGTGAATATGTCAGGGTGTCTAGCGCTGCAGAGACAGGAAGACCTTGGACTTCACGAGCAACATCACGTGCTTTCTTCGCTGAGATGCGAGCGAATTTGTAGGTGGACTTTACTTCCATCGTTTTTATCAGGTGAGTGTTAAGTGATATTATTGAATCTTGATCGATACGGTGTCGCCTAGGCGGGCACCTTCTTGGTTGTCTTCGAGCGTTTGCACGAGAGCACCAGAAATGTCTGGTCTTACCCCTGCTATTATGGCTTCTCCTATTTTCTGATTTTCACGGAAAATATAAAATGTCATGCCAACTTTGACATCGGCTGCAGTCCCTGCGTTTAGTACCAATAAGCCTGATTGGCTATCGATACTGACGATTTTGGCTTCCTGTAGGCTACCAATTTCGCGACTGGGCTGCGGCTTTTGCCTTAATCCGAGGGCTAGGTCAAGACTTCTCATAGAAGTTTCTACCTTTACTCTCAAATCAGGGTCGGCTACTAGCGCGCTTTTGAGGTAATTGCGGACAACTGAAGTGAACTCCATGGAAGAAGAGCGAATCTCTCTCATCTGCCGTTCGAGGACCTCCCGGTCTGCTACTACTTGGACTAGCCGGTCGTCACCATCCACTAATGGATAAATTCCGAGCGCCTGATGTCCTTTGCGCATTTGCTCCAGCTTAGTTCTGGACTCAGCGTCATTCTTTCGAGCGATGCCAAGGCTTTTAGTAAGCTGTTGGTTTTGATGTGTTAGTTCTGAATTTTTTTGTTCCAGAACCTGGATCCGGTGCCGAAGCCCCGAATCCGTTAATTGCTGGTCTTGCGCCTGACCACTTCCCACAATAGCTAGGCATAGCATAGGTATTGTAGATAGTGATGAAATGCGCATAGGTAATTATTTCTTACCGACTGTTCCGTGCGTCTTAAAGATACGAGTTGGTGAAAATTCACCAAGCTTGTGTCCCACCATGTTCTCAGTCACATAAACAGCCACAAATGTTTTACCATTATGAACGTTAAAGTTGAGACCGACGAAGTCTGGTGTAATCATGGAGCGGCGGCTCCAAGTCTTGATTGGCTTTTTATTGCCAGCCTCGACTGCGGCATCGATTTTATCGAGTAATTTCTGATCCACGAATGGACCTTTCTTAAGTGATCTAGGCATTTCTTCGTAGATTTAGGTTAAGCATTCTTAGTCTTGCGGCGCTGGACAATGAATTTATCACTGCCTTTATACTTTTGGCGTGTCTTCTGGCCCTTGACGTGCCCCCATGGAGACTTCAAGTGCTGACGTCCACCACCGGACTTAGACTTACCTTCACCACCACCATTTGGGTGATCCACTGGGTTCATACACATGCCACGTACTGTTGGGCGAATACCCTTCCAGCGTGTGCGGCCAGCCTTAGCTGAAACCTCATTCATGTGATCGCGGTTACCAACTTGGCCGATCGTGCAAAGACAGCGGTCATTGAACTTACGGATTTCACCGGATGGCATTTTGATAAGTGCAACTCCTTCTTCACGGTTGGAAAGCACTGCAAACTGACCTGCGGAACGAGCAACTTTGCCGCCTGATCCAGGTGTGAGTTCAATATTATGAATGCTTGTTCCAAGTGGTACATTAGAGAGAGGAGTGGCATTACCTATCTTTGGAAGTGCTGTGGCACTAGATACGATAGTGTCTCCTACCTGAAGGCCTGCTGGGGCCAAGATGTACGCTTTCTCACCATCTGTGTAATTTAAGAGGGCAATACGGCAAGTACGATTTGGATCATATTCAATTGTCGCTACTGTAGCTTCGATATCAAACTTACGGCGTTTGAAGTCTATAATACGGTATTGACGCTTATGACCACCACCACGATGGCGGCAAGTGATACGTCCGTTATTGTTACGGCCACCTGATTTCTTAAGTGGACGAAGAAGGCTTTTCTCCGGTTTATCTGTTGTGATTTCCTGGAAGTCCGGAAGAACCTTATAACGGTTCGATGGAGTAACAGGTCTAAAAGTTTTTAATGGCATATTACGCTATTCCTTTCGATTAGATGTTTCGTTTTACAGCGGTGTTTATACGATATCGAGACTTTCACCTTCTTTAAGGCGTACGATCGCTTTTTTCCAATGAGCAGTGCGACCTGCATCACTACGACGTTGACGCTTGGCCTTACCGGAGTAATTACAAGTGCGTACAGAGTCGACCTTCTTTCCGAAGAGTTTCTCGATGGCGCGCTTGATTTCAAGCTTGTTGGCATTGCGGTCTACTTTAAACACAACCTCATTGTTTGTTTCATTGAGAACTGTGGCTTTTTCGGTAAGAAGCACAGAGTCGATCACTTGATAAATATCTTTCATCTGATTCAGTGTGTTTAAGGGTTAAGCAGAGCGTTTTGCGATAGCTGCGAGGGCGTCTTTGGTTACTATGATGTGGTTCGCATAGAGCAATTGCTCTATGTTTACCTCGGCAGAGCTCATCATAACTACATTCTGTAAGTTACGTGCAGCGAGGCATGATGCATCATCAAACTCGGCCCCTACGACAAGAACTTTCTTGGCGTCTGTGATGGCTTTTACAGCTGCGATAGCTGATTTTGTCTTCCCATCTTCGACGTTCCAAGCTTCGACAACAGAGATTTTCCCTGCCGCGATAATATCGCTAAGGACACGGCGGAACGCGAGCTTGCGAGTATTTTTGTTGATTGTCTTGTTATAGGAACGTGGGCGTGGGCCAAAGGCGACTCCACCACCAACGAAAATAGGTGCGCCACGATCACCGTGACGTGCATTACCTGTTCCCTTTTGTTTGTACATTTTCTTATTTGTACACTTCACCTCACCACGCGTTTTTGTATTCGCAGAACCTGTGCGGCGATTCGCACGGTAAGCTGTGATTACATCATGAACGGCTTGTTTACCTTTCTCAGCGTCGTCGAGTACGACTATGCTAGCTGATTTTGCTTCTTCTATTGAAAGCGTCTTTGCGGACATGGTTATTCCTTTCGTTTTTCGCTTTTAGTTTATTCAGCTGCTGGAGCTGGCTTTTTTAGAGCTGGGCGGATGACAACGTATGAGTCCTTGCGGCCTGGCACTGCACCAGAGACAAGTACAACGTTATCTTCAGGGCGAACCTGAACTATCTTGAGATTTTGGACGGTACGTGAGTACTCACCGTGACGACCTGGCATCTTTTTGTTTTTCCAAACACGACCTGGCCATGTTCCTGCACCAATACCACCTGGGCGGCGGTGCATCATGTGACCGTGAGAGTCTGGCTGACCTGCGAAGTTGTAGCGCTTCACGACACCCTGAAAGCCTTTACCTTTGGTTGTGCCGATGACGTCGACCCACTGTCCGTTTTGGAAGAGGGCTGCTCCTGGATGAGCTTCTTCTGTGTTTGGAATTTGATCATCAGATTCGAAACGAAATTCTTGGATCATTTTTTTGGAAGATCCACCGTGTTTCTTAAAATGACCTGCAGCGGGTGCGTTCACTCGCTGATCTTTTTGATCATCATAACCAATCTGAACGGCACTGTAACCGTCTGATTCTGAAGTTTTCTTCTGAAGAAACTCATTACCTGTGACGTCAACTACTGTGACGGGTATCATACAACCCTGCTCTTTATCAAAGACGCGAGTCATACCTACTTTTTTACCTAATAGTCCTAGAGACATTGTATTAAATTTCGGTTAGGGTTCAAATCTTAATTGAGATGTCTACACCAGCTGGGAGGTTAAGCTTTTTGAGCTCGTCCACAGTGCGTGCAGTAGGATCTACGATGTCGAGAAGGCGCTTGTGTGTGCGAATCTCAAACTGTTCAGCAGATTTTTTGTTTTGGTTTACTGAGCGGTTCACGGAGAATTTTTCAGTATGAGTCGGCAATGGGATCGGTCCAGCCACCTTAGCGCCTGTGCGCTTGGCAGTTTCTACGATCTCCTGTGCAGAGCGGTCGATAGCGCTATGATCGAATGCGCGGAGTCTAATTCTTATCTTCTGGTTCATGTTGAAGACTGGTTATTTCTTGTCTAGTTAGTGGTTGGCTTAAAACCCACGATCGCCAAGGAGTTTTTCCAAGACGTTAGGGGGTACGGGTTCAAAACTCGATGGTTCCATTGTGAATGAGGCTCGCCCAGATGAGACGGTCCTCAATGCGGTCATATAGCCAAACATTTCTGCAAGGGGCACGTTTGCTTTTAGGATGCAAACGGTTCCCTTGGATTCCATGCCAGCGATCTGACCTCGGCGACGGTTTAGGTCACCTAAAATATCTCCCTGATATTCATCAGGAGTTGTTACTTCAACCTCCATAAGAGGTTCCAACAAAATAGATTCAGCCTGCTGAAAGCCTTTCTTCATGGCGAAGATGGAGGCAAGTTTAAAGGCGCTCTCATTGGAGTCTACATCGTGGGCGGCTCCATCAACAATGTCGACGTGGACATCGACGACGGGATACCCTGCAACAACACCATTGGTCATTGATTCATTGATCCCGGTATAGACGGCATTGATATAATCTTTAGGGATAGCTCCTCCGACTACCTTATTCTCGATAGTGAGCCCCTTTCCCTGTTGATTCGGTGCTACACTAAGGTTCACCTTCGCATATTGCCCTTTTCCTCCAGTTTGTTTCTGAAGGAGGCCCTCACCTTGTGCAGACGCGGTGATGGTTTCGCGATAAGCAATCTGTGGTTTACCCACATTCGCTTCGACTTTAAATTCTCTACGCAAACGGTCGATAATCACTTCAAGGTGTAACTCACCCATTCCTGCGATGATCGTTTGGCCTGTATCCTGATCTGTCTTAACAACAAAGGTAGGATCTTCCTCCATGAGGCGGGCGAGCCCTATGGACATTTTATCGGAGTCAGCTGTGGTGCGCGGTTCAACAGCCATCGCTATCACTGGCTCTGGGAATGACGGACGCTCGAGCATGATCTCGAATTTCTTATCGCAGATGGTATCTCCTGTCGTCACATTCTTTACGCCGACGAACGCAGCGATTTCTCCAGCATACACTCTGTCTACATCGACATGCTTATCAGCTTGCACCTGTATGAGGCGACTTACTCGCTCTTTCTTTCCTGTGCGCGGATTAAACACCATGTCCCCTTTGGAGACCATGCCTGAATACACACGGAAAAACACAAGTTTCCCTACAAATTTATCAGCCCATAATTTAAAGGCTAACGAACAAAATTTCGCACTATCATCGGCGAGTGCCAAAACTTCCTGAGCCTCTTCATCAGGGTGCTGGCCTACAGCGGCTGAGATGTCGAGCGGGCTAGGCAAATAGTCGACAACAGCATCAACGAGGTACTGAACACCTTTATTTTTAAAGGCTGACCCTCCTGAAACAGGGACGAATAAATTCTTCGTCGTAGCTCGCCTAATGGCATTTTTAAGATCAACTGGAGTGATCTCTTCCTCCATAAGGAACATTTCCCCAAGCGCTTCATCAACTTCAGCCAGAGTTTCTATTAACTCTAAACGAGCAGATTCTGCAGTGGTTACGAGATCGTCGTCTAAATCCTCTACCGAAAAGGTAGAACCGAGTTTGTCGTCATCAGAGTAGATTATGGCTTTTTGATTGACCACGTCAATCTGACCACGAAGTAGATCTTCAGAACCGATTGGTAGTAACACCGCTGCAGCAGTAGCGCCTAACTTTTCACGAATCTCATCAAGGACCACTTGGAAGTCAGCCCCGGTACGGTCCATTTTATTCACAAAGACCATGCGAGGCACATCGTATTTCGTCGCCTGACGCCATACTGTCTCCGTTTGAGGTTGGACACCTGCTACACCACAAAACACAACGATCGCTCCATCCAGCACACGGAGGGAGCGTTCTACTTCTGCAGTGAAGTCAACATGCCCAGGGGTATCAATAATGTTAATGCAATGCTTCTCTCCTTCAAAAAGCTTTTCGACACCGACATCTTGTTTCTGAACCCATTCACATGTTACAGCTGCGGAGGTAATGGTGATACCACGCTCGCGCTCCTGCTCCATGTGATCAGTCGTCGCTGCCCCATCATGCACCTCTCCAATCTTATGGATCATACCTGTATAAAACAGGATACGCTCCGTAAGAGTCGTCTTACCCGCATCAATGTGCGCCGCAATCCCGATATTTCGAGTGCGTGCCATTGGGTAAGAGCGATCTGGCGAGCTAGTGGACATGAATTAGTTTAATGAATAAGCAGCGATTTCAGCGGAATAATTATCGGGATTACCAACGGAAATGAGCAAAGGCACGGTTCGCCTGAGCCATCTTATGCATGTCATCACGTTTGCGAACTGCACCACCTTGGTTGTTGGCCGCATCCTTGATTTCATTCGCAAGAGCTTGATGCATTGGAACACCTTTCTTGTTACGAGCGAACGTCACAATCCAACGCATCGCAAGAGACTCGGAACGATCTGGAGCGACCTCGAGTGGAACTTGGTATGTAGCGCCACCTACACGGCGAGACTTAACCTCTACGCGCGGCTTGGCATTTTCAATTGCACGAGTAATCACTTCAAGAGGATCGACTGTGTCTACCCCCTCGTTAGCTTTCTCAATTGCTGCGTAAACGATGCGCTCGGACAAAGAACGCTTACCGTCCTTCATGACCTTACTAATGAGTTTACCTACGAGTGCTGAATCGTAACGTGGGTCACGAACTTCAACTTTAACGCGAACTTTTCTACGGCGTGCCATAATATGAAATAGTTAAAATGATTTTTAAAGCTTACAGCTTACGATTTAGGGCGCTTAGCTCCGTACTTAGAACGAGACTGCTTACGACCGTCGACACCAAGGGTATCAAGAGCACCACGAACAACGTGATAACGAACACCTGGCAAATCTTTCACTCTACCACCACGAACAAGCACAATACTGTGTTCTTGGAGGTTGTGACCTTCACCACCGATATAGGCAATGACTTCTTGACCGTTGGTAAGGCGAACCTTAGCCACTTTACGAAGAGCTGAGTTTGGCTTCTTTGGCGTTCTTGTCATCACTTGGAGACATACACCGCGGCGCTGAGGGCAATTAGAGAGAGCCGGAGATTTCGATTTCTCTACCGGAGTCTTGCGCCCTTTGCGTACGAGTTGGTTAATAGTAGGCATATTTCCTGCTGTATTTTAATTTGATACAGGGCGCTGCGGAAACGGCCGAGATTCTCTCGTATCGCCATTTTTCCGGTGTGCACCCGATAATTTAGTTATTCCTGAGAGTATCCCTGTGTGCTGGGATACGATGTGGGGCGGCGACAATACTCATCGAAAACGATCTGGCAAGCCATTTTTATGAATTTTCATCCTTTCCATGATTCCGATAAATATCCTGAAGTTCGACGCTCTATTACTCGTTCAATTCCCTCACACTTTACTCATCTCTTCAAACCAGACCTGGAAACCGCCCTCTCACTCTAAGGCTTTAACATCGTCCTATAATGAATCTCTCCCTTATGCAGAAAAAAGAGAACCGCTCCCCTTTCTCGCTGATCAAGAAGTTCCGCCTCATTATGTTTTATATAAGATGTGATACTTTTCTTCGTTGCCAAGGGTACGGTATAACGCTCTCTCCCCAAAATAATCAGTGATGGGCGAACAGATCTTAAAAGGGCCTCTATATCGATTGGGTCAGAAGCATGTGAGCTCAAGACAATAATATCTGCCTGTAAGTTGACTCCTCTCCTAGTCAGTTCCTGTAAGGTCCCAAATCCGATATCTCCCGCAAATAAGATCGTTTTTTCTCTCCACTGCAATCGAGCTACTAATACACGGTCATCAGCCGTCCGCCCCTGCTCCCCTGCAGTAAGGATATCGATCGACGCATTCGGCCCAAGAGGTAACTTTGCCCCACTTTCTATAAAAACACGCTTTGTCGAACTTATTCCCAGCCTTTCTACAGCCTCTAAATAACTAGGACTTCTTGCTTGCTCGTCTACAGCAACACATTGGTCGATAGCCCAATGATCCAACACTACTGATGCTCCACCAGAATGTAGAGCATCACCATGCGTCAATATCATAGAATTCAATCCTCCTCCCATAGCGCTCAAAGAGGGTACGAGAACAGATGTAGCAAACCTCTCACTGCCACAATCCAACATCACCCCTCCAGCAAGACCCAAATAGTTCGCAAAACCTCCATTTCCCACGTCATAAATGACCACTTGCTCTCGGTCAGCCCAAGCTTCTCTCTTAAAATGGCTCCCTGAAACACTTGCACTCCATCCAGCTAAACTACGTACGGACAAAGCCAGTGCCCCATTAACATTCGCTAGAGCACCTGCTGCAGTGGATGAAACAGCTCCTACGGCCAACCCTAGACAGCACATTGCCAAAACACTCCATACCATTATGACCATTGGCAAGCCGACTAGAAGCGCAATAGGAGATACAATCCCAAAATGCCCCCAGACTAAACCAACAGAACCACACCAAGCGGAACAACCCACTGCTATAGAGTTAGCGCCCTGAGACCGAAGCTTTTCAATGAACACTTGCCATACGCATTAACCTAAGAGTTTCATCATGCTGATCATTTGGCAGTTACGGG
>CAZLQY010000005.1:0-78713 GCA_964561965.1 uncultured Verrucomicrobiales bacterium
GGTTTTCCTCTTTTCAATCAGGAATGTCAGATCAAGTCACGTTCTTTACAGATTATGCCATGCAAAGATTACGAGCCTTTTCAGCAATTTGGAACGTCTGTCTTGCTAAAAGTTCTAGAAATCAATCCTTCTCTCTTTTTAGTAGCGAAGTCCTTACAGGCCGTAGAGCAATACCCATCATACTCCTCTGCACAGTCCTCACAACAAAAGTGCTGTTCATTACATTCATGCTTTTCCGCACAGTTCACGTATCGTTCCGTCTCACAGCCACAGTAAACACAACGCCCAATCACCTTAGGGTTTGATGAATTCACAGGCACTTTCACGCGCTCATCAAATACATAGCATTCTCCCTCAAAGTCTTCACCTCGAGTTTGCTCATTCTTCCCGTAAGTGACTATACCTCCATGAAGTTGGTTCACATCTTCAAAGCCTTCTCGCACTAAAAAGCCACTGAACTTTTCGCAACGAATCCCACCTGTGCAATACGTGAGGATTTTTTTTCCTTCCAGCTCTCCACGATGATCTCTAATCCACTGAGGAAATTCTCGAAAATTACGCAATGGAGGAAGAATCGCATTTTTAAAATGCCCTACCTTCCACTCATAATCGTTCCGTGCATCAATAATCACAGTATTTGGGTCTTTCATTGCCTCACGCCAGTCTTCTGGACTAAGATAGTTTCCCGTTGTCTCAATCGGAGAGAAATCTTCTTCCCCTAGATCTAAGGTAACAATCTCTGAGCGAACCTTCACAGATAGCTTTGGAAATACGTGATTCTGTGAAGAGTCAATTTTCCATTCCATTCCTTGAGTCAGAGGATCACGATCCATCGTATCCCGGTATCGTTGACAAGCTGCAGTAGCTCCAGAAACCGTTCCATTAAGCCCTTCTTTTGAAACCAAAATACGCCCCTTAAGGCCAAGCTCTTCACATAGTGCGAAATGGGAATCTCGATAAACCTTAGGGTCTTCGATATTTGTGTAGAAATAATACAGCAGCACCTGATACGGCGACTGTTCTGACGGACTGCTCATGCCGTTAGTTAGCTCATTCTCCAACGTTGAGCAAGCGAGGAATCTCATAAGAACAACTCGGGTTGACCATCTCAACTTTTAATCATTTCTGCATCATCAATCGATTACTGCACCACATATCCCGCCTATGGGACACATTACCCAGCATTAATTCATTCCTTACATTTCCATAATCATCTTGAGTTTAAATACCTTCGCTTTGTCCACACTGAGCTCCCATGCCACCATTATCATCACGTCTACCCCAGTAACAACCACAGCAGCGGATATTGGACCTAATCCTTCTTTTCCAGAGATCAACGGCACCATTAATGACCTAAGTAAAACCTGTGGTTTTCATTTGAATCCCTTTGTTTCAGGAGCACCTCATCCTACGGTTACCTATATACCGATAGTTCCAGCAGTCGAAACCTTGACTACATTTGATATTTTCACAGTCGCAGGCGGTGCTATTGCAGAACGACTTACGACCTTTAATCTGGCCACCTCAGATGGCAGATAGCGGTGGATCCGTGTTATTTCCAACCTAGGAACCACAGAGCCAAACCTAATACCAATGGGCGGCTCTATTATTGTAGATCTCACGAATCCTGCCAAGCTCACGGGCTCCGCCGTAATGCCGGGAATATTCACAGCTGGTATTACTAGGAGCCTCATAGGAGCCTCATAGGAGCCTCATTATTCTTTATTATTCGCCTCCGAAAACCGCACTTCTCTAGATTAGGTCTCCCACATGGTAGGCAAAGTTTTCTGAAACGAGGAGAATACTTTCTTTCCTTCATTTCCTAGCCTGTTCCATTCAAAAATCACCCTTCTAAATCATGGGGAAAACAATAGTGACTATGGCCTCCTATGAAGAAAACACCCTCCGCCTCAAAGGAACTATTCAGGCGCGCACTATGTTCTAAAAAAAACCTTATTCCCCGACAAGTTCGTACTTGCACCCACCATTCCACCCTTCTACTCTGCGCCGGCTTCGGCAGCCTGATTATGAAAGCAGCAGCGATACTTGCATTAGAAGATGGACGCACCTTTGAGGGTGAAGCATTTGGTCACAACGGAACGACAACCGGTGAGATTTGTTTCAATACCTCCATGACAGGTTATCAGGAGATCATTACAGATCCTTCCTACCGAGGACAAGTGGTTACGATGACCTATCCTCTTATTGGAAACTATGGAGTCAATCCAGAAGACGCTGAATCATCTCAACCTCATGTCCGAGGCCTTGTGATTGAAGAGCTCTCACCAATTGCTTCGAACTTCCGCTCTCGCCAAACACTAGCGAACTACTTTGAAGAGCATCACATCCTAGGAATCGAAGGTATCGACACTAGATCGCTCACCAAACACCTCCGGACAGCAGGCTCCATGCGCTGTTGTATCAGTACAGACTTAACCAAGGAAGAAGCGATTGAAGCAGCGAAACAGGCCGCCCCTATGGAAGGCTCTGATTTTGTTCAAGAAGTCTCCACGAAAGAAAACCATCGCTGGGAAGGCGAATCTAGGCTCTGGAATATCCCTTCTCCTTCACAAGGCCGCGAGGGCTACTACGAAAAGCTTCCTGAAGCGAAATATCAAATCGTCGCCTTCGACTTCGGGATAAAATATAATATCCTTCGCTCTATGCGCCAAGTAGGGTTTGATATTACACTTGTGAACTCTAGAACGACTGCTGAAGAGGTGCTAGCTCTCAACCCCGATGGCATTTTCTTATCCAACGGACCAGGAGACCCAGCCGCCCTTAGTTATATCCATGAAGAAGTAAAAAAACTTCTTGGGAAAAAACCTATTTTTGGCATTTGCTTAGGACATCAAATTCTTACACATGCTTTTGGTGGTAAGACTTACAAACTAAAGTTTGGCCATCGTGGTGGGAACCAACCTGTAAAAGACTTAAGAAATGACAAAGTCTCCATTACTTCACAAAATCACGGCTTTGCGACAGACTCTGATTCCTTGCCAGAAGATGTTGAGGTTACTCACATAAATCTCAATGACAGCACCGTGGAAGGCTTCCGCCACAAAAGCTATTCAGCCTTCTCTGTACAGTATCACCCGGAGGCTGCACCTGGACCGAATGATGCCAAATATTTCTTTGAAGAATTTGCAGCTCTCATTGAATCCGCGAAGGCTTAAATCTCGTTTTTAGCCAAACCCTGTTCTCAACAGAACAACTTTAATTATTTCATGAATACTATTATCTGCGGCCTCCAATGGGGAGACGAAGGAAAAGGAAAAATTGTCGATTATCTCACTGAGTCTGCAGACATCGTAGCGCGCGGACAGGGTGGTAACAATGCTGGGCACACAGTGATTGCCAACGACACCAAATACGTCCTTCACCTAGTCCCCTCTGGAATTCTATGGGACAATAAAACCTGTATTATTGGTAATGGCGTGGTGATGGACCCAGTCGGGCTTTGTCAGGAAATTGAAACTCTTGAGGAACAAGGCATCCCTGTAAGCACAGAAAAACTTCTTATATCTGATCGTGCACACGTTGTCCTCCCCTATCATCGCGAACTAGATGCCGCACGTGAAGTCGCTCTCGGAAAAAATAAAATTGGTACCACAAAGCGTGGTATTGGGCCCACTTACGCAGATAAGGCAAACCGAATCGGACTCCGGCTAGCAGACTTCCGTGATGAATCAGAGGCACGTGAACTCATTGATATCCGCTTAACAGAGGCTAATACGCTATTAGAGCAGCACGGGCTACCAACCTTTACCACAGATCAAATTCTCGACGAGATACGCCCTGCGATAGCCCGTCTACTCCCCCATGTCACTAATGTCATACCAACGCTGCATAGCGCTTGGAAGGCAGGTAAAGTTATCCTCTTTGAAGGGGCTCAAGGCTCACTTTTGGATATCGATTTTGGAACTTACCCATTTGTTACTTCTTCCAACACCACTGCAGGAGGAACCTCTACCGGCTCAGGCCTGCCCCCAAATGCCATCGATCGCGTCATCGGAGTTTGTAAAGCGTATACAACCCGAGTTGGGTCTGGCCCGATGCCTACTGAAAACGATGACATCTCTGCCTATTTCCACGCCCGGGGTATGGAATTTGGTGCCACCACCGGCCGTGCACGCCGCTGCGGCTGGCTAGATACGGTTTTACTCCGGCTAGCTGTGATGGTCAACGGAGTCACCGATCTTGCTGTGACGATTGTCGACGGCTTAGACGATCGTGATGTCCTCAAAATTTGTGTCGCCTACGATATTGAAGGCGAGCGTCATGAATTCCCTCCTGCAAGCCGTAAAGGCTGGGAAAAGGCTACCCCGATCTATGAGGAAATGCCCGGCTGGATGGAGGATACAACAAAGGCACGCAGCTGGAGCGATCTCCCTGAGAACGCTAAAGCCTACCTCAATCGTCTTAGTGAACTGGTTGGCGCACCTGTCAGCTTTATAGGTAACGGCCCTGAACGTGAACAAACGATCATCGTAGAGAAGTAATTTCCTCCAGCTCTCTTACTTCATCGCCTCTTCCATCATCTCTAGTAGCTCCTTATGGATATAGAAACCTTTCTATTGATTCATATGAAAAGCTAATCTGGGAGAAACTCTGCCCTCTTTAGGGAGGGCCTCATGCTGTTATCCTACTTGTACTTTTGCAGTATATTTCACGTATCTAATAATGGATTTTCATTACTACAAGAAAAACAAATTTCAAAATTGCCAGGATTCACCTCCCCACAAAAGCCGCAATCCCAGCTCACCTGAGTCACTTCACTTGGGGAAACTATTCCCAATACAATTTCTCTAGCTCTCTCATAATCAGCATCATGCAGAACACAGATGGCAGGCTGAAACATGGGCAGAGGTATTTCAAAGGTCGATAAATTCTCATTTCTCATCGAAATAGGGATACCTGCGTCAATGAGCGCGGATTTACAAAGCCCAACTAATGCAAAGTCTCGGTACCGGAATACTTCCCTCATACTCTCAAAGTAACAAGGACTAGAAATAAATCAACAATTCGTTAGACAGGCTACGCTATCATTTTTGAATTTCTTTTTCCTTCCCCCCATAAAAATTAAGCTTATCTTCACATCATGATTTTCCGATTCACTGGCATTTTTCTTTGCTGCTCCGCTTTAAGCTGGGGGCAAAGTCATTCTCCAACTTCATCCCAAAACACTGTTGCGGCCTCCGCTCCTTCTTCTCCATCTATCCCATATGGTAATACGAAGAACGCAGCACACTATAAGTCGATTTTTCGTATTGAAGTGGCCACTCAAAATCCTGATTACAAGACACCTTGGAACTCTGGCCAATTTAGTGGCGGATCAGGAACTGGCTTCCTGATAGGAAAAAACCGATTTCTTACGAATGCCCATGTCGTCTCAAATCAAAAACGAGTAATTATCACCATGCGCGGATCATCGCGCAAACACACAGCCAGAGTAGTATATGTCGCTCATGATTGTGATTTGGCCTTACTCGAGGTCGATGATTACACACCATTCGAGCATCTAAGCTACCTTCCAATAGGCAATGTACCTCAATTAGAAAGTGAAGTCCGCGTGATTGGTTACCCCGTCGGTGGAGACCGTATTTCTGTAACACGCGGGGTCGTCTCCCGCATTGACTTCCGCCCGTACTCTCATAGCCGCATTGATTCCCACTTAGTGGTACAAATCGACGCAGCAATTAACCCTGGTAACTCCGGTGGCCCCGTTCTTCAAGATGGTAAAGTCATTGGAGTCGCCTTCCAGGGCCTGCGCTCTGCAGATAATACTGGCTACATGATCCCCACACCAGTCGTTAACCGGTTTCTTACAGATATAGAAGATGGGAGTTACGATCATTATGTCGATCTCGGTGTCGCTGAGTTCCCACTCCATAATCCCGCGATGCGTTCTATCCACGGATTAGCGCCTGACTCTCCAGGAGTACTTGTTGGTTCTGTCACCAGTGGTGATGCGAGTGATGGAGTCATTGAGGCTGGTGATATCCTCACAGCCATCGACGGACACCAAATCGATAGTGAAGGAAATGTTATCATTGCTGGGGAACGAGTGAAAATGCACGAAATCGTAGAACGGAAGTTTGCTGGAGATACCGTCAACCTTGACTTTCTCCGTAATGGTAAACCACAAAAAGCCACGATTACACTACAAGCCTTTCCTCCTGCTCGTGTCTACGCTGCCAAGTATGATCAAAAGCCCCGCTATAGCATACAAGCTGGCCTCGTCTTCCAACCTCTAGACCGTAATCTTTACGCAGCTCACCGTCTCAATAATCCCAGAGTCCGCAGAATCTTTAATAATTATCTCGAAGATAATATTCATGAAACGCGAAAAGATGTCGTCATTCTCACTCGCGTTCTAGATGATCCCATCAATGCTCAATTAAGTGCCTTTGCAGGAAATGCTGTAAAATCAATCAACGGCACCGACATCACCGATCTTAACCACCTTCACGAGCTATTAAACCCGGAAGAGTTACCAGAATTCTTCGAACTTTGCTTCGACGGCATACACCGCCCTCTTATTCTACGCACGACTATGGTAGCAGAGGCTAACCAGCGTATTGCTAACAACTACGGAATCAACCTTTCATTCAATCTACAGGATTAATCTCGACCCATTTTAACCTCGACCCGTTCTCATTGTGAAAATCATTTCTACCTTCATTGTCTGCTTACTTAGCTCAAGCTACTTATGTTCAGCAAAAGCACCACTATCGGTCATTCGTGTTAATTCGACCAAGCAAAACTATAACATCACCCAACCTTGGGAAAAAAGCGCCCCTCATAAACGCCGTGCGCTTGGTGCTATCTTAGAAAACAACCGGGTTTTAACCACCGCAGAAGTCGTCGCCAATGCCACATTCCTAGAACTAGAAACCGTGGATGGAGAAGACCGGGCTACAGCTAAAGTGCTCCATGTCGATAACGAAGCCAATTTAGCTCTGTTAGAGACCTTACAAGGAGACGACATCTTATCAGAGTCCAAACCTCTTTCTATCTCAGGCCCTGCAATGCTCGGCTCTAGTGTCGATGTCTGGCAAGTTGAGAGTACAGGCATGCCTATTGTCACTAAAGGCACGTTGCAGAGTACAAATATGATATCGAGCTTTCTAGAAGGGCACTTCTTCCTTACTTATGAGATCAAGGCCTCGATGCAGAGTGCCTCTAGTAGCTTTAGCCTCCCTGTGCTAAAAGATGACAAACTGTTAGGCCTTCTCACATCATATGATTCAGATGATCAAATTCTTGATGTCATCGCCCCAGAAATCATTGCCAACTTCTTAGAGGATGCCGCGGACGGTAACTATGAAGGGTTCCCGTCACTAGGTGTAGGAGCAGCCAGAACTTCTGACCCTCATTTACGAGCATGGCTTAAGCTCTCAGAAGATGAAGGTGGAGTCTATGTTATCAATTTAGCCAACGGAGGTTCTGCAGAAAAAGCAGGCTTACAGCTAGGTGATGTTATCTTATCCGTCGAAGGAAAGAAACTTTCTCAAAAAGGATTCTATGATTCTGAGATCTATCAACAAATCTACTGGAGCCACCTCATCCGCGGCGAAGGGAAAGTAAACAAACCAGTCGAAATCGTCGTCAAACGCGGGGAAGAAAATATCACTTACTCCATCGAGCTGCAACGCCCTAAACAAGGGCTGGTACCTACAGATACCATTGGCTTCGCCCCTCGCTATCTCATCAAAGGTGGATTAATTTTCCAAGAACTCACAAAAAGCTACCTTGAAGCCTATGGAGATAAATGGGAGAGTAAGGCCCCTCTCAATTTACTAGATGCTTACACTCACCCTGAGGACTACGAACAGAATACGGACAGAATCGTATTCTTAAGTTCTGTCATCCCCACTCCGGCTACAGTCGGATACGAATTCGTCAATAGTGCCATCATTGAGAAGGTCAACGGCATATCCATTAGAGATATTCCTTCTCTAATTAAGGCCTTCGAATCTCCGGAATTAGATAGCATCCATACCATTGAGCTCGATAGCGCACCTCATAAGATATACGTAGACGCCCAGCTTTCTGATAAGGTAGATCACCAGCTGAAACAACGTGGGTTATCTTCCTTAAGCCGAGAATAAATCTCTGCCATGACAACAAAATTACAGGCTTGGCTATCCACCGGACGCATCTCAAACATCCCCACAGTCTGGTGTAACTGCCTTGTATTACTGTTCCTATTGCTACCTGCTAGGCTTCCGTTTACAATAGCTTACATAGATAGCTTCGCTCTTTGGATTATCCTATCAGCATCTACCTTCATTTATATTGGGGGCTGCTTTCTAGGGGATTCCTTTGATGTCCCCTTCGATAGACAGCACAACCCAAATCGCCCTATCCCTGCCGGGGTTCTTAACCAGAAGAGCGTCCTAACAGCATCGATACTTCTTTTGTTAGGAGGTATCGGCATCACACTACTCACCTCCTTCCTCCCAAAAGCATTGCCGGAAACAGAGGAAGCCTTCCGCCTCTTTCAACCAGAAGTCTCCGTTTACGCTGCCTCCGTTCTTGTAGGCATCATCATATTGTACTCGTGGTTACATAAGCGCTCAGCGTGGTTTTCATTATCTTTAATAGGGGCATGCCGGCTCTTCTTAATAGGATATTCTGCCACTTTCCTCACTTCGTATCAGAACCCCAATGCCCTTACATTTTGGTCTTATTTGCTCGATTCTCCAGCCGTCACACTCGTGGCCTTAGCCGTTGGGCTATACACGGTTTGTTTTGCTTCTGTAGCTCGCCTCGAGCATACTAACCGAGGGATTCGTTGGGCCAATGTTCTAGAATTATGCATGCTAGCACTCCCCTTGCCTTATCTCATTTATTTTTATTCCAACGCACCATTATCACAGAACACACCATGGCTAAGTTTGATCTGTCTAATATTTTATGGGAGCTGGATGTATAAAGCATTTCGTGCTCTACCTCATTCTAAAGGAATCTTTGTCTCACAGTGCTTATCTGGATTTTGCCTACTTGACGCCTGCTTTTTGTCGACGTCTGGGCTCGGCCCAGTGCTCATAGCCATGTTCTTATTTATTGGCGCTAATCTGTTACAGAAAATCGCTTCCGCAACATAGATTACGGGTATCTATGATGTATAAACCATCACAGAGCCCACCCCTCCTCCTTGTACCATTCGGAGTTTTTTTACCGCTCGGATAATCGCTTCCACAGCTAAATTCACTTCTTCTAATGTGTTCAAAACTGAGAAAGAAATCCTTAAACTACTATTGGCATACACATCACTAAAACCCATCGCCTTCTGAACATGGGAAGGGCGCTGCTTCCCCGTCATACAAGCAGATCCAGCCGAGCAAGCCACACCGTACTCATCTAACAAAATAAGCAGTCCTGCGGCTTCACACCCAGTAAAGGAAAGGTGCGCTGTGTTTCTACTTCTATACTCCAGGTCTCCATTCACATGGACTCCTTCAAGTTCCGTAAGAAGGCGGTGCTCTAGATGATCACGCAGCGATCTAACAAATTCCAATTTCTCATCAAAATCCTCTGTCAATAACTCTGCGGCACAGCCCATTCCAACAATAGAAGCAACATTCTCTGTACCACTCCTGCGGCCACCTTCCTGCCCCCCTCCCCGTAACAAAGGCACGAAAGGTAAACCCTTCTTCACATAAAGGGCCCCTACCCCCTTCGGCGCATGGAATTTATGGCCAGAGATTGATAAGTAATCGACAGGGACAGCCTTCACACTCACGGAAGTCTTCCCAATCGCTTGAATAGCATCTGTATGAAAAGGCACTCCATTCTGGTGAGCCAGCTCACATGCCTCTGCAATCGGCTGAATCACTCCTGTTTCGTTATTGGACCACATCAACGTGGCAAAGGCCACTTCTGGAGAGCTCACTTCTTTCCCCCATTCCTCTAAATTTAAGCGCCCACCAGAATCCACTCCAACAGTTACAACCTCAAAGCCATCTAAATTCTCACACACTCGTAACACGGCACTATGTTCAATCGCACTCGTCACAATCACTCGCTTTTCCTCTGCCACAGAAGAAGCTAGGGAAAGTAAGGCCGAATTATTAGATTCCGTGCCACACCCAGTAAACATAATTTCATCAGGATCAGCATCAATCAATTTAGCTAAGCGAGACCGAGCGATCTCAATACTTTCACGCACTGCCTTGCCTGCACGATAACCGCTAGAAGGATTATAGCATTGATCTGTTAAAAAGGGCAGCATATGCTCTAGCACCTTTGGTTGCACTTGGGTTGTTGCATTGGAATCAAGATAGATCACAGAGAAAGAATACTCAGCTCTCAAGAACAGGTCAATGGATTTCAACTTACTTCACTTGAGCTATATTCCCGCCCTTTGAACCGCTCCCACCAGTAGATTTCAGTTCGCACCATTCACATCATTGAGCGAATTTTAAAATAGTTCTTGAAAAAATAGACTAACCAGTCTATTAAATATCTATTCATGAGTGACAAACCAACAAAAGAACGGATTCTTAACGCCGCAGAAAATCTAATGTTAGAGAATAGCTATCACTCTGTAGGCCTAAACCAAATCCTCAAAGCAGTGAATGTTCCTAAAGGATCCTTCTACCATCACTTTGGATCAAAAGAAGAATTTGGAGTTGAGCTGTTAAAATACTTTCATCAACGAGCTCACACGAAGCAATCGACATTTCTACGTGACCAAACGGAAGAAGCTAATCCACTCACTCGACTACATAAGTACTGCCAAAATCAGCTCGGCGTCTTTGAAGCCAATGACAAAAAATGCCCCTGCCTCATTGTAAAACTTGTGAGTGAAGTCGTGAACTCCAGTGATATGATGCGTGAAGTCACTGCGCAGTGTTTCGAAAAATCCTGCTCCATATTTGAAGAAGTTTTCCAGGAAGCGATCCAAAAGAATTTACTCCCTAAAGAAACCAATATCCAGCTCAAAGCACAATGCCTCCATGACCTTTGGTTTGGCGCTCTACAACGTGCGATGGCACAGCAGTCTTCAGCACCACTTCATTCTGCTTTAACATACACTGAAGCCAACTTTTTACGCTAGTAGCGATATGCTTACCAAAACCTCATTCAGGGTAGCCACCCTGCGAAAGCCCTCCCCACAGCAAAGGACAAAAGTTCGACCCATGCGTGTTTCCCTTATTGGATTGTTACTGATTGGGGTCACTCTAACCCTCAGTAGCTGCACTGTTCTCGGGCCTGACTACCAAAGCCCAACATTTGACTCTCCACCTAATTATAAACAAAAGACGAGTAGTCAACACGGCGTCTCACATGAATGGTGGCGTGCATTCCAAGACAAAAAGCTTAATTCTCTGCAAGAGAGACTGTTAGCAAACAACAAAAGCCTCGCCGTTGCTGCAGCAAGCTATGAACAATCTTTAGCAGCTTTGGCAGTAACACGTTCTTCCAAAGCTGCTAGAATAAGAGGAACAGGGTTTGCAAACCGCAATGAAATTACTAGCAATGATCGTTTTGAAGGCTCTGGCGATAATTTCTTTACGCTCTATAATGTCAATTTAAACTTGGACTATGAGCTTGATCTATGGGGTAGAGTCAAACGCTTAATCGAAGCGAGTGACGCAGACACACAAGCTTCGGCAGCAGCATTAGAAGACGTCTTAGTTACTTTACAAACCCAATTAGCAAGAGACTATTTCGCTCTTCGTTCTATTGATTCAGAAAAAGCTGTCTTAAATGATGCCGTCACATCGCGGAAAGAGTCCTTAACTTTAGCCCAAGAACGATTAGAAGCAGGCTTCGTGAGCGAACTTGACCCCTCTCGAGCTAAAAGCGAACTAGCTATCGCCCAAGCAGAGCTTTCATCATTAACTGGCCCAAGAGCAGCACTGGAGAATGCGATTGCTGTTTTAGTAGGCTCACACCCATCTTCCTTCCGTATCTCCCCTATTCGTTACAAAGGAGTCATTCCTACCATTCCCTCAGGAATGCCTGGGGAGCTTCTCGCTAGACGCCCTGACATAGCAGCCGTAGAGCGCCAGTTAGCTGCGAGCTCCGCGCGAATTGGCGTTGCTCAAGCGGCGTTCTTCCCAACAATTAGACTCACAGGCCAAGGCGGTCTATCCTCGATTAATACTGGTGACTTCCTTGATTCCACTAGCAGAAACTGGACGATCGGCCCAAATATCGAAATTCCTATTTTTGGTGGCAGCATCCTAACAGGCCGCCTCAAGGCGGCTAAGGATAGGCAGCAAGAAGATCTAGCCCGTTTCCAACAAACAGCTCTCACAGCCTTTGCCGAAGTCGAAAATGGCTTAGCGCAGGTCCATTCCCTCAAAGAAGAATCTCAAGCAAGGGCAGCCACAGTCAAAGCATCACGTAACACCTTTGAGTTAGCTCAACTTCGATATTCAGAAGGGGCCGACGACTACCTCACTGTCATTGATAGTCACAGAGTTCTCCTCAACGCAGAAAGAACTGCTGTACAAACCCGAGGTCGCCAATTTGCCGCTACGATCCAGCTGATCCAAGCACTTGGTGGAGGCTTTAAACGATAACGCTATTTTTCTTATGAAATTCCTAATTACATTCGTCCCCATTCTCACCTTACTTTCCTGCAATACAAAGGATCATTCAGCTGGGCCTGCCCCTAGCAACGACCCCTTACCCGTCCAAGTAGCATCGCCCATAAGTGAAGAAATCGCCCTCACGAAAACATATACTGGCCGTTTCACCCCTGCCGAGAAGGTAGATGTTAGAGCCCGTGTGAGTGGGTATATTGAGGAAATCCTGTTCAAAGAAGGAGAGGAGATCAAAAAGGGGGATCTGATGTTTAAAATAGACTCTAGTCTTTTTGATGCAGAGGTAGCGAGATCAGAAGCTCAAGTGGAACAAGTGAAGGCCTCTATATTACTAGCAGAGCGTAGCTATACTCGCGCTAAAGACCTCGTAAAGCGCAAGGCCATCTCACAAGAAGAAGTTGATATCCGCTTCAGCGAGCTAACTAGAGCTAAGGCAGATATGCAAGCAGCCAAAGCTAACTTACAAACATTCCGCCTAAATAGGAGCTACGCAGATATCGAAGCTCCTATTTCTGGTATAGCAGGGCGAATCGAAATCACTCAAGGAAACTATATCACCGGAGGTAACGCGAATGCCCCTATACTAACCACAATCGTATCTCACACCCCTCTTTACTGCGAATTTGAAGTCGATGAAAAACAATTCCTACAATTCACACGGATGTTTTTTGATGGGCAAAACGGAGGCCGGAGTGATGGCCATTCGGAAGTCCAGATCGCTGTCTCTGATAGCGATGCCTTTGAATTCAGTGGACCAATCACCTTCGCAGATAATGAATTAGACCCCTCTACTGCAACACTTCAATTAAGAGCGACCATTACGAATGAAGATAAGTTTCTTTCTCCTGGGCTATTCGCTCGCGTGAAAGTCCCGATAGCTCCTCCCAGCCAATATCTGTTAGTGAAAGATGCGGCCTTGGGCTTTGATCAATCCAAACGCTTTGCCTGGGTTCTACAAGAAGATAACACGCTAGAGCGCCGTTATGTCCAAGTAGGTACTCTCCAAGGAGACCTCCGAATCATTCAATCCGGACTAACAAAAGAAGACAAAATTGCTATCAGCGGGCTACAACTCTTACGCCCAGCGTTCCCTGTGCAGCCTATCGAAGCTTCCATGAAATAATCTGATGAAACATTTAGCAAATTTCTTTATCGATCGGCCTCGTTTCGCTACCGTCATCTCGCTCATCATCGTATTTGTTGGGGCGATATCTTATCGGAACTTACCTGTCTCACAATTCCCCGAGGTAGCCCCCCCTACAGTCGTCGTCACCACAGCTTATCCCGGTGCTACACCTGCGATCATTGCAGACACTGTCGCTACCTCGATTGAACAGGAGGTCAACGGAGTCGAAGGGATGCTCTATATGAACTCCCAGAGTACGAGTGATGGAGCTTATCAACTTACCGTCACCTTCGAACTCGGGACAGATTTAGATAAAGCCCAGGTGCTGGTACAAAACCGAGTTGCCATAGCACAACCACGCCTCCCTGAAACCGTGCGAAGAATTGGCGTCACCGTCAAAAAATCATCGCCAGACCTACTCATGGTCGTCCAAATGTTTTCTCCCGAGGACAAATTTGATATGCTCTATATCTCTAACTACGCCATTTTACAGGTACGCGAGAAATTGCGGCGTTTAGAAGGCATTGGTGATGTCCGCCTCTTTGGCGGGCGAGAGTACAGCATGCGCGTCTGGCTAAACCCGCAGCGCCTTGCCTTTTATGAACTAACACCCCAAGATATCGTCACAGCTCTTCGGGAACAAAACCTTCAAGTTGCGGCAGGAGTCATTGGCCAAGAACCTATTGAAAATAATGTACCATTCCAGCTCAACGTCACGACATTAGGCAGGCTTAGCACCATCGAACAATTTGAAGAAGTCATTATAAAACGCAGTGATGAAGGGCGCCGCGTCACACTCAAAGATATCGCACGGATAGAGCTAGGAGCTCTCGACTACAACGTAAAAGCGTATCTTAACGAGACAGATACTCTGGCTATCCCCCTCTTCCAAAGACCAGGAAGTAATGCTCTAGAAAACTCTCGCGCAGTGAGAGAGACTATGGAAGAGCTGTCTGCTGAGTTTCCTGAAGGACTTACCTATGATATTGTCTATGACCCTACACAGTTTATTGACAAATCCATTAACGCGGTGCTTCAAACCTTGATCGAAGCCGTCTTACTCGTCGTACTAGTGATGATTGTCTTTCTCCAATCATGGAGAGCAGCGATCATCCCCGTTTTAGCGATACCTGTATCCCTCGTCGGCACATTTGCTATCATGTTAGGCCTTGGGTATTCTATCAATAACCTAACACTCTTCGGCCTAGTTCTAGCGATAGGAATTGTTGTCGATGATGCCATCGTTGTCGTTGAAAATATTGAACGTAATCTGGCCGATGGATTATCTCCTAAAAAAGCGACAAAAGCAGCAATGAATGAGGTGAGTGGGGCCTTGGTTGCCACCTCGCTAGTTCTTCTCGCGGTATTCATCCCTACCGCCTTTTTAGAGGGAATCACTGGTCAGTTCTACCGCCAATTTGCTCTGACCTTATCCGCTTCCACAGTCATCTCGACCATTGTTTCTCTCACTCTAAGCCCTGCATTAGGTGTTCTTTTATTAAGAAAGCGTGGGACGAGTACAGATTTCTTATCGAAATTCATTCGCTTCACACTCGGTTGGTTCTTTAAGGCGTTTAACTGGTTATTTGAAAAAATTACTTTCGTCTACGGTGCGATTGTGGCGAGAGTGATGAAGCTAGCATTTCTCATGCTATTACTCTACGCAGGCTTAGGATATCTAGCTTGGTCAGGTTTTGAAAAAGTCCCGAGCGGCTTTATCCCACAACAAGATCAAGGCTATGCCATTATAGCAGCCCAACTACCGACTGGCTCCTCTCTACAGAAAACGGACGCTGTGGCACAACAACTGATTAAAGAAGTCAATATGGTAGACGGTGTCGTAGATGTCGTCGCCTTCTCAGGCTTCAATGGCGCCACATTTTCTAACGCGACCAACGCCATCGTCATTTTCCCCATCTTTGATAAATTTGAACATAGAACGACCCCGGATAGATCTGCGAATGCCATTTTGACTCGCTTACGCCAAGCGGCTCAAACAGTTGACGCCTTTTCCGTCGTCCTCCCCCCACCATCTGTTAGAGGACTAGGCAATGGTGGTGGCTTCAAAATGGAAATCCAGGATAAAGCGGGGTTAGGCTACGCAGCTTTAGAGCAAGCTACCTGGGGGCTAGCCTTCGCTGCTATGGCGGATCCTGATATCGCTCAGGCATTTACACCTTACACATCCTCTGCTCCACAAATCTACGCGGATATCGATCGAGAAAAAGCTGCCGCTATGGGTGTGCCACTAAATAATATTTTTGGTACTCTAGAAACATACTTAGGCTCCACTTTCGTGAACGAACTCAACCTCTACGGGCGAACCTTCCGAGTCACAGCACAAGCTGATGGGGCATTCCGAGAGAGTGAAGAGGACATAGGCCTTTTAAAAACAAGGAATACACATGGCAGAATGGTGCCCTTGGATTCTGTTCTCCAGCTGAAGCAAACCACTGGCCCAGACCGTGCCGTGAAACATAATCTGCACTCATCCGCAGATCTCTTAGGCGTACCGACACCAGGAACCAGTACAGGAGAAGCCCTCGTCAAAATGGAACAACTCGCAGAACAGGTACTACCTAACGGAATCGATTATGAATGGATAGAACTTGCCTATCAGGAAAAGTACACCAACAGCTCACCACTCATAGTCTTTGCCCTAGCAATGCTATTGGTCTTCTTACTCCTAGGAGCACAATACGAGAGCTGGTCACTATCTCTAGCCGTCGTCTTCACTGTCCCTCTCTGCCTAGCAGGTGCTATATGGGGAGTTCACTTTAGAGGCATTGATAACAATATTCTTACTCAGATCGGACTTGTCGTCCTAGTAGCTCTCGCTAGTAAAAATGCGATTCTCATCGTTGAGTTCGCCAAACAGCTTGAGGATGAAGGCATGTCTCCATTTGCTGCTGCACTAAAATCAGCAAAGCTCAGACTACGGCCTATTATCATGACTGCCTTTGCCTTTATCCTAGGGGTCATTCCCTTAGTCGTCGCGACAGGGCCTGGTGCTGAAATGCGGCAGGCCTTAGGAACTGTTGTCTTTTTCGGAATGCTCGCCGTCACATTCTTCGGCCTCTTCTTCGCTCCTCTATTCTACATGCTCATGAGAAAAAAGAATTCACGAGCAAACAGCTAACCCGAGGGACTGATAGAGAACTAGTGTGGAGGCAATAATAATTTTAAAGTAGCACCACGGCTAGGCGGCGTAATGCCTTGCAGCCACACTAATGTCCCCTTTTTAAACTTCACAGCCCCAGATTGTACACTAAGTAGGTATTCAACCATTCTTGATAAATCAGGCTCGTGCCCAACAACCAAGACAGATTCAAATTCTTGATACACAGCTAGCTCTCTTAAAAAACGTTCTGCAGGAAGCCCCTCCCCAATCCAGGACTCCATATGTATAGAAGAGTAGTCAAGAGCCTCCGCAACCATCTCAGCTGTTTGCTTTGCTCGGCACAATGGACTAGACAAAATAAGGCTAGGCACAAGATCGCGCTTTTGCATTTGCTGAATCAATCGAGTTACTTGCTCACGCCCTTCTGCTGATAGCTCAAGCTCACCTGCAGTGGCCTTCGTCTTTGCGTGTCTGAGGAGAAATAAGTCCATCCTTAGCGTCTCATAAAGAGGTCCTCCCCATACGGGGCCTCAGATTCCATTACAGATTTCACTTTAAGGAAAGGATAAGTCCGGCCTTCCACTTCCTCGTACGACATTATTCCAGAGACCTTCACCCAAGTATGATGAGGAATGTCACTCAATTCATCCTCAAATTCTAACCCAAGGGGAATGGCTATAGCATCTGCCGCGCAGCACGTCCCCTGAAGGCGATACAAGCGCATTCGCTTGCCAGTGACATTGCGCAGTTTTTCATCCCTGATTCTACCTTCGGTCTCAAAAGCTAAGCCATCAAACACCTTTTCGACTTCGCCATCCCCAGCAGAATAAAACAGCTCAAAGATGTTCACCTGATAGTCGCCTTCTGCATTTTTCGTCCGTGTTTCTTCGAGAATTTCTAACGTATAAGGAGGTAAATTATTAAGAAAACTTAAGGCATCAGGATTCACATCCTGACTAGACTTATTTTCTAACAAGACATCGCTGGGTCGATGATCCGTCCATTGTAACGACAATAACACAGGTAGAACCATAACAGCCAATGAGACGACAGGGTTCATGTCTGAATGATCATGATCATGCCCGCACTCATCACCATGAGAGCAATGATAATCAGCTCTCGAAGTCATCAAGTTAAATAACCCTAAGACGATCATCGCAAGCCCCCCTATTAAGCAGACTAGATGAAACTTCTCACTCACATAAGAAACAATATGCCCGGACTGATAAAGATACACTAAAGCTCCCCCCCAGAACACCACCGCTAGTGAAAACAGAATCCGCTGTAGACATGCAATCATCGGGTAATCACCCCCTCCACAATGAACTGCCAACCTATACACAACAACCCAATCCCAAAGAATAAGGCTAAGCTAAGCCACAATAAAAAGCGCCCTCTCATCACAGTCTGATAGAGAAAAAGCAACTTCACATCCAACATCGGGCCAAACACCATAAAGGCCATCTTCGATCCGTAACTAAAGGTATGTAACGTCGCAGCCATAAAGGCATCACTAGTACTACACACACTTAGAATAAAGGCGAGGCCCATCATCGCAGCCGTACCACTCCATTCACTCCCCGCTAACGAATCTAGAACACGGCTATTACCAGCGATCGATAAGTTAAACAAAACGGTTAAACAAACTCCAATCGAAAAATAGACACCGACGTCAATAAAGTCATGCATCGCAGAACGCATAGCTAATACAAGCCGATCTGATGCATGATGATGATGATGATGATGATGATGATGGTCATGGTCATGGTCATGGTCATGGTCATGGTCATGGTGGTCATGGTGGTCATGGTGGTCATGGTGGTCGTGGTCGTGGTCGTGGTCGTCATGGTTGTGACCACAACTATGCTCTCCTTCACAACCTTCAGCTACATCTGCAGTATCTAAATGCCCGTGATGATGATCATGGGCATGATGCTCACAGCACTCTACACTCACCTTTTCCTCATCAGAATGGCCACAGCACGAAAGAGAGTCCTCTTCTTCTAGTGAAGGATCATCCACCCTATCTCCCTCAGAGCGAATCACCTTTAAGAGAGAATCACGCAGTATCTTCTCAATTGGCACAATCATTAGTACCAAGCCAACAGTCACAGCAACCAGATAGCCTAAGCCCATACGAGACCAGGTGATTAACCACTGCTGTTGCTCAGAAAACGCTGTCGCCGTGCTAAACCAAGTAATTGGATTCACGATTGGGGCTGCCAACATGTAGGTAAATGCACAGCTAACAGGCAAGCCCTTAGCCACTAATCTCCGAATCACTGGTACTACAGCACATTCACACACAGGAATGAAAATGCCCAAAAGCCCGCAAACTAAGACTGCCGGTAACTTCTTTTTAGGTAAGATCTTCTCGTGCAAGCCCGAAGGCATATAAACATCAATAAAACCACTAATCAAAGTACCCAGTAAAATATAAGGAGCCCCCTCAAGAATAAGGCTCAAAAAAAAGTAAGCAAAATCTGGCTGTGTAACAGAACTATCCATCTGATCTTAAATATGAAACGGCTAAAGGAACTTCAACCACATCTTAATCTACTAACTCTATCCTTTGGATTGTTTCCCCGGAGGTGTACGATGTGAGCCAAAGTATTTCTCACTCCGATATCGTAACCAAACTCGTAACACTTGAGGTACTTTTTCCCGCTGCTCTGGCGATAACGTTTCATAAAGAGCCATCGCCTGTTCACGTGCACGTCGACAACCTTTATTATTATGAGCATCCCAATACGAACGGGCCACTCGAATCAGGCGGCAAACCTCTTTCACAAGAGCTTTACCTTCGAGTGGCTTTTTAAATTTTTTCTTAGCAGGCAAAAAGATTAACTATCCTCGTATTTCTCATGACCCTCTTTCTTGATCTCCTTAATCTTGGTCGTGGCGGCCTTAATGGCAGCATCATCCTTCGCGAGATAAGCGATCTCAAGCTCACATAAAGCAGCGTAAGCAAGCCCGTTTATGCGACGTTGGTCAGCTAGTGCCTTTGCTTTATCCAAACCTGGGTCCATATCTTCGATCATAGACGCGGTGTAAGTCATACCCTTAAGGAAATGCTCATGAGCCGTGCGCGCAGCCGCAGCACCGCCAATGTAATCGTCTTTCGCGATTTTACGAAGTGATTTCAGAGCAGAACTAGTCCCACTCATTTCCTTAGCAAGAGGAGTTTCATCGTCCTCTTGCGCGATTACGCTAGCAGCACTCATTGCAAATGCTGCAGCTACAGCTGTCATTGTTTTAAATGTTGTCATAGATGATTGTAGTATCGATGGTTCATTCACTCTGTCAACGATGCAGAACAAAATAGTACGTCAATGAGACGTTGTAGATACTAGTGTTATTCACCTATTAATTCAAAAAAATTAACTTTTCCCCATTTATGTGTTGCAATATTTTTTGCCATCTATTAATTCTCCGCCACACAGCGCTCTATGAGCAAACTTCATGTGTATGAAGGCCTATGGTGTAATGGTAACACAGCTGATTTTGATTCAGTCATTCTAGGTTCGAGTCCTAGTAGGCCTACCATAATTATGCAGTATAACACACACAGCATAGTTCAATGGTGTACGTCAATTCTTGCTCTACTTAAGCTATCACTGTATAGATTACAGGTCATTTCTTCCTAATCCTTCCTGATTCAATAGGGCATTTTCCTCATCAAACAATCCCCTTCGTGAGCAAATGTTCATTTCACTTATTAATAACATGAAGTTTACGTAACCTCATCATTGCGTGTCATTTACAACACGCACACTCCATTCTTCACTATAGTTCCCTGCCTTTGATGAAGGGGCAATCCTAACTCACCCCATAGATCTTTGCCCTATTTGTGAAATACATAAGACACACCACACTTACCCTTCTTAACAAAGGTCAGATCTCATTTCCTAGGAATGTACCTTAGACACATGGAGTGCCATTAGATGCCACTAAGGAGCGGAATGCCACGATAAGGTTTTTAGTCACATCCCCAGGTTTACCATCGCCTATTTCACGGCTATCTAGGCCAACAAATGGAATCACCTCTGCCGCCGTTCCTGTTAAAAATGCCTCATCTGCGGTAAAAATATCATATCGAGCCAATGTTTTCTCAACAATCTGAATACCCAGCTCGTGACAAAGATCAAAAATAACTTGGCGTGTAATCCCATCAAGAGCTCCATCTGTGACAAACGGTGTGTAAACAACCCCGTCTTTCACAATGAAGACATTATCACCCGTACACTCTGCTACATAGCCTTGTTCATTCAACATAATACCCTCTAGGGCACCTGCTTGAATGCACTCCACTTTAGCCATCACATTATTAAGATAATTCAGTGATTTCACCTGTGGACTAAGTGACCCAGGTGTCGGGCGGCGAGTCGCGCATGTAATCAGTTTAAGCCCGTTTTCGTAATGTTCTGTAGGGTAGAGCTGAATCGTCGAAGCGATGATGAACATTGAAGGCGTCTCACATAGATAAGGATTCAGGCCTAATCCACCTGCTCCACGAGTAACCACCAATCGAACATAGCCATCAGTAAGGCCATTCGCCTTTATCGTATCTATCGTATACTGACATACTTCCTCAATAGACCATGGAAGATTCAATAAAATAGCTTTAGCCGAGAGAAACAGTCTCTTAATATGCTCTTCTAAACGGAAGACTCGTCCATTATAAAAACGGATGCCCTCGAAAATACCATCACCATAAAGTAAACCGTGATCAAAAACTGAAACCTTCGCATCAGCTTTATCTACAACCTCTCCATCTAGCCAAATTTTTTGTGAATCACTCATGTTGGAATGCCCGACGTTAGAAATATTTACCATGGATTGCAACACCTCAATGACTAAATTCCTTGACACACATCTAGCACTCTGGCAAACGTCCGCTCCGCCGCGTCGGAAACGCGACTTAATTAACTGACTTGATCCAATGAAAGCAGACATTCATCCAGACTACCATCCTGTTATTTTTCAGGATATGACAAGCGGCAAGCGCTTCTTCACTAAGAGCACAGCCACTTCTGACAAAAAAGAAACCGTTGACGGTGTAGAATATTACATCGTTTCAATGGGTGTTACTTCTGACACTCACCCATTCTACACCGGTAAATCTACCTTCGTAGATACAGAAGGCCGTATCGACAAATTCCAGAAGCGTTTCGGCTCCGTACGCCGCGCCAAGAAACCTACTCTTGGCTCATAAGGAAGACTCTCTTCCCCATTGTAGATCTCTCTACACTTTTCAGAAAGGCACCTCATCAACGAGGTGTCTTTTTTCTTATCTTGTAAAAAAGGTTCGCCTTTTCATCCATTCTCGGCGATCTCTTTGATATACGTGTCAAACACATCCACATCTGAACTATCTTCTGAGCCACCCATATCAGAAGATAACGTTATCACTCCTCAAACCGAACTTGGCCCGCATCCAACTCCTCGGTGGTGGCAGCGTACACGGACAAAAAGCATCGCTTTACTCCTGCTACTCTATCTAGCCTATAGTGGTTGGCAATTATGGGATATTCACCGTTTCGGGCATAGCGATGATGGTTCCACAGCAGATTGTGCCATTGTCCTCGGAGCAGCAGCATGGCACAATAAACCTTCCCCCGTATTCGAAGCCAGAATAGACCACGCCATCAAGCTTTATAAACAAGGCCGCGTCAACAAGCTAATCCTCACTGGTGGCCATGGCAAAGGAGCTCAATATGCCGAATCAGAAGTCGCTCAAAGTTATTGTCACCAACAAGGGATTCCCCTCCAAGACCTCATCATAGAGACCCAATCTAATACGACATCTCAAAACTTCGCAGAAGCTAAAAAGCTCATGCGCTTACAAAAGCTCAATAACGCCCTCATAGTCAGTGACCCTTGGCACCTCAAACGGGCTCAATCCCTAGCAAACCTCCGAGGCCTTCAAGCAAAGCCTTCTGCCACTGAAACCTCACGCTACCAATCCATAGGCTCTAAACTCTCTTTTCTATTAAGAGAATACCTCTATCTCCATATGCACTATATCTCTGGAGTCTGACTCAGCACCTCGCTAAAACAGCATCACAGATCTATTTCCTGAAATCTAAATACAGATCTAGCGAAGAACGCCCCGTTCTCTACCGTTTTGATATCGGATAATTCCATTGACGATCCCCTCTGCTAAGGCCTGGCGGTACCACCCTTTTTTTGATTTTGATCTGTCACTATGATTACTTACAAAAGCACACTCTATCAACACAGAAGGATTTTTAGTATGTCTAAGAACATAGAACCGCCCATACTTCACACCTCGATTCACTACTCTGACTTTAGCCAACATCCCGCTATGCACATAAGAAGCTAATGTTTTAGCCCTTGAACTGTAATAAAACGTTTCTATGCCTTTTGCCCCTTTTCGAGAAGCGTGATTGTAGTGAATGGAGACAAAAATCGAATTAGAATACCGGTTTCCTATTGCAGAGCGTTTCGCTAAACTGATGTACTGATCACTCTTCCTTGTCATCCGAGTCCTGTACCCCTTCTGATTCAGCAAGTATTCAACGCGCATCGCCGTATCCAGAGCAAGGTGCTTCTCATAAACCTTCCCATAAGACCCTCCGTTGTCCTTTCCTCCGTGCCCAGCGTCAATCACCACTGTTCGAAAACCCGCGGCAAGACTCAAATTAACCAAAGTGCTCCAAAAGCACACTATCCATACCATCCATTTATTCATGCTATATCAACCTATCAGTTCGTCTGAAAACCAAGAATCAGCCACTGCCACAATCCAGTACTACTCAGCTAAGTCAAACTCTATTTCAAAATTCTAATCAACAATAGCAGCTTATAGGATTATTTTAGATTAATTTCCTCTTATAATAACAATATGAATATATTATACTTCATCGTTGTTTCACACGAGAATCTTGGTGTTCACATTTTAAGAGAAATTTGGAGTTGTCGAATTCAAGTAGCCTAACCTTTCGTTGTATGAGCTTTCTTTTTCTTCTTTTTCCTAGGGACATTTGGGCCTTGTCCTCCTGTTTCTAGATGTTGTTTTGAAATCTGGATTGCCTTTGTTTTGTCAGCGGCGTCATAGTCCCAAAACTCCTGTACAACTTTCTCACACTCAGGGTAATGACTCCCATCATCACCCACTTTAGCTCGAAGCTTTGCTAACTTTCCCTTAAGCTCTTGGACTAGTTCTGCGTTCGCAGGGTCATCGTAGATATTTACGTTCTCATAAGGATCGTTCACTAAGTCATAAAGTTCCCAGCCCGGAGGTGTTTGGTTCTGCCCTTCATAATCACAGCCATAAAAGTAAATGAGCTTATGAGTCTTTGTCCTCAGCCCTAAGTGCCCAGGGTTCCAGTGATGAAACAAGTGCATCCAATAACGATAGTATGTCGCATCACGCCAATGTTCTGGATCTTTCCCTGTGCTGAGTATGGAGCGTATTGACTGGCCCTGTGCTGTTTCTGCTAAATTCCCATTTGCAAAGTCAAGGAGTGTAGGAGCAAAGTCTACATTCTCTACTAGTGTTTCTAGACGTTGCCCCGCTTGAATCTCTGCCGGATAACGAACCAAAAACGGCATCCGCAGAGATTCTTCGTACATCCAACGTTTGTCCTGATAATCATGCTCTCCGAGCATGAAGCCTTGATCTGCGGTATACACAATCAACGTGTTATCAATTTCTCCCGTTTCTTCGAGGTAAGCCAGTAAACGGCCAATGTTATCGTCTACTCCTTTCACACACCGTAAAAAGGCTTTAAGGTAAGCTTCATAGGCTAATTTCGTGTTTTCTTCAAAAGTATGATTTGCTGGATCATAATTTTCAGGAAACTCTGCTGCAAAAGTCTCAGGGCGCACTGGCAACGTTTGAGTAAAGGAACGGTGTTTGTGGCGAGGGCCTATCGATGTTCCCAGTAGATGAATTAATTCGTCTTTATGCCCTCTCGTCGCGATAGACCCGTGAGTTCTCTTACGATCCAACAGGTTGTTTGGCATTGGGATTTCTACATCACTCAAATATCCTTGGTAGCGTTTAGCAAATTCGAAGTAGTCATGAGGGGCTTTAAAGTGATGCATAAGAAAGAATGGTTTCTCTTTCTCTCTCTTGTTCTTTAACCAATCCAGAGAGAGGTCTGTGATCGCATCACTAGAATGAAGCCCTTCTTTCTTTATCGTGTTTTTAGGCCAAGCTAATTCCCCTTGGAGGCGGAATTCTGGATTGTGATAATCTCCCTGACCAGGAAGCACACAGTAATAATCAAAATTAGGCTCTTCTTTTAGATGCCATTTACCAATCATGGCTGTCTGATAACCAGCGTTCTTCATTTCGATCGCCAACATCTGGTTTTCAGGTTTAACGGAACCACTCAGATCAAATACTCCGTTCTTATGACCATATTGACTTGTTAAAATCGTCGCTCTAGAGGGTGTGCAAATCGCATTGGAGCAAAAAACGTTCTCCAGAAGCGCTCCCTCATTCCCGATTCTATCAATATTGGGCGTCGGGGCTATTTTAGCCAAGCGCCCTCTATAGGCAGAAATTCCATGAGCAGCATGATCATCACTCATTATGTAGAGAATGTTAGGTGGTTTCGCTCCCGCTGGAGCTACGCAGTTCACCAGAGTTCCCAACATGAAAATATTACGCAAAGTTTGCTTCAACATCATATCTACAACTACTAGATATTCTTAGAGAAAGATAGAATCCCCATTGTCCATTTTAGTATAAAATCAGCAAAAACATTTTCTTGTAGGTTTATAAAACAATGGAAAGAACAACTCTAATGGTGTCACCAAAATAACATTACCACATACTCCGGCAATCGATGTGTCATGCGTGTCATCTACTCTTCCCGTATCTAAAAATAAAGCCTCTCAATGATAGCTCACTTATTAGAAAATGAACTACTTTGAAAGGCCTCATGCATTCCGCGCTATTGTGTGTATTGGATCTCTCTCAATAATTTTAAGATCGAGTCTTTATTCTTTCACGTTGATTTCATCATTACTCGATCTCTTACCTTGCTATAGCATACTCTGAGATTTTTTGCCTTACTTCTTGGCATTCACATTCCAGCTATATGGATAATAGGTGACCTTCTTTTTCGGCAACTTCTCATCTCTATACTCATTCACAAATTTAATCACAGAACCTGAACTTTTCTTAAAGTCATTTTCATACCAAAGGAAAATAGATGATGCTGTGATCTTCCCTTTAGAGTAGGATATTCCTCCTGAATTAACGTAAGTCTTTGTTAATTCATCTAAATGACTATCTAAATTACTAGCTCTGAAGGCTTTATTTGACAAAGGAGGGCAGCCTTCACTCGCACAGTTAATTGCAAAGTGTATTCTTGAATCAAAAAACTTCCCAAAAATAATTTGTTTTTCCAGTTCATTAAAGCTCATCTTGCGGCGATTTACTTTAATTTGCTTCTTTGTAAAAAAATCACCTTTCCCATTCGGGAAGACACTTTTTGTCGGCCATCTATTCAGAGCTTGTTGAAGAACCCATGCATTATAAGCATTGATATAAAATGCCTTTTGTTCCTCTTTACTGCCAGAGACTTTTGCATCGCCTATTTGCTCTGTGATCGATTTAAGGCTCGCTAAATCGGCCTCGTTCTTCTTCCACTTTGAGTATTTAACTCCATCCTTTACAACGTACTTCTGTAAGAGAGCTTCATAGTCATCTATCCAAGGAGAAGCATTCACTAATGTTGCACTAGTAATGCTAAATACTGTTATTAATAACTTCTGTAATAGTTTCATCTGTTCTTATGACTGAATTGTTTACTAAAATATTCCGGAAATATACATTTAATTTGATTTTTTTTATTCCGCGCTTCTTTAACTGCTTTTGACTGCCGTTTGTGACATTTTTGTGACTTTCCATTAATCACTTTCTGTTCCTAGAATCACTCCATTAAGAGCCTGCCTCAAGGAAATCATTCCCAAATTTTAAAGAGTCATGGGCTGTGACAAAGAATACCCCAGCATACACTTCACTAAATCTCTACACTAATAGCCTCTAGCCACCCTTTTAGCTCAAGATTCGCATCAAATCTTGGTTGTTGTGCGATCGTTTGCCGTACTAGTTCTGCATAAAAATCAGAATCATGGACTGCTTTTTCTAATAGATCCGCTAATGCCTTCGTATCTCCACAAGGGAAATAGCCTGCATAGTTTTCTCCCAGCATTCCTATATTCCCTTCAATTCTAGAAGCTAATACAGGAACACCCAACATGATCGATTCTCCTACGGAATTTGCCCCTCCTTCCGATTCAGAACTATTCACAGTAAGCTGTGAGCCTTTCACTCTTTCTAGAGTTTCAAGCCGAGAAAGCTCTCCGAGCCAAAGAAACCTGTTATCTACTGTTTCCCATTTTCTAGCTTCCACCGTGAAACGATCATCATAAGACCCTCCTATCAGGCGAACGAGTACATGAAGCTCTGGTTTCAAAGCTATCGATTCCATAAGATCTAGGGGCCTCTTCACAGCTCTCATATGCCCTACGATAGAGACTCGAAATACTTCCTCATCATTCCGAACTCTGGGATAAGGATCAATCTGATCAGGTAAGACTAAGCTTTTATGAACGACCCGTGTCTTTGCTAATACTGATGATGGCACGGACTGAAGAGATGCTTCCTGAGAAACAATGAGCCTATCTGCTAATTGGATGGTTTCTTCTGCCTGATAACACCCTGAGGGTATATCTTCATAAAGGTCTGTACCTGTCAGGAATACTATAATCTTCCCTTCTGGGTACCGTGCGTGAAATGTTTTCACAGCAGCAGCACTTTTACGAGCGTGTAGGGCAATAAGAACATCCCCTTGAACACGCTCTAAATCGGAGCTCGTAATGACATGAGTATCAAGTTCTGAGCTCTTCAGTAGATTTGCGATTCGCCTTGCACTTACTGAATTTCCACTCTGTGAATCTACCTCGTAGGGTGTGGCAATCAGACATTTCACATCTAAAACCAAGCTTGATCTAGGTCGTAGCGTTCGATAATTTCTACAAGATCATCACGCATAGGCCATTCATCAGGCCTATCATGAGTCTCATGACGAACCGCTGCCCCCTTTAGCTTCATACAACCAATGTTATTTCCTATTTCAGTAATGGTGGCAACTTCTTCTGCGGTGAAATGAATATCAGGTAATTTTGCAAAATCTTCGATCTTATCTTCGATAGAAATCGCGGTATCGTGATGCTCTTGAAGAAAGGTGGGCACTGTACTCTTGACCGCAGGTAAGCTGAGATTCCATATCGCGGCAAACTGCATCATACTCAATCCATATTTCTCTGCGATTGGGCGCATTTTTTCCATCTTTTCATTCCCCCGCTCAATCCAACCATCTGGACGATAAGAACGGTGGTCACCGGGCTTGAATTCATGCCCAGGTTTCAGGTCATCATGAAACACTCCTCCGTGATCCACAACACGAGTAAGGACATCAATACCATGTTTCTCCGCGACAGGTAAAAGAAGATTCGTTGGCCATGGCTCCATGGGGCTAAGAATGAGCATGGACCAATCGATAATTTCACCGTATTGTTCAAAGCACTTAATCAGATCAAGAGTAAAACCATTTGCTGGGCCAGGGGCTATACCAATCTGTTCGGTTAGCCCTGTCGTTTTCAAGTTCGCCATAGCCTCCCAGCTTTTTTCGCTAATGTATCCAGCCTCATTAGGATTATGTATCATACAGAGATCAAACCGGTCTGTTTGACAGGCTTCTAAAGACTTCTCGGCAGCCATGGTTAAGAAATCCGCGTACTCTCCTTCTGAACGCAAGGTAGGCTCCGTGTATCTCTGCCAACCTTTACTGCCTTGACGCTCGCCCGTATGAATATCGTGACCCAGCATACCGACTAAGCAATAGCTATCACGCTCAATTCCCTCTAGAGCTTTCCCTAGAAGTTGATCCGCCTTAAGAGCTCCATAAGCATCTGCCGTCACAAACGTACGCATCCCATGCTCATAAGCATGCTGAATGCAGGAAATAAACTGACGCTCTGATAATGTTTCTCCAAAATGCATGAAGCGGCCAGCGCTCCAAGTTCCGTAGGCAATTCTCTGTAAATTCATTGTTAATAAAGGTCTAAACCTTTATTCGGCCAAGCGCAACCCCTCTCTTTCATCCTCCCTGTCAGCCATTCTTCACACAATCTTAACAATCCAATCCCCTCCTCACATCATAGCTTAACAATCTTCCAGTACATTCTAAATCATCTCCTAAGAAGTTAGCGACATAAAAACCACGCTTCTTCCCTCAATACCTCCTACCCTCCAGAATAACCCCAGACATACAACGCCCTCAAAATCCCTACTCTCTTCCTAGAACATCAGCGGACTCCCCCAAGTTTGCGACCAACGATACACAGCCAGCTGAGAATCCTCCAATAACTCCCCCCTCAGCTGGCTGGCCTGTTGGCCATTATTGGAAAAAGAAGTAACGCAGGGCTTCGATCACGCCTTTACTCCCACGCTCTTTCGCCACGTATCCGCCCTGAGCTTTCACTCTCTCTTTAATGTCGTTGTGCGCGTTATTTGGGCAAGCAATATAGTGAGCATATTGCCGATCCAGCATCTCTAAATCGTTATGTCCATCACCTACTGCGAAAATAGAAGCCGGGCCAACACCTGTGCGCCGGGCCACTTCTGCAAGAGAACTGCCTTTATGATAGTCTTTATGGCTAAATCTTAAATAAATGGAATTACGCAAATAGCCTAGAATGGGAAATTGTAACACCTCCTCATCAATCACCCTACAGATTTCTGCCATCTCGGCTTCATCACTCGCTATCACTCCCACAGCTCCCTCACTTTCTTCTACCCAATTCGCCTTAGTTTCTCGATCTACAAATTTCTTCACTCGGTAAATAGGTTTCTTCATTTTGCGAAAAAATTTCTTATGGTCTTTCTCCATCTGCCTATTCCACTCCGTCACTGGCACCCAACGCCCAAATTCCCCAGGAGTAAATAGTTCCCGCTCACGAGCAACCAAGAAATCTGGTAAAAATGGAAACTCCCCTTCCATAAAACCTTGTTTCATTTGCCCTTCTGAACGACCAGTATTAATCCCCCAAATCCAGCCACGCTCACGTAACTGCTTCATCATTTCAAAAAAATGAGAGTCCACCGAGGATTCGCTCTCTGGGGCCAGTAATGTCCCATCAAAATCAAAGGATAATATCCCACAAGGAGATTCAGGATAAGAAAGGGCTTTCATCTGTATCAGACCCAACAGAGTAGCCTCATAAAATGCAATCTCAAAAAAGACGGATACCATAAACTAGCTTGCTTCTTTTGCCACACTTAATTCCTTCTTTGAAAATTTCATCATTTTTTGCGTGCCTTCTGAATATTCCATGATTTTCTATACGCCATATTCTAGACCATTGAATTTTTATTTATGTCGACTATTCCATTTTACAACCACGTAGACACATACCTCAAGGTAGGCCTTGACTATGATTGCTCTGACATCCATTTAGCTACTGGCTATAAGCCATCTTGGAGGCGTCATGGCCAGCTCCAACCAATTTGGGAAGACTCCGAACCCTTAACTGCAGAGCAAGTAGAAATACTCTGTAAATCGTTCTTAGGTGAACGTGAATGGAAACAACTTGAGCTGACAGGAGATACAGATTTCGGCCACGAAAGTGAGTTAGGCAGGTTTCGTGCATCCGTTGTCAAACAACGCCTTGGCCTCGACATCGTATTTCGGATTATCAACACCGAGATACGCTCTATGGAAGATCTAAATTTACCAATCAAATATCTAAGCCCTCTGGCAAAATATCATAACGGTCTGATTCTAGTCACAGGATCAGTCGGATCTGGTAAATCAACGACAATGGCCTCGATCATTGATCATATCAACAAAGAACGTGAAGACCATATTCTCACACTGGAAGACCCTATTGAATATATTTTTCCATCCATCAAGTGCCACATTACTCAACGTGAAGTGCATCTTCACACCGAATCATTTCCTCGTGCCCTGCGCGCCGCCTTACGCGAAGACCCTGATATCATCATGGTCGGTGAGATGAGAAGTTTAGAAACCATCCAACTCGCGATTACAGCGGCAGAAACAGGTCACCTCGTCATAGGAACACTCCACACGGGCAATGCACCAAGAACACTAGACCGTATTCTTGACGTCTTTCCTGTTGATCAACGAGAACAAATTCGAATTATGGTATCAGAGTCTCTACGAGGTGTTGTTTCCCAGCAACTCATACCTACAGCTGATGGCAAAGGCCGCTGCTTGGCGATGGAGTTACTTGTAAACACTCCAGCCGTGGCAGCCACCATCCGAGACGGTAAAACATTCATGCTCCCAGGTGTTATGCAAACTGGTAAAAACGTAGGAATGATGACAATGGATGAATCACTTCAAAATCTCTACAGTGAAGGTAAAATCACACGAGATGAGTGCTTCTTCAGAGCTTCTGATAAAGCAACGATGACACAATTCCTAAAATCCTAAATTTCTAAGAACGTCAAACACGAATCACTATGAACCGAATCGACGGATATTTTAAATACCTTATTGAACAGGGAGGCTCTGATCTTCACCTCGCTGAAAATTCTCCACCAAAACTCCGGATCAACGGAGCTGTCACCCCTATCCCAGATGAACCTATTCTCTCACATGAAGATATGGTCCAGCTACTCTCAGAAATTTGTAGTAAGGACGCATGGCAGGCATATATTGACGAAGGAGATCTAGATTTCGCCTACGAAATGGACAAAGACTCACGTTTCCGCTGTAATTTCTTAAAACAAAAATTCGGCTTGGGAGCAGTCTTCCGTCTTATCCCTGTCGATATCATGACGCTAGAGCAATTGGGCATCCCTGATTCTGTGAAAAAATTCGCTGATATGCGCTCTGGGCTTGTCCTTGTCACCGGTCCCACCGGTTCTGGTAAATCTACCACATTAGCTGCTCTGATTGACTATATTAATAACAACTATAATCGACACCTCATCACAATCGAAGAACCGATTGAATTTGTTCACAGAAACAAGAAATGCCTAATCACGCAACGTGAAGTACCTCACAATACCGCATCCTTCTCTGACGGCTTGCGGGCCTCTCTTCGCCAAGATGCAGAGATCGTCCTAGTAGGAGAAATGCGGGATCAAGAAACTATTCAACTTGCCCTCACTGCGGCTGAGACCGGCATGTTAGTATTTGGTACCCTTCATACGAACAGCGCTCGCAAAGCTGTTGACCGTATTATCGACGTATTTCCTTCTGATCAACAAGCTCAGATCCGGGCGATGCTTTCCTCCTCTCTGAGAGGTGTCATTGCGCAACTATTAATGAAAACCTGTGACAAACCGGGGCGAGTTGCAGTCAATGAGATCTTAATCGCCAACCCAGCAGTGGCAGCTATTATCCGTGAAGGTAAAACTCAGAAGCTCACTGATGTTATCGTACAAGGTCAGCAAGAGGGCATGCAATTCATGGATAATGCTATCTGGGAAAAACTCTGTATGGGCACAGTAAGTCCTCAAGAAGCATTTATGAAATCCAATGATAAACAACGCTTTAAAGAATTTCTTCCAGAGGACGAAAAAAACCTCGCCGCAGCAGGAGGGGGAGGAGAGTCCTAACTCGACGGTTCATCACTTATCTAAGTCAAAAAAGGCAATATTCTCTTTGTAGGAAATTGCCTTTTTTTGATTTCTCTAAAATACCTTCAATAGCACCTCACGAGACTAAGACAGTTCCTTCCATAAAACCATATTGAGTCTATTCAAAGTGAGATTATCGATCACTCAAAGCCTACTTTACTGCTATGGTTAGTAGCTCCAGCTCCTTGGCTATGGCGATGATTTTATTCTTCGAAAGACCCATGTACAGCTAGATGAATCAGGTCTTCGTTTGGAACAGAAATAAAAGCTCCGTCCAATCGCTGTAACTTCGTCTTCACAGGACCAATCTCTGTGACCATTACACTCTCTCCACGATATTTGATTTCTGTCTCTAATTGATACAGATCGTGGACACTAATGCCATCAAACAAATGAGATTCAGTTTCATGAGACAAGCAACCACACTCCTTGGAACCAAAAAACTCTTCTTTGATTTCATGAAGTTTGCTGCCATTTACATCTACAAGTGTGATTCCTGATGAATCAATAGAAGGTGCTATGATTAATGACGGTAGATCAACACGGCTAATCGTCGCTATGAGACCATTTTTGACCAAAGTGGCCTTAACGCTAGAGCCTTCTAATTCTGATATCGTACCTGTATACAATTCTTCCGTATTTAATGGCAACTCCGAGGAAGGCCCATCACTTTGTTGAAGAGACGCATGGAAACCTTCACCTTTATTTTTATCCTTAGAAAGAGTGAAATTCAACGTCTTCCCCTTATAATTGATAGCAAAAACTAACGAGTCTACAGGACTTGTAGGAAGAGAAATAGCTACAATCTCATCATGGTTTATTTCAGAAGAAACTCCGCACTCGATAGGCACAGCGTATAATCCTAGTGTCATTAAAATTGCTTTCGTACAAGAGGGTAATAAGTTCATATATGATTCATATTTATTTTTACGCTTTCATTAATTTGAACATATTATTTTTCGGTTCTTCAAAAAGCTGATGCACAGATAGGATACACTATCAGGCATGTCAATCCATCATTAATTATATATCAACTGTGTTTCATTTTATATAGCCACACAGGATATCCTTCTTTCATTGCATATTCTAGAAACGTTCCTTACTGATAAAATTTCACTTCACCCCTCAAATCTACAGCGTTATAAAAGAACCGCATTCATTATGAAACCTATCTTTATCACTGCGGTAGTCGCTATACTCACACAACTAGTCCAAGCAACAAAGAGACCAAACGTTGTATTCATACTCACTGATGATCAAAGATCTACAGAACTCAGCTGCATGGGGCACCCTCACCTTAAGACACCTCATATTGACCGTTTAGCAAAAGAAGGAATCCTCTTTAAAAACCATTTCTGTACTACTTCACTCTGCTCACCCAGCAGAGCCTCCATCTTAGGCGGCCTCTATGCTCATTCGCATGGTGTAGTGAATAATTTCACCGATTATCCGAAGGAGCTCCCCACCTTCCCTCGCCAGCTCCAAAGCGAAGGCTATGCCACGGCTTATATTGGTAAATGGCATATGGGTGAAAATGATGATAGCAAGCGCCCAGGCTTTGACCACTTCACAACACATCGCGGGCAAGGTAAGTATTTTGATACAGAATTCCGTACCAATAATGGTCCACGCGAAGTCATCAAAGGCTACTATACCACTGTGGTCACTGATATGGCTATTCAATGGATTCAAGAACAGAAAGAGGATAAGCCCTTCCTTCTCATGCTAGGGCACAAGGCCCCTCATAGTTTTTATTATCCAGAAGATAAATATCAAAAATCCTTCGACCACGTCCGCATCCCATATCCAGCGAGCGCCTTTCATCTAGAAAAAAAACCTACTTGGATTAAACAGCGCCTGACGACTTGGCACGGCATCTACGGACCTTTATTTGACTGGCGAAAGGAATTCCCAGACACCTCCGCTAGAGCCATGTTAGATTTTGAGAACATGATCCGGGCGTATTGGGGCACTCTTCTCTCCGTTGATGACTCTGTGGGCCGTATCTACGCAGAACTAGAGCGCAGAAATGAGCTAGACAACACACTATTTATATTCACAAGTGACAATGGCCTTCTTAATGGAGAGCACGGGATGGTTGACAAACGCACAGCCCATGAGCCGTCACTACGTATTCCACTCGTCGTTCGCTATCCCAAACTCGTACCACCTAACTCACCAAAAATAATTGATGAGCAAACACTCACCCTCGATTTCGCTTCAAGTATACTCGATATCTGCGGAGCTCAGCCCCTTCCTGAAACACAGGGCCAATCCTGGAAAACGCTAATTAGCCAAGGTGATTCTAGCTGGCGCACCAGCTGGTATTACGAATACAACTATGAACACCAATTCCCCTATACCCCAAACGTGCGAGCTCTACGCACCGATCGATATAAATACATCCGCTATCCACATGGAGATGGCTCACCAGATAAACACATGGGAGAGCTCTACGACCTAAAAACAGACCCTGATGAAAATAACAACCTAATTCAGCACCAAGAACACGCCGAATTAGTAAAACAACTCCACCAAGAGCTCCAACAGAAAATCTCAGCCACACTCAAAAACGGGCAGGATGACCAAATGCCCATTGACCAAGGAATCAAAGGAGAGCTTCCAGACAAAGCCATTCGTTAAAATCTCCTAAATATTTCCTAAATACAACCACCGAGGAAATCACTAGACAGAGAGCATTTCTTTTTCATTACGGTGAATATATTGATACGAACAATAGTCTTAATAGTGATTATGAGAAAAACCTCCATCCTCTGCGCCTTAACGATCCTCACCTCCATATTAGGCCTACAAGCTAAATCCTGGGAATCCTCTATCCCTCCTTTCAAACCCGGGCCTCACTCAGCTCTCAAACCCACCAAACTCTCCTACACTCTCAGTTGGAACGGAGCCATCAATGCTGGCAAACTTAATTTTGACTTCGGGAAACCTGACAAGCGCTACCCCAGCATGTTTGTTTCCCAAGCTTATGGTAACTCCATCGGGCCTGCAGCACTTCTTTTCCCCTACAAATACACCATCACATCATTCAATCACAAGGGCAGCTATAAACCGGCCGTCAGTATAGCTTATGAAAATGATAATGAAGACACCACAACCACAACAAACCGTTACAAGTCCTCAGGTGTCGAGCATAGAGAGGAAAAAACCGATCTCGCTTCAAAAAAAAAGAAAGTAAAGTCTCACCATTTTAAATTTAAAAATAGCCATGACGCTGTCTCAGCTATGCTCTATATCCGAGGGCAATCACTTAAGAATGGAGACAAACTTAACATTTGCATCCACCCCTTCGCTAGCCCGTATTATGCCAATATCACCGTCCTGGGCCGTGAAATCCACCGAGGAAAGAATTGCATCAAACTTGACGTCAAACTCCGTAAAATTGACCTCAAATCAAATACTCTGAAAACTTATAAAAAACTCAAAAGCGCCACTTTATGGCTAACCGATGACAAGGACCGAATCCCCCTGGAACTGCGAACAAAAGTCTTCATCGGAGATGTCCGAGCAGTGCTTACTTCACAAAAAGCACTTTAGAGAAAAAATAGAGCGAAAAAAGATTGCATTCTCTACTAGCTAATTCTAATTTTTCGCCCGCTTCGCTCTCATAGGGCAAGCAAACGATGAAGTGCAGGATTAGCTCAGTTGGTAGAGCAATACCTTGACATGGTAGAGGTCGTTGGTTCGAATCCAATATCTTGCACCATCTTTTCTAAAGAACTTACGAGAAATCGTAAGTTCTTTCTTTTTTTGATTGTCGATAGGAAAACATACAATTCCTCCAACCTACATTGGGTTAAAACTAATCTCTGCCAGATGATCAAAACCTAATTCATTGGTCTATTTTATAAAAAATTGGGAGATTCAATCACTCCAAATCCACAATTTTATTTAGAGCATTACGGATGTGGAGGATGAGAACCTGTCCATTGTTTCATTGCTCCTCTGCCTTGTTTTGAGCTTCTTTACGGTGACAGCATCCTTGTATTCGACATCACAGATACAGCCCATTTCTCATTTCACAATAAACCAAAAGTGCCGTGAATTTACTGTTTGGAAGAGAGGCTATTTCTCATTCCCCTGCAAGGATCTAGTTAAAATCCTTCTTTATTCTATCCACACAAAAAACTTAACCCCAGTAGTTTAATAATAAAAAAAAGATCACTTAAATGTCAAAAAAACGACTTTAAATATCAACAAAATAAAGAAACACGACAATTTATAGAGAAACGAAACAACACAACACCGTACGCAGTAACAAACGACAATTTATTACTAATTCACATCATGATAAAAAAACTCAGCACTTATCTTATAGCATGCTCAGCATCCATAGCCTTGGCTCAAGATCCAATTTTCAATGAAGAAAATGGTCTTGTCGTCATGGAAGTGGAAAGTACAGCTACTCCTTTAGGAAATTGGGTCATTGTAGAACCAGGCAACCCTATTTATGTACGGAATGCTACAGGTGACAAACATTTCGAATTTACAGGAAACCGCCCCGCCACTGGCCCTGTTGATTCCTCGCTTACTTATAAATTCCGCATTCAAAAAGCTGGAAATTACAATATGTATATTAGGGGAAGAAGACGTTTAGCCGGGGAGCCTTTTGACAGAACAAATGATTGTTATGTACGGATGCAAGGCGACTTTGAAAGCGGTTCGGCAGTACCAACATCACGCCTAATGAGGCACACGAAACTCGTCCTCCAAGGAGGTGTCAACAACTGGAACTGGACTAGAAATCTTGATGCTAATGACGCGCACTTGGTCCCTCCGATCTACAATTTCAAGGCAGGTGAGGTTTATACAATGACTGTATCTGGGCGTTCTCAGAGATTTAACATGGACCGCATCGTGCTACACCACTCTGATGTCACTGAAGCGGCTGCGAGAGCAGTATCCAACCCTGAATCATCAACAAATGCTGTCGTTGTCCCTCCTCCTCCAGCCGCTCCAGCGGTTGAGATTTCTGGTGAATTAAGACAGTGGCATGAGATGAAGATATCCTATGTAGGGCCTTCTACCAGCGAGACGGCTACCCCTAATCCATTCACTAACTACCGCATGGATGTCACCTTCACTCACAATGCTAGTAATGAATCGCATACAGTTCCCGGTTATTTCGCGGCGGATGGAGATGCTGGAAATACTGGAGCATCTTCTGGTAACATTTGGCGCGTTCACTTTGCCCCACCAAGAAGAGGAACGTGGTCATACACCACATCATTTCGCACAGGAAACAATGTAGCGACAGCTGATTCTGCCACGGCAGGCCGCAGTGCTGGTTTCTTCGATCAAGATTCTGGTACGTTTACTGTGAGGCGCAGTAATAAATCAGGGGATGACTTTCGCGCTCAAGAACGCGGACTACTTCAAAACAGAGGAGGCCATTACTTAACCTTCTCTAGTGGTGACCCTTGGCTAAAAGCTGGCATAAATATTCCAGAAAACTTCATGGGCTACAATGGCTTTGATAATACTCCTCCTGCGGGAAATAACTTACCTGAGCGGACTTGGGATAAGCACACTAGAGATTGGAACCCGGGAGACCCTAACTGGGATAGCCCAGATCGGGCCGGATCAGACGATGGCCATGGAGTTATTGGAGCAATTAACTATGTTGCTGAACAAGGAAGTAACAGTATTTACTTTATCGGAATGAACGTTGAAGGTGATACCGAAGACACATTCCCTACTGTAGCTCCCTTTGATAGAGTTCATTATGACGTTAGTAAATTAGACCAATGGAATATGGCCTTTAACCACGCTAATAGTCTAGGTATCTATTTACACTTCATTTTAGGAGAAACAGAAAACGGAAACGAAAACTATCATGATAACGGGCAATTAGGGAATCAGCGCAAGCTATACTACCGAATGATGGTTGCACGCTTTGGGCACTTACTAGGCCTAGAATGGGGTGTCGGTGAAGAGAGTGACTTTGGTAGAGCTAGACACATCCAGTTTGCTAATTTCATTAAATCTGTAGATTCTTACGATCACCCAGTGAGTGTCGAGACTCGCGGAGGTAGATACCATCAGCAGTATGACGGACTTCTAGGAGAAGATTCCTATGATAACACAGCGCTACAAGGCGGCCCTACGAGAATGTTTATGGCTAATCTTATCGAAGAATGGCGTGACTTATCGGCTGCGGCTGGGACCCCATGGGTAGTCAACTTCCAAGAACCTCAAGGTATCGAAAATGATTTATCAGATATCGAGCAAGGTTTAACTCGTGGAAGAAGAGATATGATGTGGCCTGCCTTTATGTCAGGTGCAGCAGGCTTTGAATGGTATGTGCAACAAGATGGCGGTGTAACTGGTCAGCGCGACCCTGTTACAAGACGCTTGGTTGGGCACTTACTAGACCTTAAACTAGATGATCTTCGTGAGCTCGAACAACCGATGAGATGGAACGGCTACATATTGGATTTCTTTGAAAACCTGCCTGTTCTAAACATGTCCTCAGATCACTCTCTAGGAAGAGCTCCAAATGGAGAAACATATGTTCTAGCAGAGGCTGGTCAAACCTACGCTGTCTATAATGACCGTAGTGGAAGATCTATTTCTCTAGATCTCAGCGGAGTGTCAGGCCCATTTGATGTTCTATGGTATAACCCTAGAAGTGGTGGTGATTTAACACAAGGGAGCGTTACCAGAGTACAAGGAGGATCTAATGTTTCACTTGGAAATGCACCTTCAACAAGAAATCAAGATTGGGCAGTCTTAGTACGAAGAGTTGATGGGGCAGATATCCCTCCAACAACTATTTTACAACGAGAAGACTTCACCATTCAGGAAGGCTACGCCAATGGTTCTCTAAGTGACCATCCCAACTGGAATACTAGAAAAAACCCCTTAGTCTCAAATATACGGGGTTCTGGCTTTGCTAATTTAGATGGAGGTTTCGGAGATAATATTTATACTCAAGGACTTCCTCAAGAACTGGACAAGTATACAGTAACTTCTACGTTCCGCTTCACTCAACCTAGCCCGACATCTACCTTCAGACCCATATTATATACAGGATTTGTAGCTTCAGATGCTCCGACAGATGCCAACCGTATCGAATTAGTATTCCGCCGTGCTGGCCGCGCTGGCACATTTAGGATTGATATAAACGGTAGTGGTACAGGCGCCTCTCTTGATGAAAGCACCTCTACTACAACTCCAAGTGCTATCGGCCTAGATGTTGCACAAGGCGATTTAGACAGTGCATTACTATCCTTAACCTCAACACTGACTCGCAGTAGTACTTCTGGTGAATGGTCACTCAGTGTAGATCTATTCAACTTAACGTCAGATCCTACATCAGAGAGCCCACTAATAAGCCACTCTGTACCTGTATTCAATCATACAAGTCTCTTCGATGCTCCCAATGTTTATGGGATATTCGGAGGAGGAAACAATGATGGTAGCGCAGTCGTATCGAATCGCCGTTTAGATAGCTTCGCATTTGGAGGATCAGGCTTCATTGGATTTTCAGCATTTGCTGTCAATAACCTCTTAGCAACTGATGAATCAGACGATACAGATAACGATGGAATCTCAAACTTAGCGGAATACGCCTTTGGAGGAGATCCTAATGATGCCTCTGTACGAGGAGCATTACCTACAATCAAGTTTGACGGTGCAGGAAACCCTTATTTGTCTGTCTTAGAGTTGACTTCTCCACTTAGAAATATCAATTATTCAGTTCAATTTTCGACTGACTTACTAGATCCTCTAAGTACGGGAGGCTGGCAAGCACTGCCTGATCAAGGAAGTTCTACATTCCCAGTCCCAGGAACAACTGGATTCGAAGAAATAAGACATAACTTACCTACTATAAATGGAACGAACCCACAAATGTTCTTCCGAGTTCAGATCAATGAAGGACTATAATCCATAATCTAAATCATCTTAAAACATCATACACCTTTTTGGTGTATGATGTTTATTGTAACGCATCAAATATTCTGTGACAAAAAGCTTTGAACATTTATTAAGTGAAAATCGATCGATGATGCACAGCTATGCCTCCACCCTTCTCTCTGGAGACTCTCACGAAGCTGAAGATGTCGTCCAAGAAGCAACACTCACTGCTTATGATAAATTCCATGACTTCAACCAAGGTAAAAGCTTTTCCAAGTGGATTAGAGGTATTATTCGCTATAAAGTTTTAGAAAGCCGCCGTGGTACAGATAAACGACCTCTTTCACAAGACCCCGATGTCATTAATGGAATTGACGATATCTATCGATTAATCGATCAAGTCTCATCAACTGATCAATGGTCAAAAAAGCTAGAAGTACTCGATCATTGCGTCGCTAAACTCAAAAAACCTATGCGAACAGTAATTGAAAAATTCTATCAATTTGGTTATACCTTAGATGAAATCGCAGGCCAAATGAACTTAAATATCATGACCGTTGGCAAACGATTGTCCCGATCTCGAGCTAAAATCCGAAATTGCGTTACTCAAAAAATAAAATTCGAGGATGAGTAAACAACTATCCCCCTTTATCCATTCCACCAAACATCCCTTCCATTTAACCAAACACCCCTAGTATGACACAACAACCAAACGCCCCTAAAAACCAAAGCCCAGATAACCTAAGAGAATATGGCCGAGAGATCGCCATTGGTGAGCTATTAAAACTTCGATATGCTCAAAAAAAATCAGAAGTACATCGAACCTCTTTAAACACATCTGCGACACAACAATCCATTGCATCTGGATTTATCGCCTTGGCTGCATGCTTCATTATCGCAGCTGTCTCAGCTTGGTTCCTATTCTTCAAACCTCCCTCACCACCTCAGGCCAACTTAGCCCAAATTACAATCTTATCCAGCAGCGGAGATGTCTCTATTATTTCTCAGTTAGGGGAATTAAAGTCTCCAAGCAATGGAGACACTCTCACAACCGGTGATACCGTTCAGACAAAAAAGTCTTCTTTCGTAAAACTAAGCTATAGTGATGGGACCGAACTTATCGTAAACGAACTATCAGATGTCAGCTTCAAAAACATACAAAGCGAAAGTAAACGTTTAACTTTAAAGAAGGGCTCCTTATCCCTCGACGTAGCTCCCCAGCCTGAAGGCAAACCGTTCATCATAAAGACACCCTATGCAAAAGCAGAAGTCATCGGTACAAAGTTATCACTCGAAGTGAAAAAACGGCATACAGAAATGTCTGTCAGTGAAGGCACAGTCGCCTTTCAATCCAATGACCATGATAAAGTCTTTTACATCCGTGAAGGTCAAATATCCGCATTGGGGCCCAAAGTAAAAAAAGTCGAAATGCACGATCCTTCTCCTCCTCGAATTTTAGATTTCACTTTAGTTTCCGTCGCTACAGGAGAACCAATTGCAGGGTATGATCCTATCTCTGACGGAGCAAAAATTGCGATGGAGGAATTACCATCAACAGGAATCAACATTCGTATCAATACGACTGGGCGCATCAAAGTCATAGACTGCTATAGTCCAAACCGAAAGGTTCGACACGAACGTTTCCCTCCCTACTCTATCGCCGGAGATGATTTACAACACAATGGGAAATATGGAAAACTACATATCAAACCTGGGGTGAATCAATTTAAAGCCATTCCATATACAATGGAGGGAAGTATTCTAAAGCATGAAATAAAGCACCTCACCGTCACCTTTGAATAATTCTCCAATAGTACTGACCACGGAGCACAGCCCCCCTATCCCTACTACTTACTCTAAAAGATTAAGCCTCTTTCAACCATCCGGCGACGTCCTTAGCAAAGTAGCTCAAGATGATCTGTGCTCCAGCACGTTTTATCGCAATAAGGCTCTCTAAAACAACCGCTTTTTCATCTAACCAACCTGCGGCAGAGGCGGATTTAATCATTAAGTATTCCCCACTTACTTGATAGGCAGCGACAGGAAGTACTGTGGCCTCACTCACTAAACTGATGATATCTAAGTAAGCTCCTGCGGGCTTCACCATCACCATATCAGCACCTTCTGCTTCATCTAAATGTATTTCGCGCAAAGCCTCTCGAGCATTGGCGTAATCCATCTGATACGTCTTCTTATCCCCAGCCTTCGGTGCTGAATCTAGCGCACCCCGGAACGGCCCGTAATACGCAGAGGCGTATTTCACAGAATAAGATAAGATCGACACTTGCTGAAAGCCCCCTTCATCTAAGGCGGAGCGTATGGCAGCTATACGCCCATCCATCATATCGCTGGGAGAAACGATATCCGCCCCTGCACGTGCATGAGAAAGAGCTTGTTGACAAAGAATACTAACCGTTTCGTCATTTATTATTTGTACTTCCCCATTAGAGTCCTCACGTACGATGCCATCGTGGCCATCACTATTATACGGATCCAGAGCCACATCCGTAATGACACAGAGAGATGGGTGAGCTTTCTTTAACGCGCGAATCACTTGTGGAATCAGCCCTTCATCATTGTAACTTTCCTCTGCGAGAGAAGTTTTCTTAGACTCCACAATGGCAGGAAAAAGAACCACGGCAGGAATGCCTAAAGCGTGTGCCTCTCCAGCTTCTTTCACTAACCCTTGAATAGACCACCGTGTACATCCAGGCATAGAGTCGATTGCGACGTCGTCTTCTAAATCATGGACAAAAAGCGGATACACAAAATCAGAAGCAACAAGAGATGTTTCTCTGACAAGTGAGCGAATGGCGGCCGATGTTCGGTTTCTTCTAGGTCGGATCATAATCAAAATGAGTAACGTTAATGATAATACTGTGATTTACAGCTTACAGCGAAGCTCAATCAGCTGGAGTTAGGTCATAACCGTCTTTTTTATCTTTAACGATCCAGCCCAGTTTACTGAGAGCATCCCTTAAGCGATCTGATTCTGTCCAGTTCTTCTCTTGCCGAGCACCCCAGCGTTGTTTTCCCAGCTCAGAGATTTCATCAGGGATCACCACTTCTTCCACCTCCAAACTCGGCAATTCTATCCCTAATGCATATCGCATTACATGAAACCCCTTCCACTGAGGCATCGCATCAGCTTCATTAAGCGCACGCCTAAGAGAACCAAAGACAGCACCAATGGCTCTCTGTGTATTAAGGTCTTCACAAACTCCTTCCCAAGCATTTTTAAATAACCCCAAGTCTGTCTCACCACAAAGAGCATGATAATCAAGTTCAGGTAATACTCCGTACTGGGCGATCACCCTCTCGGCCAAAGCAGCCTCTCCCCGAGCTAATTTATGCAAAGCCTCTCTAGCAGCATGTAAACCATCCAGTGTAAAATTAAGCTGCTTACGGTAATGTGCCCCAATCAAATTGTACCGCACCTCTGAAGGAGTAAATCCTTTATCCTCTAAGTCTTGAAGCACATAAAAATTCCCGATCGATTTTGACATCTTCTTCCCTTCCACAAGTAAGTGAGTCACATGGAACCAGTGTGCGGCAAATCCCCCTCCGCAGGCACAACGGCTTTGCGCAATTTCATTTTCATGATGAGGAAAGACAAGGTCTTCTCCACCCGAGTGCAGATCAAAATCACTACCAAATTCTTCCCGAATCATCGCAGAACACTCTATATGCCAACCGGGCCGTCCATCCCCCCAGGGGCTCGACCAATAGTTCTCTCCATCTTCCTCACGGCGCCCCTTCCAGAGGACAAAGTCTGCGACACTATCCTTCTCATACTCATCTGCATCATTCGCACGCAAATTCTGAGTTTTCCCTAAATCTAAATCCCGAGAATCCAAACGAGACAATGCACCATACTCTGGAAATGATGAAATTTTAAAATAAACAGAGCCATCATCCGCCGCATACGCATGCCCCTTTGCCACTAGCTCCTCTATCATTTGAATTTGTTGAGGAATATGCTCCACCGCACTTGGTTCTACATCCGGGGGCAAGCAATTTAACTTGGCACAGTCTGCATGAAACTTCTTCGTCCAGCCAAGAGTGAACTGCTCCAGCGTCTGTCCTGCAGCTTGAGATTCGCGGATCGTTTTATCATCAACATCAGTCAGATTTCTGACATGCTTCGTCGTAGTGCCGCCAAGTTCAAGGACTCGGCGAAAAACATCCTGTAATACAAAGGTTCGGAAGTTTCCTATATGAGCTGGGCCATAAACAGTGGGCCCACAGCAATAAAAACGAAAGACGGTTCCGTCTATAGGCTGAAGTTCATTAAACTCTCTGCTCTGTGTATCGTAGAGGCGCATGCCGACGGTTTAAAGACTTTGCCCAAGGAAGCAAAGCAGGATTATCGAAAAATAGCGCTGGCAGAGTAATGACGTTCGTAAAGATCCCCTTACGCAGCAATATTACTGTGCTTAGCGATATCATCAAAAATTCTGTCTCGACGCCTACGAGCTAGATCAACATCATGAGTCTTCAATGAAAACCGTAAGCGCTCTGCTGTAGCATCACTCTTATGTACAGTGAGGTGACACCACCACACTCCACGATTATTCCATAAGTGATGATTTGGATTCCCATTATTCATTCGGAGGGCTAGCGTTGTCTTTTTTGAGATTAGATTCATATAGATTTTCCACGTTATGCACCACCCAAAGGAATGCAAAATCCCTTTGTTCAGTCATGTTCCATGGGAGGAGGTAAAACAGCTTAGAAACCCGTGCAAGAATTAATTCCTAACCTAAACTGCCGAACCCTTAACAGGTCTAAAAATAGCCCAAAAAAAACGACACAAGACATTAACAATAAATTATTTACAAAAATAAAAAACAGAACATTACAATGTTGTCACATCGACTCATACACCCTATGAGTTAGATTCATACATACACTTTTTCTACACTAGAACACAACCTAACTAATCATTATATTCATCATTAATAATACAACACTAATTCATAACAACAGCCCTAACAATCATGCCCATCCCACCAGTACCTACTCTACCTAATGTTACCACCAAACTCACAAATACTTGGACGAAACAATGGAGAGCAGAATGTGGAACAGCTTACTTTCTCGCTTGTCTAGAGTATGCGCAAAGTCTATGGATTCAGGGTTTACCCGCTCAGGCCATTCTTCAGATCAACAAATCTTTCATGGCGACGATTCCAGACGACCAAGTTTCTCAGCTTCCACATGCCAGTCTGGACTACATCTTACGTCACGCACTCCCTACCAGCTTTCTGGGGAACCCTGTGCGCCACTTCCAGCACTTAGCTACCCGTATTCCAACAAACGCTCCTTTGGCAGAACTTAGAGTCTGGAGAGCTTGGAGCTGCTTTCATATAGCGCAAACAATCCTCAACGACCAAGACTACCCGATAGACACCAAACAGCTCCGTACCAAACATTTAGTCATTCCAAGCAAACAAGAGGTAGAATCCAACATCCATAAACTAGGCTTGCCCCATGAATGGAAAACAATCGCTCCTTACTTATAGAGCTTATGCCATATTCTACCTTTCCTCGCCACCTTCCCGCATCTCCTCTAATACAGCAGCCATATCCTCCAGCTTCGCCCAAACATCTCTTAACACATAAATAGGCGCGTTCACCCTCACAGCCATCGCAATCGCATCACTCGGCCTAGAGTCAATTTCTATAATTTTCTTTTCCATGATTTCATTCTCAGCCTCAATCCATAGCCGAGCATAAAAAACCTCTCCCTCCACTCCAACAATCATTACTTTTGTCACTCTCCCACCAAAGGCGTTGAGAGTCTGAGTAAACAAATCGTGGCTCAAGGGCCTAGGTGGAGGGGTGCCACTTAAAACAGCGTTAATAGAAGCGCCCAAACTAGGCTCAATAGAAAATACGATCACCTTAGCGCCATCACCCAGAAAGACAGCACAGCCCGCTTGAGTAGGATATAGAGCGATAGGTTCAACTTGTACTAAAGAGTCCATATCTTATAAGCTAGTTTCAGATTGATCGCGTGCTAAGTAAATTCTGGAGTTCTTGACATACTTTTCAGCTAACACCCTACCTCGCGCCTGCTCCTCCAAAGTCAAACTACGAACAACGCGCGCGGGAGAACCTAAGACAAGAGATCCAGGAGGAATATGTGTCCCTTGAGTGATCAAAGACTTAGCTCCGATAATACTTCTCTCCCCGACCACCACGCCATCCATTAAGCATGCACCCATTCCCACCAAAACCTCATCTTTTATAGTACAAGCATGAATAATAGCGCTATGCCCAACGGTAACAAACTCCCCTAAAAAAGTTCCATACTCATCGGATTGATGCAGCACAGAGTTGTCTTGAATATTAGAATTCGCACCCACTTCAATTTTATGGATATCACCTCGAAGAGTAGCTTGGTACCAGACACTAGAGTTCTCTCCAAGAGTGACTTGCCCAATCACATCAGCACTCTTCGCCACAAATGCTGAGGGGTCTATTTGAGGTGAGAAATTTAAAAATGATTCAATAGCCATAATTTCAATTCATTCAGAATAAGTTACCCTACGAGGTTTTCATAGACGAAATAGATTTCTCCCCCTCTTACCCACTAAAAAGAAAGCACCTACAATAGCAACACCTAAGAACACCATAGCCCACACGCCAAGCGCAGAGGCTATTTCATGCCCGCTACCCAAGGTTCCTAACAAAGCGTAGATAGCCTTTGTTACTGGGTAATGTTCCATTTGCTGCGCCAAAATTAAACTATCAGAGACCTCTAACACCGCAAATGCAAAGGCCAAGATAGAGCCCGCAATTAGATTAGCTCCAATCAGGGGCAACGCAATTCGGTGAAAAGCTCGCCTAGGAGGAGCACCCATAGACAAGGCAGCTTCTTCTAACGTAACATCACTCTGCTCTAACCCAGACACTATAGCGCGTACGACATAAGGTAAGCGGCGTATGGCATATGCAATGACTAGTAGCAAAGCAGGAGAGCCGAGAGGCTCTACGAGAAAGTGAAATGGCTCATTTTCTTGGCTAAGAGCAAAATAGCCAAAAGCTAAAACGAGCCCGGGAACGGCCAATGGAAGCATCATCAAAGCATCCAAAAGATTCCGCCCCCACACTGTAGAGCGAACAATGACGTAAGCGATCACACACCCGAGAACAATATCGATTAACGTAGCACCTGATGCATACAATAGGCTATTTTTGATAGAGTCTATGACCATAGGGTGACTCAATCCATCTGCATAATGTGCCCCCGTAAGTGATTCTGGAAAAACTGTACCGTACCAGTCCTTTGATACAGATAAAAACAGGACCCCCAAATGAGGAATGGACGCCACAAGAAAAAGGATCATAAACCCAGCAGAAACAATCCAACCAGCAAAAGGCGAGAGATTCTTAATCTCCCTTTGTCCCTTAGGCCTTGAAGGCGTTCCAATCTTAGAGCGCCCTAATATCAATTTAGAAACGACAAACACCGTCACAGAAATCACCAACATAACGGCAACGATAGCATAGGGTGTTGGGTCACTCTCTAAACTCTTCAGCCCATCAAAAATCTGGACTGGTGCCACACGAGAGTAATCAAACACAAGAGGTACCCCTAGCTCTGTAAAAGACCAAATAAAGACAATAGAAGCTCCTGCAAACACTCCAGGCATACACAGAGGTAGCGTGATTTTACGAAGCCGGCTCCATGGAGAAGCACCAAGATTTTGCGCAGCCTGTTCCATCGCTGGGTCTAAATTCCTCAGAGCAGAGACAATATTCATATACAGAATCGGATACAAATGGAGAGCTAACATCATGACAACAGCCCAGAAGCGCCCCTCTCCTAACCAATCATACGGGCTCGATGAAGACATAAGCCCGAAATCTATCAACAAGCTATTGAACGCCCCTTCCACGCCAAAGATATGCTTCACACCCACAGCCCCAACAAAAGGAGGCAGTACAAGAGGAGCCAGAACAAGAATCGTCAGAACTTTTTTAAACGGAAAGTTCCAAAAATTAGAAGCTAATGCCAAAGGAAAAGATATAGCAAAAGTCACGATAGTAGAAACGACACCCACTTGTAGAGCATTCCATAATCCCTCTAAATAAATAGGGTCTTTCAAAATACCAAGAAAGTACTCGAGCGTCATCTCCCCGCTTTCCTTCAAGAAGGCAACCTTCAATACCTCGATAACAGGGTAAATGAAGAATACAGCAAATAGTAAGAATACTATACTAATAATAACTATTGCAGTGGATTTCTTCATCTTTCTTGGGCTGCTAAACGAATCGTTTGTTGATAATTCCTACGAAAAACACTGGCTAACCGCTTTCTCATACCAACTGTTTCTAATTTTTTTCCAGACTTAATTTGATCGCTAATCTCTCCCATCGTTCTCTCGTAAGAAACGATCGCAACATCATGGAAATGATGTGTCGCTCTTTCAGGGAAATCAGCATCAATCAAAGCTTGCCACGCCGCTACTAATTCATCGTGCACATCGATACACATCACACGAATAATCATACGCATAGCATTAAAGCCCACGGCCGTGTATTCAGGTGTATACTCAAAACCATTCGTAGTTTCGTAAGGTAATGCACTAGCATCTACAAAATGAGCCAAACGATCTGCTGTGTACATGTCTCTACGAATCGGAAGCTTTCTCAAAGACCGCTTCACCGGTCCATACTCCGTTCCAACACGAGCATTCCATAATAGCTGACCGCGCTCACTGAGTACAAATTCAACAAACTCTTGAGCTAAATCAGGCTCTGGAGCATTACGAAGTACTGCAATAGAATCCACACTCACTGAAGAGCCTTGTTTTGGCACGATCCATTGAAGCCTAGAAGAGCCATCCTCTTTCAGAAGTTTCTCATGATACGTCCGCCCATAGAAATCCACACACATTCCCACAGCAGCATCTCCTTGAAATACATCACGAGGGATCTTCGTAGAACGATCCGTAAAATACCGTGCATTGGCGGAAATACGTTGAATCAAATTAAGCCCCTCAGCCCAGCCATTACGAATCGCACGTGCCTTCATCTCTCTCGGGGTTTCCGCGGTCTTCGCCCTCGTACTCAACAGGTGTTGATGAATACTTTGCTGAAGTAACATTTCAAACGCTTTGGCCATCGAATGACTCTTCTGCGGATCCGCTAACGCCACTTTCCCTACAAATTGCGGATCGGCCAGAGCTCTCCAACTTTCAGGCTCCTTCATTCCTAAACGCGTCAATATCTCCGTATTATAACAAATACCGAACTGCACCAGACTAGTTCCGACCCATTGGTGTTGCTCGTCATAATACCGTTCCCCTGTAAACGAGGCAGGGATCACATCTTCTGCAAACCATTCTTTATGTGATTGAAACACCTGCAATTTCGCAAAGTGCTTTGTCTCATCACTGACCTGCGCAGTGAACTCTTGTTCTCCAGCTCCAAACAACACATCAACGCCATCCCAATCATTCCTCTGTCCACTATCCCCATTCGTCAACGTCTCTACCACCAAACCTTTCGTTTCAGAAACGTCACTAGGGTTCACCCAGTTAAAAGAAACGGACTTACCTTTCTTCTCTCGATAATACTGATGAAAAGAAATCGCAAATTCATGCCGAACCGCCTCATTATAAGGACTCACTACATTCAGCTGAATGTCCCCAGCTCTGGAGTACACTGGCTTCTTTGCTTTGAATAATAAAGGAGCAAAAGCAACCAAACCCAGCGACCCAATCACATAGCACTGTTTTTTAGTAAATTTATCCAACATCACTAATCTTCAACACAGCTACATCTTCTTTTCGGGCAATCATAGTAACTCGATCACCCGGCATCTTCATTAAACTAGGGTTCATCTCTGAAACATGAATGTACGCACCACTATCACAGTGGACTAAATATTGAACCGTTGGCCCCTGATAAATGCGTTCCTCAATCTCGCCAAACATTTGGTTAATCACATCTCCGGAATCATCAAAGCGAAAGGCTTCAGGGCGCACCAAAATCTGGACAGCATCCCCCACCGTCGGCCTCCATTCAACATCCGTCACAAAGCCCTGATAGAGCTCCCCCAACGCGGAGCGAACCCTAACAACATAAGCTTCTTTATCATCTTGAACAATCCACTCCACCTTACCGCGTAAAAAATTCGCAGCTCCAATAAACTGTGCGACATGCTCATTCAGAGGCCTCCGGTACACATCCTCTGGCGTGCCTACTTGCAGCACCTTACCCTTTGCCATCACCGCGATCTTATCCGCCACTGAAAGAGCTTCCTCCTGATCATGCGTGACATAAACAGCAGTTAGTCCATATTCTTTGACAATACGCCGGACCTCCAAGCGCATCTCTAGGCGTAGCTGAGAATCAAGATTTGATAGAGGTTCATCCAACAATAAACACTTAGGCCGCACCACCAAAGCTCTCGCAAGAGCAACCCTCTGCTGTTGTCCACCAGAGAGCTCATCAATACGCCGGTCCTCATACCCTTCCAAATGAACTCCTTTTAACGCCTCTAAGGTCCGGTCCACTAATTCATCACCCACTACACCACGTTCTTCCAGACCAAAGGACACATTCTCTCCCACAGACATATGGGGCCAGAGCGCATAACTCTGAAAGACCATTGCCGCTTCCCTCTTGTGAGTGGGAACAACCGTTACATCTCTCGGACCAAAAAACACTTTCCCTGAATCTGGGCGTTCCAAGCCAGCAATCGATCGCAGAAGAGTCGTTTTCCCGCAACCACTTGCACCCAATAAAAAAAAGAGTTCTCCCTCCCCGATACTGATAGACACATTGTCCAAGGCCAACGTAGACCCATACCGCTGGATAATATGCTCCGCTCTGATCGCTATTTTACTCACAGAAAGCATCCTCTTCAGCTGAGGCCATAAAGCAAGCAGCGAAACTAGCTTTTTAAGCTAAAATCTCGATGTTTCTAGGATGAGAATGAAAGGCCCCTACAAAGCGGAAGGATTACTCAGAAGTTCTGCAACACGTGCTAGTAACCGCCCAGCATCTCCTCCATCGATCACTCTATGATCAAACGTCAAAACTAACTCCGCCTCCGTTACCGGGATAAATGCATTCACTTGATCACTCCAGGCAGGGCGCTTCACCCCAGCACTAATCCCTAAAATCAACGATTCATTGGGCAAAGGAATCGGCGTACCCCACGTCAGACCAAATGTTCCAAAATTCGTCACAGTCGCAATGCCACCCTTCAATTCACTCTCCCCTAAACGCCTACTCCTCGCTTGATCCACTAATTGTGCATACTCCTCCGCCAGCTCAGGTACAGACTTTGTATCCGTATGCCTTACAATAGGAACCATCACACCATCATTTACCTGCACGGCGACACCGATATCAAATGCTCTGGGGTGAACAATCCTATCTCCCATCAAAAAACCCGCAGCCGTAGGCTCTTCACGTAAAGCAATCGCAAATGCTCTCAGTAAATACAGAGTCAGGCCCGGCTTTGGCTCTTGCTGGCGCCGATAATCTAAAACATGATCCAGCACCACCGGGTGCCCCACAGAGGCCAACGGCCGCATCCAGCTACGCCGCATCGCATCCGCCACAGCTAACCGCATTGGCGACGCTGGGGAACTAGGCCACGTATCAATGTATTCTAGAAATTTCTCTAAATCTTCTACAGTGACTCGCCCACCATGGCCGGTGCCGGGAATAGCTGAAATATCAGCTGCTTCTAGCCCTAACTCATCCATCCGGGCCCTCATTCTTGGCGAAATATACAGTGATCCTTTTTTCCCTGCTGGGACAGGAAGCCCCTTCACATTAGGCTCTATCACAGGGCGTTCAAACACCCCTCCTTCCTCCGTCTTAAAATGCAGATTCGCCTCCTCCTGCTGCACACCAGCATCTTGAGCAAGAGCGCTTTCGATTTCTTCTACCCGCCCTAAAACAGATACCCCCGTCCGCTCTACTTCCTCTTGAGTGGTTTCCAATATACCCAAGACCGTCCCCACAGCATAGCTTTGCCCCTCCTTGGCATAAATCTCCTTCACTTCACCTCCGCATAAAGTTGTCACTCCCATCGTCGCCTTATTGGTCTCCACTTCGATAATTTCTTGATCCATCTCTACTTCATCTCCTTGCCCCACATTAAGACAAACAACCGTTGCTTCTGCGATAGACTCGCCCAACTGGGGCATAACAATAGGAACTTCAGGCATAATTATAGTGATTTAAAATAAACGGTCATTAATAGGCTAACAACTGCCTCAAGGCAGCACAAATACTCTCGGGAGTGGGCCGATGTGCCGCCCATAACTTAGGATGATAAGGGACTGGGGTGTCTTTAGAATTAAGACGCATCGGGGGAGCATCCAATAAATGAAACCCTTCCGATACAACGCGAGATACGACCTCAGCAGTAACTCCCCCCCAAGGAAAAGCCTCACCCACTGCCAACAAACGGCCTGTACGAGCAACAGATGCCACAATCGTATCCGTATCCAGAGGTTTGACACTGCGTAAGTCGACGACCTCAATCTCCCATCCTCCCTCTTGCTTTAACACGTCTGCCGCCCTAACCGCCTCATGAACCATAGCACTATACGCCACCACAGTGGCATGCTTCCCTGATCGGGTGATTCTCGCCTTCCCGATAGGAAGACCATCTCCTTGCAAATTTTCCGCCTTTAGCCACCGGTAAAGAAACTTGTGCTCACAATAAATCACAGGGTCTTCACACTGCACAGAATCAAGAAGCATCGCATACGCATCTGCTACCGTCGCCGGTGTCACCACCACAGTACCGGGGTAATGAGCATAAATACACTCCATCGATTGGCTATGGAAAGGCCCAGAACCAGGCGTACCTCCAGAGGGCATCCTTACTGTAATCGGCACAGGCACACCGGTACGGTAATAATGTGTCGCAGCCTGATTCACAATCTGGTTAAACGCCACAGAAGAGAAATCTGCAAACTGCATTTCAACAATCGGTTTCATCCCCTCGATGGCCGCACCCACAGCGACACCAATCATCGCATCCTCACTAATGGGTGAATCCTTCACTCTATCAGGAAAACGCTCCTGCAAACCTTTCGTCGCCTTAAAAGCCCCGCCAAATTTCCCTATATCTTGCCCGTAAAGAAACACATCAGGATCTGTCTCTAAAAGCTTCAACTGCGCTTCCCGAATAGCATCAATATAAGTGATCGCCATAATTAAGATTCTACTCCCATTCTATCAATCTTTGACGCCAGAGCACTCCAGTCCTCTGTATATGGATTCGGCACACTCTCCTTCTGAGCCTTCGCCACAGCAGCGACAACTTGATCGGAAGCTTCCTGCTTCCATTCAGAAACATCCTCTTTACTTAACCAACCTTTTTCTAACATCTGAGCTTCTGCCACCTCCATACAGTCCCTTCCAAACGGGCTATCACGTAAATTCTCTGGAACATAAGAACCATCATCATGCTCCCCATGCCCTGCTAAACGCAGAAGCTTCGCTTCCACCAGCTGGGGCCCCTCACCATTGCGCGCACGCTCCACAACCTCACCTAAAACTTCTGCACAAGCCAACATATCCGTACCATCGACAGTGTGCCCAGCTAGACCGTAACCTAACGCTCTATCCACCAAATTCTGACAAGCAAATTGATGTTCCGTTGGGGTCGAGTAAGCAAACTGATTATTTGCTATGACGACGACCATTGGTAATTTTTCCACAGCCACAGTATTTAAGCCTTCATGAAATGCTCCCGTAGAAGTAGCCCCATCACCAATACAGGTCGCTCCCACCACACCTTCCAACTCACCTCGTAATCGCCGCGCCATAAGCCCCCCTGCCGTCACCGAAACGGCAGCGCCTAAATGACTAATCATAGCTAACATCCCTTCTTTTGGCCGGCCTCTATGAATATTTCCATCACGCCCTCTCATTGGCCCCTCCACAGATCCTAAATATGTGCGAGTAACGTCCAATAGATCTTCCCCCATAGCCGTTCTCCCTGCCTGATCGCGAATCAAGGGAGCAAATATATCCTTCCCTTTCTCAAGGCATACTCCTAATGAAGCACTCACAGCCTCTTGACCCTTACCAAGATACACACCTCCAACAATTTTTCCGGCCTTATAGAGATTACTAAGTTTCGTCTCCAATACCCGAGACGTCATCATCGCACGAAACACTTTTCGTGCGTGATCGCCAGTTACCTCGAATCCTCGGGTTGCTGCTGGTAGTTCCATTACAACCCAACGGTATAGTGAGAAAAGCTGGTCTAGCAATGGTTTTCCTAAAGTAGTGTTGATTTTTAACCGTCTCAATCCTCAAAAAAAATGAAAAACACTTTTCCTTGCTCTCTTGTTTCGAGAACCTATATCAACAGAGCAACAACTCTAATATGATCCAACCTACACTCATTGTTCTGGCAGCAGGTATGGGCAGCCGCTATGGAGGCCTTAAACAAATAGACTCCATGGGGCCCCACGGAGAAACCGTCATAGACTACTCCGTACATGATGCGATTCGGGCAGGCTTTCAAAAAGTCATCTTCATCATCCGCAAACATTTTGAGTCAGAATTTCGCTCTAAAATTGGAAATAAATTCCATCATTTAATACAAGTGGACTACGCCTTTCAAGATCTCCATGACCTACCAGAAGGGCATACTGCACCTCTTGAGCGCATCAAACCATGGGGCACCACGCATGCTGTACTCGCGGCACGACATCTCATCGATAGCCACTTTGTTGTCATTAATGCGGACGATTTTTATGGTTCTGATGCCTATCAACAGATTGTCGCCCACTTCAATCGCCAAACCGCTCCAGACAATCAGAAGCAACAATACGTCATGGTAGGGTACCCACTGGCCAACACACTCTCCAAACATGGACACGTGAACCGAGGAATCTGCTCCACAAATAATGACGTTCTTCTAGAAATCGAAGAACATACTGAGATCAGCCTCCAGCAGGAAGGAACCTGTACTGGCCTGAACTTAACAGGCCAACAAGTCAACATTCCCAAGAACAAACTAGTCTCCATGAATTTCTGGGGATTCCCAAAAGAAACTTTACCTCATCTAGAAGCAAGCTTTGAAGAATTTTTAATCCACAACGGCCAGGAACTCAAATCAGAATGTTATCTCCCCTCTGTCATCGACAACCTAATCCGCTCAAATATCGCAGAATGCCATGTTTGCCAAACTTCGGGCACATGGTTTGGAGTCACTTATCCAGACGATAAAGCATCTGTTGTTCGCTCCATACAAAGTCTAGTTCAAGAAGGCTACTACCCTGAAAAACTATGGGCCTAATCGCCCAAAACACTTCGCGATCACATTTCCCAGAAACATTTGAAATCCAACAGTCTAAATCTAAGACTTGATTCCCCACCCCAGCCATCATATTGAAACTGCTGTAGAAGACTACCAATACATTCATGTCAGAAGAAAATACCAATCCTACGCCTTTCGCTGAAATCGAAATGGGTCCATCCAAATTCGAAGAATTTATGGATCAGCATCAAAAAAAGCTATTGGGTCTAGCTATACTCATTTTATTCGGAGTACTTGCCATTGTTGCACAGCAAACACTTCAAAAACAGAAGCGGGAAGACGCCGGCAGCGCCACGTTAACGGCCAACGATGTCTCTTCCTACCAGGAAGTAATCTCAAACTTTCCAAACTCAGCATCAGCTTCCACAGCAGAGCTACTCTTAGCCACAGCAGAAGCGGATGAAAACCCGGCCAAAGCGATTGAAGCTCTAAAAAACTTCGTCTCCACCAATGATGAACACCCTGCGCTCCCCTCAGCCCTCACCATATTAGGCCAATATCAGCTAGAAGCAGGAGAGATAGAACAAGCTAAAGCAACGCTGAAAGAAGTGACCCTACTAGGTGATAACGCAAATCATATAAAGCATATCGCCTACATCTCCCTCGGTGACATTGAGAGCCAACAAGGCAACATCGAAGCTGCCAGCTCTAACTACGAGCAAGCAAAAACATTTGACACTAGCAAAATACTAGCGGAATTCAAACTAACCACTCTAGGCGTTGACCCTCCCGAGCTCATTGAGCCCGCTCCAGCAGAGCTTCCCACCCCACCACAACCCACGGCACCGACACCAACGGCACCGACACCAACACTTCCCAATGTGCCTCTACCCGTTCCTCAAACAGCTCCATTGCCAACGGAGTAAATTCGAAACGTTTCTTTCTCTAAAAAATTTACGCCCTTCAGACAAAAATAGTTCGCGCTCTGTCTATTCCTTGCTAGTCTACTAGCATCAGACTGCGCAAATTAGTTTTCAACATTTAATAATCCGTACACCTTCATGTTCCAAAGATACAATTCCAATAAAAGCGACAATGCTGAAGCCGCGCCACGCCCTGCCGCAGCTACACCTAGCCGCCAAACTTCAGCCCCTCAGCCATCTGCCCAACGCCCGCCACAAAAGACCCCCCCTTCTGCACCAGCTTCATCATCCTCTTCCTCACGAAGCACACAAGCACCTACCACTTCTGGGCGTAACGTTCTCAGCTCCGACGTTGAAATCAAAGGCAAGGTCAAATTTTCAAACGATCTCGTCGTAGACGGAAAAATCGATGGAGAAATCCTTTCTGACGGATCTCTCACAGTCGGTGAAAATGCAAAAATCAAAGCCGAGATTAAAACACGCTCCATCGTCATCTACGGAAAAGTACATGGCAATATTATCGTAACAGATAGAGTCGAACTCAAAGCAAACGCCGAGCTCGTTGGCGACATCAAAGCCGCCACTCTTTCCATCGAAGCTGGTGCGACTTTCGTTGGAAAGTCTACTGTAGGAGCCCCTTCTTCTCAGCCCCAAGCTAAGTCTGGGAACAATAAGAAAGCTCCTGCTAAAGCATAAATGAATAGAACACACCCTCAATAACTCTCTCCCTACTATTTTTCACAAAAAGGCGACTCATCTTTACAAGAGAGTCGCTTTTTTCGCTTTTTTATTTGAGCTATCATTCCATAGCTCAAGATCACAGAAACGTCATACCTCTGTCCAAACAGAAAACGTTTTAGAAAACTTATGAGGAGACGTACACAAATTCACTCTCCTTTTAGCTTAGCAAAGACAGCATCTTTGTCCTTAGTGATGACGTTTCCCTTCAAATCGACAAGAACATAGGCAGGAACTCCTCCCCCTCCCATGGCACCGATCTCTGCACCAGCCTTTTCACCATTGATCGCCAGCCAAGGTAAATTAGCTTCCTTGGCCCAAGCCTCATGAGCACCCTCATCTTCTAGAGAGATATGCACCAATTCAAACTTCGCGTTCTTTGAAACATATTCCTTATAATCGGCCACTAACTGTGGCGCACCTATTTTACATGGGCCTCACCAGCTCGCAGAATAATATAGTAAAATAAACTCAACGTCCTCCCCTATCTTATCATCCACCATTTCACCATCAACAAGGCGCTTCAACCCATTTAAATGCTTTGAGGTAAATGTAGCAGAATCCTCCCCCCCCGTAGCAGCACCAGCGGCATGATCAACCAACCAAGCCCGATCTTGCTCTGAGAGTTTATCCGCCGTGAATGAAACAGTCACTCCCTCCTTAATCACCTCGACAACTTTCGTTTCCGCATCATATGAGCTTAAATCACCCTCAAAAGTACTGCTACCATCGGCACTTGTCCAAGTTCTCGCTCCCGCTGTTGCAAACATCAGGGGAAATATCCCTAAAGCTAAATGTTTATAATTCATAATAATTCTCACTCTAAATATTTCATCACATTCAGAGAGTCAGCATGTTTAAACGAATAAGATGCTTATTTCAATCTAAAAACAATTTATTAGATCTTCATCTACCATCATTATTTAACGTAGCTCCTCTCAATTCACCCCCCCATTTTGCCATGCATTCAACCCCACTTTGACACCAAAAACCCAACCCCAACCCTCACTTTTTTGACAAAGACATCACTAAATCTTCGTCATTTTTCCCTTTTTTCTTGCCCGACCCTTCTATTTTTTAATAAATCTTAAAATTAGTGTCGCCATCCAATGATAACTAATGTATACTCCTCCTCGTTATGGCAACTACAAAACGCACCCGTTTTTCACGCCGCGTGCCAGATCACGTGACGGACGAAATCGTCAACGTGCTCGGGGCAGACTCCAAATTCTTCGGTTTTAATGAATTGTTCGAGGGTATCTTCGATCGACTCAAGGAACGTAATGCTGTGAGCGGAGGGGAAGAAATGCTCCGTTTACGCGCCTATGAAAAGCTTCAAAATCTTGTCACCCGTGGCATGGTAGAAAAAGATGGTAAGGAATATAAAGGACTTGATCGCCTCAATGAGGCTCACAGCTCCTTCGATGCGGAATAAATAATTCCCCTCACTCCAATTTCGTGCTGGATCTACCAGCTAATTTAACTTTAATACTGCCCGAGTAGCTTCAACTACTCGGGCTTTCTTATTTTAACCTAAGAAGAAAACAGCTGCAATTCCCGCCTCAACTCACATTCATCCCACAACATAACGATGCTCAACGACTATTTACCCATTCTTATGCAAGCGCTCATCGCGCTCGGATTCGCTGTCACCAGCCTAGGGCTTAGTGTCCTGCTTGGGAAACGCGGCTCTAATCGAGGAGCAAAAGATACTGTCTATGAATGTGGTATGATACCTATAGGAGAAGGCTCCCCCCGCTTCAGTGTGAAATTTTATATGGTTGCGATGCTCTTCGTCCTCTTCGACATCGAAGTTGTTTTTCTCTATCCTTGGGCAGTCCAGTTTAAAGAACTTATGATAGACAGTCCGGATGCATTCTGGAGTGTTGCCGCATTCGCGACAGTTTTGGCAGTAGCTTATGTCTATGCCCTTAAAAAAGGTGCTCTCAGCTGGAATAAATAACCAACAGAAAGCCCACTTACCGCACCACTCACATCAACCAACTTTGAACCAGGCCTCTATCCGAGGTCTGTTTTTTTGAGCCATCCATTCCAATGAGCCAAACACACTCAGCCTACAGCACACCATTCCTCCTCAACAGAGCTATTTTTAAACTGACAGGCCACGATCGCTTACGCTATCTCAATGGCCAAGTCACACAAGACGTGCACCTTGCCAGCGCAGACACAGCCATCTATTCCGCCATCACTACAGTGAAGGGAAAAATGGAAGGTGATCTTTATATTAGAGAACATCATGGGGACTTAATTCTGGACACGCCTTTAGAGCTCCGCGAAAGCCTCTTCACCCGCCTCGAAAAATACATCATCGCAGATGACGTAGAGCTGTCAGATCTTAGTGATACCTTCTCACTCACGCACCAACTCGCTACCATAGACGCTGGTTGGAGCTGTCATCGGTTTGGAATCGACGGCACAGAACAACTCATCTCAAAAGAAGAAGCCTCCAGCTACCAGCCTGCAGACCAAGCCTTCCTTGATGAACTAAGAATCCAACAAAGAATCCCCCTCTGGGGAGTAGAATTAGACACGTCTACCTTACCACCAGAAGCTCGCATAGAACAACGAGCCATATCCTACACCAAAGGCTGCTACACCGGCCAGGAAGTCATCTCAAGAATACGCTCTGCCGGTAAAACAAACCGCCTTTTAGAACAATTCGAACTCTCGCAGCCCGTAGAGCTTCCTTATGACTTCTATGTAGATACAAGCTCTAAACCAGCAGGCACCATAACCTCTATCTGCCAGACCGATGATAAAATAATCGCATTAGGCTACTTATCCAGAAAACACTCTGAGCAAACAAAGTTCCACACCCCACACACAAGCATCGTCAAGATTTCACTCCAACCATAGAAATCTACTGGATCTATAATGAAAGCTACTCCATAATCCATGTTATGGAACCAGTGACAGCTCAGATTCGTGATTTTCTTCAATTCATCACGCTCCAGTTCATTTCACATCCAGAGCAAGCTCAACTTAAGATAGCTGAAGCTGACGACAACCATATTCGCTATAGGCTCATTCTACATCATGATGACGTCAAACATATGATTGGCCGTAATGGCTTCACAGCAAGCTCTATTCGCAATCTCATGAAAGGTGCGAGTATGAAATCAAATCTCCACGTCACTTTACAAATTATTTCTCATGAAGAAGAGGCGCAGCGAATAGAGAAAATAGAACAAGGAGTTCCCGTGGAGCTAGACTCCCCAAGATCCACCATTGATGAAACCCACGATGAAGAGCTAGAAGGATAAGCCCCTCTCTTCGGCACATCACCAGATCTCTACAGTACTGGCCAAAGCATCAAACAATGCAGCCAATGAGAATAAGACATTCCATGGCTGCATCATCATACCACATCCGTAATTTACTCTTTCATCGGATGGGCCTCTAATAACTCTGCTGGAGAATAGAACCCTTGTTTACCCGCTTCTTGAGCTCGGATCTTTTTCACAAAGTCTGGTGAAATGAAACTATCCTTAGAGTTCGAGCCATCTACTTTATTTCCAAACGAGTTTCTGATATAAGTCAAAACCTCACTCACCTCTTTATCGTTTAACATACGTTCAAAGGCAGTCATGGGCACGTGTCCTGGGTATTGTTTCCCATTCACTTCGATTGGCCCTAGCAAACCTTTCAACGTTAATTTCACTAGGCGCTCTTTATCTCCAGTGACCCAATATGACTTGGCTAATGGAGGGAAGCCTGCATCAGGCAAGCCCTTTCCGTTCTCTTGGTGGCAGGTGCCACAGAAACCTTCTTGGTGATAAATCTTCTCCCCACTTGTAAAGGCTTTTCTAAGATGCTTTTGTTTCAAAAATTTAGGGACGACAACTACACTCTTAAGGTCTGATAAAGGAGTATTCCTTAAGTTTGCTTCCGCATATTTGAATGTATCAGCAGAGCGGCTATCCACCCCTTTCTGTTTCGCTTTTTCCAACAATGCTAATCCTTTTTCTGTATCAAGGAATGATGCCCGGACGGCAGCTTCGAGACGGACACGGCCATGATCATCTGTTGCCATAGTGTCAAACAAGCGATCCGTGTCGGATAGTTTATCTAGGTTAAACCGAACCACGCGTGCCGCAGCAGCACGGATCTTATAATCACTAGAACTCATCAATTCTTCTAATAAAGGTTGATGAATACGATTTGCACCCCAAGTCACCCACAGTGCTTCAAGTTTAGCACGATCATCTGTCTGCTTCGCAGCCCAAGCAACTGCAGCAGATGCCACTTCATTCGCATCGCGTCCTCTCAATTCACGCTTTGTTCTATAGCGGCTACGGTATTCAGGCAATTTCAAGTTCTCTAAGAGTGTCTCTATGCTAGCTCCCGCAATCTCAGCAGGCTCTACCAATGGCCGCGATGGGTAAGTAACCCTGTAGATACGCCCGTGCACATGATCACGATGTGGATCTCGTGCATTATGCTGCATATGGCCTATCAAGACATTATGCCAATCGACGACATAGAGTGATCCATCTGGAGCGAATTCCATATCAACAGGTCTGAAATTCCTATCCGTTGATTTAAATAGATCCTGACGAAACTCGACGGTGTAGCCAGAGTCTTTATCTGAAATCTTATGCTGCTTTGCTCCAAGGAAGCCTATCGAGTTATTCAATATAAAATCTCCTTGAACTTCCTCCGGAAAATGGCGGCTTGAGATAAATTCCAGACCAGACGTCGGTCTCACTTTCTGAACGTTAATCAGAGAAGGTGCTGGCATATTGATACCATAGCGCGGTTTCACTTCTCCAGGAGTCATCCAAGACATGGAGGTACTCGATGTATGGAGGAAGAAATCCTGGCCATAATCATCAAAGGCAATGCCCCATGGATTAGGAATCCAAAATTGAGCATGGCGCGTTAACTTCTTCTGCTGAGGAGCATAACGATAAAATCCACCATTTGTCGCGTATACTGGGCCGTGAGCAGTCTCCACTGTTGTATGGGAGAATACGCCTTCTGCCATGAGGATAGCTCCAGACGGATCAGCACAAAATGCTGAGATAGCGTGATGTGTATCGTGATCATCAAACCCGCTCAGAAGCACTTCTTTTGTATCGTAACGGTCATCACCATCGAGATCTTTAAGCAATACTAAGCTCCCACTCTGTGAGACGTAAACCCCTTCCGCAGCGATTTCAAAACCGATGGGGATGTGAAGATCATCGGCAAAGACTGTCTCTTTGTCCGCTTTACCATCATTATCGGTATCTTCTAAAATTAATAAGCAATCTTTTGGTCTCGTATCACCAATGCGATAGTGAGGATAACTTTCCATTGTGGATACCCAAAGGCGCCCTTTATTATCAAAGGCCATTTGAGAAGGATTTGCTAAACGAGGAAACTCTTTCTCTGAAGCAAACAACTCCATTTTATAACCTTCAGGAAGTATTAATTCGGAAGTCGACGAGGTAGGGGTTTTGTACTCTACGTCGCCATTTTTTTCACTTGGGGCATAGTTTGTAGATACAGCCGGTAATTTCAGCGTCGTCGCATCTGCAGCTGCTAGGTCATATTCTTGATCCTGTAAAACAGCCCAAATAGCTTGATCCCTGAATGCCGTCATTTGGCGGGTTTTATAAAGCTCAAACGGATAGTTATCCGGGCCATATGGACGGTAACGGCGCCCTAGAACGTGCACACTGTTTGGAACTTTGAAATCATTGAACCAAGCCCAGTTTTTCTCTTTGACTGCTGCGTGCACTTTATCACGCTTACTCTCATCTGGAGTACTTCCCCCAAAAATAGCTTCACTTAGGACTGGAGCCAACTTTTTATAGCCTGCATCACTGAGTAAGGCTCCGTCGATGGTGTACTCTATATTTTCACCATACCAATTCTTCGTTTCTGTGTAGAGATCGACAAACAGTACTCCATACTGCTCACAGACCTCTTTCATCACGGCAGTATAAAGGGCGATGTTTTTGTTCTGTTCTTTTCCGTCAGGAGTATCGTATTTCTCCGATAAGTCCTGCATCGCGGTTGGAGAAACTACGGCTAATTGTGGGGCACGGCGATGATTGTACTTCGTCGTCAACGTGTGTTTCACAAAAGCTTCGAATTCTTTTTTATATCGTTCTAAATCAGATTCACCTCGATAAGCTGAGACTCCGCCAAAAAAGGCAACGATGGTATCAACGTTATGGCGGGCTAACCACTGGTCCGGGGTTTCTTTATGCCCACCTGTTTTTGAATCTGTTAAGAACTCAGAGGGTACAAGCTCCTTGGCTCCAGGAAAGGCAAATTGGCCGTCGTAATCACGAGAAGCATCTTGTCGAAAACCTGGGGTATCTCCCTCATCACACATATTCCGAATTTCAAGAGAGGCAGCTGGGTGGCGTAGTTGCAGCTCGGTTTCAAAATGATGGAAAAACCTCATTCTTGATCCTAAGCCTCCTCCTATAAAGGCAATGCGGTTCCTCGATTTAACAGCAAGTTGCTTGGGAGTTTGATTGGTCTTAAGTTTGACTTTCCCTAGATTTAAATTCGCCTTCGATGCTCTAAATTGTTGTTGCTCAATATCGTGAGCGGTTCCACCTAATTTAAAGTCAACGGGGAAAAGGCCCTGTTGATGACCGCCGGTTAGATAGTTTGTTGGATTATAAGCACCAGTGATGGTCACGTCAGCCTTCTCAGGGACAGCTATATTTAAGCCCCAATAAACTCCGTTCACTAACAAACGGCGCAATGATTCATTTGGCAGTCCGTTAGAGCTTCCCAATGTCGTTGTAAGGATTTTATTGGTTGTTCCCGCACTATTTTTAAATTCCCTTACCCATGCGATCGGTTGCATCGGCTGATTTTTCGCATCGACGCCCTTTGATGTTGGGTTCAATGATTCCGTGACTTCACCACGTAAGAGTATAGAAGTCCCATCTTCCTTAGGGTTAGCTCCATAGACATCTGTCGTAGCGAAAATCTCGCCTACTCCATTTAATACAGGGTGTGATGCATTTTCTAATTCTATATGAGAACGTGTCCCTTCAAACCGATGGCGACCGTGATGAGAAACCCAAGTTTCACCTAAGACATGCCGGCCAAAGCCACCTTCCCAACCTGTCGACTCATCTGCTCTAAAGCTGTACTTCGCCCATTTACTCTCCTTTGGAAATTTAAAAGCGTGTGTAGATGTACGCATACCAATGATAGGCACGCCACGCTCAATGGCGCCTTCAAATCTAGCCATGGCTGTATCATCCCAATTACGAAAACGAATGCTCATCATAATCGCATCTGCGGAATCTAAAGACTCGGAATGGCTCAAGCTCGCTTGATTCATTGGATCCACTACACCTTCATCATTCAACGAGAATAACACTGTCGCTTTAAACCCTTGATTAGAAAGTATTTCCGCCATTAAAGGCATGGCCTCCTCCGAGCGATACTCTTCATCGCCAGCTAAGAGAACAATGTGTTTACCCTGACCAGGGCCTTCCTTTGCCTCAAAGACAAGGTGATCGATCGTATCTTTTGCCCACAATGCTGATGTGGTCAGAGTCATACCTGTAATTAGTAATTTATAGCTCATGATGATGGATAGTTCTGGCAACAACTCTCGAAATACTTTCCCAAAGTTATTTAGTACTCATTGGTATAGAAAAATGACTACCAATTTAGGCCGTCTTATTGTTACGTTTTAAATGCTTTATATTCTAGTACCCTTACACATTAGATTGGAATAAAATCGGCAATTACTTCTATTTAGATTTCAACCACAATGGAAACCGGTTTTCAATCTCACTAAAATCACGAGTATCATTTGGGCTCACCCCTAGTCTCGCGCTCAGTTTCAGAAGTTTTCCGTTTCTAACGACACCCAGCTGGATCTCAGCCCCCATTCCAGCGGATTCTACCATATTTCGAAATTCGTGGATGAGGTCTCTAATATCTATATCGTTAAAATCACCCCCATTAAAGGATATGATGTCATCATTAATATGTAACCCTGCTGTGTGGGCAGCACTCCCCTCTTGAACATGAGCGATTCCCACAGCATTGTAGCTTTCTCCGTTAAAAACGATTTGTTCTGGCCCTTGTGAAACACCTAAAAAACCTAGCCGCTTGGGCAAATGTAGTCGTAAATAGATATCTCTCAATAAGCTTTGACAGCGGAGTTGAACTTCTGGATCAGAGCCACCGTTCATTCCGGACTTTAAATGTGGAATGACTGACTCGGCATCTTCTAATCCCCTTTTCGTTAGAGCTTGATACGCAGAAGCGCGAGTTTCTAGGTTTTCTGAGCTTAATTGCTGGATTTCTAATGGAGCATCGTCGCAATACCCCTTACATAAAAGAAGGCTATAAACAATGATAGTAAGAATTCTAGTTAGCACAGAACCACTAGAACATGGGAGAAAGACGAATTCAAGTGAAGAACACCCTAGAGTCTCGTGCGCTTTAGATTTACAGCCTCATGGGCTCAAACTAATGTCAAACCATGAACGAAAAAGCAATTATGGCTGAAATCGGAAGGGAAGGCATTATCAATTTAACGGCGACATTTTATCAAAAAATAAAATTAGATGACCTCATCGGGCCAATGTATCCCGAAAACCAGTGGGAAGCTTCTGAGTGCCGTTTAAGAGAGTTTCTTCTTATGCGTATTGGAGGGGAAACAGACTACACCAAGCACCGCGGGCATCCACGCTTGAGAATGCGGCATCTCCCGTTTTCTATCGGGGTGAAGGAGCGTGACCGGTGGGTTCAACTCATGAACGAGTCCATCGAAGAAAACTCTATACCAGAAAGCTCGGCCCAACAGTTGAGTCAATTTTTCACCGAAGTCGCTGATTTCATGAGAAACATCCCAGAATAGTTCATCTAGTACATCCTGCTATATCTTATCGAGATAGTGTCAAACTCACTTCAAGGAGACTCACCAAGCCATAGTGACATTCTAGCTTGCATATAACCTTCCACATCAATGACTTTCACTCCAGTGATTAAGGAGCCAGTCGTTTCCACTTTATCATCGCAAGCAGGGATAACTCTGTGAGTATCTGAATCGCCCTCCAGAGAATAGCCGCCGTTGCGACTTCAGGGCCAATGCCAAGAGGCGCGAAGACTAAGAAAAGAAATCCTTCCCGAACACCCATTCCCCCTGGTGCACCGAAGGCTAGGAATCCAACGATCCACGCCAGGGCATAACTACCACAAGCTTCCAGAAGAGTGGGGACTGGATCGACGCCAATTCCTTTGAGGCAGAAGAGGAAACCTAGTGAATAAAATATGGAGAGGCCTATATACTCGAAGAGAATCCTTACGCTGATCTTCCAATGCTTTAGGCCTTGCCTTAGTTGGCCTGTGGCACTGAGGAATTTGTGACGAAGGCCTAGTATATTAAAAGCAAAAAGAATCATGCCTAAACCCAGTAGAGCTCCTCCAGAAATGAGAACGATCGTGGGTGGCACCTGCAGTTTTTCTAGATACAATAGACTGACGCTACGGAGCCTAGGTGAAGCCACAGCTCCTATAATTCCTAAGATAGACCAGGATAAGACTGTTAGTATGAGCTCCAGAGCTAAACTTAATGTGCTCTTTGTGGTATTAAGCCCTAGCCGCTTTGCTTCGACAACACGAGAGGCGTAGCCCCAGATTCCCCCAGGGAGCCAACGCATCGCCTCACACTCAATCCACAAAAACGCTGCTTTTTTACGCGACGGTTGGTGGCCGACTAAACGGATGACAAGTCCCCAGACAGAGGCATTACAATATAAATAGACAACAGAAATAAAGCTGGCTGCGATGATGTAACTCCAGTTTGCATGCTGCAGGGCATCTACCAGCTGCCCCCGTAAGCGATACATCCCCCATACCATGAATCCTATCACGAGGAGAAAGCAAAGGGGCTTCAGTTTGCTAAGAAGTGTCTTCATACCGTGTCGTTATGATGATTGTTGCCCATGAGGAGATCATTGGGAGGAGAAGGAGCTTAGTGACCTCGATAAACTTGGATTGTGGCCTGAACAATTCGCTCCCAGTCAAACACCGTTTGGCAATAATCAAAACCTTGGTTTGCTATCTTGTCAGCAAACTCTCTATCGTTGAGAACACGGAGAATCGCATCACTCAGAGCTTCACTATCTTTTTCAGGAACAAGTAGCCCCGTTTCTTCATGCTTGATGATATCCACAATACCTCCAACACCACTAGCGACCACAGGTTTTCGGTGGCGCAAAGCTTCTATGAGAACGACTCCTAAGCCCTCCGTATCACCACGATCATCAAAAATAGCTGGGTGAACGTAGCAACGGCACGTGTTGTAGAGCTCCGCCAAGCGTTCACTACTAACAAACCCTGCCCACTCTACGTGTTCATCTAGGCCGAGTTCCGTTGTCAACTTCATCCACTCTTCTTTGCAATCACCTTCACCCGTGATCACTACTTGAACAGGCTGTTTTGCAATAATGGCCGGGAGAGCTTGAAGTAAGTAATGAAGCCCCTTTCTCTGAATTAATCTACCGCAGTTGAGTAATAGGGGCGGCTCTACTGGCTGAACAGTACGTTCCCCTGCATTGGCCGCTGTAACGGTGGCACCATACGGGAGGACGTGAATATCTCTTGGATCTAACGCATTCATCTGCGCTGCAGTATGAGAGCTATTGGCACAGAGAGCGTCACCTGTTTTGAGTAAAGAACCAAGAACCCTTCTGATGATGGTACTATTTCTTCCCAAAGCGAGCTCTGCCCCGTGACAAGTCATCACGATACGAGCCCCTAATATCTTTTGGGGCAAAACCGTCATAAAGCCGTGAGGAAACGGCCAATGACAGTGGATCACATCGAATTTATGCTTCCTTGTCCAATGGAAGACAGCAATGACACCAAAGAGTATGTAAGTAAGCGCAAATAATTTAAAGAGCGGTGAATTCTGTTTGTTAGGAGCCCCTTCATCATGTGTCAGAGTCTCTAACTCTTTTGGAGCATACCGCCAACGTAAGACGGGAACACCATCAATTTCATGATCGCCAAGAGCCTTCCATGAAGGTGCTAGGACTGTTATATGGTGACCGGCTGCGGCGCAGCGTTTGACAGTCTCACGTTGCCAAGGCACCCCTGGGTCATCATTAGAGCGAGGATACGTCGAGCCCAGAACTGCGATCTTTAAAGCCTGTTCAGACATGAATTAGAGATAAGGGTTTATAGCGAGCTAACAGCTTGATTCTGCGCCGTGTGCGGACGCAATGACTGATTCATTTTTAGAGCTCTGCCCAATGTGTCTAAGAGGTCTTTTTTCTGAACAGGTTTGGCAAGATAATCAAAGGCTCCTGCTTTGATTGATTCTGCGCCGTCTTTTGGTTTTTCAGAACCTGATAGTATCACTACCTGTGTGGCTGGTGAGAGCTGCTTGATCATGGGTAATACTTCTATACCACTTAGGCCGGGAAGATAAATATCAAGTAGGACGACATTGATATCAGGCTTAATAGCATTAATCGCCGTCTCCCCTGTGGCAGCCGTATGGACTTCCCATCCCTCACTTTCAAGAATTCGGCTACTGATACTACGGGTAACAGAATCATCATCTGCTATAAGAATTTTAGGTACTGATGAAGCTGTTGATGAGGCGGTTTCTTGCTCAATAGAAACGACCTTCTCCATCACCTCTGAGTTAGGGAGATCTATCCGTTCTATGATAGGAACATCCGTCTTCTCTGCATAATGCCTGTTTGTTATTAATTCCGCTAAAAAGCCAACGACGATTAATATGGGAGCGGTGAAGAACGCCATAGGAGCGGTGGCTATAAAAGCGCTCTTTAAACCTGCAGGGAGGACTGGGATGAGACATAATAGCCAGAGGAAGCCCGCGACCATTAAGCAAAGGATGGCCCAAGCTCCCATAAGGTGGAGTGGCCGTTCACGGTAGTTTTTGACAAAGAATACAGACCACATGTCCAGAAACCCACGAAGGAAGCGTTTCACTCCATACTTAGACACGCCATGTTGGCGCGCATGGTGCTCTACGACGATTTCTGTTGTTCGATATCCTTCAATAGAAGCTAGAGATGGCACCATCCGGTGCATTTCTCCATACATGGGTAGATCTTTGACGACTTCTTGCCTATAGCATTTAAACCCGCAGTTGTGATCGTGTAGTTTGACTCCATTGACTTTGCTAAGTAGCGCATTAAAAATGCGCGAAGGCAGAACCTTATGCCAGGGGTCATGCCGTTTTTCTTTGTACCCTGAAACGATATCCCAGCCCTCACCTTCATTTAATGTTTCTAAGAACCTAGGAATTTCTTTAGGATCATCCTGTAGATCAGCGTCTAGTGTAAAGACGATTTCGCCTGTTGCCTCAGCATAGCCAGTGGCTAACGCAGGTGCTTTGGTTCGGTTCGTCCTGAAACGTAAGGCTCGGACGTGCTCTGGATCTTTCTTTGCAATGGTTTGAATGACTTCCCATGAATGGTCGTCACTCCCGTCATCAATAAATATAATTTCCCAGCCACGAGAATGCGCATTAGCTTGTTCAGTAATTCTACTGTGAAGTTCATCAATAGTTTGAGCTTCATCTTTTAAAGGGATGATAAAACTCAGGGTAGGTTTTATAGGGATACTCATAACAGGTTTGTACTCAATCTACTACTTTTCTCAGCCTGACACCATAAAAATATAAGATTTAATGGAGGGAAAACGACCTACTAAAACGGGAGCTTAAGACCGTACAACAGGGCCAGAACGCTCCTCGATCAAGAAAACAGCGAAGTTCATACAAGACACCCGCTATTGACGAAGGGCATCAAACTATGCTTTGAGACTCCAGACAATCGCTCCATTCACAGTTCACCACCGAAACAATCACCGCATTCGCCCTTCTTTCTCATGCTGAAACGCTCTCTCAAACCTGATGATGACTCTTCTAAAAAACAACTGCAGGCCGAAAAATGACAACTTGATCCAAATCAGATCATGATCTCAAACTCTCCTCATTCTTTTCCAATTGGTTCTTGCATCAAACCTCAGAACTTATCTATGTTATAGCCCCGAAGTGGATCCCTTAAACAGCACATTCACCTTGGGCGTTATTCCTGCGCGCTGGGGCTCGACACGATTTCCAGGAAAACCTCTGCATAAGATCGCGGGAATCTCTTTGGTAGAGCGAGTTTGGCGACGCGTAAAAGCATGCCAAAACCTCGATGCCTGTGTGATCGCTACAGATGATCTTCGGATACTGGAAGCTGTGGAAGCCTTCGGCGGAAAGGCCATCATGACAGCGACATCACATTCTACTGGAACGGACCGAATCGCCGAAGCCATCGAAGAATACCCTCAGGCGACACACGTCATTAATATTCAGGGAGACGAGCCTCAGATAGAACCCAGCCTCATTGACGAACTGGCCATCACACTCATCGGAGATCCTAATCTCTCCATGGTGACTGCCGCAAATGAGTTCACGGAAGAAGCTCTACTGCACGATCCAAATGTCGTAAAAGTCGTGCTTCGCTCAGATGGGGATGCCCTTTACTTTTCGCGCAGCCCCCTTCCTTATCAACGTGACAAAAGCCCAGCACTCAAGCTATATCGCCACAAAGGGATTTATGCGTACCGCAGAGATTTTCTTCAACATTTTGTGACTTGGGAACCTTCCCCACTAGAGCTAGCCGAAAGCCTAGAACAACTCCGAGCACTGGAACACAAAGCCAGAATCAGAGTCATCATCACATCAGACACATCTAGCGGTATCGACACCCTAGATCAGGCGAATGAGCTAGAACACTTTTTACACCAATCTTCAACTTCATCACACTAACATGTCACACCCAACAAAATACATCTTCGTTACAGGCGGCGTAGTCTCCTCTCTCGGCAAAGGCCTTGCCGCAGCCTCTCTTGGCACCCTCCTAGAACACAGAGGCCTTGATGTTGTTCTTCAGAAATTTGACCCATATTTAAACGTCGATCCCGGCACAATGTCACCTTACCAACACGGAGAGGTCTATGTACTCGCTGATGGTGCTGAAACAGATCTAGACTTAGGGCATTATGAACGATTTACCAACTGTGAATGCTCTAGACTCAACAACCTAACCTCTGGCCAAGTCTTTGAAAACGTCATAAAAAAAGAACGCCGTGGAGAATATTTAGGAAAGACAGTACAATTCATTCCGCACTGTACCAACGAGATCAAAGATAGAATCAAAGAAGTCACAGAGCGCACAAATGGTGATGTGATCATCACCGAAATCGGCGGAACTACAGGTGATATCGAGGGACACTTATTTCTCGAAGCATTGCGGCAATTCTCCCTCGAAGTAGGTAGAGATAACGTCTGTTTCATCCACGTCACCCTGCTCCCTTTCATTGCCGCTGCTGGAGAAATTAAAACCAAGCCAACCCAACAATCCGTCGCCAAACTACGCGAAATTGGTGTACAGCCAGATATCATTGTCTGCCGCACAGAGCATGATTTAGATGAAGAAAACCGCGCTAAAATCGCCATGTTTTGTAACGTGGAAGCCAAAAACGTCGTCGCATTCCGTGATGTCGCACACACGATTTATGAATGCCCCCTTGATCTCCGCCGTGATAAGCTTGACCGATTAGTCACAGATAAACTCGGATTAACATCAGAAACTCCAGACCTTGAGCAATGGCGCCATTTCGTCGATAGAGTGATCAACCCCACCTTTGAAATCACGATTGCCGTTGTCGGGAAATACATTGAACTCCAAGACGCCTACAAATCGATCTACGAATCACTAGTGCACGCCGGAGCAACTCATGATACACGCATCCACGTCACACGAGTAGATGCGAGTTCACTGGAAGAGGAAGGCCCAACAACTCTGCTTAAAGACGTCGACGGCATACTGATTCCCGGTGGATTTGGAGATCGCGGTACAGAGGGGAAAATCATCGCCGCAAAATTCGCCCGTGAAAACAACGTCCCATTCTTTGGCATCTGCCTAGGGATGCAAATCGCCACCATCGAATTCGCACGCAATGTCTGCCACTTGGAAGGAGCCACCTCTACTGAGTTTAATAAAGCCACCAAACACCCCGTCATCTCCCTTCAAGAAGAACAAGAAGGCATACAAGACATGGGAGCAACCATGCGCCTTGGCTCCAGTGAATCTGAAGTCTTATCTGGAACAAAAGCATACGAGCTCTACCAAGCAAACCTTATCAGAGAACGCCACCGCCATCGTTATGAATTTAATCCGAGCTATCGTGAACAAATGGAATCTGCTGGCCTAACCATTAGCTCTATTTCCGTAAACACAGGGCTCGTAGAAATTGTCGAAATTTCAAATCATCCTTTCTATATCGGAGCTCAGTTCCACCCAGAATTTCAATCTCGGCCGAACACCCCCCACCCGCTCTTCTCAGGATTTGTCAAAGCCGCCCTAATACAAGACTAAACACCTGCTCTCAAACAAACCAAACTCCCCCCACCAAGCCCTTTACTCAAGTCACTATTATCCACTATCTCTATGTCCATCGAAGCTAGAATCGCCGAACTCGGCTACACTCTCCCCGAAGCCCCTGCACCAGCAGGATCCTACGTTAACTACACACAGTCAGGTAACCTGTACTTCCTAGCTGGAGGTATCCCACCAGTCGAAGAAAAATTCCAAGGAAAAGTCCCTACAGACACAAGTGTGGAAACAGCACAAGAAGCAGCTCGCCTCATTACACTAAACCGCCTAGCCGTCGTCAAAGAAGCCATTGGAGATCTCGATAAAATCAGTAAGATCATCACCGTCAATGGCTTCGTCAACTCAGAGCCCGATTTCTATGGACACCCATCAGTCATTAATGGTTGCTCTGATCTCCTTGTCGAAATCTTTGGTGACAAAGGAATTCATTCACGCACAGCAATGGGAGCAGCCGCTCTTCCACTTAATGTTTCCGTTGAGATCAATATGGTGGTAGAAGTAGCTGACTAAAACAAGAGGCAGACCGCCCCCTTCACTATGAACCGCATCACACCCATAGGCACATTCTTCATGGGCTTCATTAGCCTATGGATCAATGGGTGTGTGGCACCTTCCGCCACTGAGCCCTGGAAGGCAGCCGTACAAAAAGAAATCGCTGCGATTGGCTCACAAAACTGGATTATCATAGCAGAGCCTGCCTACCCAACTCCTAGCAACGCAGGCATCACCTCCATCGTTCTGGAGCAATCGACACCTGAAGTCATCGCAGAAGTCTTCCATACCATAGAGAATCTAGGCCACGTAACTCCCCGAGTCTTCATCACGCGAGAAAGCAGAAAACTCACAGAAGACTATGCACCGGGAATTACCCGTTACCGGGAGCAACTCAGCAAAGCTCTCGACGGCCGCCAAACAAGGACGCTACCTAGCGAAGCCCTCGAACTTAGTATTAACGAAGCCAGCGATAAATACAAAATCTTAGTCCTAAAGACGCAAACTGCACTACCCTATACCAGCGTTTTCCTCGAGCTTGAAAGTGGCTACTGGGATGGTGAATCAGAAACGGCACTTCGCAATCAAACACAGTAATTTCCAATGGCAGCACAAAAAAAGAAAGATTTAGCCCTCACCAAAGAGCGAGAAGAAGCTTGGATCGGAGATGCCGTTCTTAATATCTACGTTCGAGAATACATCTTAAAACAATTTGGGGCACTCGACGGCGAAATGTTTGTTCGATTTACATCCAACGACTTTCTCAAATGTCATGGCAATCCCACCTCCGTGGAAGCTGAAATTGGCCGCGTCTATACAGAACGTGGATTACAAGCCGGGTTCGACTGGATCGAAACCAACTTATTGCCCAAATTCCTCATTCAAGAGAAACATTATAAACGTCGGTTAGAGACCCAAGTGAGCAGAAAATCCCGTAAAAAATAATTCCGGGAAGCATACCATCGACTCATAACCTTCCTCCCCTCTCATCTCATCTCTTTCATCCTTCCCCCTACTCACCCCCACTAATACTTCTATTCCTAGGGATCCAGCCAATCAACCATACATAGCTGCACAGCTGGAGCGGATTAGTTCTCTAAAAAAAACTCAGGCACTTCTTCCCGTGCGAGGACAACTCGAAAACCTACTTGGTTATCCGTGTTCCCTTTCTCAAAAACCTCTCTGTGAATCATACGTAAATGAGACTCCAAATAGGTCTTCCAACCTGCCCCCCGCACCACTTCATAAGCTCCCTTACTATTATAATTATCCGAAACCCACTCTTGCGCATTCCCTCCTAAATCATAGAGAGCAAACTCATTAGCAGGGAAACTTCCAACAGGAGAGGTATTCGTAAACCCATCATCATAATCCACCAAAGCCTCAGTAATACTAATATCGATCGACTGAGAAGCGGATAAATCTCCAACATTCTCAAACAAACCGGCTCCCTCTCCAATAGGCCAATCATTCCCCCAACTGAATAAATTCGATAAAGCGCCATCTTCTAACGATGCCTTTACCCTATCTGCAGGAAACGCCTTAGACTCTTCCTCTAAACCTGCCATCAAGCTCCATTCACTATCTGTTGGCAACCTGTAGCTGTGGTTCGTTGCAATACGTTGCTCGTTGCGTTCTTTTTCAGTCAACCATTCACAAAATCGAATAGCGTCATCTCGTGTCACCCCAACAACAGGGTGTTTATCGTCTTGCGTAAAATTAACAGAGCGAGGCCGTGTATAATTTTTTTGTTCCACAAATTCTCGATAGTTTTTCACCGTCACCTCATACTCCGAAACCATGAGATCACCCACAGGCACTAAAGTTTGCTGCAAGCCATTCACCCATGGTCTACCAAAAACTACACCGTGATTAGGTTTCAAAGTCACAGGTACGACTCGGTATGAATTATCCTTAATTACAAAGCCCTTATCGAAACTCTCATACCCCTCGAGAGACACAGTCACCTGCGTCCAGCCCGGGCTTAATTTCTCTATAACGCAGGGGCTAACACCTCGTATCTCACCTTCAATAAAAACATCTGCTCCCGGAGGATCTGTGACCACTTCCACTCTGGCATAAGGAATCAACTTCGCAACACAGCGAAAGGGGCGTAAACCTGCTTTTCTTTCTTCGCTCGTATAACCATCTGCTTCCAGCTCCGTTTCGCGGAAAGGAACAATATAATGATCCTCACTAAGATGGCCTGATTCGCGACCTAAGTTTGTCAACCAATCACAAAATGCCTTTGCACCAGCCTTACTCGTCAAAGTCACATCACGTTCTTTCCCAAAAACACTATATTGAATATTCTTACTAAGCCCCGTCTTCACCCCAGACCTTTCCTGAAACTGTAGCCAGCGCCAGCCACCAAGGAAGTGAGATTCGTGATAATTTTCCTTAGGTTGATACACCTGACCCAAAGAATCAACCCATGGAACACCCTCAACAGGAGGCCTATAAATATCTAACTCAATCACACTGTTATAATAGTCACCCGATGCAACCGTAAACTCTCTATCCGCATCCCGATAGCCTTCCCTCTTAAAACGATAAAAGAATTTAGATCCCACCTCCATATCCTCAACTAAAGGAGTATGCCCTTTGAAGTTACCTTCATGATCAAACACTTCTGCTCCGCTCGGGAATGTATTAATCGTCACAATACTGATCTTTGGAGCCTCCCCCATTGATACTTGCGCAAAATCATTCAGAGCAGCCTCTCTATTCAAACGCTCAGATTCCAATGAAGTCCTGGCCCACGGCTTCCAAAGAGCCAACAAGCCTATACCAAAGGCGGCCAATAAAACGTAACGCAGCGTCTTCTTCGCATTCGCACTACGGCGCTTTTTAAGTTTCTTCCCCTCTTGTAACCTCTGCATCGCATCGGCCAATTCTCCAGCATTAGTGATAGACCGCTGGTTCACCTTAGGGTCACAAACATCACAAATCACCTGATTAAATGCCAACCACACTTTACGATCAGAGCCACCCGGTAGCTCCTCAGGTAATTCTGGAAACTGTAAGCGATCTTTGCCAGTCGCCATCTCATACAAAACCTTCCCTAAACTATAAACATCTGCCTGAGCCGAGCCTGGCCCCTCTGGAGGAACAAACCCTTCTGTACCAACAAACGTCCTCTGGCCACGTGCCGCTACTAACCCTATATCAGCAAGCTTCGCCTTGCCATCGACAAAAATAATATTCGCCGGCTTTACATCTCTATGGGCCAAGCCCCCCTCATGCAAGTGCTCAAGAGCCAAAGCCAAGCGCTCACCAGCTTCCAGACAAAAGTGAATATCCAGAGCTTCCCCCTTTGCTGAAAGCATATCTGAGCGCACCGTACGGGCCTCATACTCAATGGCATTAATCTCAGTACCCTTGTGAATATCATCACCCAGCTCCATCACGTAGTAGTAAAAGCCCTTACTTTCACTCCGCCCTACGTGTAACACATTCATCAGACCCGGGTGATCTCTCGAGATAGGCTCATACCGTAAAATCCCTTCGAACTCACGCTCAAAGCCGATCTCATCGTCGAAATCTTCACGATACACAACCTTCACGGCGCGCATCGCGCCCGTGATTGCTCTTGCTAACCAAACTTCACCGTACGCACCCTCGCCAATTTTACGAAACACTTCGTGATCCGTGATGACAGGCTCTGGACGTATTTGTTTAGTCGTCATCCTCTTCAAGCTTACTGAGCTCACGCTTTAAAACGCTGCCAACACGGTGCTTCGCGAGATAAACTTGAGCCATACTGACACTAAGGTGGTTTTGGACCTTCTTCGCATCCCATCCCTTAATGACATAATAATCAAAAATCTGATATTGCTTCGGAGAAACCTGATTCTTCACCTTCACCATAGCAGCATCCGCCAGATTTTTTTTCCACTCCACATCCCACAAACGATCCAAAACCCTTCCATTTGGATCTTCTAGGCGTTCAATGAGAGCCGTTTTTCTATCATCATCATCCGCGCCAGCGACCATTGCCGTATCCTTCTTTCGCTTCCGAAATTGATCATTAATGCGCCAACGAGTCATATTCATCAGCCATGTTTTAAAAGAACCCTGAGATGGATCATAGAGCTTCTTCTTGCTCTGCTTTGCAATCGAAAGGATCGTCTCCTGCACACAGTCAAAAGCTTCTTCTGAGCGAAGCCCTGATTTAATCGCAACCGCATAGATCAACCGCCAGTAAGTCTGATAAAACTCATCCCAGGTCCGCTGATCCTCCCAGTTGTCTAACCGAGCAATCAAACTCTTCCGCGTCGCTGCATATGCTTGCTTAAGAATGACATCGTCCTTCCTTTCTTCCTCTTTATTTTCATCCTCATCCATATTCTCTTATCGTCAATAGACTACCTAAAACATGGTAATTAGCTCAAGGAAATTAAGATTTCTTAGGCAAACAGCCTATTTTGGGCCGCTCATCCCAGCCCACCAGAAAGGTGAATTCGTATTAAGAAGTCTAGCTCAAATGAAAGAACTCACCACATTCCACTATTTTGGGCTATTAAAAATCGCATCCACACATTCCCACGAGAGCTTGACTCACTAGACATATTGTCACAGTGAATTTATCAAAAATACTACTACTAAACCGTAGTAGCTCAACCAATTTATCTAAATAAAATCAGTTACCCCTTCTATGCTGTAAAAGCTCTCAGATTCCTAACCGAGAAGCTAGCCAAACTCAATTCTCTAATACATTTGAGATGCAACGTGTATTAGTTTAGCTTGGATGTTCACTCTAACTGTGGGTTAAGGGTTGAAACCTTCATTCAATAATCTACAATAGGCCTGTTCAGGGATTGGGTGCAGCGATTTGTTCGGCTTCTTGGGTTATTCTACGACTCCATCCAGGTTCTTTGCTTTCCTCCAACTTCTTCCGTATCCCTGTAAGAGTCTTGTGTGCGCCCCCCCAGTCTCTTGCCAATAATTCCTCTGTACCCAACGCTTCGACGAATTTCACAAATGCCTGATCAAATTCCTCGTTCTCCCCAAGGCGATATGTAGTTCGAAGTTCGGTCTGCGAACCGACTTCGGATCCCATTAATGAGAAGCACGCTGGGACAACGCCGTCATATTCCACGAAATCTCCGAAGACTGAATCATCGCGATTAGGACAATCCCAATTTCTAGGAAAGTGAAAAAGAATAGCCTCTGAAAGGTCTTGAATCTCACTACTCGCCGAAAATATTATGCCACCTGAACTTGGATACACACCTAGTCCACCAGGATAACCTGCGGCTTCTACGTAACCAAAACCCTGAGAAAGTTCATCGAAAAAGTCTACAATCTTACGATTTATTGCAGGATCGAATTCTCCCTTGTAGCTATAGTGGTTACGATAGTGAATCCAATTACTAATGAAGAGGCAAAGGACAACCAGCAAGGGAATTCCGAATGCAAGGAGGACTACCTTTTTCCATTTCTTCATTTTAGCTAACGTCCCATACGCATTAACCTAAGAGTTTCATCATGCTGATCATTTGGCAGTTACGGG
>CAZLQY010000006.1:0-78534 GCA_964561965.1 uncultured Verrucomicrobiales bacterium
ATTCGTCCAAAACACTCAACATCCTAAAGTTGGAGCCATGTTCGGTCTGATCATGCACAAAGTCCCAGCTCCATACTTCGTTCCTACTAGAGGCTCGTAGTCGTTTCGCTTCGTTTTTAGCTACTCTTTTCATACGTCTTTGCTTTTTACGCACCTGTAGACCATGCTTTCTGCGGAGGGATTGAATCGGCTTGAAATTTACATGACGGCCTTCTCGTTTTAATAACCCGGTGATTCTTCGATAGCCGTATCAAGGGTTCTCTTCGCTGAGTTTGAGAGTGCGATTTTCTAATTTTATACTCTCATGACTGTGTCTGCTAGGTGCATAAAAGCTCGCTCTGCTCAACTCTATGGCTCGGCATACTTCACTGACTTTGGCGAAGCCAGATTCCACGAGTGTCCTAACTACCGTCTTCTTGGCTGGCACATTTATCACTTTTTTGAGTTCACTTCTTTGAGGATATCGATCTGCATGGTTTGATCGGCAATGATGCGCTTCATGCGAGCATTTTCTTGCTCTACTTGAGTTTCCGCGCCTCATTGACATCCATATCGCCATACTTCGGCTTCCAATTCGAGAGCGTTTGGCTGCTCACGTTATGTTCTGCTATTATTTCCTTACGGCTTCTCCCGCTTCGGAGTTCTTGTAAGATCCTGACTTTCTTTTCTTCGTTAAAACGACTGCTTTTCATAATTTGATGTAGTTCTAGCATCAAATTTACATTTTAAAACTGGCTGCTTTTTGGAGCCAGGTCACTTATTTTTTGCGTTTGATTTGGATCGGCTTGCGCTTTGGAATATTGACTTTTTTTGGCGTTTTGCCGTCTTTGTTCGTCATTTCTAGATTGATATTTCCAGAACTGGTAGTACTTGTGGCGGCTATGGGTTGTTGTTGACCTTGGGCGCGCTCTTGCTCTAGTTGTTGGAGCATTTCAGGGTCTATATTCATATCACGGAGGAAATCCTGAAAGTTATTTGGATTTGTGGTTGCTCGGAACAGGTTACTTAGGGCTTGGCCTTTAATGCTGTTCATGAGTTCAGAGAAGAGGTTATATGCCTCGTTTTTGTACTCTACAAGAGGATCTTTTTGCCCTTGAGCACGTAGTGAAATACCTTCCCGGAGGGCATCCATGTTATAGAGGTGTTTTTGCCATAGATCATCAATAGCGGAGAGGATGATGTGGCGTTCGAGCCCATCGAGCATGGCTGGCTCTTCTCTTTCGCATTTGCTTTCATAGGCAGTTAGGACTCTTTCTGTGAGGTCTTCGGTAATTTCTGCTGTGCTTTTATCGTGATAGCCAGAATCTTCGATGGTTAATCCAAGAGGGAAGGTGATGTTGATCCAGTTGATCATTTCTGCATAATCCGCGGCGCCTTCATCACGGTCTTCCATGTAATGTTGGATTTGTTCTGGGATGATTTCATGAATGACTTCATCGATGAGTTCGCGCGGGTTCTCTGTGTTGAGAGTTTCATTACGATAGCCGTAGATCACTTCTCGCTGCTGATTCATGACGTCATCGAAGTCTAGAACGCGTTTACGCCACTGATAGTTCCGTTGTTCTACACGGCGTTGTGCTGTTTCTACAGAGCGATTGAGCCATTTATGCTCTAGTGCTTCGCCCTCTTCCATCCCTAAACGCTCCATCATGGAGGTCATCCGGTCTGCCGCTGCGAAGTTTCTCATGAGGTCATCTTCGAAAGAGATGTAGAACTGGCTCATGCCTGCGTCGCCTTGACGTGCGCAACGCCCTCGTAGCTGCCGGTCAACACGGCGAGATTCGTAGCGTTCACAGCCAATTACGAAGAGGCCTCCGGCTTCTTCAACACCTTCTGCTAGTTTGATGTCTGTTCCTCGGCCAGCCATATTGGTGGAGACTGTGATAGCTCCTTTTTGGCCGGCATTGGTAATAATGTCGGCTTCTTGTTCGTGGTGCTTGGCATTTAGGACTTTATGAGGAAGTTTGGCACGTTGCAGCATACGTGATAGCGTTTCTGAGGCGTCGACAGAGGCTGTTCCTACGAGAACTGGTTGGCCCCGGTCATGAGCTTCTTGAATTTTGCTGATGACGGCATTGTACTTTTCTCTCCGTGTTTTAAAGACTTGGTCATTGAGGTCTTCCCGTTGATTAGGTCGGTTGGTGGGAATAGGAAGAACGTCGAGGCGGTAGATGTCATGGAATTCCGCTGCTTCTGTTTCCGCAGTACCTGTCATACCTGCCAGTTTTTCGTAAAGGCGGAAGTAATTCTGGATGGTGATGGTGGCATAGGTCTGTGTTTCTGCCTCTACTTGAACTCCTTCTTTTGCTTCGACTGCTTGGTGCAGGCCATCAGACCAACGGCGACCTGCCATTTTACGTCCTGTTTGTTCGTCGACGATGCAAACCTTGCCTTCTTCTACGACGTACTCGACGTCTTTTTCGTAGAGACAGTAGGCTTTAAGAAGTTGAGAAATGGAGTGAACTTTGACTCCTTGTTCTTCTAACTGACTGTTGAGTGTGTCTTTCTGTTGAGCTCGTTCGTCGTCAGAGAGGGATAGGTCGGCATCGATTTCCGCATATTCGGTGGCGAGATCAGGTAGGACGAAGGCGTTAGAGTCATCGGGTGAAAGGTGGTTGCGGCCTAGATCCATGAGGTCGGCATCGTGTCCTTTTTCATCGATGGTGTAGTAGAGCTCTTCTTTGATTTGGTAGAGTTCTTTTTTCTGTGTGTCTTGGTAGAAGGAGAGTTCTGTTTTTTCCAGTAGCCGGCGAACTTCCGGGTCTTCCTGAGTACGGAGTAGTTGACGGTTTCTTGGATTGCCGAGTTTAATTTTGAAGAGGGCGCGTCCTGCACGTTCTTCGTCGCCTTCTTTTAAGGCCTGTTTGGCTTCTGAAGCAAGTTCGTTACAGAGCATGTTCTGGCGTTTTACGAGCTCTTCTACTTGACTGCGGTAGCGTATATATTGGTCTGTATTTGAAACGGTGGATGGGCCTGAGATGATTAGGGGTGTTCTGGCTTCGTCAATGAGTACGGAGTCGACTTCATCGATGACGGCGAAGTAGTGTCCTCGTTGGACCTGCTCTTCTTTTGAGGATGACATGCCATTATCGCGTAGGTAATCGAAGCCGAATTCTGAGTTCGTTCCATAGGTGATATCACAAGCATATTGTTCTCTACGTAGCTGTGAGGGCATCATGCTCTGGATACAGCCTACTGTGAGGCCGAGGGAGCTGTATAAGAAGCCCATCCAGTCTGAGTCTCGTTTGGAAAGGTAGTCGTTTACAGTAATAACGTGTACACCCTGGCCAGTGAGGGCATTAAGAAAAACGGGAAGTGTTCCTACGAGCGTTTTTCCTTCTCCTGTTTGCATTTCTGCGATGAGGCCACGGTGCAGTGCGATACCTCCGATGAGCTGCACATCAAAGTGGATCATATTCCATTCGATTTGTTGCTCGGACACGTCTGCCATTTGGCCACATATGCGGCGCGCCCCGTTTTTGACAACAGCGAAGGCTTCTGGCATGATCTGATCTAGGTACTTCATGCGCTTTTCGTCAAAGCTGTCTTCAATTTCATGAAAGGCTGTTTTACCGGCCTCGATCGATTCTGGGCTAGTTTCTACGCTGGGGAGGGTGGGGTATTCTTCACGAAGAGAAGCTAGGCGAGCTTCGATTGATTCTGCTAGAGCAGCTAGTTCGTCAGCACGCAGGTTCTCAATTTGGCGCTTTGTGGGGGCCTCTAGTGGTAAGTAGCGGTGGAGGTGCTGTTGCCAACCTTTTACTTTTTCGAGGAGAGCCTCGTCAGATTCTGCCTGAAGTGCTTCTTCGATTTCATTGATCTTAGCAACGACTGGGGCTAGGCGTTTTACCTCGCGCTCGTTTTTATTGCCAACGATCTTTTGTAATATCCACTTAATCATGAGTTTGTTGTCTGTCGAAATTAGTACTGGGGGGAATTGACTCATACACCTACTGAGGCAGGTGTGCAAGCGGTGATGGTGTTGAGTTTAGCCAATTTTGGCTGAGCCGAAGTAGGGGGTGAGTGCTTCTGGTATGATGATAGAGCCGTCTGGTTGCTGATATTGCTCTAGGAGGGCGACGTAAAGGCGGGGTAAAGCTGTGCCTGACCCATTGAGGGTGTGGCAAAATCTATTGTTTCCTTCCGTGTCTTTAAAGCGGAGTTTCATACGGCGGGCTTGGTAATCTCCAAAGTTAGAGCAGCTAGAAACTTCGAGGAATTTACCCTGGCCTGGAGCCCAGACTTCTATGTCGTAAGTCTTACAAGAGCTAAATCCAAGGTCTCCTGTGCAAAGCTCAATGGTGCGATAGTGTAGCCCTAGTTTCTGGAGTGCTGCCTCGGCATGGCCTGTGAGAGTTTCTAGTTCTTGGAAGGAGGTGTCGGGATGGACGACTTGGACTAGCTCGACTTTGTCAAACTGGTGCATGCGGATGATTCCCTTATTGTCGCGGCCAGCGCTCCCAGCTTCACGCCGGAAGCAGGGTGTGTGTGCTGTCATTTTTACGGGGAGCTCCGTTTCTTTAAGGATCGTTTCACGGTAAAGGTTGGTGACGGGTACTTCTGCCGTGGGAGCAAGGAACATGGCGCCAGACTCTAGTCCATACATGTCATCTTCGAATTTAGGGAGCTGCCCAGTGCCTTCCATGCAGTGGCGGCGGATGACGTGTGGGACGTTGATTTCTGTGTAGCCGTGCTCTTCTGTCTGAAGATCAAGTAGGAAGTTGATGAGCGCGCGTTCGAGTTTGGCACCTTTCCCTTTGTAAACGGCGAAGCCGGAGCCTGAAATCTTAGTAGCAGCTTCGAAGTCGATGAGGCCGTGTTGTTCGGCTATCTGGACATGATCTTTCGCATCCGCTATTTCTGGTGGATTTCCCCAGATTCGGACGTTTGGATTGTCTGTCTCGTCAGTTCCTTTTGGGCAGTCTACGTGTGGCACGTTGGGTAGGCCCATTAGTAGATCATTGAGCTGCTCTGTGACTTCGTTTGCTTTTTCTTCGAGTTGGCTAATTTTATCGCCGATTTCTTTGACTGCTGCTTTAGCGCTTTCGGGAGTTTGGCCTTGGGCAATGAGGGCTCCGATGTTTTTGGATGCGGATTTCCGTTCGGCCTGAAGAGTTTGTTTTTCTGTCTCTAGCTTGCGGCGTGTTTTGTCACACGCGAGTACTTTATCAATAGAGGTGTAAGCATCACATCCTCGTTGAGTGATACGTTTTTTTAATTCCTCTGCATTCTTTCGAATCTCTTTAATGTCCAACATTGCGCGCTTTCTATAACGGGTTTTCATAAGAATAGAACAATCAATTTTCCAAGATAGTTAAAATTTCTTATTCGGGTGATAGGAATGGTTGAAATTAAAAGAGTAAGGAATATGTAGTCGTGCTTCTGATGACGTGAAATTCTTAAGAAGGGCGGTAAAATGAAAAAAACAGAATTGTTTGCTTGCCATTTTATGGGATCTCATGCAGTTTCCCGCCGCTCGCATGAGTCACGGAGGGGTGGCAGAGTGGTTTAATGCACCGGTCTTGAAAACCGACGTGGGGTTACACCCACCGTGAGTTCGAATCTCACCCCCTCTGCCATTCGGCGAATGAGAAACCCTTGTTTTACAAGGGTTTTTTTGTGCTTTTATGGCGTAGACCTCCTTAATAAAAGTGCGTTTTAGTATTTGCCATTAAATGCTTTTTTAGCCCATTTTTAGTGAAAACACGCCTTTTTTTAGTGTAAATTTAGTGTAAATATGGGCTCATGAAGAACTCATCTATAGTGGTTCAGTATGGAGACTCTCGCGTGCCCATCAACAAGAGAGAGAATAGATAGTATGCTCTCAGATGGAGAGAAGGAGGGAAAGTAAGGAGCTGGAAGTTGAGAGTGCCAAGTTGAGGTGAGTGTTTGTGGAATGGGCGCTGAGAAATCGAAGTGATGAAGGATGTTGTTATAAAAAAACGTTGATCACAAATCTCTATGATCAAGCGTAGGGGTGCAGATAAGGATCAAGTGACATTAGCGATGATCTAATCGGGGGATTTGCTCAAGATTGTTATATGGAGTGAATGATTGAGAAGAGATACTAGAGACGAAAAAAAATAGCTTTTTCCGTCATCTGTTTGATTGTTAGGCTACGAATGATATAGGGATGCATGAAGCAGATTTTTGTTATTATAAGTTTATTAGTAGCTACCTTTTTTTGTTCTTGTTCTAAAACGTATAAAGTAAAGCCCCCAGAGCTGAAGAATATTTATAAAGATGCCGCTTTGCAAAGTGACCTTCATAGGAATCCTGTTATTGTGATTCCTGGTATTCTAGGTTCCAAGCTTTATGATAAAGAAGCGGATCAAGAAATTTGGGGTGTTTTTAATAGTCAGTTTACAGGCCCTGATTCTCCAGAAACCGCTCGTCAAGTTGCGCTCCCCATGTCATTGGGGAAATCTTTACCGGAGTTAAAAGATCAAGTCATCTCGAATGGTGCTCTGGATCGTTTGAAGCTTCAGTTATTAGGCCTTGCTGTGGAGCCTAAGGCCTATGCTCAAATATTAGCGACACTAGGGGCTGGTGGCTACCGAGATGAAGGGCTTTCTGAGGCTGGCGCTATTGATTATGGGAATGATCATTTTACATGCTTTCAGTTTCATTACGATTGGCGCCGCTCTAGCGCGGAAAATGCCGGGTTACTTGATGCTTTCATAAAGAAGAAGAAAACGTTTATTAGAGAACAATTTAAGAAACGCTATGGGGTAGATAAGAAGGATATCAAATTTGATATTGTAGCTCATTCTATGGGAGGTTTAGTGGCTCGTTACTATTTGAGATATGGTAATCAACCTCTGCCGTCTCAAGGTAAACTCCCTCATTTGAATTGGTCAGGTGCTCGAAACGTAGACAACTGTATTTTAATTGGTACTCCAAATAATGGTTCAGTGATTGCTTTTCATGATCTTATTGATGGTAAAGACTTTGCTCCTAAATGGTTGAAGTATGTACCGTATACAAGCATCCCTAGTTATTCTCAGAGTATATTAGGAACATACCCTTCTATCTATGAGCTTCTTCCGAGACCCCGGCACAACACAGTTGTTAGTCAATCGGGGAAAGCAATGAATATCTATGATCCGACTCATTGGAAAAAGTATAACTGGGGTTTGATGAACCCGAAAGATCAGGAGAAATTATCTTGGTTACTTCCTGGTCAGTCAGTTAGTGAGCGTCAACAAACAGCGTATGATCATTTAACAAAATGTTTGAAGTCGGCAGAGCAGTTCCACAAAGCCCTAGATAAAAAGTCAAGAAAACCGGAAGGGCTTTCTATGACTCTCATTGTTGGTGATGCTATTCATACGAAAGAGAGTGTGACGATTGACCCAAGCGATGGCAGTTACACCCTTGGGCGCTATGGCGCAGGAGATGGTACGGTATTAAGGAGTAGTGTTTTAGCTGACCAAAGAGCTGGATCTGAATATAGACCGAAATTGGATTCTCCGATCTCTCCGGACCAAGTCTTGTTCCTTCCGGAAGATCATATTCATTTAACGAGCGACACAACCTTTGCTGATAACTTATTACACACGCTACTAGAGTAATAGAACCAGACCTTTAGCAGTATAGAATGATGAAAGAACGCGGTTTTGCTAGCTTCCATTGAAGTGTTCAAACCGATCATAAGATTGTTTCAGTGGGTGCGCATCTGTGCGCTGAGAGATCATCGTGGCACTCCATTCAGCAAGGCGTCTGCCAAGTCTCTGGCAGCCTGAGATGACGTGTTTTTCATGAGGATCGCTGGCAGAGATTGCTCCGTAGTGGGGTGAAAATTGTTTGGCGACGTAATCTGTGACTCCGAAGGTGAGAAAGCCGTAATTCATTAATATAGTTAACAGAGTCATGCATGTGAGCTCTGAGCCTCCTCCCCAAGCTCCTGCAGAGCTGAATGCACAACCTATTTTACCATCTAAGGTGCCCCATAACTCAGGAGGGAGATCATCCCACCAAGATTTCATTGCTCCAGAGACTGTCCCATAGTTAGTAGGTGAGCCAATAGCGATACCGTCGCACCATTGGAGATCGCTTGGCGTTGCCTCAGAAACCGATAATATTCGAACCTGAGTCTCTGTGAGCGATTGCGCTCCAGCTGCAATGTATCGTGCCATCGCCTCAGTGTTACCTGAACGGCTGTGGAAGAGGATGAGTATATTTGTCATAGCTAGTACGTGTGTATGATAGGGTGGGGAATGAGATCGATTGTTCTCTATACCTTTGAAGGGGGCGTTCTTGTTGTTCCCTCGTTTACCAAGTTATCCGGAAAAGGCCATGATCATGCCTTGATTAGGGTGTTTTTGTCTATCTGAATATACTGACTTATTTCAAGCTTTGACAGAGACCTAGAGCTCGCTATACCGAGCTTATGTCCAAGCAACCTGTAGTTCTTATTATTCGCGATGGCTGGGGAGAAAACCCCGGAGGTGAACAAACAGCCCAGTCTGACGGTAATTCCGTTTTATTGGCTGATACTCCCTATCATGAGTACCTTTGGTCTACTTATCCACGAGGTTTTGTCAGTGCTTCTGGACTAGATGTTGGTTTGCCAGAAGGCCAGATGGGGAATTCGGAAGTAGGGCATCTTAATCTTGGTGCGGGCAGAGTAGTCTATCAGGATTTAACTCGTATCAATAAATCGATTGAGGACGAAGAAATGGCAACAATTCCTGTGCTTAAAAAGGCATTTGAGAAGGCGAAGGGGAAAAGATTACACTTCGTGGGGTTAGTTTCTGATGGAGGAGTGCATAGTCATCAGGATCACCTTGTCGCCTTGGCTGCAGCTGCTAATGCAGCAGGTGTGGAAGATATTATGGTGCATGCGATTACTGATGGCCGAGACACATCACCGACAGGTGGTAAGGGCTACCTTGAGGAGGTGGAAGCTAAGTTAGCCTCTGAAAACGCGAGGATAGCAACAGTAGTGGGGCGCTATTATGCAATGGACCGAGATACTCGTTGGGAAAGAAATAAGCTCGCATGGGATGCGATTGTTCTGGGGCGTGGAGAAATAAGAGAAGATTTACCAAGTGAGGCTGTAGCAGCCCAATATGAAGCAGGGAAAACAGATGAGTTTATGCCCGCGTTAATTTTTTCGAACTCTGATGAGCAGAGAGTGAATGATGAAGATGTGGTTATTTTCTTTAATTTCCGAGCAGATAGGGCTCGTCAGATTTCAACAGCAATTCTTGATGGGGATCAATTTGATAGTTTTGATAAAGAAGTTCATCCTGATGTCCATTTTGTCACTCTTACGGAATATGATGCTAATTATGATTGTGATGTCATCTATGGTTCCAGTTCCATGAAGAATGTGCTTGGCGAAGTAGTGGGGAATGCTGGTTTAGATCAGTTGAGGATTGCTGAAACAGAGAAATACCCCCATGTGACTTATTTCTTTAACGGTGGAGCAGAGGAACCTAATCCCGGGGAAGAGAGAATCATTGTTCCTTCTCCAAAAGTAGCGACTTATGATTTGCAGCCTGAAATGAATGCCCCACAGGTGACAGAAATAGTGGTGGAGAAGCTGAAAGATTTTGATCTAGTCATCCTTAATTTTGCAAACCCAGATATGGTAGGGCATACAGGTATTGTGGAGGCAGCGGTAGAAGCTGTTGAGGCGATTGATGCCAGTGTGAAAGCTGTCACAGAGGAGACACTACGTTTAGGAGGTCAATTATTGATTACTGCCGATCATGGCAATTGTGAAAAATTGATTAATGCTGATGGCTCACCCCATACAGCCCATACGACTAATTTAGTGCATGCTATTTATGTAGGGGCAGATCATCAACAGGTGAAAGTGAATGATGGCATACTTGCCGATATCGCTCCAACGTTGCTTGATATGCTTGGAGTAGAGAAACCTTCAGAAATGACAGGAAGTAGCCTCATCGAGAAGTAGGGGACCTAGCGTACATAAGGGATCGCCCCAAAATACTTCATTTCAAGGTCATATCTCTAGCGATTGAGCCTCTATAAATTATCGACTTTTCAATTGATAGGGGTGAGGTGCTATGCTTGTATGTCGTTGTCATGGCAAATGCAACAAATGTTCTCGCAAGCGGGATTGAAATCATCGGTTCTATTAAGTTTTCTAACGATATGATTATCGATGGGAAAATCGAAGGTGAAATTACTTCAGATAAGGGTCGTGTTACGATTGGGGAGAATGCTCAGATTAAGGGCGATATTAATGCTGGAGAGGTGAAGCTCTATGGTAAAGTTGAGGGGAAGATTAATTCTGAGCGTTGTGAACTTAAGACCAATTCTAGGTTGGAAGGTGATATTAAGACAAAGATGCTTAGTATGGAAGAAGGAGCCAGCCTTTCTGGACGTACCGATATTGGCAATTAATTAAGATCGCTTTGAAAGGAGAGTTTTCGGATTGTTCTTTGAAAGCGTAACGATTGTTTATTTTTATTAGGCCCAAGTTGCTCTTTTGCTACTTGGGTTTTTCATGTGTTGTATAGGGAATATCTTCATTCACCTAAGTTTTTGCATGGATTGATTTTATTGGTCTGATTGTAGAGACAGATAAAAGCCCGCTGGTGAGCGGGCTTTGTGCCAGTGAACGTGGAGTTTGAGAAGAGACGAAGCTCTTCCGGCTAGAAGGCGTTTTGATTTTAGGCCTTCGCAGGCTGATTTGTATTCTCTTTTTTGTCCTTCTTTTTTGTGGACTGGATATAGAGTTCGCGCAGTTGCTTGTAATCAACTTCAGCAGGGGATTCTGACATGAGGTCACTTCCTCGATTGTTTTTAGGGAAGGCGATGACTTCTCGAATGGATTCTGACCCTGTGACGAGCATAGCGATGCGATCAAGCCCTAGTGCAAGGCCTCCATGTGGAGGTGCGCCGAATTGAAAGGCTTCGAGGATGTGACCGAACATTGTCGATTTCTGTTCTTCTGTCACTCCTAGTGCTGTGAACATGGAGTCTTGAAGGTCTGCTTCATGAATCCGGATAGAGCCTCCACCGAGTTCGAAACCATTGAGAACGACGTCATAAGCTTGTGCACGTAGGCCGGCATACTCGCCTGCTTTCAGTTTTTCTTCATCTTCTGGTACAGGGCGTGTGAATGGGTGGTGTACGGCATGCCAACGGCCTTCTTCTTTGTCGAAGTGAAGGAGGGGAAATTCGGTGACCCAGAGGAAATTGAGTTCTGTATTTCCTTCTAAGAGGTTGAGGTAGTCTGCGCACATGAGGCGTACACGGCCAAGGACATCACAGACAAGATCCCATTCTCCTGCACCGAAGAGGATGAGATCTCCTTCTTCTATGTTTAGGGTGTCTTGTAGAGCTGTCAGCTCTGTTTCGGTGAAGAATTTTGTGATAGGAGAGCGCCAGTCTTTAGGCTCTGGTCCACGTGCTTGTATATATGCTAGGCCTTTTGCTCCTGCTTCTATCGCGGCTTTTGTGAGTTTGTCAATTTGACCTGTTGTTGCTTTACAGAGGCCTTTTGCGTTGATGGCTTTAATGCAACCGCCAGATTTGAGGGCCCCTGAAAAGACTTTGAATTCGGAGGTGGCGAAGACATCACTGATGTCAGTAAGGTGCATTTTGAAACGGCGGTCTGGCTTATCGGAGCCGTAGGTGTTGAGCGCATCGTTATAGGTCATGCGATCAAAATGACTTGGAACATTGGCATCGATGGATTCTTTGAAGATACGTCCAAGTAAGTTTTCTACGAGGCTGATAATATCATTTTCTTCGACGAAAGAGGCTTCGATATCAATTTGTGTAAATTCAGGCTGCCGGTCTGCGCGAAGGTCTTCATCACGAAAGCATCGTGCGATCTGGAAATATTTTTCGATCCCTCCTACCATGAGTAGCTGTTTGTATTGCTGTGGAGCTTGAGGTAGGGCGTAGAAGTTCCCTGGATGCATGCGTGAGGGGACGAGGAAGTCACGGGCACCTTCGGGAGTAGATTTTGATAAGATGGGAGTTTCTATTTCTAGGAAACCTTGTTCATCCAGAACATCACGCGTTGTTTTCGTGATGCGATGACGTAGTTTCATGTTTCTCGCCATGGTAGGGCGGCGCATGTCTAGGTAGCGATATTTCAGGCGGAGATCTTCGTTGTTAATATCTTTGTCGATGGGGAAAGGTAATATTTCTGATTTATTGACTACCTTAATTGTTGAGACGACGAGTTCTACTTCACCTGTCGCGATATCGGCATTGGCTGTAGATTGCCCGTCGATTTCTGGGCGATCACCTACGGTGCCTGTGACTTGGATAACATCTTCAGCACGGAGTTTATCTGCGATGTCTGAATTCGCTTGTGAAAGCTCTGGTTTAAATACGATTTGAGTGACGCCTTCACGGTCTCGCAAGTCAATGAATATAAGGCCAGCGCCTTGATCACGCTTGGATTTCACCCAGCCAATTAGGGTGACGGTACTGCCGATATCGGAACGGCTAATTTCGTTGCAGGTGTGAGTTCTCATAAATGAAGAGTGGTCGATCGTGTCTAAGACAGACGGATAAAAGGTTTCTAGGGAAGAATGTCCAGCTCAATTTGATTCGATCCCTGATTGGTTTGGGGTGCTTTGAGGGGTGGCCAATGTTGTCTTTCTGGAGCCAATCAATGAGCCTTTGAGTGAATCGATACTGTGAAAGAGTGGTTTTGAGTGGCGTCTCTCGAAGTGGAATTATGGGGTTTTTACTAGGGACTAAGACGTTTTAGAGTCCAGTTGTTTGGTTCTTCGAATTGATAGATGATTCTATCGTGTAGTCTGCTGGAGCGGCCTTGCCAGAATTCGAGGGTGGAGGGTTGGAGGCGGTAGCCTCCCCAGAAATCAGGCAGGGGAATGGTGCTGCCTTCCGGATATTGTTGTAAAAGTTGTTCTTCGCGAGAAGAGAGCCATTCTCTGGAAGGAATTTCTTTACTCTGGACGGAGGCTAGAGCTCCTATCTGGCTTCCATGCGGGCGCATGTGAAAGTATGTTTCAGATTCTTGGCGGCTTGTTTTATGAACTTGGCCTTTGATGATGATTTGCCGCTCTAGTTCTTCCCATGCGAAGACGAGGCAAGCATAAGGGTTTTGTGCGAGGTCTTGCCCTTTTTGTGAGGTGTAGTTTGTGAAGAAGCAGAATCCATTGTGATCGTAATGTTTGAGGAGGACTGTACGAGCAGATGGCTGGCCTTGCGCATCGGCTGTGGCGAGGGTCATTGCGTTGGGCTCGGCGATTCCTGAGGCGATGGCTTCATCTATCCACTGTTGAAATTGTGTGGTTGGTTCAGGGCTGACTTCAGTTATTTCGAGCCCTGTACGAGTGTAGTTTTCACGGAGGGCTGCTAGGTTTGGTTTGGAAGATGGCATGGTGGTGTTTCAAATAATAGCGTTTGTGAGCTAGTGGTTTGTATCTAGAGTTAGGAAGTCACCGCCGAGGGCTAGGTGGAGGTCTATGCGGTTTTGGATTCGTTGATTGCGTAGGATGATGAGTGATGATCTTGCGTCGTTGGCCCGACGCTGAGATTCTAGTAATGAGATGATATCAACACCTTCGACGCCTTCAGAAAAGTCCATTTCAGCTTGTTTTTCTGCTAAACTAGCTTGTTTGACTTCCGTATTTAGGTGGAGTTCTTGATTCATGAGTGCTTCCTCGGCCTGGAGTGCGTCTTCGACTTCTCCGAAGGCGGCGAGTACGATTTCTGTGTAATTGAGAATGGAGGCTTCATTCTCAGCAAGAGTCGCTTGGGCATCTGCTTTTAATTCACCGCCGTTGTAGAGGGGTTGAGCTAACGAGGCTGCGATGCTTAATGCTAGGTTTTGAGGGTCTAGTAAGTTGCTGTAATTTTCTTCGCTAGAGGAGCTTAGCCCGGTGAGGTTTATGGTGGGGAGAAGGTTTTTTCGTGCAACGTCGGCCAGTTTTGCCGTTGCATAGATGTTGTGGCGCGCTGCTGCTATGTCTGGTCTGCGGGCGAGAAGTTCTGCTGGTAGGCCTGCGGGGGCACGGTTCTTTAGGTGAGGAAGGGTGGCAGTGGCGGTTATTTTGTTCGATGGATAGCGGCCTAAGAGGATTTCTAGGTCGCGGGCGGCATTTCCATGTTGGAGTTTGCTGTTTTCGAGTTCTCCTCTTGCTTCAGCTACGTTGGTTCGGCTCAGTTGGACTGCTAGTGCACGGGTGCCTGGAACGCCGGCTTTGTAGTTTCTCTCTATGATGTTGAGGTTTTTTTGGAAGCTATCGAGGGTGTGTTTGGCGAGTTGGTACTGTTGTTCTGCTGTGATGAAGTTTGACCATGCTCGGGCTGTGTTTGCTGCTAGTGACAAGCGGGCGCCACGGTGATCTTCAATCGCTGCATTGAGGGAGTGGCGTGAGGCGTCATTGAGGTCTTTGAGGCGGCCCCATATGTCTGGCTCCCATGATGCATTGAGACTGAGGCCTAGGTTTGTAGTGCGTGTACTTGGGTCATTTCCTTGGAAGTCGATGGAACGGGATCCGCTAGTGGAGGCGTTTAAGCGAGGAAGTAACCCTGCTTTGGTTCGTATAGTTCCTCGTTCTGTGGCGCGTAGTGTGGCCGCAGCGGCGCCTAGGTTTGGGTTGTTGTCCAGAGCTTCTAGGACGAGTCGTTTCATGGTTTTGTCTTGAAACTCATCGATCCATCCAGTGGCTATTTTACCGTGGTTGTTCTGTGATGCTTGTACCCAGCTACTGGGAGGGCGCGATGTGCTGTCTGTTTCGCTGTTTGGCTGGAGGAGGTTGGTGCAGCCTGTGAGGGCAAAAAGGCTGAGTGTGATGAGAGAAATGCGGAGCATAGTGAAGGCGTTGTAGAAGTAGCTTATCCTGTAAGGTCTTGGAGTATGGCTTCGATGTGTTTCCTGTGAATACGGTTGTGGAGCGCATTTAGTTTCAACCATTGGGCTGTGTTGAGCTGGCCGAACCAGGGATGCTCTATGGTGGGTAAGTCAGGATATTGTAAATGTTCTGTTTGTTGGCGGTAGGTATTTAAAAAATTATCATATTGGGCAAGGGTCTCTGAGCTGACGTTGGTGCTGGGTTTTGTATCTTGTATTTTGATGGCTTGTTCTGGCACGATGCCTTTAGAGAGGCTTTTTGAGGTATGAAGGATGTTTGGCCCGACTATGAGTAAGTGTCTGATGACCATGGAGACTGACCAGTTGCGCGAGTTGTCCTCTATGCCTATAAAGCGTTTGATGAGGATAGGTTTGTTTTGCTCTTCTCTAGTTATGGTGCGTGCTAGACGTAGGCATTCTTGGCCTTCTCCTATAAAGAGGTCGATAGAGCGCTCTACGGATAGACGGCGGAAGGCCATGGGGATGAAGATGAAGCGAGCGATGAGGTTCTCGGGAAAGGGGAGGCCTTTTCCTGGTTCTGAGAGTTTGACGGATTGTTTCATGGTGATTCGTCAGTATGGTTTGAAGGATTTAGAGTTGGCGGAAGTGTTTCTGCCATATGCTTCCCTGCATGGTAGCCGCTACACCAGGCGTTCTGGAAGTTGAATCCACCGGTGATGCCGTCTACATTCATGACTTCACCTGCGAAGTAGAGGTTAGGCACTAGTTTACTCTGCATGGTTTTGAGTTGAATTTCTTTGAGGGGGACTCCTCCACAGGTGACGAATTCATCTTTATTTAGACTCTGCCCTGTTACCTGAAATGTGGCGGTAGTGAGTTGGTTTGTGAGCTCTTCTGTTTGTTGCTTTGTGAGTTGTGACCATAAGGTTTCTTTTGGAATATGGGCATGGATGACGAGTTTTTCCCATAATCTTTTTGAAATCTCTGGGAATGGGCAACGTGTTCCAACTTGTCGTTTTCCCCAGTCCTTTCGAAGATGCTGGAGTGTGTTTGGAACGTCTATATTGGGTAACCAATTGATTTCAATAGAACAGTGGTAGTTCAGTTCATAGAGCTCCCTTGCTCCCCATGCAGAGATTCGGAGAACACCTGGTCCACTTAGCCCCCAGTGAGTGATGAGAAGGGGGCCTTCTGCTGTTAACTTGGTTGTTTTAAGTTGAATTCTGGTATGCGCGACAGAAACACCTGGGAGATCTGTGAGGCGGGGGTCATTTATTTTAAATGTGAAAAGAGAGGGGACGGCTGGTTCTAACCCGTGCCCGAGTTGCTGTACTAGTTTGGCCCCTGCTGCTAGGCGGGTCCCTCCTGTGGCTATCAGTAGTTTGTGGCACTTGACGCGTTGTTGTTGTTTATCGATAAGTTCAAGACCTGGCTCGTTCGGTGTGTTGATTGTTCTTACTGTATCGATGCTCGTAGAGGTGCGAATCGTAATACCTGCCTGTTGAGCGGCGTTGATGAGGCATTGGATGATCGTCTGGGAATCATCGGTGACTGGGAACATTCTACCGTCGGCTTCTGTTTTAAGTTCTACACCTCGGGATTCGAACCATTGGACAGTATCTTCTGCTCCCCAGCGGTTGAATGGGCCTATGAGGGATTTTTCTCCACGAGGGTAGTGTTTGCTGAGTTGCTTGGGGTCAAAACAATGATGAGTGACGTTACAACGCCCTCCTCCAGAAATGCGGACTTTTCCTAGTAATTTCGATGATTGCTCGAGGATGAGAATCTTACGATGGTTTGGTGCCGCTTCCGCGCAGGCAATGGCTCCGAAAAACCCGGCGGCACCACCTCCAATGACTATACAATCCCAAGTTTCTTCCATGGAAAGAGGCATAGCAACGCTAGGCTGGGAGGTCTAGCGTGGATGTGGAGGATTTGATCGTTTTTATATTTTTAGCGTCGCTCTGGGGGGCGTTGTCCAATTGGATCCGGTGGAGAAAAAGGAGGCTATAAGGTTAGTCTAGGTAAAGTATGGATAAATTTAGGGAGATTTTAGGGAGATTTTAGGGAGATTTTAGGGAGATTTTAGGGAGAGGGTGGGCTCTAGCTCCTGATCCGTTGCTAGGTACCCGATGTTGGATTGTTCTTCTCGTTGTTCTTGGCTCTCGCGGTCAGGCCCAATGGACCAGAGTCGTTTTTTTTCTGCGGAATAGCCGAATTGTTCTCCTGTATAGGACTCTAAGGGGAGTGTTTTGAGGTATTTTGGGGTGAGTTGATCGAGTGTCTTTGGGAGAGATCTGTTCGCTAATTGATAGCGTTTGAGGGCGCAGAACAGTTGAGTGAGTTTCTGATGAGTGTGGATATAGTCTAGATCTGCGTGTAGAAATTTTGGATGTTTGGCAAAATCTTGCCAAAGGAGGTGTCCTAGACGGTTGCTTGAGAAGAGGGGGGGATCCTGAGGAATTAAGGCATCTCTTTGATTTGCTGGGAGGGTGAGTTGTTGTAATCTCAGTAATGTTGTTTCTAAGTAGAGCTTGGCTGTTCGATTCGGTTGCAGGTAAACTTTACTTTGGAGATTGGTTTTACGAGATAGTTTGTCCTCCCATTCGCCTTGATAGACCTGGTAGACTTTATCGATGCTTTCTACTGCGTTTTGCTTCATCAGGGATTGAAATATGGGGAGCGTTCCCATGGGTTCTTCGAGCATGTTTGCGATGGCCTGTAAATCTTCAGAGCGAAGGGCTCGGTCCCTTGATAGCACATAGCAGGTTTGGTAGAATTCTTGCTGGGCCATCATTGCTAGCTGCAAGGAATCGTAGTCTACAGCTGCTTCTGTGAAGATGGTGGCTAGTTCATGTGAGATAGGTAGGTAGGAGATGGCCTGTTTTGGCTGATCCGAAATGAGGTAGGCGATTACTCTTGCTTGCGATAGATGGATGAGGGGTGATAAGTTTTGGCTTCGCTGCTGAAGGGTAGCTAGATTGATGTGGGAGTCTGTTTCTATTAAGTTCTCCAGAGCGTCGATGCTTTGTTGATTTGCATCGATACATTGCATCAGTTCTTCTGGGTCGACGTTTTGAGGATCATACAGGGACTTCGCTAAAAGGGAGGTGAATTCACTAGGGAGCGTGATGCTTTCTGCGATTTCTAAAAATGTATGCACATGGTTAATTTCATCGTTAGGTATCACAAATGAAGTGTTTAATATGTCTAGATCCGGGGGAAGGATGTCGTCCCAGCCCTTTACTGGTTCGGCAAAGAGCATTTGAGGAATAAACAATAGTAAATAGAAGGTTCTGATCATTGCATTTTTATCTGTTTACCACTAATCTTCGTCATTGGCTAGCTTATGCGTTGTTTCTACTCATCTGAATTATTTCTTGAACTTCCACTCGAGCATCCGTTTCCAATGGAAAAGTTTACTGTTTCTAAGGATATGTTGTTATCCTCTGGAGTGATTTCTGCTGAAGATATCGTGGAGATAGGTATGGCTAGTGATTATGTTCTGCAGCGTGTGCATAGCCAAGAGTATTTGAATCATATTTACCATGGTACATTGGGTCAACAGGAAGAAGCCAGACTAGGCCTACCAATGAGTAGTAAACTCTATGAGCGCAGTGCTACTGAAGTAGAAGCTACCCGGCAGGCCTGCTATGCCGCTCTGCAGGATGGGGCGGCTGCGGTTTTAGCAGGGGGGACTCATCACGCTCATTTTTCTCATGGTGAAGGATACTGTGTGTTCAACGATATTGCAGCTGCTGTGAGAGATTTACAAGTCCACCAACCTGGTATTAAGATCATGGTGGTGGATACGGATGCTCATCAGGGAAATGGAACCAATAGCCTCTTAGTCGATGATCCGCGCGTATTCACATACTCCATTCATGTAGGAAGAAATTATCCGACCTTGAAAACAGCAGGTTCTATGGATATTGAAACAGTTCGTTGTGTTGAGGGATGTGACTATTTAGACCAGCTATTTATCTCTCTGGCGGGGGCTTTAGATAGTTTTTCTCCTGATTTAGTGATTTGGGTCTCCGGCGCGGATAACCATAAAAATGATCGTTTTGGGCAAATGGCACTGAGCGTATCTGACATGAGGTATAGAGACGAAATCCTTTTAGGCGCCTTATTACGAAACCGTATCCCTCTAGTCATACTGTACGGGGGAGGTTACAATAGGCAGGCAGGTGCGACGGCTAAATTACACCGAAATACGATTTTAGCAGCCAAAACAATCTGGCGCGATGTTAGGAAATAAGAGGCACAATCTCCGTTGCTGAGAGGAAGTGCCGGCAGCGGTCATTTTTAGCTGGCGGGATGGAAGGGCTAAGCCTACAAAGGCGGTGCAGAATAATTTCCATTTTTTACCATGCTTGAAGTCTTATTTACCTTACTCATGTTAATCCTCCTCCAAGCTGTGCTTGGTTTTGATAATCTTCTCTACATTTCTCTAGAGTCAAAACGAGTTGAGGGAGAGGCAGAACAGAAAAGAGTTAGAGTTCTTGGCATTGGATTGGCCGTAGCGCTTCGGATCATTCTTCTCTTCGTTGTCTTAACCATTTATAATTCATTGAAGGAACCTTTGTTTCTTATTAAGACGACGGTGATTTCTGGCCAGTTTAAAATGAGTGACTTATTGGCTATGTTTGGTGGTGGTTTTATTCTGTATACCGCGGTGAAAGAGATTATGCACATGATGTCATTAGAAGTCGTTCACGGTGAGAAACAAGAAGGAGCGAAGCCTTCGAAGGTGATAGCATTGATTGTCTTTGTGAACTTAATTTTTTCCTTTGATTCTATATTGAGTGCTATTTCTCTCACTAGTAATGTGGATGAGAAGACCGCTACAGTGCTGATGGTTATTGCTATTTTAGTCTCTGGTGCATTGATGATTCTATTAGCAGACAATGTGGCAAAGTTCTTACAAAAGAACCGTATCTATGAGGTGCTAGGGCTCTTTGTCTTATTTGTTGTTGGGATACTACTCCTAGGGGAAGGAGCTCATCATGCCCATATGTATTTGTTTGGTCATGAGGTGATTGCTATGAGTAAAGCGACGTTCTACTTTGTCATTGCTGTCTTAGTGGTAGTAGATCTCGTTCAGACACGTTATCAGAAGAGGCTTTTAGCTCTGCATGAAGCAAAGGGTGATTTGGAGTTAGAATTAGCTCAAGATACCGTAAGCAGTGATTTAGAATAAACTGTTCTGAGAGGGTTTCCTTAAGGAGATCGGTTTCATGAGGCGTCGAATCTGTATTGACGAAATAGGGTGAAATTGCACGTGAGGGGCTTATTTGTTGTCAAAGATAACAGATACGGAGCCCTCTATTGAGTGGAGGAAGGTAGCCGGGCTTACTTCACTTGGCTTGAACCCAAATTATGCATTAGGGATTAGAATATTGACCACTGAGGGTGCATAGTGTGCTGTGTGGCTGTGATGATTTCTCTCGCAAATTTTGTTCAAAATATGGATCCTGTGATGATCCCTATTACGGAAGCGATATCGATTCGTTGGTATGGGTTTTCTTATTTATTAGGTTTTTTGGCAGCCTATTTGTTACTGAAGTACTTGGCTCAACGCCAATTATGGGCACTGCGCCCAAGTATGGCGGGAGATTATATTTCACTTGGAGCAATCTTTGGCGTGTTTTTAGGAGGGAGGCTAGGTTATGTTTTGTTTTATACTTTGCCGAAGGTGGGTATGCAGGGGCTAGCGGCGGACCCCCTGATGTTATTTCGTGTCTGGGAAGGTGGTATGGCAAGTCATGGAGGCATCTTGGGGATGATGATATTTACTTATTACTACGCGAAAAAGTGGAATGTTTCCTGGACTGGGGTCGGCGATGGTTTGGCTGTCGTCGCTACGCTCGGCTTATTCTTTGGTCGAATGGCGAATTTTATCAATGGTGAGCTATATGGCCATAAATTAGATGCTCCGTGGGCTGTAAGATTTCCCTCTGAATTCGTAGAGCAGAGTGGTATGGAGGAGAAATATGAACAAGCACGAGCAATCACAGCAGCACATGATCCTGAATATGCCGCATTACTCCAAAGTGAGGGAGTGACATACACTCAAGTCTATGAAGGTATGCTAGCTAGCTTGAGAGACTACCCAAAGGCAGAGCAAGAAGTGGGAGAACTCCTCACACCTAGGCACCCTTCTCAGGTTTATGAAGGTTTGTTGGAGGGCTTGGTTCTCTTTGCTATTTTATGGTTCGTCCGTTTGCGCTTCCCGAAACTCGCCAATGGTGTGCTGACAGGGATGTTTTTCATTCTGTATGCGATATTCCGTATCTTTGTAGAAAACTATAGAGTACCAGATGCCGCACTTACCGCAGGCTTCACTCGTGGACAATTTATTTCTTTATTTATGATCGTTGCAGGGATTGCCTTCATTGTTGTTGGTCTTAAACGTGGCCGAACAGTGGCGGATGATGTACGTGAGATTAAACCTATGCCAAAACCGAAGAAGAAATCTTCTCTGCGATGAGAGTTACTTCCGTGTAGGCATTGTAGAACATAGAAACAGAATAGAAGCTCTAGGAAAGAGCTTCTATATGTGCCTAGGTGGTTGAAATGTAAGATACGACATTGGGCTTATGAATAAAATAGTGCATGAGATGGATGAACATAGCACTCGAAGAAACAGGGAATCGGTGTCGAAATTGATAGTGATGATTCAATTTATGAATGAAACTTATAGTTTCCATGAATCAACTGATTTCTTGTAACTAGCTGAAAACGCATCATACTTCGAACTTTTTAACTAATTGACACAAGTTCCTGTTGCACATTTCCTTTCTGTTTGAATAATGCGCGTCAAATTAACTACCCTTTTGGGAGATTAACATTATGAGTAAAAGTGACTTCGGCCTAATCGGCCTTGCAGTAATGGGTCAGAATCTCGTTCTCAATGTTGAGAGCCGTGGATTCCAAGTATCCGTGTATAACCGCACAACATCCGTGACTGATGAGTTCATAGCGGCAAATCCAGATAAGAACTTGGTAGGAGCTCAGTCTCTTGAAGAGTTTGTCGATAGTCTTGCCTCTCCACGTAAGATTCAAATTATGGTGAAAGCTGGTGGGCCTGTTGATGCAGTGATTGATTCACTCGTCCCACTTCTAGATCAAGGTGATATCATCATTGATGGTGGTAATACCTTATACTCTGATACAGAGCGCCGTGAAAAGGCTCTCTCAGAGAAAGGTTTCCGCTTCATCGGAGCTGGTGTTTCAGGTGGAGAAGAAGGAGCTCTGAAAGGGCCTTCTATCATGCCTGGTGGGCCAGCTTCTACATGGGAAGTTATGCAGCCAATTTTTGAAGCCATTTCAGCTAAGGTTGATGGTGTTCCTTGTGTGACACATATTGGCGAAGGTGGCGCAGGCCACTTCGTTAAGATGGTGCATAATGGTATCGAGTATGGTGACATGCAGCTTATCTGTGAAGCATACAACATCTTTAAGGCTGCTGGGATTAGTAACGAAGAGCAGGCTAAAATCTTTGCGGACTGGAACGAGGGAGATCTTGAATCGTTCCTTATCGAAATTACAGCGAATATTTTCAAGCAAAAGGACCCTGAAACAGGTTCTGATATTGTTGATCTCATTGTGGATAAAGCTGGCCAAAAAGGAACAGGCCGCTGGACTGTTATGGGCTCTGTCGAACAAGCTGTGCCGTTCTCAACTATTGCTGGCTCTGTAGAAGCTCGTATCCTCTCGTCACTTCGTGACCAACGTAAGGTTGCCTCAGGTATCCTTCAGGGGCCAAGTAACTGGAACTTCGATTTAGGTTCACTCAGTAAAGAAGATCTTATTAAAAAAGTGCGCAATGCATTGTATGCTTCTAAAATCGTTTCTTACGCTCAGGGACTGGATCTTATTTCTAAAGTCGGTAAGGACAAAGGCTGGGAGCTTGATTTAGGTGCGATTGCACGTATCTGGCGTGGTGGCTGCATCATCCGTGCACGCTTCCTGAACCGTATTACAGAAGCGTATGAAGAAAATGCAGGCCTCACAAATTTGATGTTAGCTCCATTCTTTACGGAAATCTTAAACTCTGGTCAGCAAGACTGGCGTGAAGTCGTGGCTCTTGCTGCTACCAATGGAATTCCAGTACCAAGCTTCGGTGGGTCACTTAGTTATTACGATGCTTACCGTGCAGAACGCCTTCCGGCTAATCTTCTACAAGCACAGCGTGATTTCTTTGGTGCTCATACATATGAGCGTATTGATAAGCCAAAAGGAGAGTTCTTCCACACAGAAGACTGGCCTGATCTTATCAGCTAAGGCTGATTATAATCATTTCAATAGCGGCTTTCTGTTAAGGAAAGTCGCTATTTTTTTTGAACGTAGAGAACGTAATTGCGACATGTCTTGCCTATTCGTGAATAGGTCAAAGAGTAGGCCAAAGGAAACGAGGATAGGGGGGAATATCGGAGCGGTGCGGGAGAGGGAGATTTCTGAGAGAGGTCACGTGGGTCAATTCTCTTAGAATTTTATAGCGTGTTAGGATTGTTCCCTTAAGGGCTTGGATTTGTCTCTTCTTGGTTTGCTTCCGGAAGAGTGAGAGTTGTCGTTAGCCCATTATTATTTGGTTGAGAGTCATTTCTGAACGCTCCTATTTGGCTTTGAATTTGGACAGATCCACCATTGATGAGGGGAACGAAGTTAATCGGTAAATGAAATGTTTCTATTTGGCCCGGGAGGATAAGCCCGGATTGGAGTTCGTGTTGACCAGAGTCAGTTTTTACTGATAGAGGGACTCCGTTGAGCTCGGTAGTTCCTTGATTTTGGATCGTGACGATGACTTGATCACGAGGTGAGGAGCTGTCTGCTGGAGCGATGAAATGTGAAGCGACCGCCGGATCGACAATATTTGGAGTATTAAAATTGATGGCTCTTCCAACGTCAAGTAGTCCCGTTCCTAGGAGGGCGTCTGGTCCAGGTTGGCCGCCTTCATTGGTGTTATCTAACACGACATCTGCGGCCTCTCGAGGGCTGAGATCTGGATTGCTAGAAAGTACTGCACTGATAGCACCAGATACGGCTGGAGCACTAAAAGAGGTGCCGCTAGCTTGAATGAAACTTTCGTCGCTCCAAGCTGTATTAATCTGAAATCCTGGAGCAGTGAGGGAGAGATCCTCACTGGCATTTGAAAATAACAGGTGAGATCCTGTGGCATCAACGGCTCCAACTGAGATTACTCCGGAGTACGCAGAGGGATAGGCGCTAAATTCTAAACCTTCATTTCCTGAGGAGGCGACAACGACGGCGCCGTTTTGGAAGGCATAGTCAACAGCTTGTGCGACGAGGTTAGAGTCTCCGTACGAACCTAGTGAGATATTTAGAATTTGTGCACCTGCATCTACTGCGGCGAAGATTCCTTCTGCTAAAGCAAATGAGTTAGATGACCCAGTCTGATCTGTGATTGGTATGGATATTAAAGTACTGGCAGGGGCTATTCCAGGGGCAATATCGCTTTGCCCGGCGATGACGGAGGCGACTCCTGTGGCGTGACCGTTAAATTCACCTTCTGGTGTGAAGTTTAAGATGGTTTGAAATTCGGAGAGAGAGGGGTGTGGTGTGATTCCTGAATCGATGACGGCTACTGTAACGCCTTCACCCCAGGTTGAATTGTCGCTAGTGATTCCTAAAATCTCTAGTAATGATTGGCCGACGCCGACAGCATTAGATTGTACGCTACCCGGTTCTGGTGTGGGTGAGGGATTGACAAAGAAATTTGGAGTGCTTTCAAAAGGAATGGAGCTTTCCGCTAAACGCCCCAACTGTTGGCCACGTACTCTTAAGCTTAGTAGTTGGTTAGAGCGCCCAAGAATTTGAAGGGAGTCAGCTGCTGCTGATTTTAAAAACGCTTCCAAGTCTTCGATAGAGGCGAAGGTGAGAATTTTTTCGTTGGGAATCTCAAATGGAGTAGGGTTAGAAACTCCCTGAGATGGTTTTTCGGTCTGATCTGTTTGAGTGGATGTCTCATCAGAGGTGAGGTCTTCTTCCCCGTTCGTGTAGGCTTGTTTTGACGTTTTATTGGGCAGGGGTGGTGGAGTTTGTTCTGATGTCTCCGGAATTGATGCTTGATCTGAAAGAGATGATTGTTTGTTTCCGAGTACTCCGATGACAATAGCCAATAAAATAAAAGAGATTGGTAGAATATAAGCGCGAAGATTCATGAGAAATTAGTGGTGATGCTTACATTATATAGATAGAAAAACGTAAACTATATATAATGATACTCTTTTTTTTCTATATTTCCAGTGGAAATCTATTTGGGGAGGTACTGTGGCTGAAGGCTTCCGCTTATGCTTGTCATTTTAAGTCATGAGACCTTTCCGGGATGGGTTTTGAGCTGCGTTTAAGAGTCGAAGCCCAGCTTTGGAGAGCTGTCTTTGCTCTATTTCTTTGATGGCCTCTCTTAGACCTAAATCACTGCAAAAAAATGTATTATAAATAGATTTGATTTCTTTTCGCTCCGCTATGTCAAAACCATTTCTTTTAAGGCCTACGTTATTGAGCCCGTGTAAATTATTTTGACCATGCGCCATGCAATAGGGAGGGAGGTCTTTTGTGATACTGGAGTTACCCTGGACAGCTGCGTAAGATCCGATATGAATAAATTGGTGAAATCCTGCTCCGCCTCCTAAGAAAGTATGATTTCCCATTGTGATGTGACCTGCGAGCATGACGTTGTTTGCTAATACGTTATGATCTCCCATAGTCACATCGTGAGCAAGGTGTGAGTTGACCATCAGTAAGTTATGGTTTCCCATGATCGTGCTTTTGTTCTCTCCAGTGGACCGGTGGATGGTGACGTTTTCTCGAAGTGTATTGTGGTCTCCTAGTATGACGTTACTGCGAATAGTAGTGTCAAAGGTGGTGTCTTGAGGAGAAGCTCCTATGACACTTCCGTAGCCTATGAAGTTGTGTGAACCGATGATGGCTTGAGATGTGATCCATACATGAGCTTCAATTTCACAGTGCTCTCCAATGGTGACTCCCGCATCAATGATACAAAATGGGCCAATGTTGACGGTGGGATGAATATTGGCTTCTGGGCTTATAATTGCGGATGGATGGATCATAATAGTAAGTGACGTTTTAGAGGTGTCCGTGTTCTTGGAATGAGTAATATGGTGGGCTAGTTCCTAGCTGTTTTCCAATGATGACATGATCTAGTAAGCGGATTTTAAGAAGATCAGCGGCGTCTTTTAAGTTTGCCGTCATCACGAGGTCTGCTTGGCTAGGTGAGCTGTCACCGGAAGGGTGGTTGTGAACTATGATGATGCTTTTACAGTCGTGGAGTAGTGCAGGCTTCAAGATATTGCGAGGGTGCCATAATGTCTGATCTAGAATACCGCGAGATACTTCAATCGTTTTGAGGTGCCTATTTTTTGTATCGAGCAGGAATGCTAGTAGGACTTCTTGGGTTTCACCTTCTAATATGGGCTGTGCTATGGAGTAAATAGTTGCCGGGGAATCTAGTTGAATAAGGTCGATTTTTTCTCGAGCCACTCTAGCTCCCAGTTCAAACGCCGCTAAAATTTGACAAGACTTTGCGATGCCTAGGCCGAGCTCTGAGGAGAGTTGTTTCAGTTCTAATTTGCCAAGGCCTGAGAGGTTGCGGTGTTGGTGGATGAGGCGCTTACTTAGCTCGATCGCATTTGTTCCTTGTACTCCTGTGCGTATGAAGAGTGCGAGAAGTTCAGCATCAGACAATGCCTTGACTCCTTGCTTAGCGAGTTTCTCTCTAGGCTGTTGTTGGGTTGGTAGATCTGAAATGCGTTCCATACTCTCTTGGCCTTTATGGAATGACTAGACAGGCTGTGGCCATGGCTGCGATGCCTTCATGCCGGCCTACAAAGCCCATCGTTTCATTCGTTGTTGCTTTAATTCCGATATCTTCGACTTTTAGTCCCAAGGCGGCCGCTATATTGACTTTCATACTGTCAATATGAGGAAGTACTTTTGGTGCTTCTGCGATGAGGGTTGAGTCAATATTTTGTAACTCAGCGCCTTTTTGGTCAGCTAGGCTTTTGCATTTCTTTAAGATATCAAGAGAGCAAATACCTTCGATGGAGGCATCTGTTGGGGGGAAATAGTAGCCGATATCAGGAAGGCCTAATGCCCCGAGAACGGCATCTGCGATGGCGTGACAGAGGACGTCAGCATCAGAATGCCCCAATAAGCCGACGCTATGAGGAATGTCCACACCGCCAAGGATGCATGGGCGGTTTTCTGCAAATTGGTGGACATCGTAGCCTATGCCAGTGCGAATTTTCATATGTTTAAATGTGAAGCGTGCTAGAGATTATATGGAAAAGGTTTCGGCGATTACAGGGAGGGTTAATGATATCCCTTGTTGTTCGAAGTTTGTTTTTGCTGCGGCATGGTCAATCGTGATGGGCTCAAAGGTGTCGAAATGTACGCCAATGATTTTATGGCTTTGTATCCATTTCGCACAGATTATGGCGTCTTCTACACCCATGGTGAAGATATCTCCTATTGGGAGAACTGCCCAGTCAATGGAATGGAATTCACCGAGCATTTTCATGTCATAGGTGAGGGCTGTGTCTCCTGCGTAATAGAAATTTCCTTGTGAGCTTTCGATAACGAAGCCTCCGGGGTTGCCTCCATAACTACCGTCAGGGAGTTTGGATGAGTGGATGGCATTGACAAATTTGACCTTCCCAAATGGTAGATGAACGGATCCACCGTGGTTCAGTGGTTGTATATTAGTGAGGCCTTTCGCTGCAAACCATTCATAGATCTCGTAATTACAGAGAATATTTGCTCCAGAACGACGGGCTATTTCTTCTGCATCTGCAATATGGTCTTCATGCCCGTGCGTGATACAAATGAAATCTGGGTTCAAAGTGTTAACGTCGATTGCACTAGCAGCAGGGTTTGGCGTAATAAATGGATCAAAGAGAATCGTTTGTTCATTGATGACAACGGAGAAACAAGAATGCCCATAGTAAGTGAAATCTATCATTGTGGCAGAAGGTAAACAAGAGAGACCCGGTATGGGAAGTGAAATCTGAGAGGGAATGAGATCTCTATCTGGGAGGATTTTTATTTATCTTTTGAGAAGTATGTTTTAGTAGTGAATTATAGATGAGATATGTCTTCTTCTGTTGATTAGAAACCAATGAGAGAAGAGAGTTGCTCGTTGGAATATAACGTAGGATTTCCAGCAGCTACTAAAATGATTTCAGTGGAGAGAACGGAGTTTACGACATCGATAGAGTGAGTCTCTGTTGAATGAGGATTTACTGGGAGTGCTGTGGCCTGGGTGACGTTTTTGGAAGGGAGGGGAGGGCCGGATTGTGCTGTGGATTGCACCTCAGGTGTTTGATACAAGGACATACCGATGATGACACAGGCTGCTGCTGTGCTCATAGAGAACAAGGTGATTTTTTTACGAGAACGTTGCCACCAGTTAACTTCGTTGTGATCTGGTGTAAGTATGTTATGCTGAGTTCTGGAAAGATCTTCTCTCGTGTCTTCTTTGGTGATTTCTTGCAGGACTCTTTTAGCAAACTCAGGTGAAGGGACTGCCCGAGTTGTTTGGCTAAGTAAATCCCAGACTTCATCTGAGTCTATTTCCGGGTCGTAATCTCTTAGTTCTTTTTTCATAGTATATCGGGGGCTAAACAGTTCTGTTTATAGTAACACTATGTTAAGAGAATAGTTGCGTGGAATGTTAAAGAATTCCAAGGAGACTTTTTTCTAGTTAGGTAAGAGCTTCCTTAAAGGTAGCTTTTGCAAAATCTCGGTTCAGTTTGGCGATGTTGTCTACGCTGATTTCTTTAGGACAAGCGGCTTCACATTCGTATTGGTTTGTACAGTTGCCGAAGCCTTCTGCGTCCATTGTACGGACCATACCTAGAACACGGCGGTCTTTTTCTGCTTTCCCTTGTGGTAGTTTGTTGAGATGAGCTGCTTTCGCCGAGACGAAGAGCATGGCGGATCCATTTTTACAGGATGCGACACAGGCACCACAGCCTATGCAGGCTGCTGCATCAAAGGCTTCGTCAGCGAGTTTTTTCTCAATCGGCATTGAGTTGGCATCGGGTGCTGAGCCTGTCCGAACGTCGATATACCCCCCAGAGGACATAATGCGATCAAAGCTGCTGCGGTCCACAATGAGGTCTTTTACGACAGGAAATGCTTTGGCGCGGAATGGTTCTATCCAGATCGTGTCGCCATCATTGAACTTGCGCATGTGTAATTGGCAAGTGGTGATACCAAGCTCTTTTCCATGAGGAATGCCATTGATCGTTAAGGAACACATACCACAAATCCCCTCACGACAATCGTGATCAAAATGAATAGGTTCACCAGAGCCTTCCTCAATAATACGCTCGTTGACAATATCAAGCATTTCGAGGAACGATGCTTCTTCAGGAATACCGGGAGCATCGTAGGTGATGATTGAACCCTTTTCGGAAGCTTTATTCTGCCTCCATATTTTCAGTGTCAAATTGAGAATAGCCATAACTAGTACGAACCCACAGAAGTATGGGAGTAGAAAACTAGCAAAATTGCGCTGTTCTGCAACTCATTTACGGAAAAAATAAGTGATTTTTAATGAGCCCCGATTTCAATGGCATGGTGGTGTATTAACCTACGTTTTTATTCCATCGGGATACGACTAAGGTAGCGAATAATAAACAGAGAATAGAGATTGATGAAACGACGGTGAAGCAATAAGGGATCGTCCCAAAGCGTCGGTTTTTGAAGTACTTCCATTCTGCTAAGAAGATATTCCGGTAACCTTGGATACGATCGTCGGTTCGATGGATTTCAGCTCGGCTAACGATGAGGTCGGAGCGGCTGTTGGCAAAAAAATCTGAGCATGGGCGAACGTCTTCGCCTTCTGCTTGTACATTGAGTTCTCTAAGTTCTTGAATATTTCCTTTTTGAGCGACGCTACGGATTAAAGCGCAGAGCTTCTGAGCTTCCCCGGGTGATGTCGCCTCAGCAGCATAAAGCAAAGTGAGCCCTGCTGTTAATGTTTCCAAGGTGTTAGATTGATGGTCTGTCAGTTGAAATCCATTTTTTTCTGAAGCCAAGGTGATGTGATCAATGCTGGCCTGAATGGTTCTGCGCTCTAATTCAAAGGGGTTTCGCAAAGCTTGGGTGACGATCATTCCTTCATAGGCATAGCGGAGCGGCATGACTTTGGCGGGGACTGGCTCTCCTCCACTCATACGGCTTTCGTGGGCTCCTTCAAACAGGCCCCGATTCATTTCTTCAAAGGGGACAAGTGCCCCGGCTAAAAGTAACTGGGGAACGAGTAGAAGGGGGACTGAGCTGAGGGCAGAGCGCTCGCTCTTTACAATGGCTGAGACCAGTAGAGCCATAGCCGTTCCACATAGGGCTGTGATAGTCATCCAAGCCCAGTGCTCCAGCCAAACTCCGCGGACTTCTAGGAGAAGGTGGCCAACGGAGGTGTAAACAGCACATTGTAGCATGGCTAGGATGGATAGGGAGGTGAACTTGGCACTAATATAGAGGGGTACGCTAAAGCCACAGTTGCGTTCACGCCGAAGCACTGATCGATCACGTAAAATTTCAGTAGCACTGTTCGTAAGGCCTAAGAACATTCCTACAGTGACAGTGAGAAACATGTAGGTGATGAAGTGAAGACCTGTAGAGTAATCATATTGCCCTTCTGCTGATGCCCTTAGGGTGAGGGCAATCAGTCCGGCAAGTAGTGGCGCTTCTAATATTGTGGTATAGAATGTTCCCCTATTTCGGAGTTTAGCCATGAGAGAGCGTTTAAGATGCGTGAAAAAGAGTCTCCGTTTTTCTTTGAATTTGCGCCGTTTCCGTTGAGGAATAGGCATATTATCTTCAGCTCTAGGAAGCTGGCCGATGTTGGATGTTTGATCTGATTCTTGAACTCGGACATTTTCGAGGAGTTGATAGCCTTCGAAGCGTTCCTGCCAGAACGTAGGGTTAAAACGGCGTGTGAAGCTTTCTTCTTTGTTCAGAGCTACTTTCAGAACAGGGCTTTCTAAAACATCAAAGACAAAGTCTGCCCCTCTAGAGTCTTGGCTCTCCCTTACGACAGATGGAATGCCGAGTTCACTACAAGCAGAGTCAAAGTATTGAATCATGCTCCAAGGTGATCCATAGAAGGCTACTTTACCGCCTTTATCTAAGAGGAGGACTTTGTCAAAGTGGGTGAGGACCGAGGATCCGGGGCGGTGGAGAGAGGCAATGACGATTTTATCTTTAGCTAATCCTCTGAGGGCCTCGGCCACATGTTCTGAGTCTTTGGATGAAAGGCCCGAGATTGGCTCATCAAAGAGAAAAATTTCTGCTGGAGAGCTGAGATCTAAGCCTAGATTTAAACGCCCTCGTTCTCCTCCACTAATTTGTTTGTCTCCAGAGGATCCAACTAATCGGTGAGCAAGGGGTGTGAGGGCTAGTTCTGCTAAGATGGAGTCCACTCTACGGTCGTGTTCGCGATGCGCTATATGTGGGCGCCGAATCATGGAGGCTTGATAGAGGTGCTCACGCACAGTGAGATGCGGATTAAGAGCTTCCTCTTGTGGCATGTACGCGATGAAAGGGGCTAGGCGTTCTCTGTGCTGATAGAGAGAGATGTCGTTGAGGCGGATGTGGCCTCTTGTTGGTTTTAGTTGCCCTGCAAGAGAGGAGAGAAGTGTGGACTTACCACTCCCTGAGGGGCCCATGATACAGAGCATTTCACCTCGCCTAACTTTGAACTCTATGTTGTCTAGGACATTGTTACGGCGTCCAAAGGAGTGAGAAACCATATCGACGAGGAGTTCTTGAACAACAGTGCGCTCTTCATCGATCCAGCCTTCCGTGAACCTACATCGTACACCTTGGCTTGCAGATAGTTGAATGAAATCCCCGTTTTTAAGTCGGCAGCGTTGGCGGACTTGGGTACCGTTAATACTAATTGGGCGTTCGGACTGCTCTACTTCTAAAACTCCCGCCGCTGTTGAGGGATCAAACGTAATTTTGAGGCGAACTGCACTGGATAGGCCTGGTGAGAGTAAAAGGTCTCCTCGTTTTAGGCGAGTCGCGTCATTAGAAACAATGAGTGATAGCTTCTCGCTACCGAGCTTGAATCTGCCTCCTGCAGAAGTGGCTTGGAGGCGAAGTTTTTCTAAACTGAGACTTTTATTGTTAGAGAGCTTTATTTCATTGTGAAGGCTGGTACGCAAAGGGGGGTCTTCTTCGATTGTGAAGTCTGGAGCCAGCTTGAGGTTGGTAGGTTTTAGGCGGGTCAGTGTAGCCGTGGTGTTAAAATCTATTTTAATTTCACTTTGCCGTGTGCGGGATCGTTCTACTACTAATCCATCCTCGTTCTCGTGAAGAAAAATAGATCTTATTTCACCACGTGTCCGTGCAGAGATGAGGAAGGATACGTCATTAAAAGACAGGCTCCATCCAGGAATCACCAGCCGTTGGTGGGATCGCATTCTTACGGTGACGCCGACACCGACAGGCGCGCCACTGAGCCAGAGGATTTCTTCTCCAGAATTACGCAGTAAGGTCACTTCACCAGCTCTATAAAAACGGAATTGATGCCCAGTCGCTTCTTCTGGAATGAGGACATCTGAAGTTTTATTTAGCCCAAAAGTAATTCGTTCAAAGGGAATCGTATGCGGATCTTTGTCCAACATCTCTGCTAAAATGGCTTCACCTGTGCCCCTATCTCCAATGTCTCGCATGAATTCCTGCAGAGTTTCTAAACCTTCTTTTTGTCGTGCAGATGCATTGACTAGAAGAAAAAGTTGAAGGCCAAGGGAGACGAGGCCTTCATTCGTCAGATGGTCTTTCATCGAAGAGGCTAGCTCACGGGGAGTGAGTGCGGAGCCTAGGGCTTTTTGTAAGCGTGTCGCTAACCACCCGTGATCAGCCTCAGGAAAGGCGTGTCGTAAGAGATCAAGAGCGATTTGAGCTTCTTGTTGGTCCACCTGCCCATCTAGGGCCACGAAGGACGCAAATATATCGACAAGGATCTCCACATGTACGATACCGCTGGGCGCAGCTCTGCGGCGGAGGCGGCTGGAAGTAATTTTTTCAAACCAACCTTGCTTTTGCTTACCAGATGATAGATCTGTGGAAATTTTCACTAAAGGAAGCATGAATTACCTTCTCTCTGGAAGCAAGCAGGAGAAAAAAGGATTTTCTTTTCTAAAAACAGCAGTAGTGTTTGCCCGCTGACGTGATTTTCAGTAACTTTAAACGCTAGATTTATGCCGGATAACGAACCAACCAAAGAACCATCACAACCAAAAGACTCAAATGGGGCCTCAGGCACACCTGGTGGCTTTAATTGGCGTGCTATTATTTCTATCTCGGCTGTAGTAGCCGTTTTAATCATTCTCTGGCAGTTTGGTGGGACACCTACGAAGCCTGCCCAGCTTGATTTCTCAGAATTTATGACCCTCTATCGCCAGGGCCGTATTATTGAAGATGAAAATTCGATTCCTGAGGTGAAAGATGCCGCGACCAAGGAAGAAAAAATGAAAATTTTGAAGAACCTTGGTATCAAAACTTCGCCGACACTTCTTTTTGTCGGGCCAGAAGGAGGTTCTACCGGTATGCTCCGAGGTTACTTTGATAAAACAGATCGCCTAGACCGTTCCGGGGATCCAGGGAAGTCCTCATTCCGTGTGCCTGTCAATCTGACACTTGCAGACGATGAAATTAACGAGATTTTTTATAATAAAGATATACCGACTCTCACTGTAGATGAGATTTCAACAACGAATAATTCACGTAATATTTCTTTGAGAGAATTGCGCGAATTAATCGCGAAAGATCTCGTTGTGTTTGAAGGGAATGATCGTATTACCATGTTTACAGAATCTGGTTCCAACCGTTCTGTGATTGAAGGTGTAGAATTGCTCTATAGAGAGAAAGCAGATGTAAAGACTGTATATAGCCCTCTTGAAGTGAAAGTGAACTCAAAGTTCCTGAGTGATCGCGAAGTTCAGTTGATTGATAAAATTGCTGTGCATAAGCATGAGAGCGGAACTCTTCAGGCCGTCCTATGGAATTTACTACCATTCCTGTTTATCATATTACTTCTATTTTTCCTTATCCGTCATCAGATGAAGGCTTCTGGAAAAGGAGCAATGAATTTTGGGAAATCCAAGGCGAAGTTGATGAACCAGGATAAAAACCGTGTAACCTTTAAAGATGTTGCAGGCATTGACGAAGCCAAAGAAGAATTAGTCGAGATCGTGGAGTTTTTGAAGGACCCTAAACGATTCCAAAAATTGGGTGGTAACATTCCAAAAGGAGTCTTGATGGTTGGTTCACCTGGTACTGGTAAGACACTATTAGCACGTTCCATTGCAGGGGAAGCGGATGTTCCCTTCTTCTCCATTAGTGGTTCTGACTTTGTAGAAATGTTTGTGGGCGTCGGAGCGAGCCGAGTTCGCGATATGTTTGAACAAGGGAAAAAGAATGCTCCTTGTTTAATCTTTATTGACGAAATTGATGCTGTTGGCCGTCACCGTGGTCAAGGTATGGGCGGAGGTCATGATGAGCGAGAGCAGACACTCAACCAGATGTTGGTAGAAATGGATGGATTCGATGCCCGCCAAGGTGTGATTATCATTGCTGCTACCAACCGCCCTGATGTGCTAGATCCTGCGTTATTACGTCCTGGGCGTTTTGACCGCCAAGTTACCGTTTCACTGCCTGACTTAAATGGCCGTGAGCAGATACTTAAGGTCCATGCAAAAAAGGTGAAAATGGCACCGGATACAGATCTTACGATCATAGCGCGTGGTACACCTGGTTTCTCAGGGGCGGAATTAGCAAACTTGATTAATGAAGCTGCTTTATTAGCTGCGAGAAAAGGCCTTATAGAAGTGAACCTTCCGGAACTAGAAGAAGCTAGAGACAAAGTCCGTTGGGGGCGTGAACGCCGCTCCATGGCACTTGGTGATAAGGAAAAAGAGGTGACAGCATATCATGAGGCTGGGCACGCCATCCTTTTAGCCTTACTGGAAAATACAGACTCTTTACATAAAGTCACAATTATACCTCGTGGCCCTTACCTAGGTGCAGCCTTCCATTTGCCGAAAGAAGACCGCTACCAGTACCGCAAAAACGAAGGACTAGAGCAGTTGATCGTGACTATGGGCGGCCGAGTCGCGGAAGAACTTACATTTGGAGATGTGACCTCTGGTGCAAGTGGTGACATTAAACAAGCCACTTCTTTAGCCCGTAAAATGGTCTGTGAATGGGGAATGAGTGATCTTATGGGCATGGTAGAATATGCTGAACCAGAAGGAGCATCCATGATGGGTGGACTAGGTGGTAAAAATTATTCTGAAGATACCGCACAAAAAATCGATGCTGAGATTAAGCGCCTTATTGATGATGCTTATGATGAAGCGAAGCGGATTTTGTCTGAAAATAGTGAAGCCTTGAAAAACATCGCAGAATCTTTACTCGAATACGAAACTTTAGATGGCGCTCATATTGATGAAATCATAGCAACAGGAGGAATGGAAGATCCTCCTAAAATGCCAGAACCACCAGAACCGCCTACTGCAGAAGCATCGAAAGATGAGGATAAGGCGAAAACGAAAGGTGGAGAGAATGATAGTGATGACCCTCTCGCTGGAGAAGTAGTGGGCGCTCCGGCATAGCCAGTGTCACGGCCTCACCTGTACACAACCTCTATCTGAATGACAGGTAGAGGTTTTTTGTTATTGAGGTGAACGGTGTTAGTAAAAGCGGTATAGAAGATATTCTCGTGAGAATATTCTTTGTCTAGATATGCAACTTTATAGCAGGCAGCGGGTTCATATTAGGTATGAAGGCTATTATTTATCTGTTTGGAGTATTATTGATAGGGATTGGAATTCTTCCTGTTGAAGCGAGGAAGAAGAATAAAGTTTTAGTCAAACACTCTCAGCCTGTAGGCGCCTCCGGCATTGCTTGGTATACGACTTGGGAAACAGGGGTAGCAGAAGCCAAACGATCGAATCGCCCAATATTTTTTATGGCTGCCGCCACATGTAAAGTCCCCGGTGCGTTTTGACGAGGTTATGAAAGAACGCAAAACAGTTTGTTTGCTGACGAAGAATTTATAGCCTCCACCAGAGAGTTTGTTTGTATTCGCGTAGAGACTTACAAGCACCATGATATGGATAACATGATGACAGAAATGTTCCGTGGGAAATTGCCTAACTCCGCGTTCTGTCTTTTCGACCCGACAGGGCAGAAGCAGATCTGTACTCCTTCTAGAACACCTTATTCCTTAGTGGATGGAGAAGTGGGGGATGATGGTAAACGTGTCTCTCTGGCGATGCTGTCGATCGCTGCTAACTATAAGGCCGTGAATGAAACAAAGCCTGCATTGCTTCAAGATTTTAAGACGACTGAGGAAGCTCTTAATATTACATCGGCGGATCAGAGATTGTTAGTCTTACTTGCTACGGATCATTTAGGTGTTAGGGAAAAACTGAAACGTATCATGTCTCATTCAGATGTCTTAGGGAAGTTTCATCTCGATATTGTTGATAAGAATGAAAACCATTGGAAAAGCCTTCTTAGTGACCCAGTCCCTGGGCCAGGAATAATCATTGTCCAAGCAGATCAATTTGGTCTGGAAGGAAATATTGTGCGAACGATTGCTGAAAACTGCCCTGAGCACCATATGAAACGATTACTCTTAGAGGTGAATCAGACGTATTCTGAGGCAGAAGAACGTAAAGATCGTGATGAACATATTGCTACTGGGACAGCCCAAGGTGTCTTTTATGATTTAGAGAAGCCTACGAATGCGCGCACTGAAATCTTACGAGGTGGAGGTTCTCGCCGATAGGAAGACTTAGGTATCTTAGGTATGATAAAAGTAGTGTGACTTGGGAGGGCGAAATCTATGATAAAATAGTCTTTTTTTCACGCTAGCGGAATCATAGCTTCCTTGTCATGAAACGATTGATCCATCCCATCCTATCTTTAGCCGTTGCTTCTGCGAGTTTATTGTCCGCTCAAGATCGACCGAATGTTGTATTCATTTATGGCGATGATGTTGGCTATGGCGATGTGGGGGCATATGGATCTGAGTTAATCCCGACACCAAACATTGACCGTTTAGTGAAAGAAGGATTGATGTTTACCGATGGGCATTGCTCTGCTGCCACTTGTACTCCATCCAGATTTTCCATGCTGACAGGTGTACATGCCTTTCGCCACGGTGTGCGTATTTTAGGGCCGGATGCTCCACTGACTATTCCTCAGAATGAAATAACGTTGCCAAAAGTATTTCGTAAAGCGGGTTATAAAACAGCAGTCATTGGTAAATGGCATCTGGGTATCGGAGAAAAGGGAATAAAAGTGAATTGGAATGGTGATGTGAAACCTGGGCCTTTGGAAATTGGCTTTGATTACACGTTCCTATTACCGTCGACAAATGATCGTGTGCCTTGTGTTTACTTAGAGGATCATCGAGTCGTTAATCTTGATCCAAATGATCCGATTCACATTGGGAAAGAACCTGAAGATCCGCGCTCAACCGTATACCCTGATGGCCGGTTAGACCCAGAGGCGATGACGTATTATCGCTCCACGCATGGGCATAGTGATTCAGTGATTAATGGGATAGGTAGAATCGGCTACATGTCTGGTGGGAAATCTGCGTTGTGGAATGATGAGACGATGGCGGATGAATTTGTAGAGCAAACAAGAAAATACATAGCGAAACAAAAGAAGGGTGAGCCTTTCTTCCTCTACTTTGCTTCTCAAGATATTCACGTGCCAAGAGCTCCACATAAGCGTTTCCAAGGGAAAACAAAACTGGGGCACCGTGGTGATGCGATGGTTCAGTTTGACTGGACTACAGGTGAAATTATGAAAGCTCTTGAAGAAGCTGGTCTTAGAGATGATACGATTATTATTTTCTCTAGTGATAATGGGCCTGTTTATGATGACGGTTATGATGATGGGACGACTGTAAAAACGTCGACGCAGGATTCTGATGGTGGGCATGACGGTTCTGGGCCTTACCGTGGAGGTAAGTATCAGATTCTGGAGGGGGGGACACGTGTTCCCTTTATCGTCAGTTGGCCTAATGGTATTAAGCCCGGTACTTCTACAGCGATGATGAATCAGATTGATTTCCTTGCGTCCTTTGCGTCCTTCTTAGGCGTGGAATTAGGGCCGGATGAGGCTCTGGACAGCCGGAATACCATCGATGCTCTTTTAGGAAAAACAGAGAAAGGCCTCACTCATATGCTTCTAGAAGCAAAAGGGACAGCATTGAGAGTGGGGGACTGGAAATATATCCATCCTGAGCGGAAGGGTAAGAAAAGTAAAATCAACGGCATTGAAACAGCTATGTTATTCGACCTTAGTGTTGATAAGGAAGAGCGGAATGATCTCTCAGAGAGCGAACCAGAACGTCTGGCGGAAATGAAAAAGCTACATGATGAGTTGATCGCCTCGAAGGGAGTGAAACTCATCAATCATCAGTTAAAATAGCGATGAAGTTGGGAGATGCTTTATGATTTATAGATAGGTGCCTTAATTGGATTCTTCAGTAAGTTCTGGTAACTTATTGAGGAGCTCTTGGTAGCGTTGAATGTCAAAATCCCGTCGATGTGTGTACATTTTATTGGACTCATCTGCTAGGCAAAGTGCCATCATGAGTTTAGCCTCATCTTCCTCGATGGATTCTTGATGGACGAGGCGGTGGTAGGTTGTTGCCACAAAGGGTGTGGCTGGTGATTGTAACTGTTCTTCAATCGCAGGTACGAGAGAGGAGACAAGAGATGGTTCTTCAGACATCGGCTATTTGATTTCAGTGTAGAGTTGGCTTGTTGAGGCTATTTAGCTCAGTTTTAGGGTAGAGGTTCGTAGCGAAAGGTATCTTGTTGGATGAGGACTGTTTCAGAGTAATTGGCTTGTTTCGCGAGGGCGATAGCTTGTTGGAAATCTCTTCCAACTTCACTGGGTTTGTGCGCATCTGATGATATGATGAGCGGGATACCTGCGTCCCTGGCTAAGGTGAGAAAATCGAGATGAGGATAGGCCTCTTCACAGGGTTTATGCCAGCCAGCTGTGTTGAGCTCTATGGCAGCACCGCTGGTGGCGATACTTTCTATGACAGGCTCATAAAATCGATCGAGATTTCCGCTGGGGTGGTAGCCAAATTTTTTAATGAGATCCGGGTGACCGAGGACTTTGAAGAGGCCGCTTTCTACCATGTCTGTGTAAACGCTCCAGTAGACTGTCCATGCTTCTTCAATATCCGTCTCTGCCCAGCGCCCGATCCAAATCGGGTTGTCGAAGTCCCATTTCTCGTGAATATAATGTACAGAGCCGATAAGGTAGTCCCATGGGTAGCGTGCTTTGAGGTTTTCTATCCAAGGTTCACAGCCTGGTAACCAGTCGCACTCCAGCCCGACTCGGACAGTGAGTTTGTCACCCGCATAGGCTTTGGCACGATTGATCCATTCGAAGTAGTTTGGCAGGTCAGCTTCCAGCATCCGCCAGTCATCAAATGGTTCAGGCTGAGCTGGAGCGTGATCTGAGATGCCGTATTCGCTGACATTAGCACGAATGGCGGCATCGATATATTCTTCTGGTTCGCCCTCGGCATGAAAACAGAGTGGGGTGTGGGTGTGATAGTCTGCAGGCACGGAGCGAGTTTGAGCATGGACAAAGAGGGATGGAAGGGCAAAGTTAGCGATATGATATGGGCACTGCACGGAGCTGTGGGTATGGCGGATGACTGGAAGGGTTTTTCTGCTCAGATGGCTGCGTGTGGGCATCTGACTCGCAGGGTGGATCTATGGAGATTTCTCGCCTGCTGCCCTATGTCATTGAAAGAGTTTGGCAAGGCTTTCAATGAAGAGGTCCGCAGAGTCGATGATAATCCTATTCTCCTTGGTTACTCTATGGGTGGTAGGTTAGCGTTACACGCTTTGTTGGATGATCCTGCGTTATGGAAAGGGGCTGTGATTTTGAGCGCTCATACGGGGTTAGCGAAACAGGATAGAAGGGCGAGGCGGATGCGGGATACGGAATGGGCGGCGAAGGCTTTGGAGGGAGATTGGAGTTCTTTTTTAACAGATTGGAATTCACAGGGCGTTTTAAAATCAACATTGGAGGATTCCTTGCCAGAGGGCCTAGTAAACCGGCAGGCGTTAAGGCCAAGACGTCAGCAGGTGGCGCGTTCTTTCATGGATTGGTCGACAGGCGTGCAAGAGGATTTACGAGATGAGATGCAGACACTGTCTATTCCTGTCATGTGGATGGTGGGTGAGCTAGATGATAAATTTGTTTCTATTGGGAGAGAGGCGGTGAATCTTCTTCCCTCTGCAGAGTTAGTTTGTTTAGAAGGCTGTGGACACCGAGTACCATGGGAGCAATCAGAAGCTTTCTCTGAGAATGTCAGTGCCTGGATCCATCGAATTTCAATGACGTCATGAGCGGGAGAAGACCATTATTGGAGAGCGTACACTCTATTATTTTAGCCGCTAGGCCAAAGACTCTGCCAGCAGCGATTGTCCCCGTCTGGTTAGGTTGCCTGCTGGCATGGAGGCTTACTGGTGAGTTTGATCGGTTCGACCTTTGGTTAGCGATTTGTACTTTGATGGGGGCCATATCGATTCAGATTTCCACGAATTTTTTTAATGATGCGATTGATTCTGATAAAGGTGCTGATACAGAGCGCCGGCTAGGGCCAGTACGAGCTACCGCTTCAGGCTTGTTGTCTCGGCGTACTGTTTATGTATTGGCGAGCTTATGTTTATTAATGGCTATGAGCTTCGGAGCTGTATTGGTGTGGCATTGTGGCTGGGTGATTGCCGTAATAGGTATTCCCTCGCTGTATCTAAGCTATGGATATACGGGGGGGCCTGTACCTTTAGCCTACCGGGGCCTAGGTGAGTTATTTGTTATTCTGTTTTTCGGGATTATAGCGGTGATGACGACTGTCTTTGTACAGACTGGGGAGTGGTTATTGGAATCACTGTTATTAGGTCTGCAAATGGGTCTGCTTTCGGCAGTATTGATTTCTGTGAATAACCTTAGAGATGTGGAAGAGGATACTTCTAACGAAAAACGAACATTAGCAGTCCAATGGGGTGTGACGGCGGCACGCTGGATAATTACGTTAGAAGTTATTTTTGCCTATGGTTTGGGCTGGTTTTGGGTGATTTTTGATATGAACCTACTCATGTGGTACCCTTTGGGAGCATCTTTGTTAGGTGTTGTGGTAGTGCATGGAATATGGCGGCTTAATCCTTGTTCTGGTTATAATAAATTTCTGGCGATTGGTGGTGTTCAGTTGATGTTGTATGGTGTGTTATTTACAATAGCTTGTCTGAGTAACGCTGGGTGAACCTTAAGATGAAAATAGAAATATGAAGATTAGTTATCACCGTTATACCTTACAGAGCCGATCGAGGCTGAATGCGCGTTCTGTCAGGAAAGAGCATGAAGGCCTGTTACTTAGACTGGAGGTTCATTCTGGAGTCTATGGTTATGGGAATGTACACCCTTGGCCAGAGCTGGGTGATTACCATGTAGAGCAGAGCTTGGCACGGCTTAGAGCTGGTAAAACAGATCCCTTAGTTCGCTCTGCGTTATCGTGTGCAAGAGCGGATGGAAAGGCACGTAAGGAAGGTGTAAATTTATTAAACCATTTAGCTGTACCGCTGAGTCATGCTACCATTGTGGGAGGAGGAGAGGGAGCTGTTCAAGAAGTAGAATATGCTGTGCAGAGGGGGTTTTCTTGCTTGAAATTAAAGGTGGGGAAGAGTTTTTCTGAGGATCTCGAATTATTAGAGAAGTTACATCATCTGTATCCCCAGTTGATGTTACGCTTAGATTTTAATCACAGTAGCTCGAGTTCTAAAGTAGCCCAAATGCTAGAGGCTATGTCGAATGAATTACGTTCTGTGATCGATTTCTTAGAAGACCCATTTCTTAATAGTGAGCTCAATAGTGAGCTTGGGTGGCAAAGACTGCGGCAGACCTATGGTGTGGAAGTGGGTGTGGATCGAGATGTGGAGACGTTGAAGGGTATTTATGATGTTTCCGTCGTGAAGCCAGCACTGCATCAGGTAGACTCTGTACTAGAGGCTGCGCATAGAGAAGGGCGCCGTGCTGTGCTGACTAGTTATATGGATCACCCATTCGGCCAAACGTTTGCAGCATGGCGTGCGGGAGAGGCGAATGAGAAATATCATGGAGTTGTTGATATTTGTGGTTTAATGACACATGGGCTCTATGAGGTGAATGCGTTCTCTGAACGACTAGGTACTGTACAGCCTGAATGGAGCTATGTAGAGGGCACAGGGCTAGGATTTGATGATTTGTTAGAGTCTATACCATGGATACGTATGTAACGGACGATTTTTGGAGGAGTTCTGAGGTCGTTGTCTTTCGGAATGCTCTGAGATGGAATGATGATATTGGTTTAGATGACTTTGTGGTATCTGAGTCTGGGCTTTCTGGTCATCTCTTGTTTTCGACTTCGGGTAGCTCTGGTTCAGCGAAGTGGGTGGCCTTAAGTAGGCGTGCTCTATTGCATTCTGCTCGCTCAGTTTGTGATTATTTCTCGATTGATTCTAATGATGTATTAGCTGTCGTTCTTCCGCTGTTTCACGTTGGTGGCTTTAGTTTACTTGCCCGATCTTATCTTTCTGGTGCAATGGCTGTGCAATGGAATGATTCATGGAATGCATCTTCTGTGCTTCATTGGTTAGAACAAAATAAAGTGACTGTGACGTCGATGGTTCCTGCTCAGTTAGTCGATTTGTGTTCCGCTGGCTTAAAGGCACCCCGGGGGCTTCGTGCACTAGTGATTGGTGGAGGAGCATTGCCTGATGATGTGCTAGAGTCCGCCAGAGCACTTGGTTGGCCTGTGTATTTGTCTTACGGGCAAACTGAGGCTGCATCACAGCTAGCTACAGGTGAAGGGAAGTGGTTAAGTATTTTAAGCGGGGTAGAGACGAGGCTAAATGATGACGGATGCTTAGAGTGGAGATCGGAAGCTGCCTTTTCAGGTTATGTTCAGAAGATAGATGAAAGTTGGCACTATTTCCCTAGAGAACGAGAGGAATGGGTAGTCACACAAGATAGAGTGGAACTCCAGAATAGAGAGTTACTATTTGTACGTAGAGCGGATCGAGTAATCAAGATTCTAGGTGAGTTAGTGGATGTGAATCAGTTAGAGTTAGAACTTGGAGAGGAGTCTGCTCGTGAGGTGAAAATTATTTGTTTACCTCATCATAGAAGAGGCGCCTTACTTGTGCCAGTAGTAGAGGGAACAGCTGTGACATTTGAAGAGCGTAGTGGAGTAGAGCGCTTAGAGCCCTGTTTCATCGTTCCGCAATTTCCTCGATCCGAGTTAGGGAAAATTCGTTTGCCGGATTTGGAATTGACCGTACTTAAGTTAAGGGCTTAGTACTTAAAAAGATGGGAGGGCTATAAATACGGAGTTCGTATCGAAATATTATTGGACAATGGTGGCCTTAGGAGGTTTACGAAATAGTGGGTGGTCTTTCGGTGGTGCTTGAAATGGTGCCGGTGCCCAAGATGGGTCATTAATCTTACCTTGTCCTCGATATTGAAATAAAGTGTTCGTGAAAGGGCGTAAAGGAAGGGTGATGAAGCCGAGAAGTCCTCGGATGTTCATCCGGGCCGTCACATCGATCGTTTTTTTATTTAAATCAATAGCGCCGTGTCCTGTGAAGTTCATGGAGGATGTGTGGGATGTGAAGTCATTGGTGTAAATCACTCCATTTTTGATAATAAAGCTGCAAGAGGCATCTTTCGCTTCTTCATGTAAGATGCGTTTATTTCCGATGATTGTACCTATTGTTTGGCCTATTAATGGAGAAAGAGGACCTACGATGGGTACGGTGAATAAGGTTCCTTTGCGTAAGGAGATGTTTCCTGATTTTGCATTAAAGGATGATAGTTGATTACTTTTTCCTGAGAAGTAAATGTTACCAATGAGAGTTCCTTTCCCCTGATCTTTCGAGAATTGGTATGTTCTATTGAGGGATGCGAGAGGTATTTCTGTCCACTTAAGAAAACCGCTATAGGTGTTACTACCAAGAAGTACTTTGAGATTACCAGAGATGGGGCCATCGAGTGCGTGGAAGCTTAAGGAGGGTAGAGAAACACTCTTTTTGGTAATGTTAACTTTTGTTTTAAGTCTCGTCAGAGCAATGTTTCGGTTCAGGAACTTATAATAGGTTTTCTCTGGTGCATCTACACTCACGCGGAAGTCCGTCCCTGTTTTTTGTTTCGAGAGATCAAACACTCCCGATGCAGTTACTGTGGGTGGGCGAGTGAATTGATAGTTTTCAACATGATTGGCTACGTACTTCTGGAACATGCGAATGAAGGGGGATGGCCAAAACTTCCCAGAGACGTCTTTAATCGTTACGGTTTTATTGGTTCTATCAAATTCAATCTCTTTAACGTTTGCGATGGCTGATGATGGGCCTCCATGTGCTTTCTTGAGACTGTAGTTTTGGTAATCAAACTCGGCTTCTATTTTTTGGTATCTTGATAGTAGTGCATTGAGGGCAATTGTGCCCTGCAGGCGTTTGAGAGGGACGTCGTTGTAGGAGAAATTAGAGACTTTCAAATTTCCTAAAGTGGACCAATCTGTCATATTAGAACGGTCCATTGTACCTTCTAGATCGAGGGTGACTTTGCTGTTTTTGTTGAATTTACAGCGCCTTAATACGTACATGATGGGGGTGCCTTCTATGAACGGTTGATAGGTGTTTACTGGTAAATCGGAATAGAACTTGTAGCGGACGATATCTTTTTGAGCTAGGAGTTTGCCCTTTAATTCTTTATCTTGGATTTTGACATTCAGGTCATTGAGGTAAATGGCTTTATCTTTGTAAGAGAATTTCGTGTTTAACGTGTCAAATCTCTTTCCTAGGTATTGAAAGTCGTTTCCAGAGAGATGGCCAGAGAGATGCAGGAGGCTCGGAGAGGTTTCCGTTTTTAATTGGAAGTTACCCTTTGTCACGATGTTATGTTGACCAGTGATTCTTAATTGGGGCAGGAGAGGGGTTTTCAAGAACGTGCGTGATGCTCTTTGGAAATCTACGGAGCTTTCTAGTTCAAACCTTCCTTCTTGTGATGAGGGTAGGAAATCTCCTTTTCCTTGAAGCTGGCCGACATCATCTTGAAACTGAATTTTGTCTAGGGTTAGAACTCCTTGAGTAAAATCCCCTTTAAGTTGTACTTCATGTAGAGGGTAGCCCTTGTACTGAATTTCTGGAGAGTTCACCTGAAATGCTGTGTGGAACGTTTCTAGGTCATTTAAATCACCTTCGAGAGTGAGGACAATGTTTGGAGGGTTGGATTTTTTCCAGTCCCACTGGGAGATGGTCTCAATTAATTTCTGATAGTTTTCTTCTGTTTGATTTGGTTTGTCTTCCTCTTTTGGATCCTCTTTGGAGTCTGAATTTTGCCAAACATGGCCCTGTACGGTGAAGTCTAGGCCTTGCCATGTGGCTGTGAGTTTATCAGTTTCAATACTATCTGTATTAGGAAAGTAGAATGCTCCTGTGATGTTTGAAACGACGAGTTTGATTCCGTCTTTTTGCTCTTTGTTGAGAGGTAAACTTAGATCGGCGTTTTTCAGAGCTACTTTGTTTACTTTTAGTCTCCCTCGGATGAATTTGGTACGGTCAATATCGATTACTAGGTGAGGAAGTTCTGCCATGAGGTTGTCTCTTTCCTCTGATGTGAAGAGTTTGACTTGTTTCGCCGTAAGGCCATTACTAAAATCATAGGTCAGATCTTGGAAGGAAACGTATAAATTGTAACGTTCAAGCTCTAATGCTATCCTATCTCGGGCAGCTTGATTCAGCCCTACTTCACTTAAATAAAATACTCCAGCAACGAAGGCCGCTGTGGTGAGGGCAATGATAATGAGGAGGCATATTCGGAGCCTATTCCAGATTCTAAGCATAGTGGGATTTGATCTGATGGTGAGACTACATCTTGGGGTGAATTATTCAACTGCGATTGATTGCTGTGTCTGTAAAAGAAGGGTAGATTGTTGGCTTGAGCTTGCAGCCACCAATATTTTCGGGCATGTCTTCTTTTCTCATGAGTACATTAGAATCTTTAGAGGGAGCCCCAAATGTTGATTCCGAAGAAATTCTTGCAGGTTTTTTGGAGTATGTGGATTCCTTGGGCGCAAGTCTCTATGACCATCAGGAGGAGGCTATTCTAGAGTTATATGAGAATAAGAGCGTGATTTTAAATACACCTACGGGGTCTGGGAAGTCGATGGTGGCTTTGGCAGTGCATTACCGTGGTTTATGCCAAGGGCGGCGTTCTTATTATACCGTTCCTATTAAGGCTTTGGCGAACGAAAAGTTTCTTTCTCTATGCCGTACGTTTGGGCCTGACCGTGTAGGCATGATTACAGGGGATGCGACTGTAAATCCCTCTGCTCCGATTATCTGTTGCACGGCAGAAATTCTTTCAAATTTAGCTTTGAGGGAGGGAGGAAAGGCGGATGTGGATGATGTGATTATGGACGAATTCCACTATTACTCTGATAGAGACAGAGGGAGTGCTTGGCAGATTCCGTTGCTTCTGATGCCCCATGTTCGCTTTCTTCTCATGTCTGCGACGATAGGAGATACAACATTCTTCCAAAAAGAAATCAGTGAGTACACAGGAGCTCCCTGTGTGCTAGTGAAATCTGAAAACAGGCCTGTGCCCTTACACTATGAATTTAGTGTGACTCAGATGGAGGAAAAGGTCTGTGAACTTGTAGAACAAGGAAAGGCCCCTGTCTACTTAGTGCACTTTGGGCAGTTATCGGCAGCAAGAACTTCACAAAACCTATTGTCTTGGAATTTTTGTTCAAAAGAAGAGAAGAGGATGATCTCTGAGGAGCTACAGGGGATGAAGTTTTCCAGTCCTTATGGTAAGGAGCTAAGTAAATTACTTCGCCATGGTGTGGGGATTCATCACGCGGGCTTGTTACCTAAATATAGAGTTTTAGTAGAGAAACTGGCTCAAAAGGGATTACTCAAAGTGATTTGCGGAACGGATACTTTGGGTGTCGGGGTGAATGTACCGATTCGTACTGTGATGTTTACTCAGCTTTGTAAGTTTGATGGGCAAGGTACAAAAATTTTAACGGTTCGGGATTTTAAACAAATTGCAGGAAGGGCAGGCCGAAGAGGGTTTGATGATGTTGGTTATGTGGTGGCGCAGGCCCCAGAGCATGTGATTGAAAACATCCGAATGGAGGCGAAGGCGGCAGGAAAGAAGCGCATTGTGAAAAAGAAACCGCCGGAGCGAGGCTTTATCCCATGGAATGAAGATACCTTTCAAAAGCTGATCAGCTCTCCTTCAGAAAAGCTTGTCTCGAGCTTCCAGCTTCGGCACAGCATGTTGCTTAATATTCTAGGTCGAAAGGATACGGACGGTTGCCGTGAATTACAATCATTGCTCGATCGGTGCCATGAAGGAGAGAAAGAGAAAAAAGCATTGCGAAAACATGCTTGGGTACTCTTTAAGGCCCTAGTGAGTAGTGGGGTGTTAGAGTTGATAGCACCAGCCGAGAGATCAAATGGGATTAAGGTGATTCTATCAGAAGAGTTACAGGAAGATTTCTCCATGAATCAAGCCCTAGGTCTGTATTTACTAGAAGTCTTACCAGAACTGGATCAAGAAAGCCCTACTTATGTGCTAGATGTAGTCTCGCTCGTCGAAGCCATCGTAGAGCATCCTCATGCAGTCCTCCGCAGCCAGGAAAATAAGGCAAAGAAAGAGGTGATTCAGCAGCTAAAAGATGAAGGAGTGAGTTATGATGAGCGTATGGAAGCTCTAGAGGAGGTTTCTTGGCCGAAGCCTCTGGAAGAATTCATTTATCATACCTTTAATCAATTTGTACTAAAGCAACCTTGGATCAGTGCGGAGAATGTGCGCCCTAAGTCCGTCGTGAGAGAAATGCTGGAGAACTATCAGAGCTTCCCAGATTATATTAATGAGTATTCCTTAGAAAGGAGTGAGGCTGTACTGCTCCGCTATGTGACAGAGGTTTATAAGATTTTAGAGCAAACTGTCCCACCTGTTTATAAAACAGAGGATTTTCTAGAATGTGAGACTTGGCTAAAGGAGTTGCTAGAGGGAGTGGACTCTAGTTTGTTGGATGAATGGGAGCGATTGAGAGATCCTAACTATGTGGCTAACATTGATCGTGAAGATCCACCAGATAAGGTGAAAATACCTCTGAGCCAACGTAAAAAAGAATTTGAATCTCAAATTCGTACTCGTGTGATGGAGGCTGTGAAATATCTCTCTTATGAGAAAGCAGAAGATTTCCTAGCTTGTTTTGATTCCATCTCAGAATCTAGTCTTACTGTAGAGTCTCTCTACGATTGGTTTGATCTGTATTATGAAACACATCAAGTAATCCGCTTAGACCCCGAGGCTAGGAATAAAAAATATTGGAGGATGAGGGAGCAGGGCGAGGACCTTATGGCACAGCAAGTCTTGGTGGACTCTGATATGAAGAATGATTTTTTATTAGATGTACGAGTTGATCGATCCGCTTCTGATCTAGCTGATAGGCCAGTATTATCCCTTGTGGGGATACAGGCTGTTATGGACTAACTTGTAGGACTCTATGGATACTTGGAGCTTGGTAGAGACTAATTATTATTCGGATCATAAGCTCTAGTTTCAAAGCGCATGAGCTCTGCGCGGAAGGTAAGGGGGATACTCCCTGTTTCACCGTTACGGTTCTTTGCGAGTAAGAGCTCGGCAATCCCTTCTTGTTCGTCACGCTGCTCTTCATTCTCTGCATAATAGGCTGTTCGGAATAAGAGGCCGACCATGTCAGCATCTTGCTCGATCGATCCAGATTCTCGGAGGTCGGACATACGAGGTGTGCCACCACGGTTTTCTGGCCCACGGTTTAATTGGGCTAGGACGATGACTGGGATGGAGAGTTCTTTTGCTAGGGCTTTGAGACCAGCTGAAATTTCTGCAATTTCACGTTCACGTGAATTTTGTGCCTGTTTCGAGGTCGATCTCATTAATTGAAGGTAATCAATGGCGATGACCTGAATTTGATCTTCTTTTTTCTTACGGCGTGCTTTGGCTCTTAGTTCGTTGATGGAAATACCTGCTGTATCATCAAGGAAAAGTTTGGCCTCTGCGATTTCTTTTGCTGATTTTTGAATTCGTTGAAGGTCGGCCTTCGTGGGTTTGAATCCTTTGTTGAGATTAGTAATCGAGTAACCAGCACGAGAAAAGAGCAGACGTTGTACGATTTGTTCAGATGTCATTTCACAGGAAAAGACCATAGCGGCGTGCCCTTCATTAATACACATGTGCTCGATGAGGTTCATCACGAATGAGGTTTTACCCATAGATGGGCGCGCGGCAATAATGAACATCTCACCGGGCTTCAGACCATTGGACATGGTATCAAGCTGTTTGTAACCAGTATTTAAACCCTGCGGAGCACCTCCACCTGCTAGATGTTTCTCAAAGGCCTCCATTACGGCAAGAACATCTTCTTTGACTGTATTCGCAGTATCTGTTTCCGCATCTTCACGAATGGCCAAGATTTTTTGTTCCACTTCGTCAAGTAGAGCTGGGACTTCTTCTTGGTCTTCGTAGGCTCGGACAATAGCTGCGGTGCATGTATCTATGACACTACGTAGGGTGTATTTGTCTTGAACTAAATCGAGGTGGTGGTGGAAGTGGGCGGGAGTGGGGGCGTATGTGTAGATCTCAGAAAGAGTAGCTGGTCCGCCAATCTTATCTAAGAGGCCACGGTCAATCAGGATTTGAGTAAGGGAAACGAGCTCGATTTCCGTTTGTCCTTGAGAGAGTTCACCGATGACTTTGTAGAGAGTCTTATGTGCTGGATAGTAGAAGTGATCTGAGGTTAGTCCATTTTCTTCTGCTAGTCCGACATATTCGGTAGGATCCTGAAGCATCGAAGAGAGGATGCTTTTTTCTGGGCCCATGGCATGAGGCAATGCGCGTTCTACAGAATCAGTATCGCGCTTTGGCTGGGTACTTTGCAGCTCAGGAGGGGCCTCGTTCTGTGAATGAATGAAGTCGGAATTGGGCTCTTCTACCACGGGAGGTGAAGGATCTGTGATCTCAGTAGGCATAGGTGTAGATAGAGGCTAGGTAGTCAATTGGGTAACGTCAATCTAGTAGGTGTTTTTTAGTGGGATTAAAGGAGAGTCCTTGTAAGTCGCCGAGGTGTGAAGTGGTCTAAATCCATTTTAAGCCCCTTAAGAAACTGATCACGAGAGGGTTTTAATCTTATTGTTTTTATTCGTATGGAAATAAATGTGAATATTATTTCGTTCAACGGCATCATAGAGGGCATGAAGTGGGAGACATCAGGCGCCGTTATGGCTCTTCTTACAGGAATGTTACAACTAGGCCATTCCCAAGAACCGAAGAAGGGTTGTGCAATCTTTCAGGCGAATAATCAGAACCGTACGTTACAGTCTGCGGTGCGTGATATGATTAGGCGCTTTGGTGACTTACCGTATCAGTTAGGAGGCCGCTCTCCTGAAGATGGGGGTTTTGATGATTTAGGCGCTATTGTTTATTTAATGGAAAAGTTGGGGTGTCAATCTCGGAATCTGTCAGAACACCAGTATGATTGGCTGTCTCAATTAGGAAGCCTAGTCGAGGTGCCTGATGAGGTAAATACGTTAGAAGATGAGGTGTTTGATAACCTGAGTGAGGGTGATTTACTGTTTTGGGCTGATTCTAATGCGATAGTAGATGGCAAGGGGTATGACATGAAACACGTCGGTGTTTATTTAGGACAAGAAGAAGATGGGCATCCGATTATGGCTTGTTCCTCCAATCAAGGGTCTTACAGAGGTCGTAAGGGGAGTGGCTTTGGAGTGTATGATTTTAAGCTAACAAGTCTCGGAAGCGTTTTGAAATTTGTAGCTTACGGGCGATTACCGCTACTAGGAGAAGGGTAACGTTGGGATTGATTCATGCGGGTGGAGGGTGCCTCAGAGCATTATTTATCTGAGCTCCCGGAGATTGTAGCGTGATTCATCATTTGAGATCTTTGTTTGAACAAACAGAGGAGGTTTATCTAGATGGAGGCCTGTAGCTATACGGTTGCAATCTGTAGAAACAATTCTAAGGTCTGTGAAAATATAGCCTATGGAACCTTCTAATATCTCTTATCAAACGTTACGGAAAACCAACTTGTCGTTACGAGATGGTCAGCAATCCACCCTAGCAGTGAAAGATTGGGTTCTAGATACAGCGAAAATGGCTCGGATACTTTCTGCCTCGGTTGATGCTGGGTTTGATGCCGCAGAAATTGCAGGAGGGCAGAGTTTCCAAACTGCGATAAGTAATGGGTTTAATCCTTTTACAATAGCAGAGGCCTTGAGTAATGCGATGAGTTCTAGAGGAAATGATGCGCGTTCGATTGATTTACAGATGCTGTTTCGTGGTGCGAATGCCCTAGGGTTTCGTCATTATGATAAGGATGTCGTAGAGGCAACTCTCAACGAATTTATTAAACATGGAATCACCAAAATCCGGTGTTTTGATGCACTTAATGATATTGATAACCTTGATCTACCAGAATCTGTATCTAGCAGAGATGACGTTATTTTACAGGGGGCTATTTGTTTTGGAGGCTACCAAGAAGCACCAGACCGCTATACCGATGAGTATTTTGTGAACTATGCAAGGAAGTTGTTAGATAAAGGGTTTCACCAGATTGCGATTAAGGATATGTCCGGGCAGATGACGGCTGAGCGCATGTCCAGCCTCTTACCTAAGCTCCAGGCTTTGCTAAAACCATTAGGGGTTTTATTAGAGCTTCATTTACACTCAACAAATTCTGAAACATCAAAGCAAGCAGCAGCGAAGGCGATAGAACTTGGAATTGATTCTATCGAGACTGTTGAAGGCCCCTTAGCTGGAGGATCATCTCATCATGATTTAATGACCATTTGCCCTGATGCTATCAGTCATGTAGAGAGCTATTCCCTACTCCGTGAGCTAAGTAGCAAGGTCTGGGGAGAAAAGCCTGAACGTAGGGATGGAGAGATTGAGCCCGAACTAAAAGCAAAACTGTGTGCTGCTGGTGTTCCTGGAGGTGCGATGCCCTTTGTTGTGAGAGATCTGTTGGCTCAAATGCCGACGATTGTCGCCAAGAGAAAACAAATTATGGAAGAAGAGAATTCTTTGCGTAATAAGTTTGCGGTTGGAATCATAAATAAGCATGAAACAACAGGGGATGATGATCTTCAATTCTCAGATATCATCATGCTATTTATTCACGAACTAAAGAATGTATGCACCGATGCAGCCTACCCTCTATTAGTGACTCCCACGGCAGATATTTGCTGTAAGCAAGCGATATCTAATTTAGCGTTTTCTAAAAACCCTTATTCAGATACATTAGAAGATAGGTATTTAAATAGTAGTGGTCACACAGGAGCTGATCCTAGATTTGTTAAACTGGTACTGGGTCATTACGGAGAATTTAAAGCCTATGATGGATCAGAAAAAGTGATCAAAGCCTCAGAAAAGATCATCAGCTTTTTGGAACGTCATAATCCGGTGCAGCTGACACGTGTGACTCAACACCCATCGAAGCGTGTTTCTGGAGGTGATATGCAACAAGCTCGTGCCGCAGCGTGGAAGTTAATTCATACACAAGGGGCAAAAGCTCTTTCCTTTGCAAATTTTGATCAATTAACATTGATGTATGCCTTGAAACCGACAGGAGGGCATGGTGTTGATCCGATCGAAAAAGCAGTGTTTGCTTATGAACGAAGAGCAGATTCGGGTAGAATCGGAGAAACTGGAGTGACTTTTCCCGGGTTTAAAACAATTATGCAGCCTATTTTAGAGAATTTAGGCGCTCTCTATACTGTCAATTCAGAGTTAAAGGCTGAAGATGCCATGGATCTATCATTGGGAGATTTAGGTACAAATTTTTACCGACGATTATTTCGAACTTATGCGACGTTACCAATTACTCAGGAAGTGACACGTGTGCGTAATAACCTTATGAACTTGATTTCGTCAGACCATACAAGTGATCAGCTTAAGCAATCTGTGGCTTATGTCGGAGAAAGTTTTGATAATCTTGATTTCCGGCCAAAACGAGAAGGAGAGTCATATTACGAAAAAGCTCGTGAGGCCTTTAGGGCGTTAAGCATTGCAGATCTCTTTGGTTCTCTGGCATTGACTCATAGTTTAGTAAACTCAGTGGATAAGCATGGTACAGACCCTTGGTCTCCCGCAGAAAAGGCGATAACACTGGAGGACATACGCCACTACGGGAAAGTTCGGGCGAATGATACTTCGACAGATTGGGAGCTTAAATTAAGTGCTTCTATCGGGACACGCTACTATCAGGTTGAAACTGTATTACAAAAATACATCGAGCGTTGGAGAGCCCTCTAGTTCGTAGAGGTTGTAGATGATATCCTCTATCCGTTAGTGTTTTTAAATCATAACTAATTGTAATTAAATCATTTAAATTTTTTTTCTTGAGTAGTTCGCTACGTCAGATTCGTTGGGTAATATGAAATTTTAATGTATTTGGTACAAGAAATTGAAACGAGGAAAGTAGCTGTAACGAGAAGGTAAGTTGAAGCTCAATGAGTTAGGATCCTTATTCATTAATCTGTAATATTTTGTTTCAATAAGACATATTATCATTGGGTTCTTGACGAATATAACAGAATAAAGTATAACTGCGCCACAACCTACATCTACCTTATTCATGCACATGATTATTAATCCCTCCCTAAGACTTGCGGCTGTTACTAGCCTTTTAACCTGTATCGTTTGCAGTTCTACAGCTCAGGCTGTATCGACAATTCCAGGCTTCACATCAGATATTATCAGAATATCTTCTGGTAATGGAGCGACGGATACGCAGATTAACACCACCACGGAAGGCCAGGCGATATTAGACGCTGCAATTGGTTTAACCACTGGATCTACAGGAGTTATCACGAGTGGTAGCACGACTTATAATGTTGTTCAGGTAGCAAGAGATATAGGAGTTGGAGAAATCAATTATGGTGGAGGTCCTGGTAATTTTGGTGGGAACAACCCTTTCCCTGATGGCCTAGTAGATTCAGATACGGATTACATTGTGACAGCGGAAGCGTATGTTGTGATCCCTGCTGGTACATGGCAAATTGCCATAGGTAGCGATGATGGAGGATTCCTTACTCTTCCTGGAGTGACGTTAACGAACGAAATTAATGAAGTCGGAGGAGTTTCTGGAGACGATACGTTGTTTTTCAATTCACCTCGTGGACACAGTTCAACGATAGGGACATTCACATTAACCTCAGAACTAACTACGACCTTATCTGCACTTATTTTTGAAAGAGCAGGGGCCGAAAGCTTTGAAATCTCTATTCGCGATGCCAGTGCCGGCTCTGTGAGCAGTGTTAATTCTACAGACTTTGCCTTGCTTCAAGATGGTCAGTTTGGTTTCAGTGTGACTCAGGCTATTCCGGAGCCAAGTACCAGCTTTCTCTTATTATTAACAATCCCAGTGATGTTAAGACGGAAGAGAAGATCTCATAACTAATCACAGTTTAGTGGTAAAATATTCTGCCTTATGAAGAAATTCATAAGGCTTTTTTGTCTTTCATTTACAGTCAACAAAGGTCTAGTTTTTGGCGGCACAAAGCCATAATATGAGAGAGTCATGGTGAATTACCAAGAACAGCTGAAGAAAAAAGAGAAAGAGCTTAAGAGTTTATTTCAAGAATATGATACCCCTGAGCTTGAGGTGTTTCCCTCTTTTGCTGAGAATTACCGCATGCGAGCAGAATTTCGTGTCTGGCACGAGGGAGATGACTTAAACTATGTGATGTATGATCAGGAGACGAAGGCCCGCTATCACGTGCATGAGTTCCCTGCAGCGACAAAGGAAATTAATGAGTTGATGCCGTGCTTGATGAAAAAGCTGAGAAGCTCGATTGAACTCAGAAGGCGTTTATTTCAGGTCGATTTTCTAGCTACATTATCCGGGGAAGTTTTAGTATCGTTACTCTATCACCGTCAACTTGATGATAGCTGGGTAAACCTGGTTCAAGAACTACGTGCAGATTTAGCTTCAGAAGGCTTCCATTGCCATATAGTGGGGCGAGCTAGAAAACAAAAATTTGTGGTGGAGCAGGACTATGTCACAGAACACTTTAAAGTAGACGGCCGAGAGCTCGTTTACCAACAAGTAGAAAACAGCTTCACACAGCCAAATGGGCACATTGCAGAGCGAATGTTAGAATGGGCTTATGATTGTACGCGTGATAGCGAGGGTGATTTACTAGAGCTCTATTGTGGTAATGGGAATTTTTCGATAGCTTTGGCACCTAATTTTCAACGTGTACTCGGCACAGAGGTTTCTAAAAGCTCTGTACGATCTGCTCAGACAAATATTGCTCAAAATTCAGTAGAGAATGTGAGTATTTTACGCCTTTCCGCCGAAGAATTTACGCAAGCTGTAGAAGGTGTTAGGGTGTTTAAACGCCTGAGAGATTCCGGCGTAGAGATGGAGCAATATGATTGCCAAACCGTTCTTGTCGATCCACCACGTGCGGGAATGGATGTGGAAACGACGCAGATGGTAGCAAAGTATAACAGGGTTATCTATATTAGCTGTAACCCTGTTACTTTATTAGATAATTTAACCATCTTAGGCAGAACGCATAGTATCCGGCGTTTTGCATTGTTTGATCAATTTCCTTACACCCACCATATGGAAGTAGGGCTTGTATTGGAAAAGAAGGAGATTCCAGCTTCCTAGTCTGTACGGATTTGTTCTTAGTGAGAGTTTTCTTCACTTCTTTTCAATCAAAGCGGTCTCACTCAGAGCTCTCTAATAGACAGAGGGCTTAGTAGTGGGGGATAACAACTAAATTTATGAGAGAATGGATGATATGACATGCCCGTGGACGTCAGTAAGGCGGAAGTAACGCCCTTGGTATTTGTATGTTAGGCGTTTGTGATCGAGGCCTAATTGATGGAGTAATGTCGCGTGAAAATCGTGCACGTGGACTTCATCTTTAATGATGTTATAGGAGTAATCATCTGTTTCCCCATGAGTGATACCAGGTTTGAAACCTCCTCCTGCGACCCACATACTAAAGCACCCTGGGTGATGATCTCTTCCGAAGCTCTTAGGATCAAAATGACCTTGGCAATAATTTGTGCGGCCAAACTCACCGCCCCAAATCACAAGGGTATCTTCGAGTAGACCTCGTTGTTTAAGATCTTTGACAAGGGCAGCAGAGGGTTGGTCGGTTTCTTTCGCCTGCCTCGTAATTTGTCCAGGAAGTCTGTTATGCTGATCCCAGCCTTTATGATAGAGTTGTACAAACCGCGTTCCTTTTTCGATGAGCCGGCGGGCCAGTAAACAATTTGAAGCAAAGGTTCCTGGTTCACGAACATCATCTCCATACATATTGAGGATATGCTCTGGCTCGTCTTTTATGGAAGTTACTTCAGGGATGGAAGTCTGCATACGGTAGGCCATTTCGTACTGAGAGATTTTGGTTTCGAGTTCAAGATCTCCTGTTTCTGCTAACTTAGCTTCATGGAGGTCACGCAAACGGTCTAGCATCAGGCGCCGCCCTTGAGTTGTTTGGCCTTTGGGATTGTTGAGGTATAGAACAGCGTCTTTTGCGGCACGGAAGCGAACTCCGTCGTGCCTTCCAGGTAAGAATCCGCTCCCCCATAATCGAGATTGTAGAGGTTGGCCTGTTTTGTCTTTGGTTAACAGAACCACAAAAGAGGGTAAATTCTCGTTGAGAGTACCTAATCCATAATCAAGCCAAGATCCCATACTAGGCCGTCCAGAAAGTTGTGAGCCAGTTTGCATGAATGCAATGGCCGGGCCGTGATTGATCGCGTCCGTTTTCATGGAGTTGATGATCGTGATATCATCAACTATTTCTGAAGTGTAAGGAAGGAGCTCGCTCATCCATGCTCCAGATTCTCCATGTTGTTTGAATTGATAGGGGCTACCCACAAGTGGAAGGCTGGCTTGGTTTCCTGACATTCCTGTGAGGCGTTGATTCCCTCGGACGGAGTCAGGTAGCTCATTTCCCGTTTCTTTGATGAGATGGGGTTTATGGTCAAACAGATCAATTTGTGAAGGTCCCCCGGATTGGAACAAGAAAATAACCCGTTTCGCCTTCGCTATGTGGTGAGAGAGCTGATTCGTGACTGTTGCTTGAAGGGAGTTCCCGTGAGTGTTTTGTGCGAGTAAATTAGACAGAGCAATCGCTCCTAGGCTTCCACCCATTTTAGAGAGCATGTCTCGGCGGGTGAATATATTGTGATCGTGGCCTGTGCAGGTTGCAGAATTCATGATTCGAAGGTAGGTGGATGATTAGTAGTTTCGGTTACATTCATCAAAGTTAAATAGAGCGGAGACGACCGCTGTGAGAGCGGCAAGTTCAGTCACGGAATGCTGGTTCGAGGGAGATGTGTTTCCTATGTGAATATATTCTTCGGCTTCTTTTGGGTGCTTAGAGAAGTGTTGAAGCTGCTCCGTATAGAGCTGGATGAGAATGTTCGTTTCTTTTGTGTTAGGGGAGCGGCTCGTTGTGAGCCGGAATGCCTTTTTGATGAACACTTCGGGTTTGTTATGCTCCTTAAGAAGATTGTCAGCCGTGGCACGGGCCGCTTCTACGAATTGGGGGGAATTCAGCAGGACTAAACTCTGTAATGGAGAAGCTGTTTTTTCACGGCGAACTGTGCAGATATTACGTTTAGCTGCATCTAGGGTGAGCATTAGAGGGCTGGGGCCATTCACTTTCCAATAGGTATAGATGCTTCTTCGATAGAGCCCTGTGTTATGACTTGCCGTGTTAGAATCGCTTTTTGAGTTAAATGCCAGAGCGATATCGTAGGGCTTCACTGGTTTTCCTCCAATGTTACTAGTTAAAAGATTGGAGACTGCTAGGGCGTTATCTCGAATCATTTCTGCTGTGAGTGGTGAGGCATTGGCTCTCGCTAGTAGTTTGTTTTCGGGATCTAATGTAGTTAGATTTTCCGAAGGTTTTGTGGATTGTCGGTAGGTGTGTGAGAGGACAATTTTTTTGAAGAGGTGGTGGAGGTCCCAGTTATGGTTAATGAAATCTCGAGCGAGCCAATTTAGAAGTTCTGAGTGGCTGGGGGTATCTCCTTGATTCCCAAAATCCTCTGAGCTGGTGACGAGCCCTTTCCCAAAGAACATTTGCCAGTAGCGATTTACGGTGACTCGAGATGTTAGGGGGTGGTTTGGTTCTATGAGCCAATGTGCGAGGTCCAAGCGAGTAGCGATGGATGATGAATTTTTCTTTTCTAAGGGTGGAAGAAAGCCTGGTGTGTCAGGTAAAACTTCTTCGCCTTTTTCTGAGTAAAGACCACGATTGAGGACATGATGTTTCTTTCGTGCTCCCTTGAGCTCGCTCATCGTCATGATTTGTGGTGTGTTGTCTTGGATGGTATAGAGTTTTTTTCGTGCGGTTTGGAGTTTCTTAAGAAGGTTTTTTGTAGGATCGTGGACAACGGTAAGAAAAAAGGTGTGTAGGTCTTGCTTGTCTGATTGATTCTTTAATCCTGCTAGGAATTGAATTTCGTTTGGTGCAAGAACTCGTTGAAACAAGCGGAGATTATCAAGTTCTCCAGCCTTGAAACCTTTGTCACGCATCAGAGCTCCAATATTAAGGACTTTATTATTTTTACCAGTAATGGAGCGAGTAAGCTTATTTCGGGTGATTTTTGTGGGGAGGACTTTCCCGTTTAGGAAAAGAGTCATACCTTCTGCTTTGGAGCTTCCATCATAAGTCCAAGTTAAGTGCTGCCATGTTTGAATTGGGAGTGTTTCAAGTGTCTGGATGTTGATTGTGTTTCCAGGCCAAAAGTGGGAGAGTGAGGCGTTGAGTTTGCCTTGATTGATGTTGAGTAATTGACCTCGGCTGGCAGAGTCTAGAGTGGCTTTCCCTCGTACTAGGAGTATTGCTCGTTCGTATTCGTTAGGTAGATAAAAGGAGAAGCTATAGGTAAAAGGTTGCTCTCTATCAAATGTACCTTCTTGTTGGGGGATGACAAAAGGGTGGTCTCCAGTAAATTTGATAGCCTGCCCGTCGGGCCCTTCTACCATAGTATTTTTTGAGATAGCAAACTCAGTTAGAGTTTTTTCTTCCGTTGGAATTAAGTTGGAAACTTTACTTTTTTTCGAATTGAAGGTGTCGAAATCAATGTGGACTATTTGATCAGCTGGGGAGAAAGAGGGGGTCTCTACTGTAGAGAGCCATTTCTCAAATTCTGGAAGTGCTGCTTGTTTTGCGGAAGTGAATTCAGATGTAATAGTCAGGATATCTTCCTGTGCTGCTTGTAACGCGCCCTTGGTCTTATTATTGGGTAAATCGAGTGCAGGTGTGGGAGTCGCATTACTGTAGAAATAGGCATAGAGCCCAGATTCATCAATGTTATTGAAGAACGCGGAAAGAGAGTAATAGTCTTTTTGAGTGATTGGATCGTATTTGTGATCGTGGCATTTGGAGCACTCCATTGTGAGGCCCATGAAGGCTGTGCCGACTGTGTTAGCTCGGTCAGCTATGTATTCTTGCCTAAATTCTTCTTCACTACTTCCTCCTTCGCTTTTTTGTCCATGAAGGCGATTGAAGGCAGTTGCGAGTTTCATTTCTTGAGTGGCATTTGGCAGAAGGTCTCCTGCGAGTTGATGAGTGATGAATTGATCGTAAGAGAGGTTTGTTTGGAAAGAGCGAATGACCCAGTCTCTCCAAGGCCAGACGCGCCTATCTCTATCGACTTGATAGCCGTAGCTATCTGAGTAGCGAGCGACGTCGAGCCATTCGTTAGTGAGGCGCTCTGCGTAGGCAGTTGTGGAGAGCAGGCGATCAACTTGTGTTTCGTAGGCGTTTGGTGATGAGTCGGCGAGAAAGGTATCAAGCTCTTCAATCGTTGGTGGGAGCCCTGTTAAATCGAAGCTTACTCTACGAAGCCATTTCTCCCGAGAGGTCTCAGGGGATGGCGAGAGATTTTCTTGTTCAAGGTGACGAAAGATGAATTCGTCGATTTCGGTTTTGACCTCGGGTTGACCACTTCTGGGGAGGTCTATGTTTGCGGGTAGCTCGGTAAAGGCCCAGTGCTTTTCGTACTTAGCTCCTTGCTCGACCCAACGCTTCAGAATACTTTTTTCTTCCTCACTGAGGGACAGCTTGGATTTTTCGGTTGGCATAATTTCTGTAGGATCATCTGAGAAAATACGAGTGATGAATTCACTGGCTTCGGAGTTACCTGGAACGATGCCAGAATAGCCTCCTAAATCTCTAGTAGCCTCCTCGAAGGTATGAACACGGAAATCGGATTCTTGATTTTTTGCATCGAAGCCGTGGCATTTGAAGCATTTATCAGAGAGTATCGGGCGTACATCATGCTGAAACGAAACCTCTTGAGCCCAAGAAGAGGTGAGTACAGAAAAAATCGTGACGGCAATGAAAATTGCAGTTGATAAGAATGTGTGACGCTTGAAATGGGTCATGAAATTTATAAACAGACGTGTTAAGCTAGATCTTTCATCGTTAAGTTACATTGACGATCAAATCACAAAGGTTGGTAAAAACCAACAGAAGAAAGATAAAGTATGAGCTCTGGAATGTACTAAAATAAATAAGAATTGGCACTCAGAATCGATCTATCGTATTTTTCTAGTAAAAGGAGACAAATTTGTTTGTTCGGTAAATTTTTTGCGTTAGAAGAACAGGTGATAGTCTATCAGACAGCTTTTGGAGGGATGAATCGGCCTATTGAGGGAGGAAATTAGATGATGATCGCTGAAAACCAGTGTGGGGGAATGTTCTATGGTATCGATATCTGTGCTGTAGTTTACCGGCTTGATTTTTTTTTCTTTTTTGTTTTTCGGGCTGGTAGCTGTTCGCTGATGACGGGGCGATCCATTGTTGCAGATAAATCACGCATGACCCAAGTTTCCCAAACAGCACGTGCTTCTTGCCATTTAGCAAGTGTGCGTGTGGGGTACCAAGCAGGCCAGCCTAGTTTGTTGAAGTCATAATCATTCTCGTTTGCTACGACCCATTGTTCGACAGAGTCGAAGGTTAAAGTTTCAGGGAAGGCATCGTTTGCGCGAAATTCTTCACTGACGCCTTGATCGATAATGACATCTTTTCTCCATGCCGTGAGTTCAGAGAGAAGTGTAGTTTTGATGTCTAAGTGGTCAGGGTCATTGGCGAGGTTATTGAGTTCATGTGGATCTTTATTGAGATCGTAAAGTTCCATTTCAGGTTTGCTGGAGGCCATGAAGAGTGATTGTTCTGGAGTGAGTTTCCCTTGTTGGTGCAAAATGTTCATCTCCGCTAGCATGGGGTAAGCGTTTTCTTTGTACGTATTGTATTGCAGATAAGGGCGCTCAGGCATGAGGTTTAGAATGAGCTTGAAGTCTTTAGAGCGGATGGCTCGCATAGAATCATGAGTTTCATCCATTTTCTCTCTAGCGGCGTAGATGTATTTTCTAGGGGATTTTGGTTCTTTAAGAAGGCTTTGCCCGTGGAGAGGGATTGATGGTGCAATTCCTGCTATATCAAGTGCTGTTGCGCAGAGATCTAGGGATACCATGAGGTCGTTATTGACTTCAGCTTGCCTTTTACCATCTGGCCAGCGCACGATCATTGGGATGCGGATACCTGGATCGTAGAGAAATTGTTTTCCGCGTATATGACAACGGCCGTGGTCTGCTATGAAAAATATGACGGTGTTGTCTTCTAGCCCTTCTTCTTTTAGGCGTTCCAGTAATTCTCCCACTTGGCGGTCGACGAGTTGTGCCTGTTCGAGGCCATTAGCCCAGTCTCGGCGGCAGAACTCATTGTCAGGATAATAGGGGGGGAGTTCTATCTCTTTGGTATCAATAGGGCGAAGTGGATCACGCTTCCATGAACGGTGTGTGTCACCAAAGGTAATTCGAGCGAAGAATGGTTGGTTGTCCTTTCTTTGGTTCCAGTCATTACCTTCAAAGAGGTCGCTTGCTTTATTGGGGAGGAAGTTACAGTCGACTTTCCAACTCATAAGGGCTGTGAAATAGCCTGCTTTTTTCATGAGATGAGGAATGGGAAGGATTCCTTGAGGGAGGGCTTGTCTGTTATGCTCACGGTGTTGCTCTGCACCGATGAAATTTTGGTGGTAGCCAGTCATCATTGCGGAGCGTGATGTGGAGCAGACTGGGGATGTTGTAAAAGCGTTCGTATAGAGGATGCCTTCTTTCGCCAATTGGTCTATATGTGGTGTATGAATCCCTTTTGTGCCGTAGCAAGAAAGATCGGTAGACCAATCTTCGATTGTGATCCAGAGGATGTTTGGACGGTTTTCTGCCTGCAGTGAGATCGTTGAGAACAGAAATGCGGCTATAGCTAAGTAAGGGCTTAATTTCATAAATGATATGTGAGAGAGTGAAGGAATTTTGATGTTATCAGATAATAGAAAAAAACCTCATTGGTTGGCCAGCGAGGTTTAAAAGATATTGAGAGTGTCGTCGAAGACTATTTATACATCAAGGGCAGCCTTACGGGCTTTTTTGATAATACTGTAGACTGTCTCGGATGGTTGAGCTCCGTTACCAATCCATTTTTCAGCCTTCTCAAGGTCAATGTTGAAGTTAACACCGTCTTGCATAGGGTCATATGTACCTACTTGTTCGATGTAGCGACCGTCACGACGAGCGCGGCTATCAACAGCAACGATTTTGTAATAAGGACGATCCTTAGTGCCTTGGCGATTAAGTCTTAGTGCTACCATAGTAAATATTATTGAAAGTGTCTTCCCGAGCCGCTCTTTAGCGACGGGGCGGGAACTTGGCTGAAATTGTGAGGTTTGCCAAGAGAAAATTTTAAATAATCGCGAATCATTTTACTTTTCTTAATAATTTTCTCTTGTTTGGGGCGAAATGGAATCGTTCTTCGTTATTTCGGTTTGCTGATGGCTTGCATGTAGGCAATGAGATCTGCAAATTCCTGAATGGAGAGATCATCGACTAAGTGCATGGTCATGAGTGGGGGGCCTGGCTGAGTTTCTTTGATCTCAGAGGTCTTTACTGTAGTTGGGATACCAGCAATATTATGGATGACTGTGTGGGTGGTGTCCTGAGTAACGAGGGTGCCCATGACGTTACTATCGTTTTTCATGACGAGGGTGACCCAGCTTGGAGCGATGGCAGCTCCAGGCCGAAGTATAGATTCTGCAATGGTGTGTTTGCTCTGCCCTTGCAGCAACGTTAAATCAGGTGCTTTGACAGGTTGTTTTGCTGATGTGTTGTGACAACCTGCGCAGCCTATGCGGTTAATGATTTTACGTCCATTTTTGATTTTACCCTTCTTTTGATCTAGAGAGAGCATGATGTCTTCAATGGATGTACGGCCGACTTCACCCTTTAAGGATGCTCCTTCACTGACGGTTTTTAGACCATCGATGGCTTCAATATGGGTGCGCTGCTTTGCGGCGATGGATTTGAGCTCGAAGCGTAGCTCTGAGTTGGCTTTTTGATATTCAGAGATAAGAAACTCTTCGATTTTAGGTGATTGTTCCCATTGGACTGGGACGTAGTATGGGCCTCGTGTATCTGGTCTGGTTTTCCACCACCAAGAGCCATCATAGGGGGCTTCTTTTGTGTAGAGGCGGGCGAGGGCTGTGAATATTTTTTGTTTTAATTTGGCGTCATTACTAGATTTGTATTTGGCAATGAGTCCGTCGACCACCTTAGGTTGGTGCATTCGGCGGAGGGCTTGTAAAACGCCGTCTTGGCTAGGGCCATCGATGGCGGCTAGACATTGTTCTACTGCATGAAGCTGAACAAGGGCGTTGATTGCGAGGTGGGGTTGAATGATGGCTTCGTTTGGGCTGGCATGTGGCCCTTCCTCTGGCGCCAATTCTGGTTGTGGAGAAATGAAGAACTGAGCGCTGCCTTTTCCTTTTGATCCTTCAGAGAAACGGGCTGTGACTTGGAATGTTTCAATGAGGCTTTTATTTGGAATTGGGAGAGTCAAGACTGAGTCGGCATGAGTCCCTATCCCATCTGCAATAGGGTTTCCTTTGCTGTCTGTGAGAGGGTTGTTTAGGCAGTCTTTATTGAGGTGGGTTTTGTGTTTGCCCTGTTGCGCATTTATTTTACGGATGTTTAAGTCTTTGGTGGATTGGATGATGACTCCGTCTGATTGAATGATTTTTGGGTTCTCCCAGACGATGTGATCGCCTTCTATATCTCCAAGGGAAGAGCTAATGAGGTTAATCTGCTTAAAGGAACTGGCTGTGACATCAAATGTATAAGACTGATGGCCAGAGATGATGGGCGATGAATAATAGGGTACAGTTTTTTGATTAGGATCACTCTGCGGTAATACGGCTGCTTCAACTAATTTGTCGATTGCTGAATCCTTTCCTAGGCGACCTAGTCCTACTGTGGCGGTTGTACGTATTCTAGGATTAGAGGAATGCATGGCAGAGAGAAATGGATGAAGCGGAATTTGTTCAGCCAAAGGCTTTCGGTCCGCCAATGCGCGAAGTGCGAATTCAGCGAGATGATTGTCCTCAGTCAGGGAGACTAAGTCTTTGATGGCTTCTTCTTTCCCAAGTTGAGCATAGGTGAAAAGAGCGGCAACTCTACCTTCGAGACTAATCTCTTCGTTTTTCGCAAGACGAAGTAATGCTGGAATAGATTTGGGGTCATTGCGTTCCAGTAATTCTTGGGATGCTGTGAGACGGGCTTTGGCGCTATCTTTCTGAGTAAGGAGTTCTAATAGAGCAAGGCTGTTGAGGTTTTTGAGTTCTGGGAACGGTTGATAAGACCAGCCAGATTTAGGAACGACACGTTCGACAAAGCCTTTGTTGATGTTTCCTTTGAAGCCTGCTCCATCCCAGGCTGAGAGATAGACGCGGCCTGAGCCATCGACGTCGACATCACTGATCTGTGAGGTGGAGATAAAGTCTTCGTGTTGCTGTGTAAAAGAAGCTCCATCGGGGGTGACTCGATGAATGATGAGCTTGGAGCGCCCCCAATCAGCCATCCATGAGACATTGTTATACTTTGTAGGCCACTCAGGTTCTTGAAAGAAGAGCGCTCCTACACCTGATCCACCTCCAACATCAGCTAGAGCTGGAAGTATCTCGTCCGTAAATGATTTAAAAAGCATTGGGTACCCATAATGACCGGATTGAATGTGATGGGTGAACCGAACATTCCAGCCTCCACCGTCATTGGTGTTGCCTCGTGTGAAAATATTCATGAATGGATCAATAGCGACATCATAGATATTACGCATACCTTGTGTGTACATTTCCATTTCTGTTCCATCAGGGCGTACGCGTAGGATACCTCCACCCAGATTTGTGAGTTTTCTTCCGTCAGTTCCTTCTGCATCGACGAATCCATAGTCACCTACGGCGATGTAAATCCATCCGTCAATGCCCATTTGAATGCCATTCGTTGTGTGATCTGCTCCTCGCTCTTGGTTATGCTTGAGTGTAGAGACATTTGATATGAGGGTTTTCCTGCCTTCATCTGCTATCCCATTATGATCTGTGTCCTGGAGTAAGCTAAGGTGCATACCAGTTGTGATTCCTGTATCCTTAGGGATGACGGTGTGCAGTACGTAGAGTTTATGACCAAATGAGATTAACCCTCGTACATTATCGATTTCTGCGAATATGGTATGCTCATCTGCTATCCCATCGTTATCGGTATCTCTTAATTTAATGATGCGGCCTTTACCTGGATCTCTGGCCAATGATCCATTGAGATCCACAGCGACATAGACATCTCCGTTAGCCGCTGCACAGAGGGCTGCTGGGCATGGCGTGATTTCTGGGCCTGAAAAGACAGTCTTATCGAGGTCTTCAGGGAGGGCTAATACTATCTGTGCAGTGAGTGTGAAAAGTGCAGTGAGAACAGATTGGATAGATGTCGTCATGATGATGATTGATTGTTATTTAGCTGTTGAGAGGTAGTAGGGGCTAAGTCGGCTTAAATATGAGGATCGAGATAAGTACGGTCAAGATGGAAGGATCTATATTTTATTTTATAAGTCGAGGAAGTTAAGAAGAGATACTGAGTGAACATACTCTCCGTGAAGAAGCGTGAAGTGGAATGAGTGAATGGAACGATCGGAATCGCGCTTTTGGCATCATTATTGCACGTTAGGATCTGAAATTTAGAAAAGCTGAGATGGACAATTATTAGAGACTGGATAGCTTTTGATTCCTATGGAATCTGCGATTAAGGATTTATTCACTGTTTGGGACTGGGCTGTCATTGTTGGCTATTTATTGCTGACAACAGTGGTAGGGCATATGATGCGGGGAAAACAGGGGACCATTCGTGATTTTTTCTTAGGCGGGCGTTCTCTACCGTGGCAGGCTGTCAGTGGTTCTATTATAGCAACGGAGATATCTGGGGTGACCTTTATTGGAGTAGCTGGGACATTGTTTGCACTGAAGGGGGATTTCACCTATTTACTTTGGGGTTTGGGTTCTGTCATGGGGCGCTTGATTGTGGCTAAATGGTTTGTCCCTAAATTTTATGAAAATGATATTTATAGTCCCTATGACTACATGGGGCGGAGAATAGGACCTGCTGTGAAGAAGTTGGCGACAGTGGTGTTCACCATCGGCAGTATTTTAGGTCAGAGTGTAAGGGTCTTCGTCGCGGCTATTCCTTTGAAGGTGGTGACTGGTCTTGATATCGAGCTGTGTATTGTGGCGATTGGTATTTTCGCGATTGGGTGGACGTTGATGGGAGGTATGAGAACTGTGATTTGGACGGATGTGATGCAGTTCTTTCTATTTACGTTAGGTGGGTTATTGACCTTGTTTTGGGTGATTCATTCCTTAGATGGAGGCTGGGCTGAGTATTGGGGCTCAGCGGAGGCCTTTGGTCGCACGAAGACTTGGGATGCTCGCTGGGGGTTTGGTGCGGAATTGAAGTTTACGCTCTGGGTTGCTATTTTAGCCGTTCCATTTCAGAATTTAACGGCCTTTGGCGTTGATCAATTGAATGCTCAGAGGATGTTCTGTTGTAAGGACTCCAAGGCTGCTTCAAAGGCTCTGGTGTGGAGCTCTGCTGGGCAGTTGATGACTCTTATGATGCTACTGGTGGGTGCAGCCTTAGTCGTTCATTATGATAAGAATCCGTTTACACCACAAGAAGGTGTCGTAGTGATGAATTTGAAACAACAGGAGGGGGAGAGCAAGGAAGAGTTATTAGCTCGTTCTGAAAAGGTCTTAGCAGAAGCTCCCAGGCTGGGGCACCCTAATCTATTAGATGGAGAAGTGGGTGCGACTGAGAGTTCTAGTATGAGAATGTCAAATGTCGCTGAGGTTTCTAAGGGAGATAATGTGTTCCCTATGTGGATTGTGAAGACCCTGCCAGTTGGTTTATCTGGCTTGATTCTAGCGGGGGTATTTGCTGCGGCTATTAGTAGCCTAGATTCTATTTTAGCGGCGTTGAGTCAGACGACGTTGTCTCTCATCTATCACCCTGAGAAGAAGTCAGATGAGGAGCTTGAATCATTAAATCTTGTGACGAAATCGAGAATATTAGTGATTCTATGGGGAGTCATTTTAACCACGTTTACGATTGGTCTGGCCTCTGTAGCAGATGATATTCCCGTGTTGCCATTGGCCTTTGGGATGACGGCTTATACGATGGGGCCTATGTTGGGTATTTTCTTGTGTGCTCTCCTTGGGCGTGGGAATGCCTTGGGCTTGAGTGTCGGTTTTGCACTCTCTTTTGTGATGACTATGTTTGTTAGAATGGACTTTTGGGTGTTCTTAAAGAAGGAAGATGTGGATATTACTTGGTTAGCGAAGTTACCAACCTATGAGATAGTCAATGAGAGCGTAGTAGCCACGTTTGGGTTTGTCTGGATGTGGCCTTTGACGACGATTGTCACTCTAGTTTGTGGGTTGTTCTTTGCGAATCGATCAGATAAGAAAGAGGGAACTCTAAATGCTTAAAGGCGTGATCGAAAGCTTGAGGTGGATAGCGAATCGTTTAACGCTAATAAGAGGTTAGAAAAGGGTTTTAGTGCTCTTCTTGCTCCCAGCCTTTATTCGTCTCCCCATACGAATAACCGAAGACTTCGTTTGCCGCGTTTTCTAAATTTGTATTTAGGAGGTCATCTGACAGAGCACAAATGAGTCTGTTGGGGTTTGCTTGAGGTCTTATTTCCCGGATATAAGTGGCGATTTCTAGTTCATGACCATCTCCGTGGTAGTCTGCGAGGATGGCCATGGCTGTGGCCGTGGAACGTGATATCCCAGCCATACAATGAACTAAGAGGTGGGCTCCTTTGGGGATAGTTTTAGCGTATTCTAGGCATGATTGAATATCCTCTGTGCGAGGCCCACGGGCTTGCTCATGCTCCACATCATTAAAAATAGAAAAATGGATCTGGCTCTGAGGAAACCCAATTTCCATGTTTTCTTGAAATACTTGTAAATTGGGATTGGGATGCCAAATGGAGATGATGTGGGTGTAGATGGACCGATCGATGGTTTGAAAGTCGACGACTCCGTGAATACTGAGCTGGTAGGGCAATTCCATGTAAAGATGATTGAACGGAGTCTCTGCTAGAAGGTCGAGCCTAAAGGCTATAGATATTGTAGACAGAAAGGGATTTAGGCCTGTAGTGAAATGGAAATATTTGCTTATTGCTTCCGCTTTTTGGCCCAGCGAATGAAGAGGATGCTAGTGATGAAAATGAAGACAAAGAGGCCGAACAGTGCTGCTGCTGAGATGAGTTTGTCATTGTAAGCTTTCTCTGTTACGTGGGCTTCCGCTGGAGTAAGTGAAGGATCACTAAGTATATGGATACTACCGTTGCTGAGAGTGACTTCATCCATCTCGTGAAGAACGTAAGCTAATGTCTCATCATTGCGGTATTCTGTGAAGAGGAAGGTGGGGAACTCTCGAATGTATTTCTCTGGTACCGCATGGCCGTTGTTAGGAGTTATGGTGGTGATTCTAGGAAAGACGGAGCCTTGTACGATTTCAGGCTTCATCGTCATTGTTCCATTGAGGTAACGCATCGCTCCCTCACTATTATCAGCGAAGAGGCTTTTGATAAACGCACCAAAGCTGGCATCAGCACGGACGGGAAAGCCTATATCTGCGTGAATGAGGCCTTCTTTTATTTCTGTAACGTAGAGCTTGCTCTCGAGTGCCTGAAGGCGGTCGTAGTGGGCGATGAGTAGATTGAGCTCGTCACAGTCTAGCGTGAGAGTTGTTTTTTTCTTAGCGCGTACGGCTTCTGCAAAGGTGGTAATTTTTGACTCCAGTGCTTTTGTTGACTCTTCATGAATCGTAGGCGCTACTGCTGTGAGTACTTTTTGCTCTTCGGTAATCGCATGAATAGCATCTTCGTGTTCTCCCCCCTGCCAGACGAACATGATGGTTAGAAAGCTGATCATGAGGAGGATGACAATGAAAATGGAACAACCTGCGAGAGGGTTGAACTTTGATGTTTCGTCGACTTGATCGTTTGTAGACATGGCGGGAGTAGGGGGTAGCAGGTGGGGAGATGCAAGCCCTTTTACACCTTTGCTCTGGGATGGGCTTTGTTATAAGATTCTTTGAGTCGCTCTTTCGTCACGTGAGTGTAAATTTGTGTGGTAGAGAGAGATGCGTGGCCTAGAAGGGCCTGGACACTGCGGAGATCTGCCCCGTTGTCCAGAAGGTGTGTCGCGAATGAGTGACGGAGCTTATGGGGAGTGATATGAAATGAGATGCTAGAGAGCTTCAGGTATTTTTTAAGAAGGTCTCCTACAGCTTTTGTCGATAGGCGGCGGCGGAGTTTACTGACAAAGAGGGGGCCTTCACTGGGGAGTTTGACAAGGGCTAGATAGTTTTCTATCGCCTTGATGGCATGAGAGCCGATCGGAAGGATGCGTTGTTTGTTTCCTTTTCCTGTGATTTTTAGTGATTCATTGAAGACATCAAAGTGAGAAAAGTCGATGGCGACTAATTCTGATAGTCTGAGGCCGGTGGAATAAAATAGCTCAAGGATGGCTGCATCTCTGAGGCTGATCCAATTAGGCGCTTGTTTACTAATAGGGGTATGGAGTGGTAGCTCGAGGAGTTCCGTGATCTGAGCTTGGTTCAGTACGATTGGTAATTTCCGCTCGAGTTTGGGCATTTGCACGTCTTGCAGTGGATTGATGGAGAGCCCCTGCCGGTGGACGAGGAATTTATAAAAGGATCTGAGTGCTGAAAAGCGTAGACGGATAGTGGAACGTGCTAGCTCTAGTTTCATACATTCGAAGAGCCACGTGCGGAAGTGGTCTGCGGTACAGAGCTTCCAACCAGGGAAGTCCTCTCCCCTATAAAGGCGGTATGCAGTGAGTGCCTGGGAATAATTTCGGATGGTACGGGGGGAAGCGTTTTTTTCGGTTTGTTGGAACTGAAAAAAAAGATCACATAAGACGTCGTCACTATCCATGGTTAGTCAGTGTATTTACAGTGTGAATAGGGGCAAGTGAGAAGTAAGAAGTCTTGAAAATTTGTTCATCTCTCATGGCCCCATGAGTTAGTCGAAGTTAACTGTGATGATGAGGGAAAGGGGGAATGAGAAACGGGAGATGGTAAGCTTTCTTGTTAAAAGTTCTCAAATTCATCGTCGGAGGTTTTACCTTTGGTGGTTTTTGGTTGTGATTCGATGCCATGGAATTGGAGGTCAACGAGTCTTTTAATACCCTCTTTTGCTAACTTGCTACCAGGGTGGATACGGCGTGCCTTGAGGTAATATGATAAGGCAGAGCCTGATTGAGGATTGTTTTCTCTAGTTTCTAAGGATCTAGCTCGTGTTAGAGCGTTCGTGAAGGTGGCTACTTCTCCGCTGAGTCTTGCCATTTCTTGATTCAGTAGGCGGTCGTCATAATAGATTTGTTGGGCTTCAAAGAGGCGTTCCCAGGCAGCATGTGTTTGGCCCTCTTTTTCTAGCTCTTCTGCTGCAGCTAGGGATTTCTCGATTTGTTCGAAACTACCAGCGATTTCTTCGAGTTGCTTCAATCTTTCGGTATCATTACTTTGCCCGAAGGCGCTGGCAAAACGGATGTAATTTTCACGGTCAAATATTTTACGGTAGTTCTCGTCGCTGATGAGTCGGTCAAAATCCTCTTTTGCGTTAGAGAGCATATTAGTGGATCGTTCACCTTCGTCGAGTTTCCGGTCAATCCGGTTCTGGAGTTCTTTGATTTTAGGATTGGTAGGCCATAGCTGGATGGCATTTTTAAGGGCCTCCTTATATACTTCCATATTTTTATCAAGAAGGGCGAATTTAGCTTCTTGAATGAAAGAGTCAGAACCTGAGGTGTGTGCAAAGATTGCCGATTCTACTTTAGCTGCTTCGGTGAAATCTGAGGCTGTCGCTTTGAGCTCATTATTAAGGCGAGTTGCATCAGTGAAATTTTTACTACTGATCGCTTGTACAAGCATGTTAGATTTTTGGACATAATTTAGGATTTTATGTTTTTTCTCTAATGGGAGGGTTTGTACGATTGGTAAAAATTCTCCGATTGCATAAGCTTCTGTGAGTCGTTTTGCCGCGGAGTGGGTTCTCCCTGTTGTTATATTGTTATCGAAGGCGTTAACTAGAGTTTGGACTTTTCGAATCGCTTCATTCGCTGCAGAATCTAGCCCTGCGATAGTGGGGTTGACCCCGATGTTTTCTGTGAAAAATTTATTGGTGTCTGATCTTTTGTCTAAACGCAGTCTGTCGTCACCATCGGTGAAAATTTGGTTGTAAAACCGAGCTGCGATAACGACATGCTCGAAACGGCGTTGAACAAAGAGCTGTACCATCAGGGCTTGGTACTGAATCTTAGATTGCACAAGGGTAATGACTCCTTCCCCATCATACTTTTTCTTGAGAGCTTCGATTTCTACAAGGCGGTTTTGATAATTGGTGAATTCTATAGATTGTACGGGTGCGTTTGTAGTTGCTTGTCCTGAACCATTACCATTTGAGCTTTCTTGTCGGTTAGGAGAGCGCAGAGGTGTTCTCTTCTCTATGATACCCATGTTATAGATGATCCGCTGCTTTTCCTTGTCCAGGTTAGACATGATATCTCGCTTATTGTCATTCCCCTTTAGCGCTAGTGAGGCAGAATAGATAGAACTGGCGAGTGAATCACAGATATTAGCATCCCCAGGGTAGGTAGATGCTTTATGGAGAAGCTTAAAAGCTGAACTAGCATCCAGCCCGTTAGGGTTGTTTGGAGAAATCATGGCGAGGATTGTCCCCATTACCTCACGGTAATCCTGTGCAGCTTCATTTGTGTAGGCGTCGGAAGCGAGGTAAGCTTCAAATTGCCCTCCTAAGCGGTTGTCTTTAATATCATAGGTTTGGCCAAAGAGGGTGATTGTTTCACTAGAGGGATCAAAGACAGGGATTTCTTGTCCATAAGGGCTGTTGGAGCTTCCCTTAGAACTTGATCCTGTCGTGCTCGAGTTAGAATTGTTGGTCGTTGTACTGCTAGAGGGGCTTTCTACTGTAGGCTTTGTATAGACCTGAGCGGGGAGTAAGGCCGGTAGGTGAAGAATGGCTAGGAGAATAGTGAAGGGTTTCATGAAAGTAATTGTTAGAACGAATTAAAGTGGTTGAAAGTCTTTGGCGATGAGGAAACCGTTTTGAACAACTTCGACTTTGAAGATATAATCATGTTTGGTCTCTAGGTTGACTTTCCCTACGTTGTTGGGGACTTTGATCGACACTTCTTCGACATCAGAGCCATCCTTGTTTTCGACACGAACAAAAATGAGCTGACCATTCTCTGTATCAGATTTTGGTTTCTCCGTAATTTCTCCCTGTAATTGGTATTCCCCATTTCGGTAGGAGAGGCAGTTTTCTATGTAGTCAGGGACAGGGAGGATAGCTACTCCTGAATAAGAGCCGGAGCTTTGTTTACTAAAGAATTTGCTGGCAAAGAAGCCTACAATGATAAATCCGATGACTCCTAATAAAAGAGGAGTAGGGAATGTTATCGAGCTTTTCTGGCTTTTGTTGTTTCTGCGTGAGCGTCGTGACATGATGTGATTTAAAATTGGCTTCTATAGTAATAGATAGGGTTTGGCCCAGTAAGGTTACAGAAAATTATAAAATTCTCCAGTGAAAACGCCTAAGAAGAATGGCAAAAGAGGCTACCTTACCATCAAAATTTTAATGTTCCCATTGATGACGTCTAATTCCAATGAAGGCAGCACCGATTCCTATGATGATGTGGAGTGAGAGGACAAGGATACAGAGTTGTTCTTGGCTTAGGGGGGTGGAATTAATGTCAGAGATCGCTTGTCGATAGCTGTTGTCCATACTTTCGACACTACCTGACCATGACCAATAAGCCGCAATGAAAGGCCTTGTGATGGAACCAACGAGAGAGGGTAGTGCTAGAACTGCTCCGGAGAGAGGTAATTGAAACCCGACGAGATAGATGGAAAGTAAGGAGGCTTGCTCAGATGTTTTCATTAACGAAGAGATACCCAAGCAAATGGAAGTGATCGCAGCATTTACCATGATGAGGAAGAGAAGGTGATCCAAAAACCCGCTAGAAACACCATCTTTAAAGACCCAAAATTGCTGAACAAAGATAGCCATCCAGATAGACTGCACCAGTACTAGCCCACCGAGGAAGACAAGTTTTGAGCTGAGGTACGCCATTGTACTAACCCCTCCAAACTTTTCTTTTTCCATAATGCGCCTTTCTCCAGCGATTTCTCGTGCAGAGTTATTGGATCCCATAAGAGAGAGTAGTACGATCTGAAACATAACAATGCCTGAGACTGCTCCTGCTAGTGTCGCTCGATCAGCAGCTATTTTCTTAGTAGCATTCACAGCTTCTACAGAAAGTGATTCGATTTGATCTGGAAACTTGGGCATGGCGGGCGAGGCCTGATCTGCGAAGAGGGCGACTAAAAGAGGAAAACAGATCATGATGGTGATCTGTAGGATGACCTGGGCACGGTCTCGGAAAAAAATGGTAAGGCGCCTCGTCAGAAGTGTTGAGAACTGAGTGTAAAAACCAGGAGCAGTCACAGCTTCTGCTTCTTCAGCTACAATGTCGGGCGTGAATTGATTTGTTTTATGTTCGTTGCGGCGTTTGCTGCGGCGGGATGTCTTAGTGTAGTCACTGGATGGGGTGTCTACAGTTTCATCGTCTTCTTCGATAGCTTGAGTCTCAGACATCTCAGCGGAGTCAGAAATAGGCTTTGAAGAGGTCTCTAGTTTTTCAGTCTTGATGGTTTGTTTACGGCGGGCTTCCATCTTAGTATAAAACGTATCGCGGTGTTTTACCCATGATTTCCTCCAGCTTTCGGAGCTTTGTTGTGCTAATTTCGGGTAGATTTCTTCTGTATCTTCAACGGAAAAATAATGTGTTAACCCGTTAGAAGGCCCATGGTAGGCTACTTTACCTTCATGTAGGACTAAAATGGAGTCGTAGAGCTCAAGGTGAGCTAGGGAGTGGGTGACAGAGATGACGATTCGCCCATCATTACGCGAAAGTTGATGGAGCTGGCGGACAATGTCTCGTTCAGATCTGGGGTCTAAGCCAGATGTCACTTCGTCGCATAAGAGAAGCTTTGGATCCGTCACTAATTCCATAGCTAGCCCAAGTCTGCGTTTTTGGCCTCCAGAGAGGACTTTCACAGGGCGATCAGCAATAGCACTTAGGCCTGTTTCTTCCAAGACTCGGTCAATCCGGTGATCCAGTTCATCTAGGTTTTTCGTTTTTACACGTAGTTTTGTGACTGCTTCGATAGATTCATCTACAGTGAGTTCTTCATAAGCAATAGAAAACTGAGGTACATAGCCAAGTTCTACAGGGTCGATATCACCATCTTTAGCCAAATCTTTTCCATTCCAAGAAATCATCCCTTCTGATTCTAGGTTCAGCCCCGCTATGGTGTTGAGTAGAGTTGTCTTGCCGCAGCCAGAGGGGCCGACTATGGCCATAAAGTGCCTAGAAGGCACGGTGAGTGTAACACGATCAACCAGATTGATAAGTTGATTGTCCTTTTCAATTGTGAAACAAAGGTCGGTAAGTTCTAGCACGATGTTAATAAACTAAGTTAAAAATACAGTAAGGTTACACCAAAATATATTTTCCGGTTTGACCAGAAGAATTCTTGAGAAATCGTTCTATCTAAGGCATGGATTAGGGCATGTCACGTCGCCAAGGCACTGTTTCTAAAGAAAAGGAGGGCAGGGAGAGAAGAAAGACTTCTTTTGCTGTACGCCTAGGTATTGTCATAGCGGCTCTCTTGGTTTTGGGTAGTTTCATGGCGTACCTTTCTGTGAAGTCCTATTTGAGAGGAGACTCTTTTCGCCACTTGGTGAGTGATAAGGTTGAGCAACTGATACGTGTTGATGGGGAGTTAGATCCATTGCAGTGGAAATCTCAATCTGTTCTTTCAGATCAATTTGAAGGAGAAGGTAATGGGCTCATCCATAGTATGCGCGCTAGACAATTAGAATTAACGGTTGATTGGGGCAGTATATGGTCAGATACGTGGCAGATGAGCGATTTCAATCTATCCTCGTTAGATCTAGAGCTAGGAGCAGAACGTGAACCAGTGGAAGAGAAGGTCGCTCAACCAAGCCTAGGTCATTCAGAAAATAAAGTCGCCTGGTATCAGAAGTATTTGCCAGAACGTGCGGAACTATCTGACATGAATATTGGGAAGCTTCATTTGGGTTATACACAGAGTGATGGCCTGCGGCATCAGTTGTCAGATAGTCGAGTTTCAGTCGAGTTTCACACCAATGCTATTTCTTTGGATCTGGAAGAGGGGAGTATGGAATTTTCAAACCCTTGGTTGCAGAAAGGGAGTCTAACATCCGCAAAATTTAATTATCGTGACAATATATTATACCTACACTCCTTGAATGCACGTATGTATGATGATGCTGTTTTAAAGTTGAGTGGTGAGCACTCCTTTATAACCGATAGAAGGTTTCGTTATCAGGGCACATTATTAGGTGCAGAATGTGAAGACTTCCTTTCTGAAGAATGGGCTCAAAAACTGCAAGGAGAGCTTGCGGTTAAATTGTTAGTGGAAGGCTCATCTGGTAAGAGTCCAGAGATGAGTGGTGAGTTAAAGATCAGAGAGGGGCTTTTGACAGCTCTTCCCGTATTAGATAAAATAGCTGCTTATGCGGACTCCTCACAGTTTAGGCGTCTGAGATTTTCAAAATTCCACTGTAACTATAAATATAGTGATAGGGCCTTGCAGTTGAGTGACATCTATCTTCATTGTGATGGCCTTATGCGCTTAGAAGGGCGGTTGAGCATACAAGACCGTCAATTAGATGGATTGTTTCAACTCGGTGTAGTGCCAGGAGTGCTGAGTCATATTCCGGGAGCAGAGACAAAAGTATTCACAAAGGGAAAAGATCAGCTTCTATGGGCATCTATGAAGATAGGGGGAACGATTGGGGCCTTAGAAGAAGATTTGAGTAACCGTATGCTGATTGCCGCAGGTATGAGAATGTTTGAAATCGTTCCTGAGACAGGTGCTCAAGTACTAAAGTATACAGGAGAAACTCTAGAGAGCCTCTCATTACCAATAGAGTTTACTCAGTTGCCGAATGAGTTGCTAAAAGCAGGTTCAGATGTGTTAGGCGATAAAGCAGGAGGAATACTTGATTCAGAGGCGATTCAGGCTCCTAGCAGCTTCATTGAAGCAGGAGCAGGCTTATTGGGTGAAGGCTTAGGAGGATTATTTGGTAGTTCCAATAGTAACTCACAGGGCAATAGAGAGGAGAAAAAGGCTCAGGATGATGAATGAGATTTGTTGGTGTGATGGTGAGTTAGTCGCTTTAGAGTGTATCTCAGTGTTAGATAAGAGTTTTGGTTTAGGGCTTGGGCTTTTTGAAACGATGGCTTCCTATCGCGGTTGTGTTATAGACTTTGATCAACATATGCATAGACTTCGCTCTGCCTTGATCAGGCTGGATCGCCCTCCAGTTCATCCTTCAGATTTGCGTTCAGGGATACATCAATTATTAACACACTATAACTTGTTAGGTGAGTTCGCACGGGTCCGAATTACTGTAGCAGATTCTGTAACGATCGTAGTCAATGCCGCGGTAGAGAGAAAGATACCGGCGAAGTTAATGACAGTGCCATATCGCCGTAATGACACCAGCCCGTTAGCAGGGCTCAAGACAACATCGTATGGTGACAATATTTTAGCGTTGAGAGAAGTTCAAGCTGCTGGTGCGGATGAGGCACTCTTTCTGAATACACGTAGAAATGTATGTGAAGGAGCTACGTCTAACGTATTTATGCTTCATAATGGGGCCTTGGTGACTCCATCATTACATAGTGGTTGTTTACCAGGGGTGACGCGAGCTATCATTCTAGAGCTATGCCGTGCTGAGGGAATAGAATGCGAAGAACGTGTCATAGAACCAAAAGAGCTGGATCATGCCGGCGGGCTATTTATAACAAACTCGTTACGCGGAGTACAGGCGGTTGATGAATTTAATGGAACAGAGTTATCAACATCAAAAAACGAAGATTATCTAAAAATAGAAACAATCTACGAAAAGCATAAGCAAACACAAATCGATCAGTTTGTTGAGCGTGAATCTATTTGAATCGTTTTATCGTTTGTAGTGTATTCCACCTTCAAACTGGTTTCAAGATGGGGTGGCTTACACTTAGGTCTCGAAATGGACTTGTCACTTTTTTTCGGAGTAAATTTGATTGTTTTCTGCGGCTAGTCGAGGAATCTCTTGGTCAATTGCCCCCCAGAGCATTCTCATTTAGAATGGTTGTGTTACGTTTGGTGTTGCCGAATTAAGCTTGTTAAATGCACGCCCCCCCCGGGTTGTTACTATTATTCAATAGCTTTTGAAAGATCCTAAAGAATTTCTCGCAGGGTGCTTCTCCAGTATTATGCACCCAAACGCCTGATTCCCCCACGAAGTAGGTATGGAAGTCTTCGACTTCAAAATTATAGGTTGTAAAGGTTTCTCCGGGTGGGGCGTTTTGGCGGTTGTTGCTTAGGACTTGGCTTATGCTGCCTCTTAGTCGCTGTAGTTTCTGGCCTGCTTGGAGTGTGCCCATTTCTACCCATTGTTGGGCTTCTGCATCCCAGAAGGGGTGTTCGTGTGTGCCGCTGAGTTTCTCATCTTCTTTCCCGTCTCCGTCATGGTCTATACTGAGGTGGTGGACGTGGTAGAGACTGCTTGGTTGTTGTTGCTCTACCTTGGCATGTGCTAGCGTACTATGTGTGTATAGTAACAATAAATAGGTGATGATGTGCCAATGAGTCATTGCTGGGTATTTTAGTTGTCTTTGTCTTAAAAGAAAGCTTTAAGATGCTTTGGAAGGTGAGGGGTTCGACTGAAATTGGCGATAGCTAGAACCACGCAGACTAGTGCAACGCCACTCGAACAAGGACCAGCGAGTTTGCGAGCCAGCAGGCAGCGTGACGGAGCGGGTTTGCTGGACGGCTTAGGTGGAGTTTGTTTCGCCGACGGGGTTAGCGGGTGGATTACTCAAACTCTATTCCCATCCTTTTTGCCTTCTCAATCACATTAGTAACGTGAGTCTTTAATTCGGCTGCATCCAAAAAAAAATGAAGTGGTCTCCTAAACGTTGCCAGTGATTTGGCGTTTCTATTAATATTCTGA